>NZ_KB908132.1 GCF_000382345.1 Massilia niastensis DSM 21313
GCGTCGGTGATGATGGTGCGGCGCAGGTTGAAATGCGACTGGGTCTGGTCGAAGAACGAGTAGTTGCCCAGCAGGTTGGCGTGCCAGACTTCGACCTTGGCGCCCGGCAGCGGCTTGCCCGCGGCGTCGAACACGGTGCCCTGCATGAACACGATCTCGCCCTGCTCGCTCTCGGTGCCGTCGTCGAGGCGCGCAAAGCCGGTGCTTTCCGGCGCGCCGGCCACGTACAGCGGACCTTCGATGGTGCGCGGGGTGCCGCCTTCGATGCCGGCGCGGGCTTCGGCCTCGTCGGCGCGGATGTCCATGAAGCGCTCCAGGCCCAGGCCCGGGGTCAGCAGGCCCAGTTCGTTGGCCTTGCCGGCGTTGGTCAGGTACTCGAGGCCGGTCCAGAACTCGCTCGGCTGGATGTCCAGGTCTTCCATCGCCTTGCACAGGTCGCTCACAAGGCGCAGGACGACCTGCTGCACGCGCGGGTTGGCCGGGCGGATGGCCGAATCGACGATCCAGGTTTTGACGAGTTGGTCGATTTCTTGGTGAGTCATGCTTGTCTCCTTCAGTGAGTGGATGGTTTATTGACGGCGCAGGCGCTGCAGTTTGTCGCGGTCGATGCGCACCCCCAGTCCCGGCCCGGTCGGCACCTGCAACGCGAAGTCCTGGTAGACCAGCGGCTCTTCCAGCACTTCCTCGGTCAGCAGCAGTGGGCCGAACAGTTCGGTGTCCCAGGCCAGGTCGGCCCAGGTCGAGCACAGGTGGGCGCTGGCCGCGGTGCCGATGCCGCCCTCCAGCATGGTGCCGCCGTACAGGCCGATCCCCGCCAGCTGGGCCACGGCCGCCACCTGCTGCGCCGGGAACAGGCCGCCGCTCTGGGCGATCTTCACGGCGTACACGTCGGCGCCGTCGATGCGGGCGATGTTGTAGGCGTCCACCGGTCCATGCAGGGCTTCGTCGGCCATCACCGCGACGTCGAAGCGCGCGGCCAGGCGGCGCAGAGCGGCGCGGTTGTCGGCGCGCACCGGCTGTTCGATCAGGTCGACGCCGCCGGCTTCCAGGGCGGCGATGCCGCGCACCGCGTCGAGTTCGGACCAGGCCTGGTTGACGTCCACGCGCACGCTGGCGCGGTCGCCCAGGGCGCGCTTGATCGCCAGCACGTGGTCCACGTCTTCCTTCACGCTGCGCGCGCCGATCTTGAGCTTGAAGATGCGGTGGCGGCGCTTGTCCAGCATGGTCTCGGCCTCGGCGATGTCCTTGGCGGTGTCGCCGCTGGCCAGGGTCCAGGCGCACGGCAGCGCGTCGCGCACCCGGCCGCCGAGCAGTTCGCTCACCGGCACCCCGAGGCGCTGGCCCTGGGCGTCCAGCAGCGCGGTCTCGATCGCGCACTTGGCGAAGCGGTTGCCCTGGATGGTCTTGCGCAGTTTCGCCATCGCCAGGGCGACGCGGCCGGCGTCCATGCCGATGAGCAGCGGCGCGATATGGGTGTCGATATTCGCCTTGATGCTTTCCGGGCTCTCCTCGCCGTAGGCAAGGCCGCCGATGGTGGTCGCCTCGCCCCAGCCTTCGATGCCGTCGTCGCAGCGGATCCGGACCAGGACCAGCGTCTGCGTGTGCATGGTCGCCACGGAGAGCTTGTGCGGCCTGATCGTCGGCACGTCCACCAGCGTAGTTTCGATTTCCTGGATCATATTTAATTCATATAATGTGGTATGTGCGAACACGATATCCGCGAAATTCCGAGCGGTCCAACACTGAATTAGTATGGGTTCAATACCTTGGAGGTATGATTTATGGAATTGCGCCATCTGCGCTATTTCGTCGCCGTGGCAGACGAGAAGAACTTCACGCGGGCGGCCGAGCGCCTCAACATCGCGCAGCCGCCGCTGAGCCGGCAGATCCAGCAGCTCGAAGAGGAACTCGGGGTGGTATTGATCGAGAAAGGTTCGCGTCCGCTGCGCCTGACCGAGGCGGGCAAGTTCTTCCACGCGCATGCCCAGGAACTGCTGGACAAGGCGGCCGACCTGAAGGCGATGACCCAGCGCGTCGGCAAGATCGACCGCAAGTTCGCGATCGGCTTCGTGGCCTCGACCCTGTACGGCCTGCTGCCGGAGATCGTGCGGCGCTTCCGCGAACGCTACCAGACGCTGGACATCAGCTTCCACGAACTGGCCACGATCGAGCAGATGCAGGCGCTGAAGGACGGCCGGATCGATGTCGGTTTCGGCCGCCTGAAGATCGAGGACCCTGCCATCCGGCGCATCGTGCTGCGCGAAGAGGCCCTGATCGTCGCCCTCCCGGTCGGCCACCGGCTATCGAAGAACGAGGGGCCGATCCGGCTGTCCGACGTGGCGCAGGAAGCCCTGCTGGTCTACCCGAAGCAGCCGCGCCCCAGCTTCGCCGACCAGGTGCTGGCGATCTTCCGCGAGCGGATGCTGTTTCCGCAGAAGGTCATCGAAGTGCGCGAACTGCAGATCGCCATCGGCCTGGTCGGCGCCGGCCAGGGCGTGGCCATCGTGCCCAAGAGCCTGCAGGGCATGGTCAGGACCGACGTGGTCTACAGGTCGCTCGACGATCCGGGGGCGGTGTCGCCGATCACCTTCAACGTGCGGCAGATGGACCGTACGCCCGAACTGTCGAACATGCTCGACGTGATCTACGAGATCTACGACGAACTCGGAATCAGCCACGTCAAGCACGTCCTCTGACCCCGCCCGCGCCCGTTCGCCGTCTCCCTGACTGTGTGACGTATCGAACGGAGCGAAAGCCGACCGGCTCCTATAATCGCCGGTGACCCACGTGCACGCCCGGGGCCGCAGCTCCGCACACAGCCGGTTGCCTGCGCCGGCATGGGCTGTTGCGCCTGCACGCACCCGTGTCCAGGGCGCCGACGAGGGGAAAAGAGAGAGGGAAATCGCTACGACGGCTCCCGTATCGATCGAAAATGAGTGATTTCTACTATTTGGGTGGACAAATGAAAAGAAACATCGCAATTGTGGGTGCGGGATTCTCCGGCGCCGTGATCGCCAACCAGCTTGCGAGCGCGGGCCACCAGGTCGAGGTGTTCGAATCGCGCAACCACGTGGCCGGCAACTGCTATTCCGAACGCGACAGCGAGACCGGTGTCATGGTGCATCTCTACGGTCCGCACATCTTCCATACCGACATCGAGCGGGCCTGGGAATTCGTCAACCGCTACGCCGAATTCAAGCCCTATGTCAACCGCGTCAAGGCGATCACCAACAACCGCGTGTTCACGCTGCCGATCAACCTCCTGACCATCAACCAGTTCTTCGGCAAGACGATGCGTCCGGCGGAAGCCCAGCAATTCCTGGCTTCGCTGGGCGACAAGTCGATCGAGAATCCGACCACCTTCGAGGAACAGGCGCTGCGCTTCGTCGGCCGCGAGCTGTACGAAGCCTTCTTCAAGACCTATACCGTCAAGCAGTGGGGACTGCAACCGAGCGAGCTGCCGGCCAGCATCCTGAAACGCCTGCCGGTGCGCTTCAACTACGACGACAATTACTTCAGCCACAAGTACCAGGGCATGCCGGCCGAAGGCTATACCGCGCTGGTCGAGAACATCCTCGCCGTGCCCGGCGTGACCGTGCATTTGAACACCATGTTCGACCCGGCGCTCAAGTCGGACTACGACCATGTGTTCTACAGCGGGCCGATCGACGCCTGGTTCAAGCATGCGGAAGGCCGCCTGCCCTACCGCACGCTGGACTTCGAGACCTTCCGCGATAGCGGCGACTACCAGGGCAACGCGGTCATCAACTACTGCGACGACGCCAAGCCGTACACCCGCATCACCGAGCACAAGCACTTCTCGCCATGGGAAAGCCATGAGCGCACCGTGTGCTACATGGAGTACAGCCGGCAGTGCGGAGAGACCGACATTCCCTACTACCCGATCCGCCTGGCGCGCGACAAGCAGCAGCTCGAGAAGTACGTGAACCTGGCGCGCAAGGAGAGCAACGTGACCTTCGTCGGGCGGCTCGGAACCTATCGCTACCTCGACATGGACGTCACCATCAACGAGGCCTTGATCACGGCCGACAAATTCCTCGAGGCGGCCAGCAGCAAGGCGCGCATGCCGGCCTTCACCATCGATCCGCTGGCTTGATGCCCGCCGGAGCCCGC
The DNA here is from genome assembly GCF_000382345.1 of Massilia niastensis DSM 21313. Taxonomy (GTDB): domain Bacteria; phylum Pseudomonadota; class Gammaproteobacteria; order Burkholderiales; family Burkholderiaceae_D; genus Telluria; species Telluria niastensis. Next base: position 4,135 of record NZ_KB908132.1, read on the forward strand.
CGCTGCGGGCTCTTTCATCGCGCCGCGGTCACGCCGCCTTCGCCTGGCGCGCCAGCGCGGCCTCGAATGGCCGCGCTTCGATCCATGCGCGCACGTCCACCGCCGCCGGCAGGAAACCCCAGCGCAGCAGGAAGTCGCTGAAATCCTGCAGCCCCGCGATGTTCGCCTCCGACAGCGAGGTCTCGAGCCGCTGGTGCGCGTCGGCCCCATACGCCGCCGTCACCCAGTATTCGCTGGTATTCGATTCGCGCGCCAGGAAGCGCCGGGTATCGTCCGGATGCGCCTGGGCCCAGGCCTGGGCCCGCAGCACCTGGTCGACGATGTCCACCGCCACCTCGAAATGCCGCCCGATCAGCTGCGCATCCACCGTCAGCGCGCGCGGCGTGCCATTGTTGGAGCGCACCAGCGGATCCGGATGGATGCCGGTATCGATCACCGTATGCAGGCCGAACAGCTGCGCCAGGTGGGCCGCGCTCGCTCCCTTGAGGAAGATGGCGTCGACTTCGCCGCGCAGCAGTCCCACCAGTTCCGCCGCCTGCCCGCCGCTGCGCCGCTGGCCGCCGAACACATTGGTGCCGGCCACCCGCTCGGCCGGCGCATCGCTCTGGTCCTGCTCGATCACGTAGTCGACCAGCTGCACGTCGGCCACCTCCAGCCCTTCCAGCCGCAGCGCGTTCTCCAGCCCGCGGATCGCCTGCGCCCGCGCGAAGTCGATCTGGGCGTTGACCCACCTGGGCAGGCCGAAGCGCCGTCCCTTCAGGTCGCGCGGGCTGCGGATGCCGCTGCCCGGCAGGGTCAGGATGCGCTGGGTCTCGTCGGCCCAGGACAAGCCGATCAGGCGCGTGTCGCGGCCCGCCGCGCGCGCCCAGACGGCCGGGATGTTGCCGCCGTGGCGCACCGAGTTCTGCAGGGTGTGGTCGAAATGCGATTCGCGCACGGCGCGCTCGTTCGACTCGCGCAGCGACTTGACCGCGGTGCCCCTGGCGCCCAGCGCCTGTTCCAGCCAGCCCTGCTGCACCGCGATGCCGAGCGCGGTCGGCACCGGGCAGCGGGTGTACCACAGGGTGTCGAGCTGGTTGACGGTGTCTTGACTCATAGGATGTTCTCCTCAGGTTGATGGGCCGCTGCCGGCACGGCGTCCTCCGGTAGCTCGCAAGACACGTGCCAGCCTCCGCCGCCGGCCGGCTGCTGGGCTGCTAGCAGCCGATGCTGGCGCCGCAGCAACCCGCCGCCCGCGCTGCGCCAAAGCCAGCATGTCGCGCCCGGAATCGCCCGGTACGCTTCCTGCATCGGAGTGCGGGAACCGGGAATTCCCGGCCCGACCACCGAAGGAGCCGACTTACATGAGCATCGACACGATCTGGTTTACCCGCTGCCCCGTCCCCACCGCCACCGGCCTGGCCTACAAGCTTGGCTGGCTGGAGCAGGAATTCGCGCGCGACGGCATCGCCCTCAAGACCTTGCAGGAAACCGGCGGCGAACTGGCGCGCCATCACTACGAGCACGGCCTGCCCACCCTGATCCGCGAAGGCGGCAACCTGCTCGCGCTGCCGGCGCGCGCCCAGGGCGCCGACACCCGCCTGGTCGGCCTCACCTGGATCGACGAGTGGCAGACCATCCTGGTCCGGCCGGGATCCGGCATCCGCCAGCCGGCCGACCTGAAGGGCAAGCGCCTGGCGCTGCCGGTGTTCCGCCGCATCGACATCGAGGAGAACAGGCGCGGGCGCAGCATCGCACGCGGCATGAGCCTGGCGGGCTACCACGGCGCGCTGGCCAGCGCCGGCCTGGGCCTGGACGACGTGATCCTGGAAGAAGTCGGCAGCCCGGAAGCGCCGCCGCCGGGCGCCGGCTTGTGGCAAGGGATCGCGGCGCTGGCGCGCGGCGATGTCGACGCCGTCTATGTGAAAGGCGCGGCGGCGGTCGATGCCGCGCGCGCGGCCGGCGTCGAAGTCGGGATCGACCTCGACGCCCTGCCCGGGCGCCGCTTCCGCGTCAACAACGGCACCCCGCGGCCGATCACCGTGCATCGGGACTTCCTCGAACACCATTTCGAACTCGTGGTGCGCTTCCTGGCGCAGACCCTGCGCGCCGCCGAGTGGGCGCGCAGCCATCGCGCCGAGGTGCTGGCGATCCTGCAGGCGGAAACCCAGGCCGGCGGCGACGCCGTGGCCACCGCCTACCGCGAGGGCTTCCATGCGGCGCTGGCGCCGGACCTGTCCGAGGAACGCCTGGCGCTGTTCGAGCAGCAGAAGAACTTCCAGCTGGCGCACGGCTTCCTCGACCGCGACGTCGACGTGCGCGCCTGGGCCGACCACCGGCCGCTGGCGGCCGCCCACGCGCTGCTCGGGACCGCCGTGGACCTGGCGGCCTAAGGAGCGCGCCGGCCGGCGTCAGGACAGGACGCCGGCCTTTTTCAGGTAAGTGCGCAGGACGTTGCGGCTGATGTTCAGGTAGCGCGCCGTGCGCAGCTGGTTGCGGTCGCTGCTTTCCCACGCCGCCAGCACCAGTTGCAGCTGCAGGGCCTCGAAAGTGATCTGCTCGCCCGAGTCGAGCAGCGCCTGCCAGGCGGCATGGAAGCGCTCGGATTCGCGCACCGGCGCGATCCCGGGCTCGGGTTCGGAGAGCGGCAAGGGCGCCGGCGCGGCCAGGCAGGCCGGCATGGCCGGCGCGAGCGGCGTGGCAATGGGTGCGGCGAACGGCGCAGGAATCGGTGCGGACGTCGGCGCAACCGCGGCCATCAGCGGCGACAGGCTCAGGTCGGCCGCGGTGACGCGCCCGTTGCGGCACACCAGCAGCGCGCGGTGGATCACGTTCTCCAGTTCGCGGATGTTGCCCGGCCACGGATACTGGCGCAGCGCCAGTTCGCCATCCGGCGACAGCGACACCTCGCCCAGGTGCAGGCGCTCGGCGTAGGTCTGCAGGAAGTGGCGGGTCAGCGGCATCACGTCGCCCGGCCGCTCGCGCAGCGGCAGCAGCGGCAGCGAGATCACCTGCAGGCGGTAATACAGGTCTTCGCGGAAGCGCCCCGCCCTTACCGCCCCGGCCAGGTCGACGTTGGTGGCGGCCATCAGGCGCACGTCGATCGGCAGCGCCTGGCGCGAACCGAGGCGCACCACTTCGCGCTCCTGCAGCACGCGCAGCAGCTTGACCTGCATCGGCATCGGCAGGTCGCCGATCTCGTCGAGGAACAGGGTGCCGCCGTTGGCGGTCTCGAACCACCCGGGCTTGGCCCCCACGGCGCCGGTGAAGGCGCCCTTCTCGTAGCCGAACAGTTCGCTCTCGATCAGGGTCTCGGAAAACGCGCCGCAGTTGATCGCGACGAACTTGCCCGCGCTGCGCCGGCTGAGGGCGTGCACGTGGCGGGCGATCAGTTCCTTGCCGGTGCCGGTCTCGCCGGTGATCAGGATCGTCGCCTCGCTGGGCGCCACCCGTTCGATCAGTTCCTGCAGCGCGCGCGAGCGCGGATCGGCGAACACGAAGGCGGTCGCGCGCACCAGCAGGCTGGTTTTCGGCGCATTCGGAAAGGCGACCAGCGGTTCGGTGTCAAGGCCGCCGCGCGCCAGGCGGGCGCTGCGGGCAAACTCGGGAGGAAGGTGTTGGGCGGTCAGGTTCATGCCTCGACTATAGTTCGGCGACGCCCTCGCGTGAACGAATAGTGCAACGCAAGCTTATCCGTATTACGCATAAGCGGGGCTTCAGGCCGGCGCCAGCGCATGCAGCGACAGCGCGAACCCGGCCACGGTATCGGCCAGCTCCGCGCGGCGTGCCGGATCGCCCACGCGGTTGCGCGCATCGAAGGCGTCGGCGGCCAGCGGCAGCACGAACTGGCGCCCGTAGGGCAGCGCCTTCAGGTTCAGGAACTGCTGGCGCAGCTGCTGCAGGCCGGCCGTGCCACCCGAGCGGCCGGCCACCGCGGACAGCAGCAGCACCGGCCGCCCGGCGAACACCGCGTGCCGCTCCTGGCCCAGCGCGGGACGCGACAGCCAGTCCAGCGCATTCTTGAGCACGGGCGGGAAGAAGCCGTTGTATTCCGGCGACGCGACGATCAGCGCCTCGTGCTGCGCGAACAGCGCACGCAGGCGCAGCATCGCCGGCGGCAGGCCCTGGACCTCGAGGTCGGCGTCGAACAGCGGCAACGGATAGTCGCGCAAGTCGATCCAGGTGACGCTGGCGTGGGCCGCCACGGCGGCGTGGGCGGCGGCGCGCGCCAGCTTCTTGTTGGCCGAATCGCGGCGGGTGCTGCCGGCAAAGGCAAGGATGCGGGGGGTGTGGCTCATGAGGCTCTCCGTTTGGCTGATCCCTGTTCAGCTGCAGGTTCCATGCCACCGCCAGCACGCCGCAACCGGGCCGGCATTGCGCACTACCCAGCAGCGACTGCGCAATAGCCAGCAAACCCGCGCCGTTTGTGCTGGCCCGGCGCTTGCTTCCACCAGGAAGATCACCAACCCTGGAACCGACACATGACTTCACCACAGAACTCCCCGATCCAACTCTGGTACAGCCACCGGGGCGGCGCCACGGCGACCGGGCTGGCCGTGCGCACCGGCCTGCTGCATGCGGAATTCGCATCCGGCGCCATCACGCTGCGGGCGCTGGAGGAAGCGGCCAGCCGCGACATCCGCCTGTCCTATTACCACCACGGCCAGACGGGCCTGATCCGCGAGGGCGGCAACGTGCCGGCGATCTGGGCCCGTTCCGAAGGCCAGGGCGCCGTGGTGGTGGCCATCACCTGGGTCGACGAGTACCAGGGCATCCTGGTGCGGCGCGACAGCGGCATCCGCGACCTGGCGGACCTGAAGGGCAAGCGCCTCGGCCTGCCGCTGCGCCGGCGCGCGCTGGTCGACATCGGGCGCGCCGGCGCCCAGAAGGGCTTCGCCACCGCGCTGGCCGCGGCCGGACTCGATCCGCGCCGGGCGCGCTGGACCCACATCGAATCGCCCGATTTCGAATACCCGCAACGCAATGCGGGCCGCGACATCGAACGCGAGGCGCTGCGCTCCGGCTATGTGGACGCCGTGTTCCTGCGCGGCGCCCAGGGCTACGCCGCCGCACGCGACCCGGCGCTGCGCGAACTGGCCGACCTGAACGGCCTGGACGATCCCCTGCTGCGGGTCAACAACGGCACCCCCAGGCCGGTCACGGTGGATCGCGCCTTCCTCGCCCGCCATCCCGGCATCGTGCGCCGCTACCTCGCCGTGCTCGCGCGCGCCGCGCACTGGGCGCGCGACAATCCGGACCGGGTGGCGGCGCTGGTCGCCCTCGAGAATCCCGGCTACACGGCGGACGAGGTCGCGGGCGCCCACGGTCCGCTGCTGCACCGCAGCCTGATGCCGGCGCTCGGCCCCGTGCAGGTTGCCGGCCTGGCCGCCCAGAAGGACTTCCTGCTGGACTGGGGCTACATCCGCCACGACTTCGCCGTCGAGGACTGGACCGACCCGGCGCCGCTGGCCGACGCCCTCCAGGCCGTGCACCAGCTTCCCCTCCACGGCGCGCCGCCCGCCGCACGCCACGCGCAAGCCAGGCAGCAGGTCCACCTCCACTGAAAGCCGGGCCCGCGCTGCCGCAAGCGCCGGCGGCGCGAATGGCCCACGCCGAAAAGCGACAAATGCACCACGCATGGGGGCATTTTTCCGCCAACACTGCCGCGGCAGTCTCTTATACTAAGGTCACCCCATCCGCAGAGGCCCTGGCGCCTGGGCCTCCCGGCCGGCATCTCGCGTCGTCAAGGAAGACCAACATGAACAAATGGATCAAGCGCAGCGCCATCGGTATCGGGGCGCTGGTCGCGGCAGCCGGACTCGCCGTCGCCGGCGGCCTGTACCTGGCCGAACGGAAGATGACGCGCGCGGTGCACGTGGCCGTGACCCCGGTCCAGCTCGACAGCAGCACCGCCACCCTGGAGCACGGGCGCTACCTGTTCAAGGCGCGCGGCTGTGCGCACTGCCATGGCGACAACGGCGGCGGACACGAGGTCTTCAACGGCGACGGCATGCGGGTGGTGGCCCCGAACATCACCACCGGCCAGAACGGCGTGGTCGCCGACTACACAAGCGAGGACTGGGTGCGCGTCCTGCGCCATGGCCTCAAGCCCGGCGGCCAGCCGGTCCTGATCATGCCCAGCGAGGACTGGGCGCGCATGAGCAACCAGGATGCGGGCGCCCTCATCAGCTACGCGCAGCAACTGCCTCCGGTCAGCGGCGACAGCGCCGTCATCGAACTGCCGCTGCCCGTCAGGCTGCTGTACGCGGCAGGCATGATCGAGGACGCCGCCGCCAAGATCGACCACAGCCTGCCGCCGCCGGCGCCGGTCGCGGCGACCGTGTCGCTGGAACACGGCAAGTACCTGGCCAACATGTGCATGGGCTGCCATGGCGCCGGCCTGAGCGGCGGCAAGATTCCGGGCGCGCCGCCAGCCTGGCCGGCGGCGCCGAACCTGACGCCCGGCCCGGGCTCGGTCCTGCCCCGCTACGAAACGGTGGAAGCGTTCCGGACCATGATGCGCAGCGGCCGGCGGCCGGACGGCAGCCCGGTCGACAGCGCCATGCCCTTCGATGTGCTGCGCAGCATGAACGACACCGATCTCGACGCCATGTTCTATTACTTCAAGTCCATGGCCCCGGTAAAGGACGGGCAGCGCTGAAGCGCCGGAAAGGACCGCACGCTCAGCGGTGCGCCAGCAGGGTGAGCAGCGCGCCGGCCGGGCCCGCGTCCGACAGCAGGTGCGCCGGCATCGTCACCGTCGCCGTGATCCGCGGCGCGGACGACGTCTCCGGATCGTCGATCACGATCCGCAGCGGCTTGCCCAGCGCCACGAATTCATACGGCGACAGCGCCACCAACTGCAGTTTGCCGATACCCTCGACCCTGGCATACATGCGGTTCCCCCATGTGCTCAGCTGCATGCTGCGGCCGTCGGACAGGGTATAGTCGCCCTTGACCAGGTCGAACTCGTCGTACCACATGTTCCGCAGCTGGGCCGGCGGCGCGAAGCGGTCGGCCATTGCCCTCACCGTCACCTGTTCCGCCGGTTGACCGGTCTGTGCAGCCGCCGCCGCGCTGAGCGCGCAAGCGGCCCCAGCGAGTATGAAACGCTTCATGATGTCCTCCCGTGTGGCTGCAGCCACACTGCTGCAGCGCTATTTTGAGTATAGGCAGGGGGCCCCGGGATGCGAGGACTTTCGCGGTTCCGGCGGCGCGCTGCGCCCCCCCGGGCGGAGGGATGTTTCCGATGTGGAAAATGGCATTTCCTAACTGTCAATCCATTATCGGCTATAGTAAGCTGATACGACGCAGCGAACGGACCCTCGAACAGCCATCCCAGGCTATCCGCGCCCTCCCTTCGCCCGGCACCATTCGATGACAAATACTGCTTATGCGCCACCGCGCCAGCCCCATGCCTGTGTTATCCGTCCGGACGGCCCGTTCCCGTCCGGCGCAGGCGCTTCCGGCCGGCCACAAGCCGGCCCCCACGGCACGCGCCCACCTTCGCCCTGCCGCCCTATCGATGACACTGACCGCGGATCCCCCGGGATTCCGCCGGCTCAGCGGCGCTCCGATCCTCCCGGCCTCGACGATGCCTTTAAGCGATCGTCCAGCGCCCAACGCCAGCTGAGCGACCTTTCAACTTCTTTTTCGCACAATTGAAATGACCTCCCCGACAGAGTTTGATACCGGCCTTCCCCTCGATATGATCATCTTCGGCGGCATGGGTGACCTGGCCATGCGCAAGCTGCTGCCTGCGCTCTACATGGCCTACCTCCACGGCAACCTGCCGGCGTCGACCCGCATCCTGTCCACCGGACGCCAGGAAATCGATCGCGAGGCCTACCTCGCCCACGTCGAACAGCACTCGCGGTCCTTCATCACCAGCGCCAACTTCAACGAGAAGACCTGGGACGGCTTCCTCAAGCTGCTCGAGTACGTCCGCCTCGACGTGCAGGCGGCGCCCGACTTCCAGGCCCTGGCCAGGGCATCGCGCGACGGCGCCCAGCGCGTGTTCTACCTGTCCACCGCGCCCGCGCTGTTCACCACCATCTGCGACAAGCTGGCCGACGCCGGACTGGTCGACGGGCATGCGCGCGTGGTGCTGGAAAAGCCGCTGGGTCACGACCTGGCCTCGGCCGTCGACATCAACGAAGCGGTGGGCAGGCATTTCGCCGAATCGCAGATCTACCGCATCGACCATTACCTGGGCAAGGAAACGGTGCAGAACCTGATGGTGCTGCGCTTCGGAAACTCGATCCTCGAGCCGCTGTGGCGTGCGCCGAACATCTCGAGCGTGCAGATCACGGTGGCCGAGGAAGTCGGCGTGGGCAGCCGCGCCGGCTTCTACGACGGCACCGGCGCCATGCGCGACATGGTGCAGAACCACCTGCTGCAGCTGCTGTGCATCGTCGCGATGGAGCCGCCCACCTCGCTGACCCCGGACGCGGTGCGCGACGAGAAGCTCAAGGTGCTGCGTTCGCTGCGCCGCTTCACCCTGGCCGACATCGCGCGCGACACGGTGCGCGGACAATACGCGCACGGCGTCAGCGGCAACCAGGAAGTGCCCGGCTACCTCGAGGAGCGCAACGTCCCGGCCGGCAGCAAGACCGAGACCTTCGTCGCGCTGCGCGCCCACATCGATACCTGGCGCTGGTCGAAGGTGCCGTTCTACCTGCGCACCGGCAAGCGCATGCAGCGCCGCTCGTCCAAGATCGTGGTCGAGTTCACCAACCCGCCCTTCCCGCTGTTCCCGGACGCGCCGGGCGGGGTCGCCAACCGCCTGGTGATCGAGCTGCAGCCGGAAGAAGCGATCAAGCTGCAGATCATGGCCAAGCAGCCCGGCAGCGGCATGCAGATGCAGCAGGTCGAGCTCAACCTCGACCTGCACTCGGCCTTCCAGCAGCGCCGCGCGGAAGCCTACGAGCGCCTGCTGATCGACGTGGTGCGCGGCCGCCTGACCCACTTCATGCGCCGCGACGAACTGGAAGCGGCCTGGGAATGGGCCGATCCGATCATCAACGGCTGGGGCGTGCTGGACGAGAAGCCGCATACCTATGCGGCCGGATCGTGGGGTCCCGCGGAGTCGTTCGCGCTGCTGGCGCGTGATGGGTTCAGCTGGGTCGAGTAAGCGCCGATCCCTTCCAGGGGCCGGACCGCGCCGCGTGCGGAGTCCGGCCCCTGCCGTTTCCAGCCCCCTACTCGGCGCGCACCTCGACGGAGCCGGAAAGGCGGATCGCAGCCGACGATTCGCCGACCATCAGCCTGACCCGCCCGGCCTCGAGCTCGAACGCCCCGCGTCCGGCATCCCAGTACGCCAGCTGGCTCGCCTTCACCGGAATGCGCACGGTGCGCCGTTCGCCCGGCTGCAGGCTCACGCGCTGGAAGCCCACCAGGGCCTGTTTCGGCCGCTGCACCTTCGACGCCGGATAGGCGGCATACAGCTGCACCACGCTGTCGCCCGCGCGCTTGCCGGTGTTGCTCACGTCCACCTCGACGTTGACCGTGCCGTCCCGACCCAGCACCGGCGCATCGGTGCGCAGGTTCGCGTAGCCGAAGCTGGTGTAGCTCAGGCCATGCCCGAAGGGGAACAGCGGCGGGTGCTTCGCGTACATGTAGGTGCGGCCGTGGCGGATGTCGTAATCCATCATCGGCGGCACATGCTCCATCGATGCCGGCCAGGTGGACACCAGCCTGCCGCCCGGGTTGTAGTCGCCGAACAGGACCCTGGCCAGCGCGGTCCCCTGGTCCTGCGACGAGTGCGCCATCTGCAGGATCGCCGGCACATGCCGCTTCGACCAGTTGATGGTGTACGGGAAGCTCGACACCAGCACCATCACCGTCTTCGGATTGGCCGCCAGCACCTTCCTGACCAGCTCTTCCTGTCCCAGCGCCAGGGTCTCGCGGTCGCGTCCTTCGCGGCCGTCGCCCGGGTCGAGGCAGGGCCTGGTGCCGTTGTCGGTCCAGTCGGTGGCCATGTTCGGGCCGCAGGTCGGGTCGTTCCCGACCAGGACCACCGCCACGTCCGACGCGCGCGCCGCCATGGCCGCCGCATCGGCGCCGTCGTGGGGCGCGTAGTTGACCGCCACCTCCGGCCCGACGGCCGCCCTGATCCCTTCCAGCGCCGTCACCGTGTACGGCGGCAGGCCGCCATACCAGTCCCAGCGCACGCTGTCGGCATGGGGACCGATCACGGCGATGCTGCGGATGCCGGTCTTCGACAGCGGCAGCGTGGCCTTGGCATTCTTCATCAGGACGATCGACTCGAGCGCCATCCGCAGCGAGACCGCCTTGTGCGCCTCGCTCGCCCAGGGTTCCGGGCCATCCTTGATCGCCGCGTAGGGATTGCCCTCGGGCGGATCGATCAGGCCGAGCCGCAGCGTGACGCGCAGCTTGCGCGCCAGCGCCTCGTCCAGTTCCGACTCGCTCACCGTGCCATCCGCGATGGCCGCGCGCAGTTCGTCCTTGTAGGTGTCGAGATACTGGTTGATGCCCGACTTGAGCCCCGCCACCGCGGCTTCCTTCTGGCCCGGGAAGATCCCGTACCACTTGACCAGGTTGCCGATCGCGCCGCCGTCGCTCGATACCACCTCCGCGCCCCACTTGCCGATCACCAGGTCCTTGAGGATGGGATGCAGGTGCAGCGGCTTGCCGTTCCAGGCGTTGTAGGCGGCCATCACGCCGCGCGCACCGCCCTCCTCGAAGCTCATGCGGAAAGGCACGGAATAGTATTCCCAGAACAGGCGCTCATCGAAGTCGGACGAGGAATTGCTGCGCAGGTTCTCGTTGCTGTTGGCGAGGAAGTGCTTGAGCAGTGCGGCGCCGCGCCAGTACTTCGGGTGCTCGCCCTGCAGTCCCCGGGTGAAGGCGACCGACATGCTGCCGGCCAGGAAAGCGTCCTCGCTGTACACCTCTTCGCCGCGGCCCCAGCGCGGATCGCGCGCCAGGTCGGCCTGCGGTCCCCACTGCATCAGGACCGGGTGGCCGTACTTCGCGCTCTGGGTGATGTAGCGCGCCTCGGTGGACTGCACCTCGGCCGCCTGGCGCACCAGTTCCGGGTTCCAGCTGGCGCCCATGCCGGGCGGCTGCGGGAACTGGGTGGTGGTGATGGCGGCCCGCTTCTTCTGCGGGTCGCCGCGCCGCACGATGCCATGGATGCCCTCGGTGCTGCCGAAGCTCGGGATGCCCAGGCGCGGCACGGCCGAATTGGTCGACAGCGCCTCGATCTTCTCGTCGACCGTCATCAGCGACAGGATGTTGGCGATGCGCGCGTCGGCCGGCAGGCTGGTGTCGCGGAACGGATAGGCGGCCGCCCCGGCATGGCCGGCGGCCAGCGCCACCGCCAGGACGATGACGCGCAGGGATGTGTTCATCCGGTTTCTTTGCATGGTGTCTCCTCCATTGTCCGTCCACGCCCGTGGACGTGCCGAGGATGATAACCCAACAGTGAAATCGATTTCAGCAATTGCCGGAATTTTTCGCCAGGCCCGTCCGCGGTGCGCCGGACTCAGTTGAAGCGCCCGTGCAGGCCGCCGATGCTGTAGCGGCCCGCCCCCAGGAAGACCAGCACGATCGCCGTCCCGAAGAACATGCCCTGCAGCTCCAGCGCCCAGCCGCCGCTCTTGGACAGCGTGAAGAATTCGCTGGTATGCACCAGCATCACCGCCACGATCATGTTGATGGCGACGATCGCCGCCGCCAGGCGGGTGTACAGGCCGACCAGGATCAGGAAGGGCGCGACCACCTCCCCCACGTAGACCCCGTAGGCCAGGAAGGCGGGCAGTCCGGCCTTGGCCAGCATGCCCTCGATGGAGTCGACGCCGCCGAGGAGTTTCGACACGCCGTGGAACAGCAGCATGAACGCGAGCAGTGCGCGCAGGAGGAACTTGCCCTGGTCCTCGGTCGTCGCCCGTGTTTGATTGGGAGTCTCCATTCCGTCCTCGCATCGTGAGTGCCTGGGCCGCAGCCGTGGATGTCCGCCGCCGCCGGCCCGGCTCCGGGCGCCGGTCCCATGCAGCGTCGACGCGCCCGCCCGTGCGGCCGGAAAGGCAAGGAGCGCGCGTATTCGCCATGCTACCGCGCGCCGGCTTGACGCGGCGTCGCGCTGGCGCGGGCCATCGGCAGGCTAGCCGGAAGAAGGCGACGCCGCCTGCGCCTCGGCCAGGAATTCATGGATCTGGGCGACCACCGCCGCACCTTCTCCCACTGCGGCGGCCACCCGCTTGGTCGACTCGGCGCGCACGTCGCCGATCGCGAACACGCCCGGCACGCTGGTCTCCAGGGCCTTGCGCACGGCGGCCGACCCGATGGCCGCGACATTGCGCCCGGTGCAGATGAAGCCATTCCGGTCGACTTCGATACCGCTATCGCGCAGCCAGCCGGTATTCGGATCGGCGCCGATGAACAGGAAAACATGGCGCACCGCGAAGTCCCGCTCCTGCCTGCTGCGGATATCGCGCACCCGGACGGTCTGCAGGTCGCCCTCCTCGCCCACCAGTGCGGCGATGTCGGCATGGGCATGCAGTTCGATATTCGGGGTCGCCTCGATGCGGCTCACGAGGTAGCTCGACATGGTCTCGGCCAACCCGCCGCGCCTTACCAGCATGTGCACTTTCGACGCATGCCCGGCCAGGAAGACCGCGCCCTGGCCGGCCGAGTTCCCGCCCCCGACCAGGATGACCTCGCTTCCCTTGCACAGGCGCGCTTCGATCGGCGAGGCCCAGTAGTAGACGCCGCGCCCTTCGAAGCGCTTCAGGTTCGCCAGCGCCGGCCGGCGGTAGCGTGCGCCGCATGCCAGCACCACGGTCCTGGCGCGGACCTGTCCCAGGCCCTCGCACAGCACGACTTCCAGCGGACGGCTGGCCGGATTCAGGCCCGCCGCCGCGGCGGGGATGGCCACCTCGACGCCGAATTTCTCGGCCTGGACGTAGGCACGCCCGGTCAGCGCCCCGCCCGTGATGCCGGTCGGGAAGCCGAAGTAGTTCTCGATGCGCGCGCTCGCGGCGGCCTGGCCGCCATAGGCGCGGGTTTCCAGCGCCAGCACCGACAAGCCTTCGGAGGCGGCGTAGACCGCGGTTGCCAGTCCCGCCGGCCCGGCCCCGACGACCACGACGTCCCAGATCTTCGCGGGATCGGTGTCCTGGAACAGGCCGATGCAGCGCCCCAGCTCGACGAGCGACGGGTCCCTCTTGGGGGCGGCGCCGGGGCACAGGACCAGGGGCCAGTCCGCGGCCGTCGCGCCATGCAGCGCCGCCAGTCCGGCGGCGGCCGGATCCTGGGCCGGATCGTGCACGGTATAGGGGTGCCCGTTCGCCGATAGAAAACGCTCCAGCTCGCGCACCCGCGGGTGGCCGTGCGGCGCGACAATGACCGGGCCGCCCGAATTCTTCCGGACCAGGACGATGCGGCGCAGGATCATCGCCCGCACGATGCGCTCGCCGAGATCCGCCTGCGCGACCAGCAGCATGCGCAAGGCCTCCGGGCTCAAGGCCAGCGCGTCCAGCGTCCCCACCGCCCACGCGTCTTCCATGGCCGGACGGCCCACCAGCTGGCCCTCCTCGCCGCTGAACTGGCCGGGACCGAGGATGGCGATCAGGTCGCTGCTGCCGAAGCCGTCGTGGCGCCCGAGTGCGAGCCGGCCGCGCAGGATGAACAGGATGTCCGGCTTCGCCTGCCCGGCTGCGAATACCTGCTCCCCGTCGCGGAAATGGCGCTCTTCGCCGAAGCGCCCCGCCTGGCGCAGTTCGGCGTCGTTCAGCGTGGGGTAGATCTGCTCCCGGCGCTTCTCCAGGTTCTCGGTCGGCAAGGACGGCAAGTCGTCGCTCTCCGGCAAACGATACTGTTTCCTGCTCATGGCTGTTCCTCCCCATGCCGCCAAGATGTTCTTCTTTCCGGCGAATCCCAGTCCCCGGAGGGCGCCTCCTGGCGAAAGGGAGACCTTGCCCCATTACTTTCGCAAGACCATTTTTTCCCTGTTGAATCCACATCGGGTGAACCGTCGACTTTCCTGGCGCCGCCGCAGGCCCCTCGCAGGGATAATGGTGCCGCACATCCCATTCACTATACTGGTCCCCATTCGCCTCGCCTGGACGGCCTGGCGGTGGCAATGTTCGTCCTGTCGCATTTCCTGTTCACTGGAGAAGAAGATGAAGATCCTGCTCGTCCTGACATCGCACGACCAACTCGGCAACACTGGCCGCAAGACCGGCTTCTGGCTGGAAGAACTGGCCGCGCCCTACTACACCTTCAAGGATGCGGGCGTGGACCTCGTGCTGGCGTCCCCCAAGGGAGGCAAGCCGCCGCTGGACCCGAAGAGCAACGAGCCCGAGTTCCAGACCGACTACACGCGCCGCTTCGAAGCGGACGCCGATGCGATGGCGCAACTCGCCGATACGCTGCCCCTGGAGCGTGTCAGGCAGGAGGACTTCGACACCGTGTTCTATCCGGGCGGACACGGTCCGCTGTGGGACCTGGCGGAGGACCGCCACTCGATCGCACTGCTCGAGTCCTTCCTGGGCGCCGGCAAGCCGGTCGCGCTCGTGTGCCACGCCCCCGGCGTGTTGCGCCATGTGCGCACCCCGGATGGAAAGCCGCTGGTCGAGGGCAAGAAGGTCACGGGCTTCACCAACAGCGAAGAAGACGCGGTCGGCCTGACCGAGGTCGTTCCCTTCCTCGTCGAAGACGAACTCAAGGCCAAGGGAGGCCTGTTTTCCAAGGGCCCCGACTGGGCGTCCTACGTCCTGCGCGACGGTCTGCTCATCACCGGCCAGAATCCCGGTTCCTCGCTGGCCGCGGCGCAACTGCTGCTGGAACGCGTGAAATCGGGCGCGCCGTCCGGGGGCGCCTGATCCCTGCCTGCTTCGCGGGGCGTCAGCGCGGTCGAGACGTCCCGGGGGAACTGCAGGGGAGCCCTCTCTCCTGCTGCAGGCGCATGAAGCGCGAGGCGATGAGGATCTCGCGCAGGAAGTACACGAAGCTGCCGATCAGGTTCAGGATCGCGAACACGAAGCAGGCGGCAATGTACTGGTCGAGCGGCAGGTCGGTGGTGTCGCCCAGGAACAGCATCGCGATGACCACGCACACCAGCAGCCCGCAGGACGTACTGAAGGTGATCGAGCAGTTGATCAGGTGCGAGCGCTGGTGCAAGGTCTTGAGTTCGGCCGTGCATTCCTCGTCCGGGTGGAGCTTCAGGCGGTCGTCGAGCACCCGGGTACGGTCGATGATGCGCGCGAGCCGGTTGGTCAGGACCACCAGGATGGTTCCCACGCCGGCCAGGAGAAACACCGGCGCGATCGCCAACTGGATGACCTGACCGATATCGCTGATATGGATATTCATGATTCCCATTGTCCTCGTATGCCTGCCGCCAGTGTAGCAGCCGGCGCAGGCAATGATCGTCGCCCCCTCGGCGACTGACATTACGTTACACTCGATTATCGGCTTCATGAGATGCCGGCGGATGGCGCCCCAGGACCCCGGCGCGCAACTCCCTGCACCAGTACGACGATCGACACCCGGCTTTTCGGCTTCCTGCGCACGGTTGGCACGACGTGATGGAGAAAAGAGCGATGTGGAACGACATCTGGACCGGCCTGACATGGTTCGCGAAATCCTGTTTCGTATTCGCCATCCTTGCCATTCTCCTGCTGCCGGTTCTCTACATGACCGATCTGGGCGCCATGAAGCTGGTGATACCCGCCGGACTGAGCGACTCCTGGGTCGCGCTGGTGCTCCTGGCCCTGTCGCTGTTCCTGATTTACCTCGTCTGGCGCCTGCTGCGCGCGTTGCTGCTCAGGCCGTTCGGCTCCTGGGGCGTGTTTGGCGCCAGTACCGGCGCCCGCCTGCTCGCGCTGGGCATCACCGCGCTGTTCCTGCCGCGGGCGGTGGAAAGACTGGTGCTGCTGCCGCCGACCATCCTGTTCCGGATGGTGGAGAACCTGGGACGGCGCGCCACTGGCTTTTCCGTGACGGCCAGTGCGCGCTCAAACGATACCGTCGTCAACATCCAGGAGCCCGTGCTGCGCCTGGCCGCGGCGATACCCGAGATCCTGTCGGAGACCGCGCGCATCCTTACCCAGGCCTTCGACGGCGTACTGACGGCCGACATGGTCGTCGCCATCGCGCTCTGGCTATTGATCGGCAACTTGTTGAGTGCGGCTGCCCGGGACGGCGGCGCGAGCGTGGCGGGCTTGTCCGGCAACCGCCTGTCGCATTACGTGGCATCGATGTCGGCGGCACAGCGGCATGGACTGGTGTTGACCGCCGTATTCCTGGCGGGCGCCTACCTGAGTATCGCCGCGATCGTCGCCATTCCCTGGCTGCACGAAGAAAAGGTATCGCCCGGCTTGACGCAGGAAAGCCTGGTCAAGATCCTGGATCGCATACTTCCGGCCGCGTCGACGCTGGAAGCGGCCGAGAAAGGCGAGACTGCCGCCCGCGCCGATCCGCTGGCGCCATTGTCGGCGTACCTGGGCGACAAGACGAAGGCCGAGCAGCTCGCGCCCGAGACCGTGACCGCGCTCGAGTCGGCGATCCGCGATGCCAGGGACACGCGCGCCTACGCCCACCTGCGGCTCCAGCAACTGCCAGGCGAGATTGCGCAGCGCGTGGGCCAGATGCGCCAGGCGGCGATGAACGCCTTCGAGCTCGAGACCGCCACGCCGATGAGCAACCAGGAACGCGGCTTCTTCATGCGCCAGATCGAGCAGACCATCACGAACGACTACCGCCGCCTGGAGTACGCGCGCACGCAATGCGCCGCCGTGCTATCCGGCTTCGACCGCCAGCTGCGCGATACGGGCGAGATCCTGATCCAGGTCCTGGACCTGCAAAGCGCGGACCCGCAGATCAAGGCCAGCCAGCGATCGCGCGAACAGGAAGCGATCATCGTGCGGGCGATGACCTCCGAGGCCCGCGCGGCCGACTCCAGCCTCCGGAATGCCTGCGACACGCTCGATTTCCAGGGTTCCGTGTATACGGCGCCGGTCGCCGGGGCCGGGTGGGGACCGTTCGGCGCGGTCGCGCGCTGGCTGTTGCAGACCAAGTCGGTGGCGCTGGCCCTGATCACCGGCATGCTCGGTTTCGGCTTGCTGGGAGCGGCGATCGCCACCTTCGTGCGCGGCGGCCAGCAGCGCGGCAAGGTGTCGCTCACCGCGGAAGTGACCAGCGTGCTGATACGCGGCCTGTCGGCAGCCGTCGTGGTGTTTCTCGCGGTGAAGGGAGGACTGGCCGTGTTCTCGACCGGCGACGCCGAGCCGAACGCGTATGTGGTGTTCCTGACCTGCCTGGTCGGGGCCGTGTTCAGTGAAGACGTCTGGACCTGGGCGCGCACCAGGTTCCTCGACAGTTTCAGGCAGGACGCCGAACAGCCGGTCCGCAAGGAAACCATGGCCGAGACGATCGAGGAAACGCTGGCGGAACGTGGCGACCCATCCGAATCCCGGCAGCCCCCGGCGCCTCCCGCCTCCGCGCAGGCCAGGGAGCCTGGCCAGGCCTAGGGCCGCCTAGCAGATCAGCTTCAGCTGGGCGAATTCCTCGACCGCGAAATCGACGAAGGCGCGCAGCCGCGGCGCCATGTGCCGCGCGCTCGGCAGCACCAGGTGCACGGGCAGCGGCTGCGGCTCGTGATCGCGCAGCAGCCGCTGGAGCCTGCCCGCCTGCAGGTCCGGCGCCACCTGGTAGGACAAGGCGCGGGCGATCCCGAAGCCGGCGCGCGCCGCGTCCAGGATGGCTTCCACATCGTTGAGCTGCAGGCGCGGCGCGAAGCGGACCACATGCTCGCCGTCGTCCACCCGGTAGCGCCACTGCGCCACGCCGCGAATCCCGGTGGACAGGATCAACTCGTGCCCGGCCAGCGCCTCCGGCGTGCGCGGTTCGCCGCAGCGCTCCAGGTACGCCGGGCTCGCCACGGTGAAACGGCGCACCACGCCAAGCTTGCGCGCCACCAGTCCCGAGCTGTCGAGCGGACCGATGCGCAGGGCGAGGTCGATCCCGTTCTCGATCAGGTCCAGGTTGCGGTCGACCAGGTTCAGGTCGATCTGGATGTCCGGATAACGCGTCAGGAATCGCGTCACCACCGGCGCCACATGGCGCCGGCCGAACACCACGGGCGCGGTCATGCGCAACAGGCCGCGCGGCGGCGCCTCGCTGTGCTCCCGCACCGCGAGCTCGTACTGCGCCAGCACCTGGCGCGCCTGCCCGGCCAGGCGCATGCCTTCACTGGTCGGCGTCAGGCTGCGCGTGCTGCGTTCGAACAGCCGCACGCCCATGCGCTGTTCGAGCGACCCGAGCAGCCGGGTGACGGCCGATGCCGATCGCCTCAGCTTGTTCGCGGCCGCAGCCATGCTGCCCGCCTCGAAGACGGCCAGAAATACTTGCAATTCTTCCAAACGGTCCATGATTCTTGCATCGATCGGCAGACTGAATTGCCATTATTCCATATTCCGCAAGATGAACGGAGCGCCTACGATGAATGCCTCTCCACCCTTCATCGATTGCGAACATGGCCTCCTCCCCCCTGATCGTCCATGGCACCGCCCTGTCCGGACATACCCACCGCGTCGAACTGCTGATGCACCTGCTGCGTTTGCCGTTCCGCCGCATCGATGCGCCGGTGCCGGTCCGCCAGTCCGCCGCTTTCCTGAAGCTGAACCCGCTGGGGCAGATACCGGTCCTGCAGGACGGCGACCTCGTTCTGGCGGACAGCAACGCCATCCTGGTCTACCTCGCCCGGCGCTACGACCCGCAAGGCGCCTGGCTGCCGACCGGTCCGGTCGACGCCGCCCGCGTCCAGCGCTGGCTGTCGCTGGCCGCGGGCGAGATCGCCTTCGGTCCCGCCCGGGCGCGCATCGGCGCGCGCTTCGGCGGCACGGGGATGCCGGCGCCGCTCATGGCCACGCTGTCCGCCCGGGTGCTGGGATTCATGGACGGCGAGCTGGCGCAGCGCGATTTCCTGGCCGGCGCCGCGCCGACCATTGCCGACCTCGCCTGCTACACCTATGTCGCCCATGCGCCCGAGGGCGGGATCTCGCTCGAACCCTACCCGCAGGTCCGCGCATGGATCGCGCGCATCCAGGCATTGCCGCACTTCGTGCCGATGCCGCTGAACTAGGGAGCCTGTCATGCTCGATCACCGTATTCCCGAACCCTTCCATGCCGGGGAGCTGCGCGCGCAGCAGCTGGCCGGCGGCGGCCCCGCCGGCGCACCGATCCGCTCGCAGATGCCGGACCAGCACCGCAGCTTCTTCCCGCTGCTGCCCTTCCTGTGCGTCGCCGTGGCCGACGAAACAGGATGGCCGCTGGCGACCCTCCTGAGCGGCAGCCCCGGCTTCCTGTCCTCGGACAGCGCAAGCCAGCTCCGCGTGGCCGCCAGGGCGGATGCAGACGATCCCGCCTCGCCTCATCTGGCAGCGGGCGCCGCGATCGGCATGCTCGGCATCGACCTGTCCACCCGCCGGCGCAACCGCGCCAACGGGCGCGTGGCGCATGCCGATGCCGAGGGAATGCTGGTGGATATCCATCAGTCCTTCGGCAACTGTCCACGCTACATCCAGGTGCGCCGGCTGACGCACGCGGCAAGGGAGCCTGGCCCGGCCAGCGCGTTCGGCGCGGACCTGCCTGCCGAGGCGGTGGCCCTGATCGCCCGCTGCGCGACCATGTTCGTCGCCACCTCCAGTGGCGGCGCCGCGCATGGACAGGCCGGCGGCCTCGACATCTCGCACCGCGGCGGCCCGGCGGGCTTCCTGCGACTCGAGGGCGCAGTGCTGAGCGTGCCCGACTACGCGGGCAACCGCTACTTCAACACCCTCGGCAACCTGCTGCTGGAGCCGCGCGCGTCCCTGCTGATGGTGGACTTCGATAGCGGGGACATCCTGCAGCTGCAGGGCGTGGCCGAGGTGGCATGGCAGGAGCCCGGCGCCGGCGCCGATCCGCAGCCCGAGCGGAGCTGGCGCTTCCGAGTCGTGCGCGGCTGGCTGCGGCGGGCTGCCTTCCCGTTGCGCGAGGTGTGAGGCCGCTTCCCGGCTGTTTGCCTGCTGCCTGGTTTACTTTCCGGGTGATGCGCTGCGGGCGACGGCCGGCACGATTGCAGGCGCGCTCGGCCACCATCTGGTCTACCTCATCGCGAAGCGGCAATTCGGCCGGCAAGGCTCCCTTGGAAACCTGAGCCTGGAGCGCTTGCCGATGCGTGCGATAGGCTGCGCGATTGCCAGCCTCGCACTCCATCACCTGTGGTTCATGCTGCAAGATAGCAGCGAGCTGGTGCTGGGATTTTTCGTCATGTGCGTCGGCGACCTGGCAGGGTCGGCGATCGTGCCGTGCGCCGCCAAGGCCCTGCTCGCACTGAAGGAGCTGCGGGCCCGGACGACATAAGGCACCCGCAGGATCAGCCACGTGGCGCGGCCCCTGACGACCGTCAGGACGCCGCCACCTGGAGCCGGGCCAGGCCGCGCAGCCCGGCATTCCTGTTCCAGCGGCTGGCCGGACCGCTGCGGGCGAGTGCCGGCCAGCGCTGCATCACTGCCCGCAACACCACATCGGCCTCCAGCAGCGACAGTCCAGCCCCGATGCAGACATGCGGACCGCTCCCGAAGGACATGTGGCTTCCTTCGCGCCTGTCGATGTCGAACGCATCGGGATCGCTGAAGCGCGCAGGGTCGCGGTTGGCGGAGCCGATCAGGGCGAGGACGAGGTCTCCGCGGCGCAGCGTTTCGCCATGCAGGGTGAAGCCGCTGGCCACCCGGCGGCCGGTGTACTGGACCGGGCTGTCGTAGCGCAGCAGTTCGCGCACGGCCAGCGGCATCGCTTCCGGGTTCGCGCGCAGGCGCTCCCACTGCGCCGGGTGCTCCAGCAAGGTATGCAGTCCGTTGCCCAACAGGTTACGGGTGGTCTCGTGGCCCGCGAACAGCAGCATCGCGCATTGGGCAAGCAGTTCGCCATCGGGCCTGAGCTCGCCCGCGGCCTCGGCCTGCACCAGGCGGCTGATCAGGTCCTCGCCGGGGGCGCGCCGGCGCGCCGGCAGCAAGGCGTCGAAATAGCGCACCATCTGCAGCAGGCTGCGCTGGGCGGTGCGCAGCTGCTCGGCCGACGGTTGCAGCGCGCCGATGAAGGCCGCGAGCTCATCCGACCAGGCCATGAATCGCGCCTCATCCTCGCGTTCGATACCAAGCAACAGGCCGATCACGCGCGACGGCAGCGGGCGGGCGACGGCGCCGATGAAGTCGAATCCGGCGCGGCCATCCAGCGCGTCGAGCAGTTCCTCGGCCAGGCGCTCGACCTGGGGCCTCAGCGCGCGGATCAGGGAGGGATGGAAGCCCGCCGCCATCGCCTTGCGCACGCGCTGGTGGTCCGGACCGTCGAGGAATACCATCGCACTCCCGAACAGCCGCTGGAACGCTTCCAGGCCGGCTTGCGCCCGCTCTCCACGAAAGGCCGTGGCACGGCCCGGAATCCGCTTGATCCAGCCACCCGTGCGCTGGGAGGAAAAGCGCGGATCGCGCAGCGCGAGCTCGACGTCCGCATGGCGCGTCAGCAGCCATGCGCCATCGAAGACATCGTCGCGCCACAGCACCGGTCCCGCTTCCCGCAGGATGCGGTAGGTCGGATAAGGATCGTCCAGAAACGCATCGTCGAATGGCGCGAGCGACGCGTGTTCGTCCCGGAACGCCGGCTGGAGTCCATCAGCCCCCATCGTTTCTCCATATAAAAAACATCAGAACCGGGCATTCTACGGGGAAATGCAGGAGCGCGCGGAAGTGCCGGCCCGGCTAGAACACGTGACGCAGTCCGACCATGAAGCCGGCCTGGTCGTCTCCCGGATTCGGTTGATTGCCGGCGCCGCTGGAAGAAGTGAATTTCGACAGGTTGACGATGTTCAGCCTGCTTGCATCGTCCTGCCTCGATGCGGCGTAGCCCGCATACAGCATGCTGCGCTTCGACAGGAAGTAGTCGGCGCGCAGGGTCCAGGTAACCGGCCGTTCATCGAACACCTCGTTGTCCACTTTCGCCAGGAAGGCGTTCACCGCGAAGGAAGGCCCCACCGGAACGTTCGCACCAACGAAACTGGTGACGAATTTCCCGCCCCCCGGCCCCAGTCCTTCCGACTCGGTATGTCCGGCCACGAGGCGGGCGAAGTCGAACTTGTAGCGCAGGTATGCGGCCTTGTGGCGGAACACGAGGGCCGGGCTGGCCGTCGAATACATCTGCCCGAACACGGCCGCGGCTTCGAACGGACCCCGCGTATATTCGAGCGAGGCGGTCCGGACCGAACTGGTCCTGGAGCTCTCGACATTCTCCCCTGCCGAGTAGGTGATGCGTCCGACGAAACCGCCCATCACGGGCGTGCGATAGTGGATGCTGTTGTCGACCCGGGCCGAGCCATAGGACGAGAACATGTTGCCCGAGGTCGGATTGAGGGACGACTGGCGGCTGTCGAACACCTGCATCATCCCGCCGAAATTCCCTCCGCTCATCGGGTCGTACTTGGCGGCGAGTTCATAGGTTTCGGTGTAGTTGCGTCCCAGCCGCACTTCGCCCCACTTGCCCTTGGCGCCGACCCAGGCGGAACGCCCGAACAGCGGTCCGCTCCCGGTCGAGCCGGTGTCGACGAAGATGTCGCTCTCCAGCAGATAGATGATGGCATTCCCGCCGCCGATGTCCTCCGTCCCCTTGAACCCGAGGCGCGAGGAGCTCATCCCGCCATTGTGCAGGCCGGTCACCCGGCCCCGGCCCAGCACGTTGTCCACGGTGCCGATACCCCCGTCGAGCGAACCATAGATCGTCGGCCCGTCCGCCTGCGCGGACGCGCAGCCGGCAGCCAGCAGCAGCGCCGCCAGTCGTTTCATCGTCATGCCTGTCTCCTGATTGGTTTCTTGTGTTTTGCGAAACCAAGTATGGACATGGACGCCAGAGGGCAACAGCGCCGTTTCGACAAGGCAGCTTTCGCATTTCGAGATGGCGGATGCAGGCATGCGATTTCCAGAACCCTGCGTTGCCCAATCAGTCATTCAGTGCAGGTGGCTCCTGTCTATACTCGGATGCCTAACAAGGAGACGTCCCCATGAATTCCCCCCTGTCACCCGCGCAGCAAAGCGCCCTGGCCCAGGTCTCGATCGACGACAAGTACACCCTGGCCAAAGGCCGCGTCTACATCAGCGGCACGCAAGCCCTGGTGCGCCTGCCCATGCTGCAACAGGAACGCGATCGCCGCGCCGGCCTGAATACGGCCGGCTATGTGTCCGGCTATCGCGGCTCGCCGCTCGGCGCGCTCGACCAGCAGCTGTGGAAGGCGAAAAGCCACCTGGCGCAGCACGACATCGTGTTCCAGCCCGGCGTGAACGAGGAACTGGCGGCGACGGCGGTCTGGGGCAGCCAGCAGACCGGGCTCTGGCCCGGCGCCACCCACGACGGCGTGTTCGGCATGTGGTACGGAAAAGGACCGGGCGTGGACCGCTGCGGCGACGTCTTCAAGCACGGCAATTCCGCCGGCTCCTCGCCCCATGGCGGGGTGCTGGTGCTGGCCGGCGACGACCACGCCGCCAAGTCCTCGTCGGTCGCGCACCAGTCCGAGCATGCGCTGATCGCGGCCGGCATCCCGATCCTGTATCCGTCGACTGTGCAGGAATACCTGGATTACGGATTGCACGGCTGGGCCCTGAGCCGCTACGCGGGCCTGTGGGTGGGCATGAAGTGCGTCACCGACGTGGTCGAATCGACGGCCTCGATCGATGTCGACCCCGACCGGGTGCAGGTCGTGCTGCCCTCCGACTTCACCATCCCGGAAGGCGGCCTGAACATCCGCTGGCCCGATCCGCCCCTGGACCAGGAAGCGCGCCTGGTGGACCACAAATGGTATGCGGCGCTGGCCTACCTGCGCGCCAACAGGATCAACCGGATCGTCGTCGATTCCCCGCGCCCGAAGTTCGGGATCATCGCCGCCGGCAAGGCCTACCTCGACGTGCGCCAGGCGCTCGCCGATCTCGGCCTGGACGATGCGGCCTGCGCCGAAGTCGGCATCCGCGTGC
The DNA here is from genome assembly GCF_000382345.1 of Massilia niastensis DSM 21313. Classification (GTDB taxonomy): domain Bacteria; phylum Pseudomonadota; class Gammaproteobacteria; order Burkholderiales; family Burkholderiaceae_D; genus Telluria; species Telluria niastensis. Next base: position 28,134 of record NZ_KB908132.1, read on the forward strand.
TGAAGCTCGGCTGCGTATGGCCGCTCGACCCGCAGATCGCACGGGAGTTCGCGACGGGACTGGACGAAATCCTGGTGGTCGAGGAAAAGCGCCAGATCGTCGAATACGCGCTCAAGGAAGAGCTGTACAACTGGAACGAGCAGGTACGCCCCAAGGTGTATGGCAAGTTCGACGGGCGCGACAACGAAGGCGGCGAGTGGTCGGTGCCGCGCGGCGACTGGCTGCTGCCTTCCCGCTGCGAGCTCTCCCCCGCCCTGATCGCCCGGGCGATCGCGCGCCGCCTCGACAGGAACAGCCTGCCCGCGGCCGTGCTCGACCGGATCCATGCGCGCATGGCCGTGATCGACGCCAAGGAGCGCCAGCTGCACCCGACCGACGTCGCCGAACGCCGCCCCTGGTTCTGCTCCGGTTGCCCCCACAATACCTCGACCCGGGTGCCCGAAGGCTCGCGCGCCACGGCCGGCATCGGTTGCCACTACATGGCGCAGTGGATGGACCGCAGCACCGAAACCTTCAGCCAGATGGGCGGCGAAGGCGTGGCCTGGCTCGGCCAGATGCACTTCACCAGCGAAAGGCACATCTTCGTCAACCTCGGCGACGGTACCTATTTCCACTCCGGCCAGCTGGCCATCCGCGCTGCGGTCGCCGCGCGCGCCAACGCGACCTACAAGATCCTGTACAACGACGCGGTGGCGATGACCGGCGGCCAGCCGGTCGACGGCGTGCTGACCGTGCCGCAGATCGCGCACCAGCTGCAGGCCGAGGGCGTGGCGAAGATCGTCATCGTGACCGACGAACCCGAGAAGTACACGGGCGCGGTGCCGCTGCCGGCCGGGACCACGGTGCACCACCGCGACGAACTCGACGCGATCCAGAAGTCGCTGCGCCTCGTGCCCGGCGTGACGATCCTGATCTACGACCAGACCTGCGCCACCGAGAAGCGCCGGCGCCGTACCCGCGGCAAGGCGCCGGACCCGGCGCGGCGCGCCTTCATCAACGAGGCGGTGTGCGAAGGCTGCGGCGACTGCTCGGTGCAGTCCAACTGCCTCTCGATCGAGCCGCTGGCGACGCCGCTCGGCACCAAGCGCAAGATCAACCAGTCGTCCTGCAACAAGGATTTCTCCTGCGTCAAGGGCTTCTGCCCGAGCTTCGTCACGGCGGAGGGCGCGGCCATGCGCAAGCCCGCCACCGCTGCGCCGAGCACCGACCTCGCCGCCAGGATCGCCGCGCTCCCGCTGCCGGTCCCTGCCCCGCTCGACGCCCCCTACCGCATCGTCGTGACCGGCGTCGGCGGCACCGGGGTCGTCACCGTCGGCGCCCTGCTGGGCATGGCCGCCCACCTCGAGCGCAAGGGCGTGAGCGTGCTCGACATGGCTGGCCTGGCGCAGAAAGGCGGCGCAGTGGTGAGCCACGTCCAGATCGCACCGGCGCCGGAAGGCTTGCACGCGACCCGGGTCGGGACCGGCGAGGCGGACCTGGTCATCGGCTGCGACACGCTGGTGACGGCATCGCCGGAAGTCCTGTCCAAGACGCGTGAAGGCCAGACGCGCGCGGTCGTGAATACGGCGAACACGCCCACCGCCGACTTCGTCAAGAATCCGCGCTGGCGCTTCCCTGGCGAGCAGGCGCAGCAGGCGCTGCGCGGCAGCATCGGCGAACAATGCGATTTCCTCGACGCCCACGCGGCCGCGCTGCAGTTGCTGGGTGATGCGATCTACGCCAACCCGCTGCTGCTCGGCTTTGCATGGCAGCGCGGATGGGTGCCGCTGGCCTACGAGGGCATGGTGCGCGCCATCGAACTGAACAATGTTGCGGTGGAGAAGAATCGGCGCGCTTTCGACTTCGGACGCTACCTGGCCCACCACGGCGTCGACGCCCTCGGCGCCATGGCGCCGGCCAGGGCGGTGCCGGTGGTGCTGCACCTGCGCGAGTCGCTCGATGCGATCGTCGCCGACCGCGGCGCGCTGCTCACGGCTTACCAGGACGCCGCCTACGCCCAGCGCTACCTGGATGCGGTGGCCAAGGTCCGCCGACGCGAACAGCTGGCTGGCGACGCCAGGCGCCTGCCCGTCACCACGGCGGTGGCGCGCAATCTCGCCAGGCTGATGGCCTACAAGGACGAATACGAGGTCGCCCGCCTGTACGCCGACCCGGCCTTCCTCGACAAGCTGCGCACCCAGTTCGACGGCGAACCCGGCAAGGATTACACGCTGAACTTCCACCTGGCGCCGCCGCTGCTGCGCAAGCGCGATGCCGAAGGCCAGGCCGTCAAGCAGCGCTTCGGCCCCTGGATGCTGCCCGTGTTCCGCGTCCTGTCGAAGCTGAAGGGATTGCGCGGCACGCCCTTCGATCCCTTCGGACGCACGGAGGAGCGCCACGCCGAGCGGCAACTGGTCACGGACTACGTCGGCCTGGTCGAGGAATTGGCCGGTAGCCTGAGCCTCGAGAACGCCGACACGGCCGTCCAACTGGCCAGCCTGCCGGACCAGATCCGCGGCTACGGCCGGGTGAAGGAAAAGTCCATGACGGCCGCCGCCGCCGAGCGCGCGCGCCTGCTGGACGCCTATCGCGGGAAGGCCGCGGCGGCGGCGTGACGTCCCGGTGAGACACTATCGTCGGCACGAGTGCAGATGATATGATGGCAACGGACTGTCTCTGCAGTCCGTTGCCTTTTGCCTTCCACTGATCGGTGCATGAATAATTTGCTGAGAAAGCTCGACTTGACCTCGCTGCGCCTCTTCGTCGCGGTGTGTCAGGAGCGTAATATTGCTCGCGCAGCGGAACGGGAATTCATCGCGCCCTCCGCGGTGAGCCGGCGTATCGCCGAGATCGAGGCCGCGATCGGGCTGCCGGTCATCGAACGCAAGTCGCGCGGCATCGACATCACCCCCGTCGGCGAAACCCTGCTGCGCCATGCGCTGCTCGTGATCGGGAATATCGAAACCCTCGGCGCCGAACTGTCCCAGTTCTTCACCGGCGCCAAGGGCAACGTCCGGATGGTCGCCAACCTGGCCTCGATCGTCCAGTTCCTGCCCGAAGACATCGCCTCCTTCCAGCGCCTGTTCCCGGAAGTGCATATCGACGTCGAGGAACAGAACAGCGCCGAGGTCTTGAAGACGCTCGAGGAGCGCGGCGCCGATTTCGGCATCTGCAATGTCATTCCCGGCGTCGAAAAGTTCACCCAGTGGCCTTACCGCACGGATCGCCTGAGCCTGGCCGTGCCGCGCCACCACCGGCTCGCGGCCGCCACGCAGGTCGCGTTCGCCGACGTCGTCGGCGAACACTTCGTGAGCTTGCCGGGCGGGAGCGCGCTGACCCAGCAGCTTGCGCAGGAAGCGGCGCGCCTGGGCCGGTCGATCTCCATCAAGATCCGGGTCGGCAGCCTGGATGCGCTGTGCCGCATGGTGCATGCCGGCCTGGGGATCGCCGTGGTGCCCCATATGGTCGGCGAGCTCAATGCAAGCAGCCTCGACCTGGCCGTGATCCCCCTCTCCGATCCCTGGGCGGTGCGCCAGCTCGTGATCGTCTCGAACGGGGCCGAACAGCTCAACGCGACCGCCACCGCCCTGGTCAACTTCCTGGCCAAGCAGGACTGAGCGAGCCACGGTGCGATCCCGGCGTCTCGCATCGAGAAGCCAGCAATCCCGATTGGTCACTGTATCGCCGGGGTGCCAATGGTTATATTTCCTGTATCCGGAAGGCGACGCTGCCAGCAGCGGCTCTTCCGGTGCAGAAGAAAAGAAGCCCTTGGCCCAACCCGATACCCTATGACTACCTTGACCCTCAACGGCCGCATCCTGTTCCTGACGTCCGACCCGGCCCGGATCGACGCCCAGCTCGCCGGCCAGGACCTGACCCTTGCCGAGGCCGGAGCGTTGCGCGACGAGATCTCGACCGACGAGATCACGCCGATCCCGGTCCTGACCTATTACGACGAGCGCCTGGGCAGCTACCCCTACGTCGGCCTGGAATGCGGCGGCCGGCTGCCGATCGCCGCCAACGGCATCAAGAACGGCCGCTTCAGCGTGACCGTCGCGGGCAAGCGCTACGGCAAGGGTTCCTCGCGCGAGCACAGCCCGGTGGCCGAGCGCGAAGCCGGCATCCGGCTGGTGATCGCCGAAAGCTTCGAGCGCATCTACCGCCAGAACGCCGACAACGTCGGCATCTTCACCTCGACCGACTTCGGCCTGGTCGAGCGCATCGCGCGCGGCGAGCCGATCGACATCGAGGAGCTGGTCGCTTCGCGCGACAGCGTCGCGGCCGCCATCCTGCGCAGCGGCGGCCTGCTGCGCTACGGCCGCGAACGGATGCGCAAGGTCAGCCGCCATGCGCCCGCTCCCGGCGCCGGCCCGCTGACCCTGGCCGAGAAGATCCTGGCGCGCCACCTGGTGAGCACCGAGGATGCCCCCGCCACCCTGGAACCGGGCAGCGGCGGCTTCGTGCGCGCCGACTGGCGCTTCATCCACGAGTACTACACCGGCATGTGCACCCACATGCTGCACAAGGAATTCGGGCGTCCGCTCGCGCTGCACGACCCGGCGACCATCCTCGCCTTCGAGGACCACCTGTCGTACTCGAACCGCAGCCCGGTCCACATCAGGAACGGCCTGACGGCGAACGTGCGCCACCTGTCGGACGCGCACCGCGCCTTCGCCGAGGACTACGGCATCCGCAACCACGGCTACCTGGGCGGGGTCGACGTCGCCGCCGGCGAAGGCTCCGAGGGCATCTCCCACGCCATGATGGCGGAGAACTACGCCCTGCCCGGCCAGGTCGTGGTCGGCACCGACTCGCACACGCCGCACAGCGGCGCCCTGGGCTGCCTGGCCTTCGGCGTCGGCACCACCGACATGGCCAACAGCATGGTGAGCGGCGCAGTGCGCCTGACCGTACCGCGTTCCCTGCTGGTCGAGTTCACCGGCCAACTGCCGGCCGGCGTCACCGCCAAGGACCTGGTCCTGCACCTGCTGGCCACGCCGCAGATCAAGGCCGGCGCCGGTGTCGGGAAGGTCTTCGAGTTCGCCGGCCCGGCGGTCGAGCGCCTGTCGACCGACGAGCGCACGACCCTGACCAACATGACCGCCGAACTGGGCGGCTTCAGCGGCATCGTCGCGCCGGACCAGGAAACGGTGCGCTTCCTGCGCGAGCGCCGCGGGGTCGATTTCGTCGTCGAAGACTGGATGCGCAGCGATCCCGGCGCGCACTATGCCGACACCATCCGCATCGATTGCGCGCTTCTCAGCCCCATGGTGGCCAGCCCGGGCGATCCGGGCAACGGCATCGCGCTGGGCGAGCTGATGGAGCGCGTGCGCTTCGACATCGCCTACGGCGGCTCGTGCACGGCCGGCAAGCGCGAGGACTTCGACCACTACCACGAAGTGCTCGCCTGGGCGGTCGAGCACGGCCTGCGCGTGCCGGAAGGCGTCAAGCTGTACCTGCAGTTCGGCACCGCCGCGGTGCGCGACTACTGCATCGAGCGCGGCTACCTGCAGACCTTCGAGCGGGCCGGCGCCGAACTGCTGCAGCCGGCCTGCGGCGCCTGCGCCAACTGCGGCCCGGGTTCGTCGACCGACGCCGGCCAGGTGACCGTGAGCGCCATCAACCGCAATTTCCCCGGCCGTTCCGGTCCGGGCAAGGTGTGGCTGGCCAGTCCCCCGACCGTCGCCGCGAGCGCCATCGCGGGCGAGCTGGTCTCGTTCGCCGAGCTCCAGGCAAGGACCGCTCCGCGCCAGGCATGAGGGCACGCATGCCGTGACGAATCACAGATTGGAGGAGACAAGCAGATGGAAACCCTGATTTCCACAGCGGACCTGTGCGACCGTTTCCTGGGCCGACCGGACGGATTGCAGGTGGTGGCGCCGGGCTTGCAGTCCTTCGGCGGCCGCAAGGCCTACCGGGGGCGGATCGCGACTGCCGCTCCAGGCAAGCCCGGGGGCGCGGTCCGGCTGCACGATATCCTCGCCGAGCCCGGCAACGGCCGCGTGCTGGTCGTCGACGGCCAGGCCATCGAGCGATGGGCGGTGCTGGGCGACCAGCTGGCGGCGCTCGGCCAGCGGCATGGCTGGGCAGGCGTGGTCCTGAACGGCTATGTGCGCGACGTGCGCGCACTCGCCGGTCTCGATTTCGGGGTCCATGCGCTGGGCGCCGTCCCGCTGCGGCCGCAGGAATTCGACCCGACCGAGCGCGACCTTCCGCTGAGCTTCCGCCGCACCCGCTTCGTTCCCGGCAGCTGGCTGTACGCCGACGAGGACGGCATCGTCGTGTGCGTCGATTTCCAGCCCGGCGACACCAGGGCTCACCCATGTATCCAGCAACCGGGACCGGCATCGTGATCCTTTTTTTTGCCTTTTAATTGACGTTTACGTTAACGTCAAATGAAAGTATCATTCAAGAACCTGATTGACGTTTACGTTAACGTCAATCATACCTACCCTGCCAACCACCGTTCACCGTGAGGACGACATGCTGCATCTTCCAGGCTTGACCTTTGACCATGGCGACGACATCGCCGCACTGCGCGAAGCAGTCCAACAATTCGCGGCAAGCGAAATCGCCCCGCGCGCCGCCGAGATCGACCGCACCGACCAGTTCCCGATGGACCTGTGGAAGAAGATGGGCGAGCTCGGCCTGCTGGGCATCACGGTGGGCGAAGAATACGGCGGCGCCAGCATGGGCTACCTGGCGCACATCGTCGCCATGGAAGAAATCTCGCGCGCCTCGGCCTCGGTCGGCCTGTCGTATGGCGCGCACTCGAACCTGTGCGTCAACCAGATCAAGCGCAACGGCACCGAAGAGCAGAAGCGCACCTACCTGCCGAAGCTGATCTCGGGCGAGCACGTCGGCGCACTGGCGATGTCGGAGCCGAACGCCGGTTCGGACGTGGTCAGCATGAAGCTGCGCGCCGAGCTCAAGGGCGACCGCTACGTGCTCAACGGCACCAAGATGTGGATCACCAACGGTCCGGACGCCGACACCCTGGTGGTGTACGCCAAGACCGATATCGAGGCGGGTGCGCGCGGCATGACCGCCTTCCTGATCGAAAAGGGGTTCAAGGGCTTCTCGGTCGCGCAAAAGCTCGACAAGCTGGGCATGCGCGGCTCGCATACGGGCGAACTGGTGTTCCAGGATTGCGAAGTGCCGGTCGAGAACGTGCTGGGCGGGGTCGGCAAGGGCGTCAACGTGCTGATGTCGGGCCTGGACTTCGAGCGCACCGTGCTGTCGGGCGGTCCGCTGGGCATCATGGCGGCCTGCATGGACGTGGTGGTGCCCTACATCCACGAGCGCAAGCAGTTCGGCCAGGCGATCGGCGAATTCCAGCTGATGCA
>NZ_KB908133.1 GCF_000382345.1 Massilia niastensis DSM 21313
CCGGGCGATCCGCTCGACTTCGAGCTGCAGGCCACCCTGCGCAACTACTACAAGAACCCGATGGCCACCGGCGAAGACCTGTTCTCGATGCAGGATGCGCGCAACCTGATCCGCTATGGCGGCATGCGCGCCGACCGCGACTGGCTGCAGTTCGACTGCGCCCTGAGCTACGGCCTGGTCGAGTACCTGCGCACGCTCGACATGCTGCGCGAGCACGGCTGGTCGCCGCGCCGCTGCATCCCGCACGGCGGCCACCAGATGTCGCTGAACATCGCGGCCGGCCTGGGCCTGGGCGGCAACGAATCCTATCCGGACCTGTTCCAGCCCTTCGGCGGCTTCCCGGACGGCGTCAGGGTCGACAACGGCTACATCACCATGCCGGACCTGCCGGGCATCGGCTTCGAGGGCAAGGCCGACCTGTACGCCGAGATGCAGAAGCTGTCCGCCTGAGTCGAATCGATTTGTGCCGACGCCGCCAGACCAAGCGTTGGCATGACGGGCCGCATCAACAGAAAACGTTTCGAAGGACAGGCTGCGCAACGACAGCCATTCAAGACAACCCACGCATACCGGCAGGCAGACCGGTGCAGGTGTCATGGCAATCCCGCTCTGTTCCCACCAATCCCGGCCTGTTGCCAGGGACACCTTCAAGGAGACAAAGGCATGAAGAGCACATTTTCGAAATCCATCGTCTGGCTTGCGCTGGCGGCAAGCTCGGCATCGTACGCGGCGGACTACCCGAACAAGACGATCACGATGGTCGTTCCATTTGCGGCCGGCGGACCCACCGATACCATCGCACGCCTGCTGGCCCAGGCGATGGGCGCCAATCTGAAGCAACAGGTCATTGTCGAGAATGTCGGTGGCGCGGGCGGCACCCTGGGTGCTGCACGCGTGGCGCGCTCCAGTCCTGACGGCTATACGATCTTCGTCCATCACGTCGGGCATGCCACGGCACCGAGTTTGTATCGCAAGCTCCCGTACAGCAGCATCGACAGTTTCGAACCGATTGGTTTGGCGACTGACGCAGCATCGACCCTCATTGCCCGGAAGGACTTCCCGGCGAAGGACATTGATGAACTGCTTGCTTACGTCAAAGCGAACAAGGAGAAAGTGACTCTTGCCAACGCGGGCCTCGGGGCAGCATCGCACCTATGCGGCATGCTCTTCATGAGCGCCGTCGGCACCGAGCTCACCACCGTGCCGTACAAAGGTACTGGACCCGCCATGAATGACCTGCTGGGAGGCCAGGTTGACCTGATGTGCGACCAGGCGACAAATACGATGAGCCACATCAAGAGCGGAAAGGTGAAGGCCTATGCCGTGACGTATAAGAACCCGGTAGCCAGCCTGCCGGGCCTCCCTCCGCTGGCAAGTGCCGGCTTGCCCGGATTCGAGCTGTCGGTCTGGCATGGCGTGTATGCACCGAAGAGTACCCCGAAGGAAGTGGTGAACAAGCTAAGCAGCGCATTGCAGTACGCTGTCAAGGACCCTACTGTCAAACAGCGTCTTTCAGAACTCAGCACTGAACCCGTGGCCGAGAACCGCGCGACTCCCGAAGCGCTTCGCGCGCATTTGAAGGCGGAAATCGATAAGTGGAGTCCCATCATCAAGAAATCCGGCAGTTACGCCGAGTGAAATACACCCCAAGGCGGCTTCAGCCGGGGAAGGCGGGCGAGGACTTCCTCTGCCTTGCCCCGGTGCGACTGCCTCCCTGGCAGTGAGCATACAGGTCGGAACCCCACTGAGCGTGGCAAGCCGGGCTGCGAACACCAGGGTCTCGTCGATCAGCGGGGGTTGCCACGCCCCCACGGGCAAGCCGGATTCGGCCTGCCTCCATGACAAGCGCTCAGTAATCCCAGATCACCGGCACATAACGGAAGGCGTCGCCGTCGACCGCCACCCGGCCGACGGACGGAAATGGCAGATGAGAGGCCACCAGCAGCCCGCCGTTCTCGGCCAGTTCCCGGAACAGACCGACCCGGACCCGGGCCGACTCCTCCGGGTCATGTTCGAAGCCGTTATGCCAGTCGGGATGGTCGAACGCGACCGGGAACATGGCGTCGCCGGCGAAGGTCAGCCGCTCCCCGCCCGATGCCAGGTCGACCACGCTGTGCCCCGGGGTGTGGCCGCCGGTGAGACGGACGACCACCCCTGGCGCCACCTCGTGCTTCTCCTGGAAGATCCGCAACTGGTCGCGGTACTCGTCCATGAAGCGCGTGGCGGTCGAGCGGAGCACGTCCGGCACCGGCGCCGGCATGTCCGTGTCGGAGAAATCGGGCTGGGCCCAGAACCTGACTTCGGCATCGGCCACGTGGATCTTCAGGTCCGGACGCAGCCGCTCCTTCAGCCCGTCGACGAGCAGCCCGCCAACGTGGTCCATGTGCATGTGGGTAATCACCACATCGGTCACGGACGCAAGGTCGATGCCGGCAGCCTCCAGTCGCGAGGGAAACTGCCCGGCGCGCGGAAAGCCCGGAAACTGCGATCCCAGCCCGGCGTCGACGAGGATGGTCCGGTCGCCGCTACGCACCACGAGCACGTTCAGCGGCCAATCGAAATTGTCATGTGGCAGGAACATGTGGTCCAGCCAGTTCGCCAGGTCGGCCGGATCGGCATTGGTGGCCATGGTCGCGGCCGGCAGCGGCAGCACGCCATCGCTGACCACCAGCACGTCGAGTTCGCCGACCTGCAGCGCGTAACGGGATGGAACCAGCTCTTCGGGGCCGCGGCCGGCGCGGGGCGAGGTGTAATCGAGGGCAAACATAGGTATTGAGATCTCCAAAGGGACGGCCCGATCGCCCGGGCCAGGCCAATCAGCCGACTGGCGGCAGCTTGCCGTTCAACCCCCGGGGTTGTCGGGCACGGAACACGGCACGAGGCCGCATGTCCGCATCGTAGAGAGGACGGGCACACGCCGGTAGAGCTCCAACCGGGCTCACAGTAGTGCATGAAAGGCACCAAACAAGCCCATGAGGGAGAAGCGCGTCGCCCGCGCCGCCGGATTCCCGAAGCCCGCGTTGTCATCCGCATATCGATATACGCCCAGCAACTCAGGCGGTTTCCGCATGAGCAAGCACGAAGAGATTCGTTCCCGCCGCGCCGACCCATCGTTACCATCCTCGCAACGTCATCACCTGTTATGACAGGCCCTACGAGACTTGCGAATGACACCTTTTCGAGCCCTTGAACAATCCGCCGTGCCCCTCTACTCCCAGCTGCGGGAGCGCCTGCGCGAACGGATCGCGGACGGCAGCTACCAGCAGGGAGCGCGCCTGCCTGCCGAAAGCGAGATCAGCGCGATCTTCGGCGTCAGCCGCATCACCGTGCGCCAGGCCCTCAACGACCTGCAGAAGGAAGGCGTCATCGTCAAGGCGCCGGGCAAGGGTTCGTTCGTCGCCAGGCGCACGCCGCGCCAGGACCTGAGCCGTCTGGAGGGCTTCGGCGAAGCCATGTCGCGCCAGGGCCACCGCATACTCAACCGGGTGCTGTCGCAACTGGAAGTGGGCGCCTCCCCCGCCGTGGCGGCCAGGCTGGACCTGGCGCCAGGCGCGCCGGTCACCGAAGTGCGCCGCGTGCGTACCCTCGACCGCGAGCCGGTGTCCTTCGAAGTATCCTACCTGCCGGCGGCCGTGGGCCGCCGCCTGCGCGACGAGAACCTGCTCGAGCGCGACATCTTCCTGATCCTGGAGGACGACTACGGCATCGCGCTGGGACATGCCGACATCCAGATCGGCGCCCTGGGCGCCGACCCGGCCATGGCGGCGGCCCTGGGCGTGGCGCCGGGCGCCGCACTGCTGCGCATCGAGCGCCTGACCTGGACCGCCGATGGCAAGCCGCTCGATTTCGAATACCTCTACGTGCGTGGCGACGCCTTCCAGTATGGACTGCGCCTGCCGCGTCATCCCTCTCCTTCCCAAGGAACCTGATATGGAAACACATGTGCGAATCGTCGACGTGCTGGTCATCGGCGGCGGCACCGCCGGCCCGATGGCCGCGGCCAAGGCCAAGGAGGCCAATCCCGGCCTGCGCGTGCTCTTGCTGGAAAAAGCCAACGTCAAGCGCAGCGGCGCGATCTCGATGGGCATGGATGGCCTGAACAACGCGGTCGTCCCCGGCTTCGCCACGCCCGAACAGTATGTGAAGGAGATCACGGTCGCGAATGACGGCATCGTCAACCAGAAGACGGTGATGGCCTATGCGCGGAACAGCTACGCGATGATCGAGGAGCTGGACAGCTGGGGCGTCAGGTTCGAGAAGGACGAGACCGGCGACTATGCGATGCGCAAGGTGCACCACATGGGCACCTATGTCCTGCCGATGCCGGACGGGCACGACATCAAGAAGGTGCTGTACCGCCGCCTGAAGCGCGCGCGCGTCGAGATCACCAACCGCCTGGTGGCGACGCGCCTGCTGACCGCCGCGGACGGGTCCATCGCCGGCGCCATGGCCTTCGATTGCCGCAGCGGCGACTTCCATGTGATCCGCGCCAGGAGCGTGGTACTGGCCACCGGCGCCGCCGGCCGTCTCGGCTTGCCGGCCTCGGGCTACCTGTTCGGCACCTACGAGAATCCGACCAATGCGGGCGACGGCTACAGCATGGCCTACCACGCCGGGGCCGAGCTGTCGGGCATCGAGTGCTTCCAGATCAACCCCCTGATCAAGGACTACAACGGCCCCGCCTGCGCCTACGTCACGGGCCCGTTCGGCGGCCATACCACCAATGGCAAGGGCGAGCGTTTCATCGAATGCGACTACTGGAGCGGGCAGATGATGCAGGAGTTCTACAACGAACTTCAGGGCGGCAACGGACCGGTATTCCTGAAGATGAACCACCTGGCCGAGGAAACCATCCGGATCATCGAGACCATCCTGCACACCAACGAGCGGCCCAGCCGCGGGCGCTTCCACGAAGGCCGGGGCACCGACTACCGCGAACAGATGGTCGAGATGCACATCTCCGAGATCGGCCTGTGCAGCGGCCACTCCGCTTCCGGCGTGTGGGTCGACGAACACGCCCGCACCACGGTGCCCGGCCTGCACGCCGCCGGCGACCTGGCCTGCGTACCGCACAACTACATGCTGGGCGCCTTCGTGTACGGACGCCTGGCGGGCGAGAGCGCGGCGCGCTTCTGCGCCGAACACGACCTGCCGGAACTCGACGAGGCCCAGGTCGGGCGCGAGCGCGCCCGGGTGTGGGCGCCGCTGGCGCGCGAGGACGGCCTGCCGCCCAACCAGGTCGAATACAAGCTGCGCCGCATGGTCAACGATTACCTGCAGCCGCCCAAGGTCACGCGCAAGATGGAAATCGGCCTGCAGCGCTTCGAGTCCATCCGCGCCGACCTGGACCGCATCCAGGCGCGCAACCCGCACGAACTGATGCGCGCCATGGAAGTGCATGCGATCCGCGACTGCGCGGAGATGGCGGCGCGCGCCTCGCTGTACCGCACCGAGAGCCGCTGGGGCCTGTACCACAACCGCGTGGACTACCCGCAGCGCAACGACGCCGACTGGTTCGTGCACGTGCAGCTGAAGAAGGAAGGCGACCGCATGACCTGCTTCAAGCGCCCGATCGAACCCTACATCGTCCCGCTCGACGACAACGAAAGAGACGCCTACCGCCACCTGCGCGTGCAGCAGGCCGCGCCGCAGCCGCCGCAGCCGATCGCCGCCTGAAGGAGAACACCATGCCGACCACGATCAACATCACCAGCGTTCCCGTCACCGTGGACGAGGACAAGTGCATCGCGCACAAGGGCTGCACCGTCTGCGTCGACGTGTGCCCGCTCGACGTCCTCGCCATCGACCTGAGCAAGGGCAAGGCCTACATGAAATTCGACGAGTGCTGGTACTGCATGCCGTGCGAGAAGGACTGCCCGACCGGCGCCGTCCATGTCGATATTCCCTACCTGCTGCGCTGAGCGTGGCCCAAGCATCGTCCATCACCAGGAGAGAAACGTGAAACTGCACCACAATCTGATTGGCCTGTCGCTTCTGCTCGCATTCGGCAGCTCCCATGCCGCCGAGACCATCCGGGTCGCCATCGGCACCCAGGACACGACCATCAACTGCGCCACCGGCGGCCTCCTGATCCGCGAACTCGGGCTGCTGGAAAAATTCCTGCCGCGCGAGGGCAAGTACAAGGACGTCAAGTACGACATCCAGTGGAAGAACTTCACCTCGGGCGCGCCGCTCACCAACGAGATGGTGGCGGGCAAGCTGGACATCGGTGCGATGGCCGACTTCCCCGGCTCCTTCAACGGCGCGGCGCATGCCAAGGCGGGCAAGAAGAGCATCTTCATCAACGTCCTGTCGGGCAGCACCACGGGCTCCGGCAACGGCATCGTGGTGCCGAAGGTGTCGAACGTGCAGTCGCTGGCCGAACTCAAGGGCAAGACCATCTCGGTGCCCTTCGCCTCCACCGCCCACGGCATGCTGCTGCGCGCGGTGAAGGCCCAGGGCTGGGATCCCGAGCGCGACGTCAACATCACGACCCAGGCGCCGGAAGTGGCCGGCTCCGCGCTGCAAGGCAACAAGGTGGAGGCGCACGCCGACTTCGTGCCGTTCGCCGAACTGTTCCCGCACCGCGGCTACGCCCGCAAGATCTTCGACGGCTCGCAGGCCAAGGCGCCGACCCTGCACGGCAGCCTGGTCGACGCCGCCTACGCAAGCAGGTATCCGGAGGTGGTGGTGGCCTACCAGCGCGCCGCGCTCGAAGCCGACCGCCTGATCGCGGCCGAACCCGAGAAGTACAGTGAGCTGATCGCCAGGGTGACCGGCATCGAGGCCGAAGTCAATTACCTGTTCCACGGCCCGCTCGGACTGCAGACCCGCGACTTCAGCTGGAAGCCGGAGTACCGCCAGGCCGTGAAGACCTCGATCGAGACCCTGCGCCTGCTCAAGCGCACCGACAGCGACATCGATGCCGACAGCTTCGTCAACGACAGCTACATCCGCGCCGCCTACAAGCAGGCCGGCCTGGACTACGACGGCCAGCTGAAGAACTATGCCAAGCTGCCGCTCAAGGCCAAGGACGCCGTCACCGGCAAGCCGATCGCCGACTTCCGCCGCCTGACCCAGATCTGGATCCAGGGCGAGCCGCTGGTGCGCCACTATGCCAGCGCCGGCGCCGCCTTCGCCGAACTGCGCAAGCTGGAGAAGTCGGGCAAGAAGGTGCGCACCGTCTACGCCCACGACCAGGACTCCGGACTCAAGCTGCTCGCCGGCGACGCCTGGTTCGTCGTCAACGGCAAGGAGATCAGCGCCTTCCTGCTCAAGGCCGACGCCGACGCCTACGCCAGCAGGACCAAGGGCAAGGTCGTCGACTACGACACCCTGAAGTCCGGCCAGTCGGCCTGACCCCAAGCACAGGAGCCGTCAATGGAAGCGATCACTTCCGCCTGGACCGATCCCGCTACCCTGCGCAAGCTGGGGCGCCTGCTGCTGCGCATCCTGTCGGTCGCCGCCTGCATCGCGGCCTGGCAATGGGCCTCGTCGCGGCACCTGAACCTGGGGGTGGTCACCTTCCAGAACGTGCCCTCCCCGCGCGACGTGTTCGACGCCGCGAGCGCGCTGGTGGAGTCGCCGAAGCTGGAGCAGCACCTGAAGGCCAGCGTCTACCGCGTGTTCGCCGGTTTCGCCGGCGCCATGGTGGCGGGCATCGCCCTGGGCCTGGTCATCGGCCGCTCGCGGCTGCTGGAAGACGTGCTGCTGCCGCCGCTCGAGGTGCTGCGCCCGATCCCGGCGGTGGCCTGGATCCCGCTGGCGATCCTGATGTTTCCCTCGTCGGAAATGTCGATGGTCTACATCACCTTCATCGGCGCCCTGTTCCCGATCCTGCTCAACACGATCCACGGCGTCGAAGGGGTGGACCCGCGCCTGGTCGCGTCCTCGCGCAGCCTGGGGGCCGGACGCTGGACCATCTTCACCGAGGTGATCCTGCCGGCGGCGGCGCCGAACATCGTCACCGGCCTGTCGATCGGCATGGGAACCGCCTGGTTCTGTCTGGTGACCGCGGAGATGATCTCGGGCCAGTACGGCATCGGCTACTACACCTGGGCCTCGTACACCATCCAGAACTATCCGGAGATCGTGGTCGGCATGCTGTTCATCGGCGTGATCGGGATGGGCAGCAGCGTCCTGGTGAAGAAGATCGGCAACCTGTTCCTGCCGTGGTATCTCATGCAAAGGAAGAAGTCATGAACCAGCTCTCCCCGCTGGAAAGCGAACTGCTGGCGCAAGCCAGCGCCGCGACCGGCCGTATCGAGATCGACAATCTCACCATCCGCCTGGGCGAAGGCCGCCAGGCCTTCGACGCGGTGCAGGAGGTCTCGCTGTCGATCGCCCCCGGCGAATTCGTCTGCGTGCTGGGCCCGTCCGGCTGCGGCAAGTCCACCCTGCTGGGCGCCCTGGCCGGCCACTGGCGGCCGAGCCAGGGCGCGATCCGCGTCGACGGCGACCCGGTGGCCGGACCGCACCCGGACCGCGGCCTGGTGTTTCAGCAGCACACCCTGTTCCCCTGGAAGAAAGTGCTCGACAACGTGGCCTTCGGCCTGAAGATGAAAGGCATCCAGCGCCAGGAGCGCCGCGACAGCGCGCGCGAGCTGCTCGATCTGGTGGGCCTGGCGGGCTTCGAGGACCGCTATCCGATCCAGCTGTCGGGCGGCATGCAGCAGCGCGTCGAGATCGCACGGGTGCTAATCAACCAGCCGCGAGTGATGCTGATGGACGAGCCCTTCGGCGCGCTCGACGCCCAGACGCGCCTGAAGATGCAGGAACTGCTGCTGGAGGTCTGGGCGCGGGTGAAAACCACGGTCGTCTTCATCACCCACGACATCGACGAGGCGCTGTTCCTCGCCGACCGCATCCTGGTGATGAGTCCACGGCCGGGCCGCATCATCGAGGAGCTGCGCCTCGACTTCGCCCGGCCGCGCCATCCCGACCTGGTGACCTCGCCCGAATTCATGCGGCTCAAGCGCCACTGCCTGCAACTGCTGCACCCGCAGGCCAGGATCGTTCCGCTCGAGCGCCTGAGCCCCCTGGGCCCGCAGGCCGCCGCCCATGCCAACCATAACGTGTAAGGATGTATCCCGTGACTGTCGAACTCCATGAAGACCCCGAAATCGCCGCGCTGGCGCCCCGCCTGCAGGACGACGACGCCACCGTGCGCCGGATCGCCGTGCTCGACCTGGCCGACCTCGATGGCGATGCCCATGTGCCGCTCCTGATCGCCGCGCTCGAGGACACGGCGGCGCCGGTGCGCGCCGAGGCCGCGCGCGCCCTGCAGGCTTTCGAGGCGCCGCTCGCCGTCGCTGGCCTGGCGCGCCTGCTGTCGGACCTGGATGAGGAAGTGCGCACCGCGGCGGCCCAGAGCCTGTCCGAGCTCAAGCAGCAGGAATCGGCCGCCCACCTGGTGTCGTACATCGGCAGCAGCGACAGCTTCGTGCGCGCGGCGGCGCTGCGCGGCGTGCGCGAGCTGCGCGTGCCTGCCAGCTTCGCGCCGGCCCTCGACGCCTTGCAGGACAAGGAGGCCCAGGTAAGGCGCGAGGCGGTCGCCGTCCTCGGCTACCTCAAGCAGCCGGATGCCGTGCCCGCGCTGACGCGCGTCGCCGAATCCGATCCTTCGCTCGAAGTGCGCCGCGCCGCCGCCGGCGCCCTGGGCTTCGCCGACGGCGCCGCCGTCCTGCCGGCCCTGCTGGCCGCGCTCGCGGACGACGCCTGGCAGGTGCGCGAGGAAGCCGCGACCACGCTCGGCAAGCTGCGCCTGCAGGACGCCGCGCCCGCCTTGATCGCCGCCCTGGCCGACCCCTACTGGCAGGTCAGGCTGCGCGCCGCGCGCAGCCTTGGCCGGCTGCGCTGCCGGGACGCGCTGCCCGAGCTGCTCGCCGCGCTGGGTCACGCCATCAGCAACCTACGCAAGGAAGCGGCGCTGGCGCTGGGCGAGATCGGCTCGCCCCTGGCGCTCGACGCGCTGCAGCAGGCGTCCGGCGACCCCGATCCCGAGGTGCGCAAGTCGGTGCGCCTGGCGATCCAGCAGATCGGGGCGGCGGCATGACCGCCCTGCCCGACGCCATCGAGAACCGCGCGCTGCAGGGCGTGCTGGCCTTGTCCTGGGCGGACGGCAGTTCGGCCAGCTGGACCCATGCGGCGCTGCGCGCGGCCTGTCCGTGTGCGGAATGCCGCGCACGGCGGCGCGCCGGGCTGGCCGTCGAGGCCGATGACGGGGTGCGCATTGCCGCCATCGAGCCGGTGGGCGCCTATGCGTTGAATCTCGGCTTCACGGACGGGCACAGGCGGGGCATCTTTCCGTTCGAGATGCTGGGTGAAGCGGGCCGGGAGATGCTTCACGCTGATGCGGCCTGGTCCCGCACATAGGGCGGATGGACGCCGGCACCGGCTTGCAGCTGCCTGCGCCTGGACGTCGGCCCTCGTGCCCCTCATGGCGAAGCGGCGGACACGGTGCGGAACCCGACGTGGACCGCGCCGAGCCGGGTATCGTGCGGATGGCGCGCCGCGGCCCGGTAGCGCACGCAGAAGTCGCTGGCGCACAGGAAGGACCCACCCTTGATCAGCCCCTCCTCGCCCGAGAGCGCCGCCGGCGCCCCGCTGCCGTGCGGCTGGTGACTGCCGTGCCACGGGTCGGACGTCCACTCCCACGCATTGCCGATCATGTCGTACAGGCCGAACCCGTTGGCCGCGAAGCAGCCAACCGGCGCCCGGTCGGGGTAGCCGTCCTCGCGTGAATTCATGTAAGGGAACAGTCCCTGCCAGAAGTTCGCGCTCGGCCGGCCTTGCCGGTCGCGCGGACCGCGTTCGATCCGTTCGCCCTGGCCGCCGGCCTTGGCCGCATGCTCCCACTGCGCCTCAGTGGGCAGGCTGCGGCCCAGCCACTGAGCGTAGGCGTAGGCATCGGCACGTGTCAGTTGCACCACCGGCTGGTTTTCCCGGCCCTGCAGCGTACTGCCAGGCCCTTCCGGATGGCGCCAGTCGGCGCCACGCACCGCGTGCCACCAGCTGCCGTAGGCTGCCTCTTCTCCCCGTTCGGCCAGCGGCGCGCGAAACACGGCGCCACTGCCGTTGCGTTCGCCCTCGGTCACATAGCCGGTGGCGCGCACGAACGCATCGAACTGGGCGTTCGTCACTTCAGTGCGATCGATCCAGAACGGCGCGGTCGTCACTTCGCGCAGCGGCTGCTCTTCGGGGTAGCCGTCGACAGCACCCAGCACGAACCTGCCGCCCGGCAGGCGCAGCATGCCGGCATGGGGATCGCGCCCCCAGCCGGGGGGCAGGCCGGAATAGGCGGCGCATGCGGCGCCGTTCCCCAGCGCGATCCCGGGCGGCGCATTCGCCGTGGCTGGCGTGGCCCGCAACGTCCAGGCAGCCAGTCCGGCGCCGGCGGCGAACAGGATCGCCGCGCCCATGGCGGGCCTGCTCATGGCGCCGGAGGACGGCCGCTGGCCAGCGGCAGCCATACCACGCCGGCGCGCTTCGCCCAGGCATCGTAGTCCTGGTTCAGCCGGGCCGCAATCTCCGGCTGCTCGGCGATCAGGTTGCGGGTCTCGCCGCGGTCGCTGCGCAGGTCGTACAGGGCCCAGCTGTTGTCGCCGAATGGCGGCTGCACCGATACCATCTTCCACCCGTCGCGAATCACATAGCGTCCGCCGAACAGCTCGTCGGCCAGCACCTGGCCGGTGCGGACGTCGGCGCTCCCCTTCCCTTCCAGCCGCGCCAGCAGCGACAGGCCGGTAATCGGATTGACGGCCTTCCCCTGGTAACTGGCTCCGGGGTCAGGGATGCCGGCCGCCGCCAGGAAGGTCGGCAGCAGGTCCTTGACATGGGTCAGGTCGTTCAGGGCCGAGCGGCCTGCCGCCTGGCCGGGCAGGCGCACGATCATTGGCGCGCTCACGCCGCCTTCCGTCGAGAATGCCTTCCACAAGCGGAACGGCGTCGCGCTGACCTCGGCCCAGCGCTCGCCATACGTCACGTTGGACAAGGGCCGGCCGATATTGGCGAGCGAGTTGTCGACGTTGGCATTGCTGGGGAACTGATTGGCTGCGCCTTCGGCGCCATTGTCGGAGGTGAAGACAATCAGCGTGTTGTCGTAGGCGCCGATCTGCTTCAGGTGCTGGATCAGGCGGCCGATGTTACGGTCAAGGTTTTCCACCATCGCCGCGTACACCTCCATCTTGCGTGCTTCGGTTGCGCGCTGCGTCGCCGTCAGGCTGTCCCAACGCGGGCGGCCGGTCACGCCATCGAGGCCAGGATTGGCGTTGAAGTCGGCGGGCAACAGGCCCAGCGCCTTCTGCCTGGCGAGGCGCCGCGCCCGCACCACTTCATAGCCCTCGTCATACTTGCCTGCGTATTTGGCAATGTCGGCGTCGGGCGCCTGCAGCGGCCAGTGCGGGGCCGTGTACGCGGCATACGCGAAGAACGGCTTGCCATCGGCCTTGTTGCTGTCAATGTAGGCAATCAGCTTGTCGGTATAGGTCGTCGTGGAATAGAAATCCAGCGCCAGGGTGGCCGGCTTGTCGTCCTCCAGGTGGACCGAGAAAAGATCTGCAACCGTCGGACGGCCCGGCACCGGGGCGAAATGCGAGCCCCCTCCCTGCAGCTGGACGAACGAGCGTTCAAACCCCTTGGCGTTGGGGTAGGAAGCCGGCCGGTACACCCACGGCGTGCCGCCGCTCGCCAGCGGCGCGGCGCTCGGCATGCTGGCGAGATGCCATTTTCCCGCCATATAGGTGTGGTAGCCGGCGTCGCGCAGCAGCTGCGCCATCGACAGTGAGCGGTCATTCAGGTAGCCCTCATAGCCGTCCGGCAGCGTATCGAAATTGTAAGTATTCGCGGCTCCGTAGGGAGCGACGCCGTTGGCCACCAGCGTCGCGACCGTTTCGGCCATCGAACCGAGTCCGGCGCGGTGATGGTCGGTACCCGACATCAGCATCGCGCGCGTCGGCGAGCAGGTCGAGCCGGTGTGGTAGTTGGTGAGCAGGCGCCCGGAAGCGGCCAGCGCGTCCAGGTTGGGGGTGCTGATTTCACTGCCGTAGGCGCCGATGTCGGAATAGCCGAGATCGTCGGCCAGGATCATCAGGATATTCGGGCGCGCGGCAGGCGGCGTGCTGCCTGCGCCGCAGCCGACCAGGCCCAAACCGATGATGCAACCCGTTGCCAGGACTGCCGAAGTCTTCCAGTGCATGCGTGTCTCCGTTATTATTTGGAAACCCGATCATCGACACAAGCGCGGTGAGCGGCTATTGTCACTTGGTACAATAGCGGCCCGGCTCCCGCTGTCGTACCCTTAGCTGAGTCGCCCCCGGTACGCCGCCACCACGCCATGACTTTCCTGTCCCGCCAACTCGCATGCCGCCTGCTGCTGATCGCCCTGTGCTGCAGCGCGCGCCTGGGCAGTTGCGCGGCGCCGCCCAAGGTGCTGCTGCTGATGCCTGGCGGCGCCACGGCGCCCTGGTCGCTGCAGCTTGGAGAGGCGCTACGTGGCGAACTGCTGCGCGAGCACGCCGACGCCGAACTCCATCTCGAGGTGCTGCAGCAGCAGTTGCCGGGTGGCGCGGGCGCGCCGCTGCCACGCGGGCTCACCGACAAGTACGCCGGGCTTGCGTATGACGCGATCGTCCCGCTGGTCCCCGATCAGCTGCCGCTCGCGCTCGCCCTGCGCGACCGCTTGTGGCCGCTGGCGACAGTGGTCGCGCCAGCGCTCGATCCGGCATACGCTGCCAGGCTGGCACGGGTTCCACGCATGACCGGCTTGCTGAAACACGACGTTGTTGCGCGCAACCTGGCGCTGATGTTCGCCTTGTTGCCAACAACGCGACATATCGGGGTCATCAGCGCCGGCCTTGACCAGGACCCGATACGGCCGGACTGGCGCGCGGCATTGCAGCCATGGCTGCGGAGTGCCGAGCTGATCGACCTGAGCGGCCTGGAGCCGGAGGTTCTTTTGCGGCGCGTGCAGCAACTACCGCCCGGCACGGCACTCTACTTCGCCGCGCCCACGACGGCCCACAACTCGGCCGTGATGACCCCCTACGACCTGGTGCGCGCCCTGGCGCCGGTGGCGCAGGTGCCCATCTTCGTCGACGGTGGCACCCTGGTCGGAGCCGGCGCCATCGGCGGCTGGGTCGTGTCGCCGGCGAGCTATGCACGCGACGTCGCCTCGCAGTTGAACCGGCTGCTGGCCGGGGTTCCACCCGAGCGGATCGGATTCGAACCGCACAGCGCCCCACGCCTGCAGTTCGACTGGCGCGCACTGCAGCGCGCCGGGGTCGACAGCACTGCCCTGCCGGCCGGCAGCGAGTTGCTGTTCCAGCCGCCCGGGCTGTGGGAGGCGTACCGGGGCATGGTGCTGGCCACCGCGCTGGTGCTGGCGATCCAGAGCATCCTGATCGGCACCCTGCTGCTCGAGCGGCGGCGCCGCAAAAGCGCCGAGCGGCAGACCCGCCAGCACCTTGGCGAACTGGCACGGCTGGACCGGATCGGCGCCGTCGGCGCACTGTCGGCCGCCCTGGCGCACGAAATCAACCAGCCGCTCGGCGCCATCCTCAGCAACGCCGAGACCGCCGAGCTGCTGCTGGAGGCGCCCCACCCTTCACACAACGAATTGCGCGAGCTGATCGCCGCCATCCGCGCGGACAACCAGCGCGCCGCGGCGGTGCTGGTCCGGCTGCGCGCCTGGATCGCCAACAACGCCGGCCAGTCCCAGCGGCTGGCGCTCAACCCGCTGCTGCACGAGGTGGCGCGCATCCTGCGGGTGGAAGTGCAGATGCGCGACGCCGAGCTGCAACTGCACTTGAGCGACGCGGTACCCGAGGTCGTGGCCGACGGCGTCCAGATCCAGCAGGTCACGCTGAACCTGGTACTGAACGCGTTCGACGCATTGCAGCAGATGGCGCCGGGACAGCGCAGGGTCAGCATCCGTAGTTCCCGCAACGCCGCCGGCGGGGCCGACGTGTGCGTCGCCGACAGCGGGCCTGGCCTCGCGGGAATTGCGCCCGAACGCCTGTTCGAGCCGTTCTTCAGCACCAAGCCGGACGGCCTGGGGGTCGGCCTGTCGATCAGCCGCAGCATCCTGGAGCGCCACGGCGGCACGCTGCAGGTGGAACAGCCGGCCGGAGGCGGCGCGCTATTTCGCTTCAGCCTGCCAAGTGCCGAGGCGGCCGCCGCATGACGCCGGTGCTACACCTGGTCGACGACGACCTGGGTTTTCGCAGCGCGCTGGCGCGCCTGCTGCGTGCGCTCGGGCATACGGTCCAGGAATACGATAGCGCCCAGGCCTTCCTCGCGGTCCCCGCCCCCGCGCCCGGATGCCTGCTGCTCGATGTGCACATGCCTGGCCTGTCCGGGCTGGACCTGCAGGCGCGCCTGGCGGCGCATGGCAACCGGCTGCCGGTGATCTTCATCACCGGACAGGGCGACATCCCGATGAGCGTGCGGGCGATCAAGGCCGGCGCGGAGGATTTCCTGACCAAGCCGGTGGGCCGCGTGGCCCTGGGCGAGGCGATCGCACGCGCGCTGGCGCGGGCGGCCCAATCCGAAGCCGAGGCGACGGCGCGCCAGGCGCGCGAGCAGCAGCTGGCTCGGCTGAGCTGTCGGGAGCGGGAGGTGGCGCTGCTGCTCGCCAAGGGCTGCCTGAACAAACAGGTCGCGGCGGCGCTTGGCACCACCGAGCGCACCGTCAAGGCGCACCGCAGCCGGATCATGGAAAAGCTGGGGATACGCTCGGCCGTGGAGCTGGCGCGCCTGCTCGATCAAGCCTGAGCACCGCTGGCTCCCGGCGACCAGCTGCTGGCCTGCGTGCCGCGTCTACGCCGCTATGCGCGCGCCCTGGTCGGCGACCGCGCGGCCGCCGACGACCTGGTGCAGGACACCGTCGAACGCGGCTGGGCGCGGCTGGGATCGTGGCGGCACGGCAGCGACATGCGCGGCTGGCTGTTCTCGATCATGCACAACCTGCGCGTCGACCAGGGCCGTCGCCGCGCCGTGCCGACCGAGCCGCTCGACGACGAGACGCCCCTGCCGGCCGCTCCGGAACGCGCCACCATCAGCCTCGAACTGCGCGACATGGACGCCGCTCTGCGCCAGCTGCCCGAGGAGCAGCGCGAGATCCTGCTGCTGGTCGTTCTCGAGGAAATGAGTTACGAGGATCTGGCGCAGGCGCTGCGCATTCCGGTCGGGACCGTGATGTCGCGCCTGTCGCGCGCCCGCGAGAAGCTGCGCGCCTTGATGGAAGGCCGCTCCCCTGCCGTTTCCCTGAAAGTCGTGAAATGATGCCCTTGCCCTTGCCCGTGACCGAAGCCGACCTGCATGCCTATGTCGACGGCCGACTGCCGCCGGCCCGGGCTGCCGAGGTCGACGCCTACCTCGCCGCGCATCCGGAAGATGCGGCGCGCGTGCAGGCCCACATCACCCAGAACGCCGCGCTGCGCGCCATGTTCGATCCGGTGCTCGACGAACCGGTCCCGCCGCGCCTGGCCACGCGCCCGCCGCGGCGGCGATGGCTCGGTCTCGCCGCAGGGATGGCGATCGCCATCGTCAGCGGCGCCGCCGGCTGGGGCCTGCGCGGCGCATCCGGCGACGACATGGGGTTGGCGTCCGGTGGAGGCCAATCCGCCTATCCGGCGCCGGCAGTTGCCGGACTGGCGCGCCGGGCCGCGGTCGCCCACGTGGTCTACAGCCCGGACGTGCGCCGTCCGGTCGAGATCGGCGCCGACCAGGAAGACCAGCTCGTGGCATGGCTGTCGAACCGCCTCGGCAGCAGGATCCGTCCGCCGCACCTGGGCAAGGTCGGCTATGAACTGATCGGAGGACGCCTGCTGCCCGGCGCCAGCGGTCCGGTGGCCCAGTTCATGTACCACGATGGCGCCGGCCAGCGCCTGACCTTGTACGTGTCCAGCGAACAGGCACATAACAAGGACACCGGCTTTCGCTTCGCCAGGGAGGGCCCGGTCAACGTGTTCTACTGGATCGACGGCCAGTTCGGCTACGCGCTGTCGGCCGGCGCCGACAGGAACGAGCTGGCCCGCGTGGCCGGCGCGGTCCATGAACAGCTGGACGCTAGGGTGCAAGTCAAGGAAAGGTAGTCCAACATGACAAAGGAGGCCAGCATGACGAATATCTTCCCGCCGCCGCACCCGGCGCGCCGCCGCTTCCTGCGCCATGCAGGCGCGCTCGGCGCCGCGGGCTTCCTCGGCAACCCGGTCCTGGGCGCGTTCGCCGCCGAATCCGGCCACGTGGCGCTTCCTTTCGCCAACGGAGAGCGCGACCTGGTCGCCTATCCGCAAAAGCGTCACCTGATCCTGCTGACGGCGCGCCCGCCCCAAGATGAACGGCGCCGACCTGCCGGTCCTCAACGGCTACCCCTTGCGCCTCGTGGTGCCGGGTCATTACGGCACCTACTGGGTCAAGCACCTGTCGGAGATCGTCGTCACCGACAAGGCGTTCGACGGCTTCTGGATGAGCAGCGCCTACCGTATTCCGGCCAATGCCTGCGCCTGTAGCGAGCCAGGCAAGCCCCCGGCGAGGACCGTGCCGATCGGCCGCTTCAACGTGCGCTCCTTCATCACCAGCCTCGCCGACGGCGCCCACGTCCCGCACGGGCGCAAGACCGTGGTGCGCGGCATCGCCTTCGACGGCGGCCATGGTATCAACGAGGTCGCGTTTTCCGCCGACGGCGGCAGGACCTGGCGGGCCGCCCGGCTCGGCAAGGACCTGGTTCGCTATTCGTTCCGCGCGTGGAGCGCAAGCTTCACGCCGTCGCGCAAGGGCGAGCACGCGCTCATGGTGCGCGCCACCAACCGTATCGGCCAGGGCCAGCCTGCCAGCGCCCTGTGGAATCCCCCGGGCTACATGCGCAACGTGGTCGAATCCGTGCGCATGGTGGTGGCATGAGGAGGCTGGCCATGACATTCCGCCTGAGCTACCTGTTGCTGCTCGCCGGCGCCAGCATCGCCGTGCCGGCCCTCGGCGTCGACATCGACCTGCCGCCCGAGACGGCCACCTTCAAGCCGAGTCCCTTGCCGGGCTATGCGCTGGTGCAGCAACACTGCATGAGCTGCCACTCGGTGCATTACGTCCAGACCCAGCCGCCGACCTCGCTGCGCAGCTATTGGGAGGCGGCCGTGAAGAAGATGAAAAAGCCCTTCGGCGCCCAGTTTCCGGACGACGATATCCCGGCCATGGTCGACTACCTCACCAGGGTGTACGGCGCCGAACGCGCGGGCGCCACGCCGGTGGCTGCGGCGCATCCACCGGCCGCCAAGGAGTCCGCCACTGTACAGCCGCCTCTCCCGGCGCGACCACATCGTGCCGGTCATGCGCGATGACCATGCGCTGGCGCAGCGCGGCCGGGTGTCGTTCGCTGAAACGCCGGGATTCGACCACGTCGGCCTGCCCGCCTGCATTTTCCACACGAATGCCGGATTCCCCTCCCTGCCCCGTCAAGCCGGCGCTGCTCTCCGGCTTGACGGCACCGCGTTTAGAACTGATTCATGGTGTTGTGTTTCCCGGAAGCCTTCAGCGCCGCCTCGCCGCTGAAGTATTCCTTGTGGTCGTCGCCCAGGTCCGATCCCGACATGTTCTGGTGCTTGACGCAGGCGATGCCCTGGCGGATTTCCTTGCGCTGCACCCCGGCCACGTAGCCCAGCATGCCCTGCTCGCCGAAGTATTCCCTGGCCAGGTTGTCCGTCGACAGCGCGGCGGTATGGTAGGTCGGCAGCGTGATCAGGTGATGGAAGATGCCCGCTTCGCGCGCGGCGTCCGCCTGGAAGGTGCGGATCCGCTCGTCGGCCTCGCGCGCCAGTGCCGACTCGTCGTATTCCGCGTTCATCAGCTGGCTGCGTTCGTAGGCCGAGACGTCCTGGCCGCTTTCCTTCATGCTGTCGTACACCTGCTGGCGGAAGTTCAGGGTCCAGTTGAACGACGGGCTGTTGTTGTACACCAGCTTGGCGTTCGGAATGACCTTGCGGATTTCCTTCACCATGCCGCCGATCTGCGCGATGTGCGGCTTCTCGGTTTCGATCCACAGCAGGTCGGCGCCATTCTGCAGCGAAGTGATGCAGTCGAGGACGCAACGCGCCTCGCCGGTCCCTTCGCGGAACTGGAACAGGTTGCTGGCCAGGCGCTTCGGACGCAGCAGCTTGCCGTCGCGCTTGATGATCACGTCGCCGTTCGCCAGTGCATCGGTCGACACCTCTTCCGCGTCGAGGAAGCTGTTGTACTGGTCGCCCAGGTCGCCGGGTTCGCGGGTGTAGGCGATCTGCTTGGTCAGGCCGGCGCCCAGCGAGTCGGTGCGCGCCACGATGAGCCCATCGTCCACGCCCAGTTCGAGGAAGGCGTAGCGCACGGCCCGGATCTTGGCCAGGAAGTCCTCGTGCGGCACGGTGACCTTGCCGTCCTGGTGGCCGCACTGCTTCTCGTCCGACACCTGGTTCTCGATCTGGATGCAGCAGGCGCCCGCTTCGATCATCTGCTTGGCCATCAGGTAGGTTGCCTCGGCGTTGCCGAAGCCGGCGTCGATGTCGGCGATGATCGGCACCACGTGGGTGACGAAGTTGTCGATCTTGTCCTGGATCGCCGCGCGCGCCTCGCCTTCCGCGGCATCGAGCTGGCGGAACAGGCCGCCCAGCTCGCGCGCATCGGCCTGGCGCAGGAAGGTGTACAGCTCCTTGATCAGGGCTGCCACCGCGGTCTTCTCATGCATCGACTGGTCCGGCAGCGGGCCGAATTCCGAGCGCAGCGCGGCAATCATCCAGCCCGACAGGTACAGGTAGCGGCGATCGGTATTGTTGAAGTGCTTCTTGATGGAGATCATCTTCTGCTGGCCGATGAAGCCGTGCCAGCAGCCCAGCGACTGGGTGTACTTGGACGGATCGGCGTCGTAGTTCGCCATGTCGCGGCGCATGATGCCCGCCGTGTAGCGGGCGATATCGAGTCCGGTCTGGAAACGGTTCTGCGCGCGCATGCGGGCTGCGGATTCGGCATTGATGGCATCCCACCCGCTGCCCTGCTGTTGTTTCAGGCTGGTGATGGACTGGATATCGTTCTGGTATTGGGACATGATGACACTCCATGAAAAGTGAATCGAAACCGGTTGCGTTCGCCGCCGCGCGCCGTATGAAGCGAATTGCGATCGCATGAGTCCATCATACGGCAGGACACGCCGGCATGTCTTCTGTCTTATATAAGACATAGATCATAATTTTATCTTTAAAATTCAGTAACTTGGCTTCTTCATCTCGCGATGTGGAAAGACATTCTGCTCACTGAGATATGTTGGTAGCGCCTGACTGCGTCGCATTTCACGATGTGAAGTGAAATGCAGCCTGGCGAAATCCCGTTTACATGTTGGGATAATTCGGCCCGCCCCCGCCTTCCGGCGTCACCCACACGATGTTCTGGCCCGGATCCTTGATGTCGCAGGTCTTGCAGTGCAGGCAGTTCTGGGCATTGATCTGCAGGCGATCCTGGCCGCCGTCGTTCTTCACGAATTCGTAGACCCCGGCCGGACAGTAGCGCTGTTCCGGTCCCGCGAACTGCGACAGGTTGACGTCGATCGGCAACGCCGGGTTCCGCAGCGTCAGGTGCACAGGCTGGTCTTCCGCATGGTTCGTGTTCGAGAGGAACACCGACGACAGCTTGTCGAAGGTCAGCCTGCCGTCCGGCTTCGGATAGGCGATCGGCTTGCATTGCGACGCCGGCTTCAGGCATGCGTGATCGGCCCGGCTGCGGCGCAAGGTCCACGGCGCCTTGCCGCGCAGGACGATCTGGTCGATGCCCGTCATGATGCTGCCGACGACCAGGCCCTTGTTCAGGTACTGCTTGACGTTGCGGGCCACATGCAGCTCTTCGTGCAGCCACGACTGCCCGAAGGCGCGGGGATAGGCCCCCAGCTCGTCATGCCGGCGCTTCTCCATCAGCGCCTCCACCAGCGCATCGGCCGCCAGCATGCCGGACTTGATCGCCGCATGGCTGCCCTTGATGCGGCTCATGTTCAGGAAGCCGGCGTCGCAGCCGATCAGGGCGCCGCCCGGGAACACCAGCTTCGGCAGCGACTGCAGGCCGCCGGCCGTGATGGCGCGCGCGCCGTACGAGATGCGCTTGCCGCCCTCGAAGAAGCCGCGGATCGCCGGGTGGGTCTTGTAGCGCTGGAATTCGTCGTAGGGCGACAGGTAGGGGTTCTCGTAGTTCAGGCCCACGACGTAGCCGACCACGACCTGGTTGTTCTCCAGGTGGTAGAGGAAGGAGCCGCCATAGGTGGAGCGGTCCAGCGGCCAGCCGGTCGTGTGGATGACGAGGCCGGCCTGGTGCTGCGCCGGATCGACCTCCCACAGTTCCTTGATGCCGATGCCGTAGGCCTGCGGGTCCTTGCCCTTGTCCAGGTCGTACCTCGCGATCAGCTGCTTGCCCAGGTGGCCGCGCGCGCCTTCCGCGAACAGCATGTATTTGCCGTGCAGTTCCATGCCGGGCTGGAAGTCCGGGCCCGGCTCGCCATCGCGCCCGACGCCCATGTCGCCGGTGGCCACGCCCTTGACCGAGCCATCCTCGTTGTACAGGATCTCGGCGGCGGCAAAGCCCGGGAAGATCTCCACGCCCAGGCTTTCCGCCTGCTGGCCCAGCCAGCGCACGACGTTACCCAGCGAGATCACGTAGTTGCCATGGTTCCCGAAGCACTTCGGCAGCATGAAGTTCGGGGTCCTGTACGCCCTGGTCGCGCTCAGGAACAGCACCCGGTCTTCCGTGACGGGCGTGTTCAGCGGCGCGCCCCGCTCCTTCCAGTCCGGCAGCAGCTCGGTCAGCGCGCGCGGGTCCATCACCGCGCCGGACACGATGTGCGCCCCCAGTTCGGCGCCCTTTTCCAGCACCAGCACGGAGATCTCCCGCCCCTTTTCCAACGCCAGCTGCTTGATGCGGATCGCCGCCGCCAGGCCGGCCGGACCGCCACCGACGATGACCACGTCGTACTCCATTGCTTCGCGTATGACTTGCATTTCGCTATTCATCTCATTCCATGGTTGGTGTTCACAACGCTGCCGGCCGTCCAAACGCGACCTTGCGCCCGGCACGGACTGCGCTTTGCATCGGCAGGTGCCATAGCCTCGCCTTGATGCAGGCGATGCAGCGCGGCGTCAGGCCGTCGCGGCTCGAGCGCATCGGTTCGAAGAATTCATGGTCGGCGGGCCAGAACTCACCGCATACCCGGCAACGCTTTTCGTTGCCCAGTTCGGTGACCATTTTCATGGGGGCGTAGTACGACATCGGCTCTCTCCTCGGATACCGGATCAGACAGGAGGAAGTCTATGACGCAGCCGGCCGTCGGGCCATCGCTGTTTTCGGAATGCGGGGTACCAGTTTCGTGAACGATAGCCGCCCGGCGGCGCGCGGCGCCTGCCTCCGGCTGGCATGGGAACCGCGCTCCCCGCGCATGGGCGGGAAGCCGGCGGTCAAAGCTCCGGCAAGGCGAGCGTGGGGCTCAGGCCGGGCCACACTTCGCCCGCCGCGTCGAGGAAGGCGCGGATCAAGGGGTCGTTGCGGCGACCTGCGACGTGGGCCATGAAGATGGGAACCCGGGTGTGCATGAGCGGAGAGACCGCCATGATGCCTTGCTGGAGCCCCTGGTTGACGTGCTCCTCGCGCATCAGCATCATGCCGACGCCAGCCTCGAGCAGCACGCGGCCGACGGCCGCATTGTCGAAGCGGGCGACGCTATTGAGCTCGAGGCCGCGCTCATCGAACAGCTGACGCAACATGACCGAATACGCCATGCTGTGATCGTTCGGGGTGAGCCATGGCAGCCTTGCCAGTTCGGCCCAGCTCGCGCTTTCGATCTGCTCCTTCCACTCGGCAGGCCCGGCGATGCGGAACCCGATCTGCGTCAGTTCATAGTAGGCGAAGCCGGCGTCGATCGGCTGACCGAGCACCAGGCCGATATCGACTTCGCCGGTCTTCAAGCCCTGGCGCGTGCCCGACGAGGGGCGCGCCCGCAGCTCGGCGGTGATCAGCGGATGTTCGTTGCGCAATGCGCGGATCACTTCCCCGATGCGGCTCGAGGTCGGATCGCTGCTCAGGCCCACCACCAGGTGCCCTTCGATCTTGCCGCGGATCTCGCGCGCGAACGAGGTGAAGAGCGCGGCTTCGTTCAGCAGGATCTTGGCCTTGGCCAGCAGGAGCTGGCCGGCGCGGGTGAGTTCGAGGCTGCGGTTGGCGCGCACGAACAGCTTGGTGTCGAGGCGCTCTTCGACCGCGCGCACATGCGCGCTGGCGGCGGACAGGCTGATGTGCAGCCGCTCGGCGGCCCTGGTGAGATGCTGCTCCTCCGCGACTGCCGCGAACGTCCGGAGCTGGACGAGATCGATCTGTATGGCGCCCTCCTGGTTCTCTGGTTCCGCGACGCTGCCGATCCTTCACAAAACAAGCACGCCGCATGCTGAAAATAGCCATGGACCCGGTCGGCAGCCGCCTCATAGACTGAATACGTCGGCATTGAACCGGACCGCCGGCCCGGCCTCGATGCTGGCGACAGCCGCTCACTCATTCAAACAACGCGAGGAGACATTGTGAACATTTCAAGCACGCTGCCTTGTGGAGCGGCGCCCGCCAGGGGCGCTGCCGCATCGACACCATTGTATATCATCGAATGAGCACGTCGATGCCAACGCCCATCCCCCTTTCCCGGCTGCGCCTCGCGGAATTCGTGCGCCCCGGCGACGTCGTCGCCTGGCCGCAGGGACCTGGCGAGCCGCTCGCGCTGACCGAAGCACTGGTCGCCCAGCGCGCCGAGCTGGATTCCCCCTGCCTGCTGTTCGGTCTGACCCAATCCGACACGCTGCGTCCCGAACTGGCCGAGCACTTCCGGTTTCGCGCCTTGAACGGCGCCGGCACCAGCCGCCGCGTCACCGCATTGGCCGACATCGTTCCCTGCCATGTCAGCACCATCCCTGCGCTGCTGCGCGGCGGGCAGCTGCGGGTGGACGTCGCGCTGATCCAGGTGAAGCCGCTCGCGGACGGGCGTTTCACCCTCGGCGTCATCGCCGACTTCACCCAGGCGCTGGTCCAGCAGGCGCGCGTGGTCATCGCGCTGGTCAATCCCGCACTGCCTGCGATGGCGGGCGACGCCTGCGTGCAGGCCGCGGACATCGATGTCCTGGTGGAGAGCGACGAGCGTGTCATCGACATGCCCGATCCGGAACCCTCGGTGGTGGAGCGCGAGGTCGCGCGCCAGGTGGCCGAGCTCATCCCCGACCGGGCGACGGTGCAGCTCGGCGTCGGCACGCTTCCGGTGGCGGTGGCCCAGGCGCTCTCCGGCCATCGCGAGCTCGGCGTGCACAGCGGCGTCATCTCCGATGTGTTCGTCGACCTGGTGGAAGGCGGCGTGGTCACCAACGCCCACAAGGGACGCGATGCCGGGCGCGCCGTCACCGGTGGCCTGTTCGGCACCCGGCGCCTGCGCGATTTCGCCGTCTCCAGCGGCCTGGTCGACATGCGCAGCGTGGAGTACACGCACAACCTTGCCGTGACGGCTCGCCTGTCGCAATTCCACACGATTAATTCCGCCATCGAGATCGACCTGTCCGGGCAGGCCAATGCCGAAGTGGCCGGTGGCCGCTATCTCGGCGCCGTCGGCGGCCAGGTCGATTTCGTCCGTGCCGGCGTGGCGTCAAGCGGCGGGCGCTCGATCATCGCGTTCCCCTCCACGACACCGGACGGCAGGCATTCGCGCATCGTCGCTTCGCTCGGCATGCGGCCGGTGACGACCGCGCGCAGCGAAGTCGACGTCATCGTCACGGAGTATGGCGCGGCCCACCTGCGCGCCTGTCCGCTGCAGGAACGGGCACGGCGCCTGATCGCGATCGCCCATCCGTCCCATCGCGAGGCGCTCTCCCGTGCACTGCACGAGTGCGGCCACGCCGCTTCCTGAAACCTGATTGATTGGAGTTGAAATGAATGCTGTCAGCGACGATGTCGTTCTCGATGACCTGGGCGACAAGGTGTTCCAGATCGGCCTCGAACGCCCGGAACGGATGAACGCGCTGGGCGTGGCGACGGTCGCCGCGCTGCGCAAGGCCGTCGCCGAGGCAGCCGCGAACGGCGCCCGCGTGCTGCTGCTGCGCGGCAGTGGGCGCGCCTTTTGCGCCGGCGCCGACCTGAAGGAACGCAAGGGAATGACCCTGGACGAGAAGCTGGCGCACAACGCGGGCATCAACGACGCCATCAACGCCATTGCCGCCGCACCGTTCGTGAGCATCGCCGTGCTGAATGGACTTGCCCTGGGCGGCGGCCTTGAAATGGCGCTGGCCTGCGATGTCCGGATCGCCGCGGCCGGGATCAGCCTGGGGCTGACCGAAAGCCGGGTCGGCGCCTTCCCCGGCGCCGGCGGCTCGCAGCGCCTGCCGCGCGTCGTGGGACGCAGCCGCGCGCTGGCCATGATGCTGAGCGGCGAACCGGTCACCAGCGAATACGCCGAGAGAATCGGACTGGTGAGCGAGCTTGTCGCGCCCGAGGCGCTGGAGGCGCGTGCCCACGTGCTGGCCAGGCTGCTCGCCAGCCGCTCGGCGCCGGCCCTGGCGGCCATCAAGCGCCTGGTGTACCAGGGTATCGAGATGCCTCTGGCTGACGGCCTGCGCCTTGAGCGCGCGGCACTGCCTGCCATCCTCGGCTCCAGCGACTATGCGGAAGGGCTGGCCGCCTTCGAAGAAAAACGCGCCCCCAGATTCACCGGGGTCGCGGAATGACATCCCTTCTCCTTGCATCAAGGCGGAGAACCCGAGCAACCGGAGGCTGCAGGACGCCTTCGCAACACCGTGTATCAATGACGTTTAACCAAAAAGGAAAGTGGAGATGACTACTAACAACCGAATCATGATGACCCCGGAACAGCGCGCCCTGGTCGACGCGGTCCGCCAACTGGCGCGCGACAAGGACTTCCGCGGCAACTCGATCAAGTACCTGGATGGTACCTATCCATGGGAGAACCTGAACGAACTGGCCAAGATCGGCGTGCTTGGCATGTCGATTCCCGAACAGTACGGCGGCTCCGACCTGCCGGTGTTCGATACCGCGCTCGTGATCGAAGAAGTCGCCAAGAACTGCTATGCCACCGCCATGGCGCTGATGGGCATGCTGGGTGTGCAGGTACGCGTGATCAGCAATTTCGCGCCGGAGGACATCAAGCGCGACATCCTGCCGAAAGTCGCCTCTGGCGAGGTCCACCTGGCGGTGTGCATGACCGAACCGCATGCCGGCACCGACGTGCCAAACTACAAGACCAACACCGTCATCAAGGGAGACCGGGCGGTCGTGAATGGTGTCAAGACCCTGATCAGCCGCGCCAACGAAGCCGAATGGTTCGTGGTGTTCACCCGCATCGACGGCACCCCGGGCCGCGAAGGTATCGGCTGCGTGCTGGTGAATCGCCACAGCCCCGGTTTTGAGGTGACGGCGCGCTACCACACCATGGGTGGGGAGTATCTCGCAGAAATCCAGTTCAACAATGTTGAAGTGCCGGTAGAGAACGTGATCCTGCGCCAGGGCGGTTTCAAGAAATTGCTCAGCGCCTTCAACACCCAGCGTTGCCTGAACCCGAGCGTGTCGCTGGGCATGGCCGAGGCTGCATTTGAGGAAGCCATCGCCTACGTCCGCGAACGCAGGATCCGCGGTCATGCAGTCAGTGAATTCCAGGGTATCCAGTGGAAGCTCGCCGAGATGTACCGCGACATCGAGGCTGGCCGCGCCCTGCTGTACCGTGCCTGCCTGACCGCGAACCCATTCCCCGATCCGCATGAAGCTGCGATCGCCAAGATGTTTGTCAACGAAATGGCAATCCGCGTCTCCAGCGAGGCCCTGCAGGTTCACGGCGGCTATGGATTCTGCGATGACTATCCGATCTCGCGCATCTACCGCGGGGTGCGTTACGGCACCCTGGGTGGTGGCGCCACCGAAGCGCTGAAGGACCTGGTGGGCAAAAAGCTGGTAGAGGACTTCGACCCGCTGGAAGGATTCCTCGGCATGGGAACCTTCTGAGATGCGCTCCCTGCTCTTCGTCCCGGCCCACGACGAGCGCAAACTCGCCAGGGGCCTCGGCTGCGGCGCGGATGCGCTGATCATCGACCTGGAGGATGCGGTGCCCGAGGCGGACAAGGGCCGGGCCCGCGGCATCTGCGCCGAGTTCGTCGCCCAGCACCACGCGCGCCTGCCGCTGTTCGTCCGGGTAAACGCGTTGTCGACCGGCCTGCTGCTGGACGACCTCGCGGCGGTTGTACGCGCCCGGCCCGACGGCATCATGTTGCCGAAGTGCGAGAGCGGCCGCGATGTCGCCCTGGTGGATGCCTATATCTCGGCGCTCGAGGCGCGCGACGGCATCGCCGCCGGCTCGCTGCGCGTCCTGCCGATCGTGACCGAAAGCGCCGCGGCGCTGTTCTCCATGGGCAGCTACGCCAAGTCCGCGGGACAGCGGCTGTGTGGAATGATGTGGGGAGGCGAGGATCTCGCGGCCGATATCGGCACCGTTGCGAACCGCGAGCCGCAGGGGCGCTATACCGCGCCCTACCAACTCGCACGCTCGCTGACGCTGCTCGGCGCCAGCGCTGCGCAGGTGCTGGCGGTCGACGCGGTCTACACCAACTTCCGCGACACCGATGGCCTGCTGGCGGAGGCCGCCGAAGCGCTGCGCGATGGATTCTCGGCCAAGGCAGCCATCCATCCGGACCAGGTTGGACCGATCAATACGGCGTTCACACCCACCGCGGAAGACACGGCATGGGCCCGGCGGGTGCTGGCTGCGTTCGACGAATCGCCCGGACGGGGCGCCGTCGCCATCGACGGCAAGATGCTGGACCGCCCTCACTACCGCGCCGCGCAGCGTGTGCTTGCCAGGGCCACAACTCCGAACCATTCATGAACAGGACAGACATCATGAGCGACCAACAAAAGCACTACCCGCTTTCCGGCATCACTGTCATCGACCTTTCCCATGTCTACAACGGTCCGTATGCCACCTTTCTGATGGCCATGGCCGGCGCGGAAGTGATCAAGGTGGAGCCGTTCCAGGGCGAGCACCTGCGCAGCCGTGGCGACATGGGCGGCGCCGCCCTGCCTTTCGCGATGCTCAATTCGAACAAGAAGCCGGTCACCCTGAATCTCAAGTCCGACAAGGGCCGCGAGCTGCTCAAGGAGATGGTGGCGCGCGCCGACATCCTGGTCGAGAACTTCGCGCCGGGCGTGATGGACCGTCTCGGCCTCGGGGCTGCGGAACTGCACCAGGTGAACCCTCGCCTGGTCTATGGCTCGAGTTCCGGTTACGGCAAGGACGGTCCTTACCGCGACTATCCCGCGATGGACCTGGTCATGCAGGCCATGTGCGGCGTCATCGATTCGACCGGATTCGCAGACCAGCCGCCTGTCAAGTCAGGCGCGGCACTATGCGACTTCATGGCAGGCATCCACCTGTACGCGGCCATCATGACTGCCCTGTACGAGCGCGAGCGCACTGGCAAGGGGCGTGTCGTGGAAGTCTCGATGCAGGATGCGACTTACGCCTCGCTGGCTTCCAACCTCGGCATGCTGCATGCCCGCGGCGACGCGGCGCCGGCGCGTACCGGCAACCGCCATGGCGGACTTGGCATCTCGCCCTACAACGTGTACCGCACCGAGGATGGCTACGTGGTGCTGAACGCGCCTGGCGACCACCATTTCAGGGCAATCCTCGATGTATTGGGCCGACCCGAGCTGAAAGACGATCCCCGCTTCATGACGCGATCGGCACGGGTCGAGCATTTCGAAGCGGTGGACAGCCTGATCGAAGGCTGGACCAGGACCATGGCCAGGAACGATGTCGCGCAACGCATGCTGGCCGCAAAAGTACCTTGCGCACCGGTGCGCAACCTGACGGAGGTCATGCACGACGAAAACATGCATGCCCGCGGCAGTCTGCAATGGATCGATCACCCCGAGCTCGGTCGCGTGGTTGTGCCGCATTCGCCATTGACCTTCGAAGGATGCGCGCGCCGCGCCATCGCACCAAGCCTGCCGCTCGGCGCCAGCAATGGAGAGGTATTCCGAGACTGGCTGGGTCACTCGCAGGAGGAACTGGACGCGATGCGTGCCAATGGCGTCATTTCATGAGGAACGTTCGACAATGACCTTACCCGATCCAGAACCGCGCGAGGCGCTGCATCGCCGCTCCATCGAGCTGCGCGGTTTCCGCCGTGACGACGGCCTGTACGACGTCGAAGCCCGCCTGGTCGACACCAAGTCCGAGGATTTCTTCGTGGACGGAGGCCGTATCGTCCCTTGCGGCGAACCGGTGCACGACATGGCTGTGAGGCTGGTCGTCGACGAAGACCTGCTTGTACGGCAGATCTTCGCCTCGACCGACGCCACGCCATACGCCATTTGCCCGGAGGCGGCTGGCACCTTGCAGTGCCTGACAGGACTGCGCATCGGCCCGGGCTGGTCGACAGCCGTACGCGAACGACTGGCGGGGGCCAAGGGCTGCACCCACCTGACGGAGCTGCTCAAACCGCTTGCCACCGTGGCCTACCAGACACTTTGGCCCGTTCGCAGCGCCCGCCCGGCCGATGCCGGCAGGCCGGCCAAGATCGACAGTTGTTTTGCGTACTCGAGCAAGCGCGAACTGGTGCGCCGGCGCTGGCCGGAATATTACCTGGGCACCGGGGAGGACTGAATCACGGCCCTGTTCCAGGGCCCCGGATTCTACGGAAAACAAGCAATCGGAATCCCGAAAAACGCCATGGACCTGCCACCACCCGCTTCATACACTGAAAGTGAACAAGACCTACCCAGCGCAGTGTTGGCACTGCACCGACCAATGAGCCTGAATGACTGGAGACGAGATTGTCAACTCACACTTTGATGAAAACGACGGCTGCGGCATGTTACGGAGATCGTCAGCCATGACCACCATGAACCCGATCAGCGCCGGGCACGGCGGCGCCACGGCGCCGCGCGAAGAGTTCGCCGCAGTCCTGGCGAGATTCGCTTGCAAGCTGTCGATGGACCAGATGCCCGGCCCGGTCATCGACGCTGTCAAGATGAATGTATTCGATACGCTGGCCTGCGCCGCCGCCGGCTCCAGCGCACCGGCGGTTGCGGAAGCACGCGAGCTGGCCGCCGAGTGGGGCGGTGCGCCGCAGGCCTCCATCCTCGCCTTCGGCGACAAGGTCCCCGCCCATCACGCGGCCTGGGTCAACGGCACGATGGCGCACGCACGCGACTACGACGACACCCACGATGCGGCCGTGCTGCATGCGGGTGTGTCGGTGGTGCCGGCCGCGCTGGCGGCGGCCGAACTGCGCGGCGGGGCCAGCGGCGCGGACTTCATTGCCGGCGTCGCCGCCGGCCTCGAGACGATCTGCCGCCTGGGCATTGCGACCAGGATTGGCATCATCGAAAGCGGCTACATGTACACCTCGCTGTTCGGTTACTTCGCCGCTACCATCGCGGCGGGCCGGGTGATCGGCTTGAACCGTGCGCAGATGGTCAACGCCCTGGGCATCGTCTACTCGCAGGTCGCCGGCAACCACCAGGTCACGCGCGACAGTGCGCTCACCAAGCGCATGCAGCCCGGATTCGCAGCCAAGGCGGCACTCATCTCGGTGCAGCTCGCCCAACGCAAAGTGCGCGGGGTCCAGGCGACATTCGACGGGCTCGACGGGTTCCTGCGGGTGTACCTGCGCGATCGCTGCGACGGCGATGTGCTGCGCGACCGGCTGGGTGAGCACTACGAGTTTGCCCGGCTGAGCTACAAGCCTTATCCTTGCTGCCGCTTCAATCACACCGCCATCGATGCCGCGCTCGCGCTGCGCGCGTCGCATGAACTGGCGCCATCCCGGATCCGGCGCATCAAGGTCGGCGTCAACCGCCAGGCATACGAGGCGGTCTGCACGCCGGCAGAGGTGCGCAAGGCGCCGAAGACCAACGTCGATGCGCAATTCAGCATTCCTTACTCGGTGGCCGCCGCCATCCTGGATGGCAGCGTCAGACTCTCGCATTTCACCGACGCGTCGCTGCAGCGCCCGGACATCCTGGCCCTTGCCCGCAAGGTCGAGCCTTTTGTCGACGAAGACATCGAACGGGCGTGGGGCCGCAACATCTCGCCCGCCGAGCTGCACGTCGAGCTCGAGGACGGCACGACGCACACCCGGCGCATCGATGTCCCGCTCGGCCATCCGAGCCGTCCAATGTCGAGCGCGGACTTCGACGCCAAGGCGAAGGACTGCATGCGCAACGCGGTGCTGCCCTTGCGGGACGATGCGCACCGGCGGCTGCGTGAGCTGGTCGACCAGCTCGACGACCTCGACGACGTGCGCGCACTTGTACAGGTGATCCAGCCCGTACCGTAGCCTCGGGCCACACCGCCAAGTACGCGTTGTCGCACAAAAAATTAGAATAGTGAACATGACAGTCGGCGGCGGCACGCTGCCCCGACACAAGGAGACGAAATGAATGCCATGAAATCGCGAATCGGCGGTATCGCCGTCGCCGCCGCAATCCGTTCCCTGATGGCCGCCGCAGCCATCGCCCTGCCGCCCCAGGCAGTGTATGCACAGGCGCCCTGGCCCACCCAGCCGATCAAGATCATCGTACCGTTCTCCCCCGGGGGGAGCAACGACAACGTGGCGCGCCTCCTGTCGTCCAAACTCGGCGCCCGGCTGGGCCAGCCCGTCGTGGTGGAAAACAAGGGGGGAGCGGGCGGCACCATCGGCACCGACTTCGTCGCCAAGGCAAGGCCCGACGGCTACACGCTGCTGTTCGCCTCGACCTCGATCACGACCAACGCGGCGATCGGCAAGAAGCTTCCCTATGACCCGGCCAAAGACCTGTCGCCGATCGGTGTGATCGCCACCAGTCCGTTTGCGATCGTCGTCTCCAACAAGGTCAAGGCGACCACCCTGCGCGAGTTCATCGACCTTGCCCACGCGAAGCCGCGCAGCATCAACTACGGAACCGCGGGGATCGGCGGCACCAACCACATGGCGACCGAGATGTTCGCCTCCGCGGCCAAGGCGCAGTTCGTGCACGTGCCCTACAAGGGCATTTCGGTGGCCTTTACGGATCTGATGGGCGGCAGCCTGCAGATGCTCGTGCCCAGCCTGGCCTCGGCTACCTCGCATATCCAGGCAGGGAGCATGCGCGCGCTGGCCGTCACCAGCGCGGAGCGCTCGCCCCTGGCGCCCAACATCCCGACGGCGGCCGAGGCAGGACTGCCGGACTTCCACCTTGAGGTGTGGTACGGCCTGCTCGGACCGGCGAAATTGTCGCCCGAGGTCATCAAGCGGCTGAACACCGAGCTGAACGCCGTGCTGGCCATGCCCGATGTGAAGCAAGTGCTGGCGCGCGAAGCCGCCACGCCACAGCCAGGCGCCCCCGCGGCGCTGGGGAACCTGATCCAGTCGGAGCTCACGCGCTGGACCCGCCTGGTCAAGGAAAACAACATCCGCATCGAGTAAATCCTTCCCGTCCGGCCGCTCCGGCCCGATGCCGCCTGGTCACCTCGACCAGGACGGCGGGCCCGGTAACGCGGCCGGGCGCGGAACCAAACAATAGCAAGCCGACACCGTGCTGGCGATCGCCCGCATGAGGGGTGCGCTCGCGCGCAAGCATCCCCAAGACGACGCCCTGGATACCCCTGCGGCGGCGGGCGCCCGCTCCGACCAGGCCCAGGCGCTGGAAACGCGGGTCCAGGGATACCGCACCCAGGCTCAGTAGTACGTCGTTCACCTGCAGTTGCGCTACCGGCGCATCAGCGGCGCCGGTAGTCGCGCCGATTTTCGGGAAGGCAGGCCTGCGCGGTCCTGGCTTCTGGAGTTTGAAGCAATTAGACGATACCAATCAAGGAGACAGAAATGAAAAGGCACTTGCTGTTGTTGTCGGCCATGGCGATGATGGGGACATCCTGGGCGCAAACGTCGGTACAGATATTCGGCGTGGTGGATATGTCGCTTGCGCACGGAAGCGGATCGATCTCGGATAAAACACAGATGTCGCGCGGCGGGTTCAGGGCCAACCGCATCGGATTCCGCGGCGTGGAGGATCTCGGCGGAGGCAACTCCGTCCAGCTCTGGCTGGAAGCCGGCTTCAACGGTGACGATGGCACCGGAGCCCCAACGAACACGAATAACCAGTCGTCGGGCGCCAGCACCGGGCAGGGCCTGACCTTCAACCGCCGCTCCACCATTGGCCTTATGGGAGCGTGGGGCGAGCTTCGACTGGGGAGGGATCAACCGCCCCAATACCTGAACCTCCTGAACGGAGATGTCATGGCGCTCACCGGTGTCGCCGGAACCGTCAACTTCACGAACATCATCACCGGGGTCACCGCCAGCCGCGCATCCAACATGATCCAGTACTTCACGCCCAATCACCTGGGCGGCATCGCAGCACACCTGGCGCACTACCGGGGCGAGAACGCGGACGACACGCCCAATTCGGACGACGGCACGGGCAGTGGGGTCCGGCTGACCTATCGAAAGGGGCCATTCGCAAGCGGCATCGCATGGTCACGCACCAAGTACGCGACCGGAGACGTGCTGCAGAGAAATGCCTACGCAAGCTGGAATTTCGGCTTCGCCACGCTCTCGACCGTATACAGCAACGATCGCGCCGGCACCCTCGGGGCAGAGGGTGCCAACATCGGCGTCTCGATTCCCGTCGGCGCGCACGCCTTCATGGCGGCGTACTCGTGGTACCGCCGGGATTCCGTCAACGAGCCCGAGGCAAGGAAGCTCGCACTGCGCTACACCTATGCCCTCTCCAAGCGCACGCTCCTGTACTCCTCTGCCGCACGTGTCGACAACAGCGGCGGCTCCGCGGTATCGGTGCTCGGGGCAGTCACGGCGCCGAATGCTTCCTCATCCGGAATCGAATTCGGCATCAACCACAGGTTCTGACCAGGAGCCGCCTGCTTTGCCCCGGGCCTGCTGCAGAACCAGCGCCCCGGGGCGACAAGTCACGCATCCGTGGTCGACAAAAAAAAAGGTTCATCACGGATTTCCGGGAAACGCGGCTTTGATCTTGAGGAAAAAGAAGTCGCTATCCCGGTAGCCATAGGCCATCCGCTTCATCACCTTGATACGGTTGTTGATGCCCTCGAGCTGGCCGGTATGCATCGGCCAGCGCAGCCGCGCTGCGATGCCTCGCCAGTAGGGTTTTAACTTGGTGGCGAATTTCCTTAGCGGCTCGATCCCGCT
>NZ_KB908134.1 GCF_000382345.1 Massilia niastensis DSM 21313
CTGCGCGCCTGGCGAAGCTGGCTGAAGATGGCAAACGACAGCGGGATCGAGCCGCTAAGGAAATTCGCCACCAAGTTAAAACCCTACTGGCGAGGCATCGCAGCGCGGCTGCGCTGGCCGATGCATACCGGCCAGCTCGAGGGCATCAACAACCGTATCAAGGTGATGAAGCGGATGGCCTATGGCTACCGGGATAGCGACTTCTTTTTCCTCAAGATCAAAGCCGCGTTTCCCGGAAATCCGTGATGAACCTTTTTTTATGCTTGATCCCGTATGGCGATCGGGGTCAGATCTGACATTCGGACACCGAGCGAGCACCTTTGCTCTATCTCAAAATGCTGGTTTGTATATCCGAAACTCGCCCATGTTCGGCTCACATGCATCACCGAAAGCCGCACATCACGGCCCATGCCGGAAAGAGGAAAAAAGCCTCAGCATACTTAGAAGCGTGCTGAGATTTCGCAAGGGTTGTACGTCCATGTCCGAATGACAGACCTGACCCTGAATGCCCTGAAGTATCGCTTTTATGCAATAAAAAGCCCGGCTGTATTGGCCGGGCTACATAGTACTCTCCTCTTGGCGGGCCTCGCGGTCCGCCTTTTTTATGCCCGGCGGCGGCGTGCGGCCCAGGCGCCGAGGGCGGCGAGCGCGCCGAGCGCCAGCACCGGCGGCTCCGGCACCTCCTGCGGTCCGCGCCTGGCGCGCAGCATGCCGCGCGCACCGCCGCATTCGGGATATTCCCATCCGCAGCCGACGTACTCGTCGCTGTGCGCCGCCATCATCGTGAACATCCGGCCCTGGCTTTGCAGGCTGAAGTCCGAATTCCCGTCGATCGCGAAGATCGAGCCGCTCAGCATCCCGCCCGGCATGAAGGCGAGATCGAGGCTGATGCGGTCGAAGAAATAGCGGGGATGGCTGCGGTGCTCGTACTCGATGTAGTTGATCCGCTCGCCGCCGAAGCCGTCGTACCAGTAACGCAGCGACAGCAGGCTGTCCTGCGGATCGATGCAGGGGTCGACGAACATGCACTGGTTGTCGATGTCCAGCGCCAGCGCGCCCCCGGCGACGGCGGCGTCGGAAAACACGAGTTCGATGTTCAGGGCTTCGGGCATGGTTGGAGAGGCGGCCGTCTGGTGCCAGGTATAGATCACATCGGCGGCGGCAGGCTGGGCCAGGGCGACGGCGGCCAGCAGGCAAGAAATCTTGCGAAACATATTTTTACTCCAACAATGAATATGTTCCATAGACAAGCAAAGAATGCGCCAAACCGTTTCATGAACATAGGTACTTGATTTAACACATCAATTGGATCGCATTCCCAACCGCCCACTCCACGCTGTAAGGATTCCCGACACCTGCCCGCTTCTGGCCTCCCCTCCGGGACACAGCAGCAGCGGCGATTTTCTTGACGGTAGCTAATGTTTTCGGTGCACAATGCTGTCATCCCTGTCCAATCCCCCCAGCCTCATGACTGCTCCACTTCCCGCCTCCGAGCCCGTCACCGGCGACGATCCCGGCGTCTATCGCACCCTGCTGGAATCGACCCGGGCGATTCCCTGGCGAATCGACTGGGCCACGATGCGCTTCACCTACATCGGCCCCCAGATCGAGGAATTGCTCGGCTGGAGCCCGTCCAGCTGGCTGAGCGTGCACGACTGGGCCGACCGGATCCACGAGGAAGACCGCCAGAAGACCGTCGATTTCTGTGTTTCGCAATCGCAGCAAGGCGTGGACCATGAGGCCGACTACCGTGCCCTGACGCGCGATGGCGACCAGGTCTGGATCCGCGACGTGGTGCACGTGGTAAGGCGGCAGGACGGCAGCGTCGACTCCCTGGTCGGCTTCATGTTCGACATCACCGCGCGCAAGCAGGCCGAAGACAAGATCCTGCAACTGCAGCGCGAACTCGAAATCCTGTCCTACCGCGACAGCCTGACCGGCGTGGCCAACCGCCGCATGTTCGACACCCTGTACCCGGTCG
The DNA here is from genome assembly GCF_000382345.1 of Massilia niastensis DSM 21313. GTDB lineage: Bacteria > Pseudomonadota > Gammaproteobacteria > Burkholderiales > Burkholderiaceae_D > Telluria > Telluria niastensis. The sequence goes on from NZ_KB908134.1 coordinate 1,982, forward strand.
AATGGGCCAAGGCGCGCGCGATCGGCGAGCCGCTGTCGCTGGTCGTGATCGACATCGATTACTTCAAGCAGTACAACGACCATTACGGCCACGTGCAGGGTGACGACTGCCTGCGCCGCGTGGCCCAGGCCCTGGACGCAGGCGCGTCGCGCTCGCGCGACCTGTGCGCGCGCCTGGGCGGCGAGGAATTCGTGCTGCTGCTGCCGGGCACGGACGGGGAAGCCGCCCGCAACGTGGCCGAGCGCTGCCGCAAGCTGCTGGGACACGAGGAGATCCCCCATGCCCGCTCCGGCGTCGGCCGCCAGGTCACTGTCAGCATGGGCGTCGGCACCATCGTGCCCGGGGCCCAGGACGACCCCCAGGTCTTCCTGGACCGGATCGACCGCCGCCTCTACCAGGCCAAGTCCGCCGGGCGCGACCGGATCTGCGACAGCGAGGCGTAACGGACCGCATCAGCATGCCTCGAACGGAGCCGATGCTCGGCGGCCCAGCCCAGGTGTTGTCATGGCAGCAGCCGCGATGTATGCTGCTGCGGCATCCAATATGGACAATTACCACGAGAGAATAATTTGAAACAACTGCTTTCCTGCTGCGCCCTTGGTGTAACACTGACGCTGGCCCTGGCCGGCTGCAAACGCGCCGAGGCGCCGCAATCGGTCGAGGCCAGCGCTGTGGCCTTGCAAACGATCGATACCGTGGCCGGCACCGGCAAGGAGGCGGTGGCCGGCGCCACCGCCGTCGTCCACTATACCGGCTGGCTGTTCGAGCCGAAGGCCCCGTCGCAGCGCGGCGCCCAGTTCGACTCGTCGCAGGGGCGCTCGCCTTTCAGCTTCCAGGTCGGCGGCGGCCAGGTCATCAAGGGCTGGGACCAGGGCGTGCAGGGCATGAAAGTGGGCGGCAAGCGTACGCTGATCGTGCCCGCCAGCATGGGCTATGGCGCCAGCGGCGCAGGCCCGATCCCACCGAACGCCACCCTGCTGTTCGAGGTCGAGCTGCTGGAAGTGCGCTGAGCCGCTCAGGCCTGATCGGCTGGCGTCGCGCCTGGTCGCCGCAAGGATCCAGGCGGGGCATCGCTTCAGTCAATCGGGTACGGCTTTCTTGGCCGGCTGCGCGGCAGCCACCTTGCGCGCGTGGCGCAGCGGCTGGGCGTTGTTGCCGCCACTGCGCGACCTGGCAACCGGCCCATCGAACTGATAGGCGGCTGCTTCATGTATCTCCCAGGCGCCCTCGCCCATCAAGCGCAGCACATGGGTATGGTGGCGCAGCACTGCGGCGCGGTGGGCGATGCTGATCAGGGTCGTTCCGCCGTCGCGCAGGCGCCCGTATAGCGAGGCTTCGTTGCCACTGTCGAGCGCGCTGGTCGCTTCGTCCAGGATGACGATGCTCGGCGCATGCACCAGCACGCGGGCGAAGGCCAGGCGCTGCTGCTCGCCGACCGACAACAGCTTTTCCCAGTCGTGGACGGCGTCCAGGCCGCCCACGCGCTCGGCCAGGCGCGGCAGATGCACCTGCTCCAATATGTCGAGCAGCCGCTCGTCGCTCAGGCTCGACTGTGCGCTGGGGTAGATCAGCTGGCTGCGCAGCGTGCCGGACTGCAGATAGGGCTGCTGGGGCAGGAAGAAGAACTCTTCCAGGGGCGGATGATGGATCACGCCGCTGCCGGTATTCCACAAACCCGCAATCGCACGCAACAGCGAGCTCTTGCCGCAGCCGCTGTCGCCGGTAATCAGCAGCGCGTCGCCCGGCTTCAGGACCAGGCTCAGCTCCTTGATGAGCACCCGCTCGGATTGCGGCGGATGCAGCGTCAGGGATTCCAGCGCGAGCTGCCTGCCTGGACGCCTCTGGATGCGCGGATGCCCGTTGTCGGCAACGGTCTTCGGCTCCGCCTTGGGCAGCACCAGATCGGACAACGCCTGGAGGCGGTCGATTCCCGCCACGAAGCGGCTCAGGCTCTCGAAGTTGTCGACAATCACCCCCACGGCGGCGAGCACGGCCGTAAACGCCCCGGCCGCCTGTATCGCCCGTCCCACTTCCAGCTGGCCCGACAGGACGCCTTCGGCCAGGATCACACCCGGCAGCACCAGGGTGAGTTGGCTGAAGGTGCGCTGGAACAGGTTGAGGGAACGCTGCTTGATGATCAGCTTGGCGAAATTGCGGATCACCTCGTCGAACTTGCTGTCGATATGGGCGCGCTCCTGTTCCTCGCCGCGGTAGAAGGCGATCGATTCGGCATTCTCGCGCAAGCGCATCAGGCTGAAACGGAAATCCGCCTCGCGCCGCAGCTGCCAGAAATTCAGGCGGATCAAGGGGTTGCCGAAGACGTAGAGCGCGACAACGGTGCCCGTCAGCGCGTACACCACCAGCACGCCGACCAGCACGTGCGAAATCGACCACAGCACGGTGCTGAACGCCACCAGCTGCATGATCGAGCCCAGGAAGATCAGCAGGAAGTGGATCGACCTCCCGGTGAACGTGCCGATGTCTTCGCTGATGCGTTGATCGGGGTTGTCGATCTCGCTGTCGGATCCCAGCTCGTAGTATTTGCGCCCTTTCAGGTAGCCATCGAGGAAACGGCCGGTGAGCCAGCGCCGCCACTGGTTGGCGAAGAGGTCGCGCATGTAGTAATAGAAGGCGTAGATCGGCACCGCGAACGCCAGGATGAACAGGCAGGCGCGCACCGATGTCCAGAAGCGGCCGCCATCCTTGCCTGCCAGCGCCGAGGTCATCTCGCCGGCCTGGGTGTTCAGCATGACCGCCAGCTTGGTCTCGACCAGCATCAGGACGATCAGGAGCGAGAGCAGCAGCCAGGCCTTCTTCCTGTCGTCCCCCAGCCAATAGGGCTTTGCCACGTTGACGAATTGTCTCCATGCAGCGAGCGTCAAGGGAGCGGCCCGGCGTCTTTCCTTGGGTGCGGCCGGGACCTCCTTGGTCGCGGCGACGGTAGCGGAATGTGGCGTAGTCATTTCGGTAAATCGCAGTAGTCGGCCAGGGGTCGAACTCACGGGCTCGATTGATTCTTGCTATTCCAATCCGCGCAGCCAGGTCGATGATCGCAAAAAAATGTGCAGACAAGCGCTGGAGCAAGGTGCCGGAATGCGTGCCGCTGCGCTCCACAGCCCTACTCTTGCGCCATTTCTCGGACTCGGCAAGTCATATTTGCCTGAGTCACACCCTTAGCATATGACCGCGCACGAGGCCGTTCAGTGCGGAAACGGACATAACTTGCATTTCGCATGTCCAGTCAACGCAGGCCGGTGCGAGCGCCCTGGTGAAGAACGCCCTGCTCGCCGCATCGTCGCTGGCGCCGAATGTGACGTGGTCGAACATGATCTCTCCTGAATTGCAGGCCGACCCTGGCTCCCGACGCCTGGTTTCGCGCTCTCTATACAGCCTGGGCCACGGTCGCCGATGTTGTCGGGCCATCCCGTCCGGTCACATCGCGCGTCCGATCAGTCGCGCGCAGTGCGCCATTCCTGCTTCCTGGCGGGTTCTTCATGCCGAGGACAGCTGGTGAGCCTTTGCTTGCCGTGTTTTTCGATCATGTCGATGCTGGTGACAGGAGACACTTCCGTGATGCAGTAGGTACCGTTGCCGGTGGTCACGCGCGTGCGGCGGGCGCCGTCGCCCGTGTTGTTGACCAGCTCCTGGACCTTGGGCGCTTCCCACAACCTGGGCGGCGCCATCTCGTGCGCCTGCTCCATCCCTTGGCGCAGGCGGATCTGCGGACTGTCCGGCGGCAGGATGATGGTGGGCCGGTTTTCCCTGCGTAGCGCGCGGTCGATGCTGCCGGCGCTGCGGCGCGCGCTTTCCATGATGGATTCGGCGAAGGGCCTGGGCGGCGCCCCGGCGTCGGATGCCGGAGCCGCCGCAGGTTCCGGGTCCGGCGCGGCCGGGACCGCGGCCGCGCCGGGCCGGGCGGAGCGGACCGGCGCGGGGCGTGCAGGCCGGCGTGCTTCCTGCGGCGCGGCGGAGGGCGCCACCCCGCTGGGCGGCGCCGGCAGGCGGATCCACTGGAGAACGGCGCCCTCTCCTTCCGCCTGGACCGGCGGCGGCGTGCGCGCCGTCTGCCAGCCAAGGATCAGGGCCGCATGGACGAGGAGCATGAGGGCGGCGCCGGCCAGGCGGCGGTCGCCTGCAATGGCCGGGGTCGAGGCAGCGAAACGACGTGGGGGGAAACTGGCCATAGCCGGACAGTATAGCCATGGCCATGCGCTGCTTACTCACCAATTCTCACCGCCGGGGCTTTTGATGTATTCTATCTACATCTTCAATACCGGAGTCATCCATGCCCTCCGTCCCGTCCGCAGCGTCGTCCCTGGCTTCCCTGGCATCGCCTGAAGCGCCGGTGTACCGCCTGGGATTCCGTCCCTTCTACCTGCTCGCGGCCGCGCTCGCGGTCGTCGCCCTGCCCGCCTGGATCCTGTCCTATCTCGGCCTGTGGCAGGCGGCGCGCATCGACCTGCTCTGGCATATGCACGAGATGACGTTCGGCTTCGCCGGCGCGGTGGTGGCCGGCTTCCTGTTCACCGCCGTCCAGGCCTGGACCGGCCTGCCGACGCCCCATGGCGCCACCCTGCGTGCGCTGGCCGCGCTGTGGCTGGCGGGCCGCTGCGCCGCGCTGAGCGGGATCCCGCTGCTGTACGCCATCGTGGACCTGGCCTTCCTGGCCGCCGTCGCCTGGATCATCCTGCGCCTCCTGCTTGCGGCGCACAACCGGCGCAACCTGCCGGTGGCCGGCGTGGTGGCCCTGCTCGCGGCGAGCAACCTCGCCTTCCATCTCGCGCTGGCCGGCTGGCTGCCGGTCTCGCCGATCGACACCGTCCGGGCCGCGATCATGTTCCTGGTACTGCTGGTGGCGCTGATCGGCGGGCGGGTCGCGCCGATGTTCACCCGTAACGGCGCGCCCGGCAGCCGGCCGCGCCAGTCCGGGTATCTCGACCTCGCCTGCGCCCTCCTGATCGCGCTGGCGACGCTGTGCTGGTTTGGCGGAGCGCCGGCCTGGCTCACCGCAGGCGCCGCCTGGTGCGCCGCCGGCGCCAACGCCGTGCGCCTGGTCCTGTGGGATCCGCTCGCGACCCGCTCGAATCCCCTGCTGTGGACGATCCACCTGTCGTTTGCGCTGCTGGCCGCCGGGCTGGCGGCGCTGGGACTGGCCGCCAGCGGCCATGTGTCGCCCAGCAGTGCGCTGCACCTGCTGGCCATCGGCGCCATGGGCGGCATGATCGGCGCCATGATCACCCGCACGGCGCTCGGCCACACCGGCCGGCCGCTGCGTGCCGGACGCAGCGAAACGGCCATCTACGTGCTGTTGCCGCTCGCCGCGCTGGCGCGCCTCATCGCCAACACGCTCGATGGGGCGCTGCGGGACGGCATGCTGGCGCTGTCGGCCACGTTCTGGGCCGGCGCCTTCCTGGTCTACCTGGTGCGCTACCTCCCCTACCTGACCAGTCCGCGCGCCGACGGCAAGCCGGGCTGACCGGCCGCTTCACCGGCGCCGCCCCGCACCCGGCGCGGGAGCCGGGGCGCCGCCGGTCCCGGTCACGCGCCGCCGCCGAACAGGGCGAGCTTCAGCTCGGTGATCGACCACCAGCTGCCGGAGGTGCCAAGCTGCTCGATGCGCAGGTAGCGCGCCGTCCTGCGGGCGAAGCTGATGGCGGTGGTCTGCCCCGGCTCGTTGCCATCGGCGACGTCGACCCAGGCCTGCCCGTCGTCCGACACCTGCACCTTGTAGCCGTGCGGGTAGTCGCCGCCATTGCCCGCGTTCAGGAACACCGAGTCGAAGGTCTTCGCAGCCTGCAGGTCGACCACGATCCATTGCCCCGGAACCTGCTGCTGGCCCGAGGTCCAGCGGGTGTTCGGATTCCCGTCCAGCATGTTGCCGGTCGCATCGCCCGAGGAAGCGCTGACCTTCCAGCCCGCGCGTGGCAGGTAGGGATCGACCGGGCTCGGGGGCGCCGGCACGGCGCCGTTGGCCCTGGTCGGATCGAGCGACACGGTGGCGCGCGCCGGCACCGTGGCCGAGCCGAGCACGGCGGAACCGTTGGTGAAGCGCACCGTGCGCGGCGTGTCGGTCGGATTCCATACCTGGGCGGTGTAGCCGCCGGCGTTGCGGTACACGGTGGCGGCCGGCCAGTCGAGCGCCCACACCTCGCTGGTGCGCTCGCCGAGGCTGGCCATGCTGTTGACGAACCAGTAGGCGTTGAAGGCCTCGTTGTACTGCAGGCGGCTGCCGTCGAACTTGGCCAGCACGGCCTGCGGGTCGCTCAGCGCCTGGAACGGCCAGATGATGTGCTCCCAGCTCCGCTCCGGGCCGCCGTTGTCGGCCACGAAGCCTTCGTACAGGCGCGCCGCCTTGGACTTGTCACGCCCATAGTAGGTCAGCCATTCGGCGGTCGGCAGCCAGTGGATGCCGTAGACGTAGGGCGCGTACGGACCTTCCTTGGGGTCGAAATAGGTTCGGTAGGCATACGACGAGCCGTATACCTGGCCCACGCCGGTGTGCGCGAATTCCGGCAGGCGGATGTCGCGGTCGTAGTCGAACCAGTAGTTCTCGATGGCGCGCTCCTCGGTCGTGAAACCGTAGATGCCGGCGTCGCGCATGACCGGATTGTCGGTCACGACGCCCCACAGGTACTGGCCCAGCCAGCCGACCAGCGCCTCGCCCGCCGCCTCCTGGTTGTTGCCGTTCGGGTTGTCCCCGAAGCCGCCGGCCCAGGAATGGCCCACATAGGGACTGAAGTTGCGGAACTGCGGGAACAGCGGATCGGTGCGCGACGGGCTCGCATAGTCGCGGATCAGGAGTTCGACCATCGGACCGTAGTCGCGCAGGAAGTCCTTGTCGTAGCTCGCCAGCACCGCGGCCGCGAAGGCGAAGTAGCCGTAGGTGAAGTGGTGGTCGGTCAAGCCCGTGTTCAGGCCGAACCCGGTATGGTAGGCCACCAGCGATCCCCAGCTGCGCACGTAGTGGAAATAGGTGCCGTGCTTCGTCTCGCCCGGGGTGTAGGAGAGCCAGTCGGTGAGGACCGGGCGCAGCTTGGCCAGGTAGGCGTCGCGGCGCACCCGGTCGCCCATCTGTTCCGCCACCAGGACCCCGGCCGCCAGCGGATGCAGCGCCTTGCCCTGCCAGTAGGGGTCGTTGATCATCAGGTTGCCGGACGTGCTCTGGTCGAGCTGGTCGAGGTAGGTGACCAGCTTCGCGCGCGAGTACTCCGGGTTGCGCGGCTCGACGAACTGCGGGATCAGGCCGTGGAAGCGGTCGACCGTGGTGAAGCTGTTGCCCTCGGCCACGCGGATCTCGCCGCGGATGCTCGGATAGCGATACGGCCCGGTGCGCGCCCCGGAGATCTTCCACTGGTGCGGCAGCAGCCCCATCAGCGTCTCGTTCGGGAAGCCCGGGCGTTTCAGTTCGGTGCTGCTGGCGAAGTCGGTGGTCACCTCGGCGCTGGCCTGGTCGTAGCGGTAGTCGACCCGGGTGCCGGTCACGAAGGCGTAGGCATTGCGCTGGAACGCGGACAGGTCGGAGGCCGCCGGCATGGTCGCCAGCGACAGGTAGTCCTGGCCGCCGCCGAGGGTGATCTTGATGGTGCCGCCGACGCGCAGGAAGCGGCTGCCGGCCGGGGCGAACACGCCATAGTAGCGGGTCGCGGTCTGCGGGTTCGGGGCTTCGTCGGTGCTGGCCAGTTCGATGCCGACCACGTCGCCGTCGTAAGTTGCCGTGTCGCCGTCCAGGATGGTGTTGCCGGCGCTGTCGAACAGGCGCACGATGTTGTAGGCGCTCAGCTGGACCCGGCCCGCCGTCGCGCCGAACGTGTTGTACACATAGGGCGAACCCTGCACCAGGGTGCTGCGCATCTTGGCGCTGGCGTCGTCGCTCATGATGACGCTGACGGAATAGTCGCCATGGCCGTCGACCCTGGTCTGCATCCGGTCCGGCGCCACGCTCTCCGGCATCAGGTACAGGTCGGGCTGGCGCGCGGTCTCGATCGCGTTGCCGTCGCCGGTCACGAAGCCGGCGTCGATGGTGGTCAGGGACAGGCCGTTGCGCGTGTACTTGCTGCGCAGCGGCAGCGTGACCAGGCCGCTGCCGCTGCCCAGGTTGCTGATCAGGAGCGATTGCCACCAGTCGTTCGAGGCGATCGGCCATTTCACGCCTTCGGTCCGGTACTGCGGCGGCGGCGGTTCCGGCTGGCTCGAATCGTCGACTTCATAGCTGCCCTTGCCCACCACCACCTGGCTCGGCTGGGCCAGCGGCGGGATCGCGTGGAGCGGCTTCGGATCGCCGTCGCGCCACGGATACGCGCGCAGCTCGAACATGGAGTAGCCGTACTGGGTGGCGCGCTGGATGCCCTGCATCCGGACATGGCGGCCGTTCTCGTACAGCGGAGTGTTCTGCACCCCGCCGGTGGCGCCCAGGTTGCGGTACACGGTGCGCCAGTTCACGCCGTCGTTCGACACCTGCAGGTCGTAGGCGCGGGCGTGGGCGTCTTCCCAGTCCAGCTCCACGGCGCCGATCCACTGGCTGCTGCCCAGGTCGACCTGGACCCACTCGGTGTCGCGGTAGGCCGACGACCAGCGCGTCTGGCGGTCGTTGTCGTTGATGTTGGCCTCGAGGTAGTCGCGCGGCGTCAGGTTCGGATTGGCGCCGGGCTGCTGCGATTCGTTGGAGGAGGCGCGCACCGGCGCATGCAGGGCGATGTTCGGGCGCGTGCCGCCGCCCGGATCGCCGCCGCTGCCGTAGACGCCCAGCTCGAAGATCGAGTAGCCGTAGCCGGTGGTGCGCTGGGTGCCGTGCACGCGCACATAGCGCGCCTCCGTGGCCAGGTTGAATTCGTTGACCAGCTGCTGGTTGTCATCCACCCCGCCGACCTTTTCCCAGGTCACCTCGTCGTCGGACACCTGCAGCTCGAAGGTGCGCGCGGAGGCGTTCTCCCACTGGACCACCACTTTCGTGATGCTGGCGCGCGCGCCCAGGTCCACGTACAGCCATTGCGGGTCCTTTTGATGGACGCTTTCCCAGCGCGACTGGAGCTGGCCGTCGACCGCCAGGTTCGGGGTCGCGCCGCCCTGCACCGAGGAAGCGAAAGCGGGTTTGCCCTGCGACAGCAGGGTGACCTGGGCCAGCGCCGCCGGCGCGTAGACCAGGTGCAGGGCCAGGGCCAGCGCGCCGAGCGCCGGCTTGCGGATCGCGCCTGCCACCTGGCGCGCGTGAGTATTGTCTTCGAAGTATGAAACCACGAGGAACTCCTTGATCAGATTGTGGGTGGCATTGCCGCGGCGCGCCCGGCCCGCGGTCCGGGGCGCCGGCAAAGTCGGCCCGAACGGCCGCACGCAGGAACAAGACCGCGCTCGCGGCGGCGGCGCAGGTGGATCGCCTGTATTTACAGCACTCGGGTGCGGCAGATTCTACCCAAAAAAATATTGCCGTGTGGAATCTTTTTTGGCGGGCGCCGCCGCGCAGGCGGTCGGCCGTTCGCCGTATAATCGCTGCGGCCATGCAACTGGCCGTGTATTCACCCATTCGAAAAGACCCAGATGAAAGCCCTGCCCCTCGCCCTGCTGTTCCTCGCCTCCGGTTCCGCCCTCGCGGACGATGCGGCGATCCTGAAATGCCGCACCCTGGCCGACACCCCGGCGCGCCTGGCCTGCTACGACGCGATTCCCGTGGGCGCCCAGGCGGGCGCCGCGCCGGTCGCCGCGGCGCCCGTGCGCACGCCCGAACAGAGCTTCGGCCTGGAGGTTTCCAGGCTGCGCGAGGAACAGCCGAAGGCGATCGTCAGCACGATCAAGGGCGACTTCGAAGGCTGGGGGCCAGGCACCCAGTTCCGCCTGGCCAATGGCCAGGTCTGGCGCGTCGTCGACGGCAGCGAAGCGGTGCTGCCGCGCTCGAGCAACCCGAAGGTCACGATCGAGCGCAACGTGTTCGGCACGCTGTTCCTGAAGGTCGACGGCAGCAACAACTCGGCCAAGGTGCGCCGCGTCCAGTAGGACCGCCTAAGTACTCGAACAGAAATAAATGTGAGTTTTGGCGAACAGAACCGGATGCGGTGCGAGGCGGCGGCCGCGCCGCAGTGCGAGCACTGCCAGCGGGAGCCAGCGCAGCAACGCGCCGGTTATGGCAGCCAAAAACACATTTAGTTATGGGCGAGTACTTAGACCAGCGCGTCCCGGTATGGCGCCGGCTGGCGCGCCAGCAGCGCGGACAGGCGCCGCAGGGCGGCGCGCAGGCGCGCGCGTTCCTTGATGCTGCCGAGCGAGACCCGGATCGCATTCGGCGCCATCGGCCCGGGGCAGAACACCGCCGCCGGCGCCACCGCCAGGCCTTCCCGGCCCGCCACCCGCGCCAGCTCCTCCGAGGTCCAGTAGGCCGGCAGCTCCAGCCACAGGTGCAACCCGTCCTCCACCGCGCCCGGCCTGCCGGCCAGGATGTCGCGCGCCAGCTCCTGGCGCGCGCGCGCTTCGAGGCGCACGCCGTCCAGCAAACGCTGCGCCGAGCCGTCGTGGATCCACTGGGTGGCCAGCGCCGCCGTCAGCGGCGCCGCCATCAGCGCGAAGGCGCGCAGGGCGACCAGGAAGCGCTCCCGCGGCGCCGGGTCGGGGAACAGGCCGAAGGCGATGCGCAGGCCCGGCGTCAGGCATTTCGACAGGGTCGACACGTAGTACACGTGACCCGGCGCGATCCTGGCCAGCGGAAGCGGCGCGTCGCGCGCCAGCAGCCAGTAGGGGTCGTCCTCGATGATGCGGACGCCGTGGCGCACCGCCGCCGCCACGATCTCGCGCCGCCGCGCCATGGGCATGGTGCGCGTGCTCGGGTTCTGCAGGGTCCGATTCAGGTAGGCCAGGCGCGCGCCATGCTCGCGGCAGGCCCGCTCCAGGGCCTCGGGCAGCATGCCGTCGCCGTCGGCCTCGACCACCAGCAGGCGCCGCCCGAACTGCTGCGCCGCCGCGCGCAGGCCCGGATACACCGCCGGTCCGGTGACGATCGCAGCGCCCGGCTCCGACAGCGACAGCATCAGCGCCACCAGCGCCGCCTGGGCCCCCGGACAGACGACCACCTGCGCCGGATCGACCACGCCGAACATCGGCGCCAGCCAGGCCGCGCCGGCGCGCCGGTCCGGTTCGCTGCCGCCGCTCAGGTGGTAGGTCATCAGGAGTTCGTTATCGGCGCGCATCAGGACCTGCGCCAACCCCTGCCGCAGCAGCTCGCCGAAATCCACGTCCTCCGGGGACGGCGGGATGTTCATGCTCAGGTCCATCATCGGCATCGATTCCACCTTCGGCGCCGCCGCGTAGGTGCCGCGCGCGCCGCGCCCTTCGAGCAGCCGGCGGCGCCTGGCCTCGTCGTAGGCGCGCGTGACCGTGGTCAGGTCGACGTTCAGCTGCGCGGCCAGCCGGCGCTGCGGCGGCAGGCGCTCGCCGGGCCTGGGCGTCCCCTCAAGCAGGGCCTGCTCGATCGCGTCCGCGATTTGCAGGAAACGCGGGCCGCGTCCGGGCGCCAGGCCCGCCAGCCAGGCGGGGACCTCGTCTTGTATGGATCTCGCTTCGGATATTTTGTCACCATGCATGGATTTTGCTTCCGATTAGACTAGCTCAACCCGCGCCAGGATTCCATACATCGCTGGCAGCGGACCCTGTAGATCCATGCAAGAACCGCGAAACCGCCCTGCTCCTGTTCAGCAGCGTCGCGTTCGCGGTCGCGATGCTGTACATGCAGCGCGACCGCCAGGCGGCCACCCTGCGCTGGCTGGCCGCCACCGGGGTGCCGGGCGCCGCCTTCATCGGGCTGGAACTGTATGAGTTCGCGGTGCTGCTGCACGAAGGCGCCGGGCCACAGGTCAGCGCCTTCCTGTCGGCCTGTTTCACCCTGGTCATGGGAGCATCCGCAGCGACGCGGTCGGCCTGCTGCTGTCCCTGGTCCTGACCCTGGCCTCGTTCGGCGCCGTCATGTCGGGCCTGGTCCCGGCGGGCATGCGCTGGCCGGCCGTGGTCGTGCTGGCCATCGTCCAGCTGCGGGTCCAGCTGGTCTGGTTCCTGCACCTCGGGCGTGCGCAGGACCAGCGCGAGAACACCGTGGTGTTCCTGTGCAACGCCGCCCTGATCGCGATCGTGGTCGCGGGTTCCCCGTGGGTCATGCACAACGCGAACGTCAACAGGATGCCGATGACGGTCACCCCGGAACAGGCGCGCATGGCAGGATAAGGGGCCGGATGGCGGTCCGGGGCCGGCATCGGGTACACTTGACGCCGGCTGGCTCAACCGCCATCCTAAGCATTCTGACAATATTTCCGCCAGGTCCCATCCGGCCCCGGCGGATTTCCGCATCCGCGGCCGGCCTACCCGTCGACTCGCGTTACGGACGAGCAATACCCAGGCCACGGGTCCGCCCGTGTACGCCATGGATTTCATCGACCGCCAACACCGACAGGAACACAGCATGACCAGCGCCGCCCCGACCACGCCACCGCGCATCGAATACATCCTCAACGCCAGCTGCCGCGCCGGCACCGGCATCGTGGCCGCCGTGGCGACCTTCCTCGCCGAGCGCGACTGCTATATCTGCGCCCTGGAACAGTTCGACGACGACTCCACCGAGCGCTTCTTCATGCGCGCCGTGTTCCGCCAGCAGGAAGCCTCGCCGCCGATCGACGACATCCGCCAGCAGTTCGCCGCCGAGGTGGCCTCGCGCCTGGAGATGCAGTGGAAGTTCCACGACCCGTCGGAGGCGGTCAGGACCGTGATCATGGTCTCGAAGGTCGACCACTGCCTGGACGACCTGCTGTACCGCCGCCGGAACGGCGAGCTGAACATGAATATCACGGCGGTGGTCTCGAACCACCTCGACCTGCGGCCGATGGTCGAGCGCGAAGGCATCCGTTTCGTGTTCCTGCCGGTCACGAAGGACAACAAGGCGCAGCAGGAAGCGCGCCTGCTCGAGATCGTCGAGGAGACCCGCACCGAGCTGGTGATCCTGGCGCGCTACATGCAGATCCTGTCCGACGAGCTGGCGCGCCGCCTGGCCGGGCGCTGCATCAACATCCACCACTCCTTCCTGCCCGGCTTCAAGGGCGCCAAGCCTTACCAGCAAGCCTTCGACCGGGGCGTCAAGCTGATCGGCGCGACCGCCCACTACGCCACGCCGGACCTGGACGAGGGCCCGATCATCGAGCAGGTGCTGACCCGGGTCGACCACAATTACCGGCCCGCCGAGCTGACCCGCGTCGGCCGCGACAACGAATGCATGGCGCTCGCCGCGGCCGTCAAGTTCCACATCGAGCGGCGCGTCTTCGTTGACGGGAACAAGACCATCGTGTTCCGCGGCCCCTGAGGCGCCGCCGCAGGGTTCAGCTGAAATCGTCGGCCGCGACGCCGTCCACGGCGATCAGGGTGTCGAGCCGGATGATTTCGCCGTTGTCCAGCGCGGCGTATTCCACGCCGTCGCGGCTGTACAGGTCGCGGATGCAGGCCAGCCGCGTCGTGCTCGCGCTGGCGACCTCGGCCACTTCGAGCGCCACCGGCGTGCGCTTCGTGGCGGCTGCTTCCAGCATGTCGTAGAACCCGCAGTTCACCGGGCGGTAGCCCTGCGCCCCGGGCGCCTCCTTTCCTCTCATGTCATCCTCCGTGTCTGTCGCGTGGCTCCCTAGGATACAGCGAAGGAGGGGGAGCGGAGCTCTGTCTTTTGGCGGCCCCGGGACCGGCGGTATCGCAAGCCGATACCGCCGGTGCGCCGGGGCGCTACCCGGCATCCGCCGGTTGCCAGGCGGGCCGGGGAGCCGCGATGATGGCGCACCCAACCACGGAGGACATATGAAACGCTCCCTTGCCGCCATCCTGATCGCCCTCGCCTGCGCCGGCGCCCACGCCACCGGCGATGGTTCGCACCCGTCGCAGGCGGCCAGCGAGCTGTCCGCCACCGTGGTGGGCGGGTCGATCGCCTCGGTCGCGCTGTCCGGCACGGTCGTGGTCGCCAGCGTGCGCGCGGTGGGCGACGGACTCGAACTGCTGCTGGAGAACAGCTTCAACGCCAGCCGCGCCACGGTGCGCCTGTCGGGCAAGGCGGCCGGCGGCCTGTCGCTGGCGGCCGGCACGGTGCTGGAGCTGGTGGCGTCCTCGGCCGGCCACGTGCTGGTCCTGTCGGGCAAGGCCATCGCCTTCCTCCCGAACGAGATCGGGCGCGCCCTGCTGCATTCGTCGCGGGTGCACTGAGATGCGCCGCTTGCTGATCGCCCTGCTGGCCGCCTGCGTCCTGCCCGCCCGGGCCGGCGCCGGCTGCGAAGAGCGGCCCCTGAGCGCGCTGGAGGCGGTGGCCTCGATCGACCTGGCGCGCCGCACCGTCGAGGAGCTCGACGCCAGCGGCGCCAGCGTGGCGCTGGTGTCGCGCGCCGGCCAGGACCTGGACCGCTACGGCGTGCGCTATTCCCACATGGGGATCGTGGTGCGCGACCATCCCGCCGGCCGCTGGACCGTCGTGCACGAACTGAACGAATGCGGCGCCGACAGCTCCGGGCTCTACCACGAAGGCATGGGCAACTTCTTCCTGACCGATTTGTTCCGGCATGAGGCGCAGCTGCTCATCCCCGGCGCCGCCACCCAGGCCCGCCTCGCGCGCCTGATGCTCGGCCGCACGCCGCTGCGCCTGCACGAGCCGCGCTACAACATGCTGTCCTATGCCTTCTCGACGCGCTACCAGAATTCCAACCAGTGGGTCCTGGAGACGCTGGCGGCGGCCCATGCGGGTGCGGACCAGGTCGCCACGCGGGCCGAGGCCCAGGCATGGCTCCGGCAGGCCCGCTTCCAGCCGCTCACGATCGACGTGCCGACGGCGGTCCGGCTTGGCGCCCGCATGTTCCGCACCAACGTCGCCTTCGACGACCATCCCTTCGAACGCCGCATGGCGGGCAGGATCGACACCGTGACCACGGAGGCGATCCTGCGCTTCGTGCTTGCGGTCGATCCACAGGCAAGTGTGCGCATTGTGAGGTAATCCGGGTGTGCCGGCCATGCATGACGGGTTCCACAACGCCACCGTCTCTCCCAACAGGTGCAATTTATTTTTTAACAACACAACTGTGAGAATCTGCGCTATTCTGCATGTCGCAAAAGCATCATTTTTCTGAGAGTCAGTATCGCCCGAGAAACCCAACCAACCACGGCGCACAGACGATGTTCATCGACGGCAGACTGTTGAAACCAGACACCACCCTCCGCACCGACATCTGCATCGTCGGCACCGGCATGGGCGCGATTTCCGTAGCCAATTCCCTGGTGGGCGCGGGGCGCAGCGTGCTCTTCATCGAGACCGGGCCGATCAGGGCGTCGCGACGCGACCGTCCCGCGCTGCACATCGAGAATGTCGGCCGGCCATTCGGCATATCGACCAGCCGCGGCCTGGAGGTGGGCGGCGGCACCGCGTTCTGGCATGGCGTCTGCGCCCCGCTCGACGAGCAGGATTTCCTCGAGCGCCCGTGGATTCCGCACAGCGGCTGGCCGATCGGGCGCAGCGACCTCGCCCCCTGGTACGCGGTCGCGCTCGACTTCCTGTGCGGCGCCAGCCAGGACGGCCCCGGCGGAACCGACGGTCCCGGCAGCAGCGCGCTGCAGGGAACCGATGTGTTCGATGCCAAGACCTACCGCTTCCGCTCGCCGCCGTTCCGCGGCAAGGAAACCCTGCGCCGCTGGTGCGACCAGGGCCTGGTGCGCTGCGTCTACCACAGCACCGCGCTGCAACTGCTGCAGGAGCACGGCCGGAGCCACACCCTGGTCGTCGGCAGCGGCGGCCACCGCTTCACCGTCAAGGCCGACCGCTTCGTGATCGCGGCCGGCGCCCTGGAAACCCCGCGCCTGCTGCTGAACTCGCTGCGCAAGCCGGACGTGCCGCTGCCGGCCACGCCCTGGTGGCTGGGACGCAACCTGATCGACCATCCGGCCGGCTACCTGTCGCAGGTGACCTTCCACCGTCCGTTTGCCGGCAAGCCCGGGGTGGAGGGCGAATCCGCGCCGGAGGTGCAGGCGTTTCCCGGCTTCATGCTCAGGGGCGAGGTGCAGCGCACGCGCCAGCTGCCCAACCATGCGGTGTTCGTCAGGAAAGGCATCAGCCGGCGTCCGGTACCGAACAAGGCCGTGATGTCCTTCCTCGGCGTGCGCGGACCGCGCGACGTGGCGCTCTCGCACCTGAAGTCCCTGGTGCGCCACCCCTACATCATCTGGCGCATCGCACACCAGAAATTGCCCTTGAGCGCACGCTCGCGCTATGGCGACCTGTTCTTCATGACCGAACAGCTGCCGAATCCGCACAGCCAGGTCAGCCTGTCCGCGAAGTCCCGGGATGAATTCGGCTTTCCGATCGCGCGCGTGAACTGGCGCCTCAGCGACCAGGACATCGCCATGTTCGCCGAGTACCACGAGCTCCTGATGAGCAGCCTGCGCGGGCACGACGAGGTGCGCGGCCTGCGCTCCGACCCGCTCGCCCGCTGGGAGGATACGGTGGCCTCCGCCGCCCACCACCTGGGCACGGCGCGCATGGGGTCCTCGGCCAGGGATGGCGTGGTCGACCGCAACCTCAAGGTGTTCGGCTTCGACAACGTCTGGATCAGCGACGGATCGGTGTTTCCCACCGCGGGCAGCGTCAACCCCTCGCTGACGATCTGCGCCCTCGGCCACCGCCTGGGCGCGCACCTGAACCGGATGCGCGCCTGACCGGGACCCGGCGCCCCCCCCCCCTTCTCAGCAATAAGTGCGTGACCTAACCGACCGTCCGCGCCGGCCGGCATAAGGTCAAGGTTTCACTCACTGAGGGGGTGGTCATGGATCTTTACCAGCAGTATCCGATCCTGCTGCACATCAACGGACAGGAGCGCCGGTTCGAGGTCGAATCCTGGGTGACCCTGCTCGACCTGCTGCGCGAACGGGCGGCGCTCACCGGCACCAAGAAGGGCTGCGACCACGGCCAGTGCGGCGCCTGCACGGTCCTGGTGGATGGCCGGCGCATCAATTCCTGCCTGACCCTGGCGGTCATGCAGGACGGCCGCGCGGTCACCACCGTCGAGGGCCTGGCCCAGGGCGAACAGCTGCATCCGCTGCAGCAGGCCTTCATCGAGCGCGACGCCTTCCAGTGCGGCTACTGCACCCCGGGCCAGCTGTGTTCCGCCGCCGGCCTCATCAACGAGGGCCAGGCGAAGACCCGCGACGACGTCCGCGAACTGATGAGCGGCAACCTGTGCCGCTGCGGCGCCTATCCGCAGATCGCCCAGGCGGTCGTCGACGTGATGGGCATCCGCGACGACAGGGACGGCAAGGAGCCGTTCACCACCGGTCCGGTGCTGGCATGAATCCCTTCCTCTACAACCAGCCCAGGGACCTCGAGGGCGCGCTGGCGACCCTGTCCGTACAGGGCGCCCGCCCGATCGCCGGCGGCACCAACCTGCTCGACCTGATGAAGGAAGGCGTGATGGCGCCGGCGCGGCTGGTCGACATCAATACCATCGGCCTCGACCGCATCGAAGCCGCGCCCGGCGGCGGCCTGCTGCTGGGCGCCCTGGCGCGCAACGCCGATACCGCCTACCATCCGCTGGTGCGCGAGCGCTATCCGCTGCTGGGCGCCGCGATCCTGGCCGGCGCCTCGCCCCAGCTGCGCAACATGGCCACCAACGGCGGCAACCTGATGCAGCGCACCCGCTGCGTCTACTTCTACGATGTCGGAGTGCCCTGCAACAAGCGCGAACCCGGCACCGGCTGCCCGGCGAAGGAAGGCGTCAACCGCCAGCTCGCCATCCTGGGCGCCAGCGAGGCCTGCATCGCCACCCACCCGTCCGACATGTGCGTGGCGCTGCGCGCCCTCGACGCCACCGTGCACGTGCGCTCGCAGGCCGGCGGCGAGCGCGCGATCCCCTTCGCCGACTTCCAGCGCCTGCCCGGCGACCGCCCCGACCTCGACAACACGCTCGCAGCGGGCGAGCTGATCACCCACATCACCCTCCCCGAGGCGGGACGCTTCGCCGGCCATTCGGCCTACATCAAGGTGCGCGACCGGCTCTCGTATGCCTTCGCGCTGGTATCGGTCGCGGCCGCGCTCGACCTCGATGCGGACGGACGGATCCGCGAGGCGCGCATCGCCCTCGGCGGCGTGGCCCACAAGCCCTGGCGCGTGCCGGGCGCCGAAGCGGCCCTCGCGGGCCGGCCGCCCGCCACCGCCGCCTTCATGACGGCCGCCGACGCCATCCTGGACGGCGCGCGCGGCCATGGCCAGAACGACTTCAAGGTGTCGCTTGCGCGCAACGCCATCATCCATGCGCTGGCCATCGCGGCCCGCGGCACCGTGCAGGCACAGGGAGGAAGACAATGAGCGAGCTGATCCCGGAACTGCGCACCCCGAGCGCGCCCGAAGGCACCGGCCGGGTGCGCAGCGGCATGGCGGTCTCGCGCGTCGACGGCCGCGCCAAGGTCACCGGCGCGGCGCAGTACGCCGCCGAATTCGACGCCCCCGGCCTGTGCTACGGCGTGGCCGTCAACAGCACCATCGCGCGCGGCCGCATCGTGCGCATCGACCTGGTCGACGCGCTCACCGCGCACGGCGTGATCGCCATCCTCACGCACCAGAACCGGCCGAAGATGCGCTCCGTCGACCTCGCCTACAAGGACATGACCGCGCCCGCCGGCTCGCCCTTCCGCCCCCTCTACAGCGACGAGATCTTCTACAGCGGCCAGCCGGTGGCCCTGGTGGTGGCCGACAGCGTCGAGGCAGCGCGCCACGCCGCCTCGCTGGTGCGCGTCAGCTACGAGAGCCGGGAGCACGAGACCGACCTGCTGGCCAGCCTGGACAAGGCCTACAAGCCGCGTCCCCTCAAGGCCGGCTTCAAGCCGCCCGGCTCGAAGGGGAATGCGGCCAGGGCCTTCGAGGCCGCGCCGGTCAAGGTCGACGCCCGCTTCTACAACGGGGTCGAGCACCACAACCCGATGGAGATGCACGCCTCGACCGTGATCCGCGCCGAGGACGGCCACCTGACCATCTACGACAAGACCCAGAGTTCGCAGAACAGCCGCTGGTACGTCTCCCACGTGTTCGGCCTGGCGAAGGACAAGGTCACCGTGCGCAACCCCTACGTCGGCGGCGCCTTCGGTTCCGGCCTGCGTCCGCAGTACAACCTGCCGCTGGCCGTGATGGCGGCGCTCCAGCTCAAGCGCTCGGTGCGGGTGGTGCTCACCCGCCAGCAGATGTTCAGCTTCGGCCATCGCCCCGAGACCTGGCACCGGGTGCGCCTCGCCGCCAACCCCGACGGCAGGCTGCAGGCCATCCTGCACGAGGCGATCCAGGAGACCTCGCGCCTCGAGGACTACGTCGAGGTGATCGTCAACTGGTCCGGACAGTTGTATGCATGCGACAACATCGCGCTCGGCTACAAGGTGGTCGCGCAGGACCGCCACTCGCCGATCGACATGCGCGCCCCCGGCGCGGCGCACGGCGTGCATGCGCTCGAAGTGGCGATGGACGAGCTGGCCTTCGAGCTCGGCATGGACCCGCTCGACCTGCGCCTGAAGAACTACACCGAGATCGCGCCGATCGAGGACAAGCCGTTCTCGACCAAGGCGCTGCGCGAATGCTACCGCCAGGGCGCCGAACGCTTCGGCTGGGCCGGGCGTCCCTACCAGCCGCGCACCCTGCGCGACGGCGAGGAACTGGTCGGCTGGGGCATGGCCACCGGGATCTGGGATGCGCTGGTGATGGTGGCGCGGGTCAGCGCGGTGCTGCATGCCGACGGGCGCCTGGTGGTCAGCAGCGCCGCCTCCGACATCGGCACCGGCACCTATACCGCGATGGCGATCATCGCGGCCGAAGCCATGGGACTGCCGATGGAACGGGTCACCTTCCAGCTGGGCGACTCGACCCTGCCGCTGGCCCCGATCGAAGGCGGTTCCTCGCACGTGGCGACCGTCGGCTCGGGCGTCGTCGGGGCCTGCGAGAAGCTCAGGAAGCACCTGCTGCGCCTGGCCCAGGCGACACCGGACTCGCCCTTCCGGAACCTGCGCCTGAAGGACGTGGACTTCGCCGACGGCGCCCTGTTCCTGCGCAAGGACCCGCAGCAGCGGCTGCTCCTGAGCGAAGTGCTCGCTTCGGCCGGGGTCGACCGGATCGAGGAGAAATTCCTCATGACGCCGCAGGCGCTGAAGCAGCACAAGTACGCCCGCGCCGTGCACTCGGCGGTGTTCTGCGAGGTGAAGGTCAACGAGGCCCTGGGCATGGTGCGGGTCACGCGCGTGGTGAGCGCGGTCGCGGCCGGCCGCATCATCAACGCCAAGGCGGCCGCCAGCCAGATCAGCGGCGGCGTGGTGTGGGGAATCAGCCAGGCCCTGCACGAGGAAACCCACACCGACCACCGCCTGGGACGCTTCATGAACCACAATTACGCGGAGTACCACGTGGCGGTCAATGCCGACATCCACGACATCGAGGTGATCTTCGCCGAGGAAGATGACCGCGTGGTCAGCAAGCAGCTCGGGGCCAAGGGCGTGGGCGAGATCGGCATCGTCGGCGTGGCGGCGGCGATCTCGAACGCGATCTTCCATGCCACCGGCAAGCGCCTGCGCACCACGCCGATGACCCCGGACAAACTGTTGCTCGGCGACCCCGAGCTGCCGGCCGCCGGCGCCGATTGAGTAGCACGCCGCCGGCAGCGTCCGGCGGCTTTTTTTTTGGCATGCCCTGTTTCGCCACATACAGGAAATCCGTAGTTTCCCGTAGTTGCCAATTTATATATTTGCTGGTACAACCGATGCTGCGTATGCAGGCGCATTGAACGCCCGCGCTTTGCCGGCCCCGGCCGGCGGCGAGCGACGAAGCCGACGCGCCGTAACCGTAAAGACAAATAAACCGAGGTTAGAGGACGACACATGAAACTCAAAACGATATGCACGGCTGCGTGCATGGCGCTGCTCGCCAGCGGCCTGGCCCAGGCACAGAACTATCCGACGAAGACGATCACCATGATCGTCCCGTTCGCCGCCGGCGGTCCGACCGACACGGTGGCGCGCCTGGTGGCCCAGTCGATGGGCACCACGCTGAAACAGCAGATCATCGTCGAGAACGTGGGCGGTGCCGGCGGCACCATCGGTGCGGCGCGCGTGGCCAAGGCGGCGCCGGACGGATACACCCTGTTCCTGCACCACATCGGCCAGTCGACCGCCCCGGCCCTGTACCGCAAGCTCACCTATAACGCGATCGACAGCTTCGAACCGATCGGCCTGGTCACCGACGTGCCGATGACCATCGTGGCGCGCAAGGACTTCCCGGCCAAGGACGCCAAGGAGATGCTGGCCTACGTCAAGGCCAACAAGGACAAGGTCACCTACGCCAACGCCGGCCTCGGTTCGGCCTCGCACCTGTGCGGCATGCTGCTGCAGAGCGCGATGGGCGTCGACCTGACCACCGTCGCCTACAAGGGCACCGGTCCGGCCATGAACGACCTGCTCGGCGGCCAGGTGGACCTGATGTGCGACCAGACCACCAACACCACCAGCCAGATCAAGAGCGGCAAGATCAAGGTCTACGGCGTGACCACCAAGGCCCCGCTGGCGGCCCTGCCGAACGTGCCGACCATGTCCAGCGCCGGCCTGCCGAACTTCGAGATCGCCGTGTGGCACGCCCTGTACGCGCCGAAGGGTACGCCGAAGCCGGTCGTCGACGCACTGTCGAACGCCCTGCGCGCCGCGCTCAAGGATCCGACGGTCAAGCAGCGCTTCGCCGACCTCGGCACCGAACCGGTCGCCGACGAGCGCGCCCGTCCGGAAGCGCTGCGCACCTACCTGAAATCCGAGATCGACCGCTGGGGTCCGATCATCAAGAAAGCCGGCACCTTCGCCGACTAAGAACGGCGCCAGGCGGGACGGACCGGGAAGCCGGCTCCGCCTGCCTGCGTGCCGGAAGCAGATCGCGCCGCCGCGACGGCGGGCCGCCCGGTCACCGGGCCGGCGCGATAGTCGTATAACAAAGCAATAAGGGGACCACAAGTGCCATCCGCCATCCGCCATCCGAAAGACTTTTGGACGGGCATCATCTTTCTTTCCATCGGGCTGTACGCTGTCGTCGTCGGCCAGGACTACGACATGGGCAGCGCCGGCCGCATGGGCCCGGCCTATTTCCCAACCGTGCTCGGGAGCATGCTGGCCCTGATCGGCGCGATCGCCATCGGGCGTTCGTTCTTCCGTCCGGGCGAAAAGATCAGCCGCTTCTACATCAAGGAACTGGTGCTGATCCTGGCCGCGGTACTGCTGTTCGGTTTCCTGGTGCGCGGCGCAGGCCTGGTGCCGGCAGCCGTCCTGATCATCATGATCAGCGCCTATGCCAGCCCCAAGTTCCATCTTGGCAAAACCATCGCGCTGGCCGCCGGCATGGCGCTGTTCGGCGTCCTGCTCTTTGTCAAGCTGCTCGGCTTGCCTATGCCCATCCTCGGCCCCTGGCTCGGTTTCAATTAAGAAGAAAACATGGAAATCCTTTCTAATCTCGGTTTGGGCCTGGAGACGGCCTTTACGCTCACCAACCTGCTGTACTGCCTGATCGGCGTGTTCGTCGGCACCGCCGTCGGCGTGCTGCCTGGCCTCGGCCCCGTGGCGACCATCGCCATGCTGCTGCCGGCGACCTTCGGCCTGCCGCCGATCTCGGCCCTGATCATGCTGGCCGGTATCTACTACGGCGCCCAGTACGGCGGCTCGACCACCGCGATCCTGGTCAACCTGCCGGGCGAATCGTCCTCGGTGGTCACGGCGCTGGACGGCTACCAGATGGCCCGCAACGGCAATGCCGGCAAGGCGCTCGCCACCGCGGCCATCGCCTCGTTCTTCGCCGGCACCGTCGCCACCATCCTGCTGGCCCTGTTCGCGCCCCCATTGGCCGAACTGGCCCTGAAGTTCGGCCCGGCCGAATACTTCTCGCTGATGGTGCTGGGCCTGGTGGCCTCGGTGGTGCTGGCCAGCGGCTCGCTGCTCAACGCGATCGGCATGGTGATCCTCGGCCTGCTGCTCGGCCTGGTGGGCACCGACGTCAACTCGGGCGCGGCGCGCTACACCTTCGACCTGCCGCAGCTGGCTGACGGCATCAACTTCGTGATCGTCGCGATGGGCATGTTCGGCATCGGCGAAATCGTGCGCAACCTCGAGCACGACGAAAGCCGCCAGCTGGTGATGAAGAAAGTCCAGGGCCTGATGCTCAACAAGGAGGACTTCAAGAAGATCCTGGGACCGGTCCTGCGCGGCACCGGCCTGGGCTCGATCCTCGGCATCCTGCCGGGCGGCGGCGCGATGCTGGCCTCGTTCGCGTCCTACTCGATCGAGAAGAAGGTCTCGCCCAACAAGCGCAACTTCGGCAAGGGCGCGATCGAAGGCGTGGCTGCGCCGGAAGCGGCGAACAACGCCGGCGCCCAGACCTCGTTCATCCCGATGCTGACCCTCGGTATCCCGTCGAACCCGGTGATGGCGCTGATGATCGGTGCGATGATCATCCAGGGCATCCAGCCGGGTCCGGCCGTGATGACCGAGCAGCCGGCGCTGTTCTGGGGCCTGATCGTCTCGATGTGGATCGGTAACCTGTTCCTGGTGGTGCTGAACCTGCCGATGATCGGCCTGTGGGTGCGCATGATCACGGTGCCTTACCACTACCTGTACCCGGCGATCCTGATGTTCTGCTCGATCGGCGTGTTCAGCCTGAACAACAGCGACTTCGACGTCTACCTGATGGCCCTGTTCGGCCTGTTCGGCTACATCTGCGCCAAGCTCGGCGCCGAGCCGGCGCCGATGCTGCTGGGCTTCATCATCGGCCCGATGATGGAGGAATACCTGCGCCGCGCCCTGCTGCTGTCGCGCAGCGATCCGCTGGTGTTCATCGAGCGTCCGATCAGCGCCGTCATGCTGCTGATGGCCGCACTGGCCATGGCCGTGGTGCTGTCGCCCGCGCTGCGCAAGAAGCGCGAAGAAGCCTTCCACGAGGATTGATCCCACGGCCCGCGCCTCCCGGCGCGGGCCGTTTTTCCTCAATCGAAGCTGCGCTGGAAAAACAGCAGCGCAGCGCCCAGCATTCCCACCCACATCACCACCCAGAAGATGTCCATGCTGGCCAGCAGCAGCACCTGCTGCGCCACCGGCGCCGCCGGGCTGCCGGCCGCTTCCGCCAGGCGCGCCGTGTGCAGCGCCGCCCTCTCCTGCATGACCGCACTGGTGACGCCGACGCCGAGCGCCAGGCCCGCCTGTCCCAGCATGTTCTTGAACTGCTGCGCGTGCGAGAACTTCACGTTATCCGCCACGAAATCCTTGAACGAGTGGATCGCCGTGGTGGCCATGCCGAAGATCAGGAACACCCCGAACAGGCCGATCCAGAACGTGACCGTGTCCCACACGTGCCCGCGCGGATCGAGATGCGAGAAGCGCCACCCCATCAGGGCCAGCATCAGGAAGGCCGCCACGTAGAACTTGGTCGCGTGCGGCCGCTTCTTCACGGTCGCCAGCAGGACGACCAGCCCCAGCGGGGTGAACGCCATGCCCATGCTCTGCAGGTTCCCGGCCTGCTCGAAACCGATGCCGAGCGCGCGCTGCACCAGCTGCGGCAGCGCCGTATTCACGATCCCCAGCACGACATAGCACATGCTGAAGATCGCCAGCCCGACCTGGAAGCGGCGGCTGCGCAGGATCGACAGGTGCAGGAAGGGATAGGCGCGCCGCGCATGCAGGAATCCGAACGCGGCCAGCAGCCCGATGCCGGCCACCAGCAGCCAGACCAGGTGGGCGCGCTCGCCGTGCCAGTCGTAGGCCAGGCGCTGCAGCGCGTACAGCGTCACCGCCGCGCCGCCGGCCAGCAGCACCGCGTCGAGCGTATGCGGGCGGGTCGGGGTGCCGTCCAGGGTGACCGCGTCGAGCGGCAGGTAGCGCGCCGCCAGCACCGAGCCGAGGATCGCCAGGGCGGCCAGCGCCAGGTAGATCCCGCCCCAGGCCTCGCGCGCCACCATCGCCCCCGCCGCCCACGGTCCGAGCGAGATCCCGGTGGCGACCGCGCCGGCGAAGGCGGCGATGCCGATCACCCGCTCTTGCGGCGGAAAGATCAGGTTGACCATCATGCGCGCGCTGGTCATGAAGCCGCCGCCGCCCAGCGCCATCAGGGTGCGGCCCAGCGCGAAGCTGCCGACGCTGTCGCTGGCGGCGCACAGCCAGGATCCGCACACGAAGATCAGCACGCCCGCGAGCAGGTGGTCGCGCCAGCCGAAGCGCTGGATCAGCACGGTCATCTGCGAGATCGCCAGCACCGCGACGCTGGCGTACAGCGCCGTGATCGCCCCGTATTCTTCCGGCGAGGCGTTGACCTGTCCGAGCGTCGGCCCAATGGCGAACACCACCATCCCGGTCTGGAAGAACTCGATGAAGTTGAAGATGAAGATCGCTCCCAGGAGTGCCGGGCGCGGGATCGCAAGCGCGTTCATCGCCTCGCCCGCCTAGCGCTTCGCCACCGGCGCCGGCGCGCCGAGCGCGCGCTGGATCGCCTGCGCCGCGCCGTCGTCCTCGGCCGCGTACACCGAGGTCTCGTAGCGCTGGCGCGCCGCGCCCGCCTGCATCAGGGGCGGGCCGTCCTGGCGGCTGGTGTCGATCGCCACCTTCATCGACAGGCCCAGGCGCAGCGGATGGCGCGCCAGCTCCTTCGGATCGAGCGCGATCCGCACCGGGACCCGCTGCACCACCTTGATCCAGTTGCCGGTCGCGTTCTGCGCCGGCACCAGCGCGAACGCGCTGCCGGTACCCGCCTCCTGGCCCGCGACCCGGCCCTGGAACACCACGTCGTTGCCGTACACGTCGGCCGTCACCCTGACCTTCTGGCCGATCCGGACGTCGCGCAGCTGGGTTTCCTTGAGGTTGGCCGTGACCCACATCTGGTCGAGCGGGATGATCGCCATCAGCGGCGCTCCTTGCGCCACGCGCTGGCCGAGCTGCACGTTGCGGCGCGCCACGATGCCGCCGACCGGCGCCGCCAGCGCGGTGCGCGACAGCGCCACCGAGGCGTCGCGCAGCTGGGCGATCGCGGCCGCCACCTCCGGATGGTTTTCCACGGTGGCGCCGCTGACCAGGGCGTCGGCCGCCGCGACCTGCTGGCGCGCGGCGTTCAGGGCGGCGCGCGCCGCCGCCACCGCGTCCTCCGCATGGCGCAGGTCCTCGCCGGACACCGCGCCGGTGCCGGACAGGGCGCGGCGCCGCTGCAGGTTGCTGGCCGCCCTGGCCAGGTCCGATTCGCGCAGGGCCACATTGGCGCGCATCTGCTCGGCGTTCGCGAACTGCGAGCGCACCTGGCGCGCCGCCCGCGCCAGCCCGGCCTCGGCGCGGTCCAGCGCCAGGCGGGCGTCAAGCTCGTTGAGCTGGACCAGCACCTCGCCGGCCTGCACGTAGTCGGTGTTGTCGGCGCCGATGCGGGTCACGGTGCCCGCTACCTGCGGCGTCACCTGCACCAGGTTGCCCTCGACATAGGCGTCCTCGGTGGATTCCGAATTCCAGCCGAGGTTGAGGATGCCGGGCGCCGACAGGGCGATCCCGACCGCGGCCGCGGCGACGGCGACGGCCAGCCCGATGGCCAGCTTGCGGCGCTTCGGCGCCGGCAGTTCTTTGTTGGTTTCCATGCTGTTCTCCAGTGGATCAGTGGCCGCCGCCGAGCGCGCGCACCAGGTTGAGATCGAGTTCGTTGGCGCGCGCGGCCAGGTCGGCCCGGGCGCGGCGCTGGGCCACCACCTGGCCATCGGCCACCAGCACCTGCAGGAAGGTGGCCAGGCCGCCGCGGTAGCGCTGCAGCGCCACCGAATACGCCTGTTCGGCCGCCGCCAGCGCCAGGTCCTGCTCGCGCAGGCGGGTCTCCTGCGCGCGGATCGAGGTCAGCTGGGCGACCACGTCGCGCATGGCTTCCACGACCGCCGCGTTGTACTGCTCGACCGCGATGTCGTACTCCGCATTGCGCGCCGCGAGGTTGCTGCGCAGCCGTCCGCCGTCGAACAGCGGCAGGGTCACCAGCGGCCCGGCGGACGCGGTCGCGCTGCCGCCCTGCAGCAGGCGGTCGAAGCCGAGGCTTTGCAGGCCGACCAGCGCCGCCAGGTTGACCGTCGGGTAGAACTGCGCCCTGGCGACGTCGATGTCGCCGCTGGCCGCTTCCACGCGCCAGCGCAGCGCCACCAGTTCCGGGCGCCGTCCCAGCAGCGCGGCCGGCAGGTCGGCCGGCACGCCCGGCTGGTAGCTCGGGCGCAGCTGCGGGCGCCCGATCGCGCCGGCCGCATCCTGGCCCTGGCCGGCGAGCGCCGCCAGCTGGCCGCGGGTCAGCGCGATCGCCTCGTCGAGCGCGGCGATCTGGCCGCGGGCGACCGGCACGCCGATCTCGGCCTGCCTGAGTTCCGCCTGGCTGTCGAGCTCCGCCTCGACGCGCTTGCCGACCAGCTCCAGGATCTGCTCGCGCTGGCGCAGTTCGGTCCTTGCCAGGTCGTGCTGCTGATGCAGCAGGTCGAGGCGGAACCAGGCCTGGACCACGGCCACCGTCACCGCCAGCGCGGCGGCTTCGGCTTCGGCCTTCTGGGCGTTCACGCGTCCGGCCGCGGCGTCGACCGCCGAGCGGTTCTTGCCCCAGAAATCGAGTTCGTACGACAGGCCCACGCTGGCGTCGTTGAACCAGTTCCAGCTGCCTGCCAGCGGCCGCGGTACCGTGCTGTTCTCGCTGAAGCGCTGGCGCGACGAGCGCGCCGAGGCGCTGGCCTGGGGACCGAGGGCCGCATTCGCGACGCCTTCCAGCGCCGCGGCCTGGCGCACGCGCGCCAGCGCGATGGCGACGGTCGGGCTGTCGCTGCGGGCCCGGCGCACCAGCGCGTCGAGCTGGGGATCGCCGTAGGCGCGCCACCATTCCTGGGCCGGCCAGGCGGCATCCGGGAGCGCGAGCGCGGCGATGGCGCCCTGCGAGGGCGCCGCGGCGGCGTCGCGCAGGCGCGCGCGCTCGCCCTGCGGACCGGTGGACATGCAGCCCGCCAGCGTCAGCAGCAAGGCCAGGGCTGCGGGGAGCCGGGCATTCATGGCGTCTCCCGCTGCGTGACGCCGGCATGGCCGATCACGTCGAGGAGGGAGCGGTGGAAGCGCTGCGCGTCGCTTGCGGGGAAGCTGTCCCACAGCCGCGCATGGACACCGCGCACGGCTTCCGCGACCGCGGGCATCAGCGCCCGCGCCTCCTCGCTGAGCACCAGGCGCACCGCCCGGCGGTCATGCGGGTCGGCCTGGCGCAGCAGCAGGCGCTTGGCTTCGAGGCGGTCCAGCAGGCGCGTCATCGCGCCGCTGTCGACGCCGGCCAGGCGCGACAGCGCACCGGGCGTATTGTTCCGGCCGTCGGCCAGCTGCAGCAGGATCATGCCCTGCTGGGCGGTGACGTTCAGGGCGCCCAGTTCCTCTTCGAGCATGCGCAGCGTGCAGTTGCGGGCACGGGCGATCAGGAATGGCAGGTAGGCGTCGGGCGCCATTGTCCCTTGGAAGGAAGGTGATTCCAGCATAATTTGCCCCGGCAGGAGTTTAGTCAGATGCCGCAAGCATAGTTACCTGAAGATATTACTGCCATGGCTGGAAAGGCATGCAGGTTATGCAGAAACCGCATGATTCTTCCCTATGGCTAGCGTCACGCCCCGGCTAAGTAGTCACGCAAAATTTATTGTGGACTTGCTTCCGAAACCTCTCATCAAGGACTGAATCTCGTCAACCAGATCTGCCCCGTTCTTGGCAACGAAGCGGTGCCAGAAATACTTGGCATGCTTCCACAGGATCTCGTTGCGGTTGAGTTCCGGACTGTAGGGCGGCAAATAGTACAGGTACAGTCCACGCCTGGCCCACTGGCGCCGCTTCTTGTCCATAGAAGAGAGCGCGGTCGCCGCGTCGCAGCTTTTGCTACTCACCATCCCAGTAATCAACCGCGCTTCCAGCGCGGCCGACAAAGAAAAATTCCTGCGGCTGTCCATCTGCGCCAGGAGGAAAATCTCCGGCGACCACGAACTTGTCTGAATCCGGATACTCGACGATTTCTGGTGTGAGCTTGGTACTGACGGCCAGGTAGCGCAATGGCACCAAGCCGATATTGATGATTTGATGTGCTGTTTCCCTGCCCCCAGGCGGGCACGCGATGATATCGCCTGCACGTATCGGATACGTTTTCTCCCCGATGCGAACTTCTCCGCTTCCCTCCAGGATGAAAAACATCTCTTCGTTCACTCGATGGTTGTGACATGGAAACGCTCTTTTTCCCGGTGGCACTTCAGTAATGTTATAGCCGAGACGCTGGGCGCCGATCCTGGTTCCGATCGTTTGCATGCGAGCGTCGAAACGTTCCGCGGCGCGACCCGTGGCAGTAAACGCCGCCGGTCCAGGTTGAAACTCAAGGTCTACAATGTTAATGACTGGCTTGTTCATGTCGTCCTCCACGCCGTTTTCAGCACTGCCTACCCTCGACGGGGTCTTCCGTAAGCTTTGGCACTTCACTGACCAGGAAGTCAATGAAGGCTCGCACCGAGGGCAACATGCCTTTGCGGCTCATGAACACGGCATGGACGATGAATTCCCCGCTGGACCAATCTGGCAAGACATGCAGGAGTTCGCCGGATTGAAGATTCGGCACGCAAAATCGTTTAGGCAGCATCGCCAGGCCCACGCCGGCGATCGCTGACGCGCGCGCCACATCTAGATCGCTGCAGAACAGGCGGGGCTGGTGGTGAAACTGAAGCGTTTTATCACCCGGCCCTTCCAGTTCCCAGCAATCGCCACCCGCACTTTCCGCTGTCGACAGCGTTGGAAACTCAGCCAGCCGCTCCACCGTAATGGGACCCTCATGGCCAGTCAATAATCGCGGACTCATGACCAGCACGAGGCGGACGCGGGCCAAAGGACGCACAACAAGAGTGGGGTCGGTCTCAAGTCGCATCCTGCCTCGCAGGGCAATATCCACGCGGTCTTCGATGAGGTCGGCCGGCCGATGGAAAACCTGAAGGTGTATCCGTACCTTCGGATAAAGGACCAGGAACGCGGGCAGCAGATTAACCATCATGTGCTGTATCTGACTCGGCGGACAGCTCACCCGCACTAATCCTTGCGGTTCCGTGCGCGACTGCGCAGCCACGATCTCTGCCGCTTCCGCCGCTTCCAGCATGACCTGGCAACGCTCATAGAAGTCGCGGCCAACATCGGTGGTGCGCAGGCTACGCGTCGTACGTTCGAGCAGCCGCACCTGGAGCCGATTTTCCAGCTGGGCCACGCGCTTGCTTAGCGTCGATTTCGGCACGCCTATGTGACGCGCACCGGCGGCGAACCCATTACAGGACACCATCGTGTGGAAAAAGTACAGGTCATTCAGGTCATGCATGATTTGCCCTCCTAGCGAAGAGCAGCGCCTTGATTGTCTCCAGGGGGAGACGACGCGTCCACATTTCCCAGTCTAGTGCATGGATCGAAGCAACCCTACACTGATTTCAACGACGGGCACCCAACAACGGGACTGAGCGTTAAAGGGGCCGACAGACAGCATCCTCGACTGAACCGCCAACTTTTCATCGAAACATGTGGTGGTCAAGTAATTTCGGACACAACAATAGGTTCTTTGGCTGCCATATTGCGTTCGTAGACGTTGGGTGGCTGATTTCCCAATACCGAGTGCAAGCGCTGGCTGTTGTAGAACTCGACGATATATGCAGCGATATCGCACTTGGCTTCAGCATGGTTGGCGTAGTTCCGCTGCCAGACGCGCTCCATCTTCAGGTTCAGGAAGAACCGTTCGGCGACCGCGTTGTCCCAGCAGTTTCCCTTGCGGCTCATGCTGCAGACGAAACCGTGTCCGGCCAACAGGGCCTGATATTGGTCGCTAGCGTACTGGCTGCCGCGGTCGGAGTGCACGATCAGCCCCGGTCGCGGGCGGCGCTGGCCGATCGCCATGCGCAAGGCATCGCAGACCAGGCTTGCCGGCATGCTCGGAGCCATGGCCCAGCCCACGACCTTGCGTGAGAACAGGTCGAGCACGACAGCCAGGTACAGCCAACCGGCACCGGTCCGGATATAGGTGATATCAGAAGCGTAAGCCACGTTTGGCGCAGCCGGATTGAACTGCCGGGCAAGTACGTTCGGCGCGACGGGAAGGCCATGCCTGCTGTCGGTCGTGTGAACGAATTTGCGCTTCCATACCGGCTTGAGCCGCTCTTGGCGCATCAAACGACGTACCTTGTAGCGGCCGACCTGCACGCCTTGCATCGCAAGCGCAGCCACCAGGCGCCGGCTGCCGTAACTTTGCCCACTGGCCGCAAAGGCGGCACGCACATGCACGCGGGCTTTGCAGATTGCCGGTTTTTCGGCGCGCCGTTTGGCTTCATAAAATCCGGATCGACTCACACCGAGCACCCGGCAACTTTGCGCGACAGGAAAGGCCTTCTTCTGCAACTCGTCGATGACCCGATGGGTCACTTGAGCTCGCGGGCAAAGAAGGCCGACGCCTTCCTAAGAAACTCACTTCTACGCTGTTGATTCCTGTGGTTGCAGTGCGTATCCAAATTCTGCAGCACGCCGGTGCAGCTGCTTGATGACCCGATCTCGGTATTGCTGCTCATAGAGGTCCGCGCCAGGATCGCGGTAATCCATGCCGTATCGCATCGCGTTGTAGAACAGGACGGCAATCTTGCGGGCTGTTGCGGTTACGGCTTTTGCATTGCCGATGCGGCCTGCCAGGCGTCGGTAGAAGGCACCCAGCGCGGTATTGCTGCGGCCAACCGTGACCGCGGCGAGCCGAAGTGCAACGGTGATCCGGCTGCTGGTCTTTCGCGTGTGTGACGACAGCACCTTGCCACCGCTGATCTTGCAGCCTGGCGACAATGTGAGCCACGACGTGAAATGCTTGGCGGTGCGCCAGCGACTGAGATCGGTACCGCATTCACCGATCAGGCGTAGCGCCAGGAATGGCCCAATGCCGTGGATCTGTGTCAGATCGGTACCGG
>NZ_KB908135.1 GCF_000382345.1 Massilia niastensis DSM 21313
GTGCGGCTGGCAGGAATCGAACCCACGACCCCTTGGTTCGTAGCCAAGTACTCTATCCAGCTGAGCTACAGCCGCCCGATGCACGCATTATAGCGGCAGAGAGGCATATTGGCAAATCCCCCATTGGCTTTTCGGCATTCCGGCGTCGAATGCCATGAAAAACCATGCGCCGGCGAAACTTTCTCAGGCGGGCGCCGGCGCGGCGCGCGAGGTCCCGATCACCTTGCCGGCCTCTTCGTAGAATGCCTCGACCAGTTGCGCATGCGGCGAGTACAGCGGCGTCAGCAAGCCCATGCGGCGCACCGGGGCCGGGCGCGGCAGGGCCAGGCGCACCAGGCCCATGCGGTCCATCCATTCCGCCGCCCAGTCCGGCACCAGCGACACGCCCAGGCCTTGCGCCACCAGGGTCGCGATGGCCATCAGGCCGTCGATTTCCAGTCTTTCGTTCGGGCGCAGGTTGTGCTGGCGCAGGTAGCGGTCCGCCAGCCGTCCTCCCCAGACGGTGCGGTCGTAGCGGATGAAGGGTTCGCTGCCGATGAGCTCGAGCGGATCGCGCGCCGCCATCTCCAGCGGCGCCAGCACGATCAGCGGTTCGTCCACCAGCGGTCGCCATTCATGGCTCTTGGGAATGATGAACTGCGGCTCGACGATGATGGCGGCGTCCAGCTCGCCCTTGAGCACCCTGGGATAGAGCAGGCTGGAGGTGCCCGGTTCGATGAAGACCTTGAGCTTCGGATGGCTGCTGTAGAAGCTGCGCAGGACCGGCGGCAGGAAGCCGGTCAGGACCGAGGCCGACACGCCCAGCCTGAATTCCCCGATGGCGGTCTCGTCGTTCGCGATGGCGCGCATGTCGCGCACTTCGCGCAGGACATGGCGGGCCCGCTCCAGGATCTTCAGCCCGGCCTGGGTCGGCTTGACGCGCCGGCCGGCGCGCTGCACCAGCGGCGTGCCCAGTTCGTCTTCCAGCGCACGCACGCGCGCCGCGATCGCCGCCGCGGTCAGGTTCAGGCGCCGCGCCGCTTCGGCGATCGACCCGCACTCGACCACGGTGACGAAACTCTGTACA
Source organism: Massilia niastensis DSM 21313 (assembly GCF_000382345.1). Classification (GTDB taxonomy): domain Bacteria; phylum Pseudomonadota; class Gammaproteobacteria; order Burkholderiales; family Burkholderiaceae_D; genus Telluria; species Telluria niastensis. The sequence continues at coordinate 1,067 of NZ_KB908135.1, forward strand.
TACTGTGTATCCATGCCTGGCGTGCGCTTCGCGGGCGCCGGTCGCGCCCGCGAAGCGGCCATCGACGCCGCTTGAGCGCTTCTCTGTTTATCCCCGGCGATGATAACGCGTATTGCCGCGAACGGCGGGGCGGGATGCCGCGGCGGCGGCTCCCGCCCGGCTGCTTCCTAGTCCGGCCGCACCCCGGCGGCGCGCACGACGGTGCTCCACTTCGGCACCTCGGCCTTCATGAAGGCCGCGAACTGGTCGGCATTGGTGCCCAGTACCGTCAGGCCCTGCTGGGCGAACTTGGAACGCACTTCCGGGCTCTTGAGCGCCAGGTCGACCTCGCTGTTGATCCTGCCGATCACCGGTTTCGGCGTGTTCTTCGGTGCGAACAATCCATACCAGGTCAGCACCTCGAAGTTGGGAAAGCCCGATTCCGCCACCGTCGGCACCTCGGGCAGGCTGGGCGAGCGCGCCAGGCTGGAGATGGCGATGGTCTTGAGCTTGCCGGACTTGATGAAGCCGGCGACCACCGGCAGGTTGGCGAACATGAGCGGCACCACGCCCGACACGACATCGGTCAGCGCCGACGATTCGCCCTTGTAGGGCACGTGCGTGAGCTTGACCCCGCCCCGCATGTTGAACAGTTCGCCGGCGATATGCTGCGGCCCGCCGCTGCCCGACGAGGCATAGTTGGCGACCTTCCCGCTGCGCGCCAGCTCCACCAGTTCCTTGACGGTACTGGCGGGCACGGAAGGGTGGACGACCAGCACCAGCGGCATCGACACCAGCTGGGTGACCGGGGTGAAGTCCTTGATCGGGTCGAAGGGCAGCCTGGGGTACATGCTGGGCGCGATCACCATGGTCGATTGCGACGCCAGCATCATCGAGTAGCCGTCGGCGCCGGACTGCGCCACGTTGGCGGCGGCGATGGTGCCGGTCGCGCCGGGCTTGTTCTCGATCATCACCGGCTGGCCCATCTGCGTCGACAGCTGGTTGCCGATCTGGCGCGCCACGATGTCGGCGCCGCCGCCGGGCGCGAAGCCGACCACGATGCGGATCGGCTTGTTCGGATAGTCGCTCGCCTGCGCCGGCAGCGCGAGGCAGGCGGCCGCCGCGAGGGCGGCGAGCGGGACGGGCATGCAGGCGCGTCGCACCCGGGTCGTGAGAGTGGATGGCATGGTGATCTCCTTGATGTGGTTTTTATAGGGGGGCGGGGCGCCGCTTGCGCTCCGCCGATGGCGGGCCGCCGGCGGTCAGCTGACCACGCCGATATTCCAGGGCACGAACTCATGATCGCCCAGGCCGAGTTCCTCGCTCCTGGACCGGCTGCCGGATGCCACTTCCAGCATGCGCTCGAAAATCTTCTGCCCCATCTCCTGGACGGTCGCGGTGCCATCCAGGATCTCGCCGCAATTGATGTCCATGTCTTCCGTCAGTTTCAGGTACATCGGCGTATTGGTCGCGAGCTTGATCGAGGGCGTGGGCTTGGCCCCGAACATGGAGCCGCGTCCGGTGGTGAAGCAGATCAGGTTGGCCCCGCCCGCGATCTGGCCGGTCGCCGAGACGGGATCGAAGCCCGGCGTATCCATGAAGACGAAGCCGGGCTGGGTGACCGGTTCGGCATAGCGGTACACCTCCATCAATCCGGTCGTGCCGCCCTTCATCGAGGAGCCGAGCGATTTCTCGAAGATGTTCGCCAGGCCGCCCATCTGGTTGCCGGGACTGACCTTGCCGTTGATCTGGACATCGCGTCCCGGGGAGTACTCGTCCTTCCACCAGCGGATGCGCTCGATCAGCTTCTCCCCGACTTCCCGGCTGCATGCGCGGCGGGTCAGGGTATGTTCGACACCGTAGATCTCCGGCGTCTCGGAAAGGATGGCGGTGCCGCCGTGGCGCACCAGGATATCCACGGCCGCGCCGAGCGCGGGATTGGCGGTGATCGACGAGAAGCCGTCGGAGCCGCCGCACTGCAGTCCGACCTTCAGGTGGCTGGCCGGCACCGGCTGGCGGCGCACCCGGTTCGCCTCGGGCAGCAGGCCCCTGACCGCCTCGACCCCCGCCGCGATGGTCTTGCGGGTGCCGCCGGTCTCCTGCATGACGAAGGTGTGGAGGCGATGGTTCGCTTCCAGTCCCTGGTCCTTCAGCAGCGCCGCGAGCTGGTTGCGCTCGCATCCCAGGCCGACGATGAGCACCGCGGCAAAGTTGGCATGCGTCGCATAGCCGCCGAGCGTGCGGCGCAGGAGGTCCATCGGCTCGCCCGACATCTCCATGCCGCAGCCCAGGCCATGGCTCAGGGCGACCACGCCGTCCACATGCGGATAGTCGGCCAGGCGCTCGGGCGTGAACCACTCCGCGATGCGGTGCACCACGGTGGCGGAACAATTCACCGTCGACAGGATGCCGATGTAGTTCCGGGTGCCCACCTGGCCGTTGGCGCGGACGATGCCGTCGAAGCTGGCCCGCTGCTGCGGCGGCAGCAGCGCGGCGGGAACGTAGTGCTGGCCGTGCGCGTAGTCGCGGTCGAACTCCCGGAATTCGGTGTTGTGGGAGTGGACGTAGGTCCCGGCGGGAATGTCGGCCGCCGCGAAGCCGATGCAGACGTTGTACTTCAGTATGGGCTCGCCGGCCCTGATGTCGCGGGCGGCGATCTTGTGGCCGGCCGGGACCTGGCTGCGCGAGACGAAGCGTTCGGACGGCACCTCGGCGCCGATGCCGACGTTGACGCGTGCGACAACGACGTTGTCCGAAGGGTGCAGGCGAATGATGGGGCCTGTGACTTGCTTCTCGTTGGTGGCAATCATGGAGCGCTCTGTGAAGGTGAAGGTGGACACGGTATCGAGCTTCCATCTTTCCATTAATGAAAGGTGAAAACAATCTTCTTTTACTATCTTCAAACGCAGTTTATTTTTTCTTCCCGGGGGCGGGCGGGGGGGGCGGCGTCAAGACACCGGCGCTAGCTCGTGCACTTCAAAAACATAATAGTTTTATCTTTTGAAGACGGCACGGCACCGTTTTTTAGTGGCAATGATTCATCAATAATCGTCCGACTCCCTCACATTGGAGAGCACGATGAACACTTCCACCAGGCTGCGCGGCGTCTTTTCGCCGGTGATCACCCCGTTTGCCGCCGACCTGGCGCCCGACCCGAAGCGCATGGTGCGCCATTGCCGCTGGCTGTTGAGCCAGGGCGTCGGCCTGGCGGCCTTCGGCACCAATTCGGAAGCCAATTCGCTGTCCACGCCGGAAAAGATCGGCCTGCTCGACGCGCTGGCCGAGGCCGGCATCCCGGGCGAGCGCATGATGCCCGGAACCGGCTGCTGCGCATTGAGCGATACGGTCGAACTGACCCGCGCGGCCGTGCGGCGCGGCGCCGGCGGCGTCCTGATGCTGCCGCCGTTCTACTACAAGGGCGTCTCCGACGACGGCCTGTTCGCCAGCTACAGCGAAGTGATCCAGCGCGTGGGCGACGCGCGCCTGCGCATCTACCTGTACCACATTCCGCAAGTCTCGAACGTGCCGATCGGCTTCGACCTGATCGATCGCCTGCTGAAGGCCTACCCGGGCGCGATCGCCGGCATCAAGGACAGCTCGGGCGACTGGAACAACACCCGGGGCATGCTGGAACGCTTCCAGCCGCAGGGTTTCGACGTGTTCGCCGGCAGCGAGAGCTTCCTGCTGGCCAACCTGCGCGCCGGCGGCGCGGGCTGCATCACCGCCACCGGCAATGTCAATCCGGGGCCGATCGTCCGCCTGTTCGAGACCTGGCAGGGGGCCGACGCGGACCGGCAGCAGGAGGCGCTGGATGCGGTGCGCGCCAGCTTCGCCAGCTTCCCGATGATTCCGGCGCTGAAGGCCGCGGTCGCACACTGGGCGGACGACGAGGCCTGCGCCCTGGTGCGCCCGCCGCTGGTCAGGCTCGACGCGCAGCAGCGAAGCGCGCTGCTGGCCGGCCTGGAAGCGCTGGATTTTTCGATGCCGGGACTCTAACAAGCCACTTTACGAACAAGGACGCCATGCACGATTTACTACAGATCGGGACCTTCCCGACCCAGGCCCAGGCCCTGATCGACCAGGAATTCCGCTGCCACACGCTGGAGCAGCTGGAAGCCGACGGCGCGCTGCGCGCACGCGTGCGCGCCATCGTCACGCGCGGTAACTACGCCGTGCCGCGCAGCGTCATCGAGCGCCTGCCGCGCCTCGGCGCGATCGCATCGATGGGGGTGGGGATCGACCTGATCGACCTGGCCGCCGCGCGCGAACACGGCGTCCTGGTCGCCAACACGCCGGACGTACTCAACGATGCGGTGGCCGAACTCTGCATCGGCCTGCTGTTTGCGCTGCTGCGGCGCCTGCCCGAGGCCGACCGCTTCGTGCGCGCCGGCGGGTGGCAGCAGGGCGTCTTCCCGCTCACCACGACGCTCGCCGGCAAGCGCGTCGGCATCGTCGGCCTTGGCCGGATCGGCAAGGATATCGCGCGCAGGCTCGAACCCTTCGGGGTATCCATCGCCTATCACGGGCGCAGCGACCAGCACCTGCACTGGACCTACCAGCCCGACCTGCGCGAGCTGGCGCGCGATGCCGACGTGCTGATCCTGATAGCGCCCGGCGGCGAAGGGACGCGCAGGCTGGTCGACGCTTCCGTGCTGGATGCGCTCGGACCCCGGGGTTTCCTGGTCAATGTGGCGCGTGGCTCGGTGGTCGACGAGGCGGCCTTGCTGGCGGCGTTGGAAGGGCGCCGGATCGCCGGCGCCGCGCTCGACGTGTTCGAGAACGAGCCGGGGATCGACGAGCGCTTCCTCGCGCTCGACAACGTCGTGCTCACCCCGCACGTCGGCAGCGCCACCGTCGAAACCCGTTCGGCCATGGCGCGCCTGACCGTGGACAACCTGCGCCGCTTCTTCGAGGACGGCACGGTGCTGACGCCTGTTCCCGCAGCGGTCCGCACCCAGGGCAGGGCCGCCGGCCCGGCGGCTGCCTAGCTAGCCGCTTCCCCGGGCCTGAGCAGCTCGATCGCCTCGCGCGCGAATGCGCGCGCCAGGGCCAGGTGCGGGGTATGGCGCGCCATCACCAGGCCGACGCGCCTGACCGGCGCGCGGTCTGGCAGCGGAATGCGCAGCACCGACAAGCCGCTCAGCCAGATCGACGACCAGTCCGGCACCAGCGACACGCCCAGCCCCTTGTCGACCAGCGCCGCGATCGCCAGCAGGCCGTCGATTTCCAGGCGCTGGCGCGGATGAATGCCGCAATCGCGCAGGTAGCGGTCCGCCAGCTGCCCGCCCAGCACCGAGCGGTCGTAGCGGATGAAGGGTTCTTCCCGCAGCAGGGCATGCGCATCCCGCCCGGTGCAGCCTTGCGGGGCGATCACGACCAGCGGCTCTTCCACCAGTACCCGCCATTCGCAGGTCTTGGGCAGCGCCGCCTGCGGCTCGACGACGATGGCGATGTCGAGTTCTCCGGCTGCCACCTTGCGGCAAAGCCCGATGGAGGCGCCCGGATCGACGAAGATCTTCACATGCGGATAGCGCGCATAGACGCGCTGCAGCACCGGCGGCAGCATGCTGTTCATCGCCGAATGAAACACGCCCAGGCGCAGTTCCCCGACCTGGGTGTCGCCATCCTGCACCACCGCGCGCATGTCGCGCGCCGCCCTCAGCACCACCTGGGCGCTGGCCGCCATCTTCAGCCCCGCCGCCGTCGGCCGCACGCAGCGGCCGGAGCGCTGGATCAGCGTGGCGCCCAGTTCTTCCTCCAGCGACCGGATCCGGGCCGCCACCGCGGCCGGCGTCAGGTCCAGCCGCCGCGCCGCCTCGACGATCGATCCGCACTCGAGCACCTCGACGAAGCTCTGTATGTAGCGCATGTCCATGACGGGTCTCTCCGGGCAGGTTGATCGGCATTCTGACTCAGCATAATAGTTTTATCTTTTGAAGATGGAAACAAGTACTTTGTTTTGCTTTCCCGGCAGCCAATACTGTGTTCCTCACCACCGATTATCAATGTGCTTGGCTACTCGAGGACCACATGGCAGATTCAGACAAGAAAGACGAACAGGCGGCCGGCCTGCGCAAGGGCCTGACCAGCTACGGCGACAGCGGATTTTCGCTGTTCCTGCGCAAGGCCTTCATCAAGGGCGCCGGCTATACCGACAATGCGCTGGACCGCCCGGTGATCGGCATCGCGAATACCGGCAGCGCCTACAACCCCTGCCACGGCAACATGCCGCAGCTGATCGAGGCGGTGAAGCGCGGCATCATGCTGGCCGGCGGCCTGCCCATGGACTTCCCGACGATCTCGATCCACGAGAGCTTCGCCTCGCCGACCTCCATGTACCTGCGCAACCTGATGTCGATGGACACCGAGGAAATGATCCGCGCCCAGCCGATGGATGCCGTGGTGCTGATCGGCGGCTGCGACAAGACCGTGCCGGCGCAGCTGATGGGCGCGGCCTCGGCCGGCATTCCCGCCATCCAGCTGGTGACCGGCTCCATGCTGACCGGGTCGCACCGGGGCGAGCGGGTCGGCGCCTGCACCGACTGTCGCCGCTACTGGGGCAAATACCGCGCCGACGAAATCGACGGCGAGGAAATCGCCGACGTCAACAACCAGCTGGTCGCCAGCGTCGGGACCTGTTCGGTGATGGGGACCGCCAGCACCATGGCCTGCGTGACGGAAGCGCTGGGCATGATGGTGCCGGGCGGCGCATCGCCGCCGGCGGTGACCGCCGACCGCATCCGCGTGGCCGAGCGCACCGGCGCGGAAGCAGTGGCGCTGGCCAGGAAGGGCATCACGCCCGATCAGATCATGACCGGCAAGGCCTTCGAGAATGCCCTGCGGGTGCTGCTGGCGATCGGCGGCTCCACCAATGGCATCATCCACCTGACCGCGATGGCGGGGCGCCTGGGCATCGACATCGACCTCGAGCGCCTCGACGCCATGGGGCGCGAGACGCCGGTGCTGATCGACCTGAAGCCATCCGGCCAGTACTACATGGAAGACCTGCACAAGGCCGGCGGGGTGCATGCCCTGCTGCGCGAACTGAAGCCCCTGCTGCACCTCGATACCCTCACCGTCACCGGCCGCACGCTCGGCGAGGAGCTGGAGGCGGCGGGGCCGGGCTTCCCGCAGAACGTGGTCCGTCCGTTCTCGCAGCCGATCTATCCGCAGGGCGGCATCGCGGTCTTGCGCGGCAACCTGGCGCCGGGCGGCGCGATCATCAAGCAATCGGCCGCGAATCCGGAACTGATGGAGCACGAGGGCCGCGCGGTGGTGTTCGAGAACATCGAAGACCTGGTCGAACGGATCGACGACGAGGCGCTCGACGTCCATCCCGGGGATGTGCTGGTGCTCAAGCATATCGGCCCGCTTGGGGCCAGCATGCCGGAAGCGGGCTATATCCCGATCCCGAAGAAGCTGGCGCGCGCCGGCGTGAAGGACATGGTCCGCATCTCGGACGGCCGCATGAGCGGTACCGCGGCCGGCACCATCGTCCTGCATGTGACGCCGGAGTCGGCGGTCGGCGGCCCGCTGGCCTATGTGAAGAACGGCGACCGCATCCGGCTGAGCGTCAGGAACCGCGAGATCAGCGTGCTGGTGCCGGAGGCGGAGCTGGAGCAGCGGCGCCAGGCCAATCCGGTCGTGCCGCCGAGCGCCGAGCGCGGCTACAGGAAGCTGTTCCTCAAGTGCGTCACGCAGGCGGACCAGGGCGTCGATTTCGATTTCCTGCGCGCCGTCGACACCAAGGACCGGATTCCGCGCTAGCGCGGCCGGTCGACGCTGCAGCCCCGAACCAGACGAACGAGAAGATTCGTGACCGACCGCCCGGGCAACCGGGCATTCACCATCACCAGGAGACCTCATGCCAATTTCTTCCATCGGCCGCCTCATCGGCGGTCTTACCATGGCCGCCGGCCTGTCTTTCGCGATGGCCGGCCCCGCGCAGGCCGCCTATCCCGACCGGCCGGTCAGGCTGGTCGTGCCTTATCCGCCGGGCGGCGCCACCGACATCATCGGCCGCGTCCTCGCGCAAAAGCTGACCGATGCACTCGGACAGCAGGTGATCGTCGATAACCGCGGCGGCGCCGGCGGGAATATCGGCGCGGCCGCGGTGGCCAAGTCCGCGCCCGACGGCTACACGCTGCTGATGGCCGCGGTGACCTCGCATTCCATCATGCAGACCCTGGAGCGCAAGACCATCACCTACAACCTGGAAAAGGACTTCGCGCCGATCACCATGGCGGGCTCGGTACCGCTGGTATTCGTGGTCCATCCGTCGGTGCCGGCCAGGAACATCAAGGAGCTGATCACCTACGCCAGGTCGAAACCGGGCGAACTGACCTATGCCTCGTCGGGTCCGGGCGCTCCGCAGCGCATGGCCGCCGAGCTGTTCCAGCGCATCGCCGGCGTGAAGATCCTGCACGTGCCGTACAAGGGCAGCGGTCCGGCCATGAACGACCTGGTCGGCGGACAGGTGCTGACCATGGTGGAAACCGTGCCGGCCGCGCAAGCCTTCGTCAAGGCGGGCAAGCTGCGCGCGCTCGCGGTCACCACGGCACAGCGCATCCCGATGCTGCCGGACGTGCCGACCGCGAACGAGCAGGGCCTCGACGGGTTCGCGGTCAGCTCGATGTTCGGCGTGCTGGCGCCGGCCAATACGCCGAAACCGATCGTCGAGCGCCTGAATGCGGAACTGGTGAAGATCCTGCAGCAGCCGGACGTGAAGGAAAAGATGCTGCAGCAGGGGACGTTTGCGATCTCGAGCACGCCGCAGGAGACCGCCGACCGCATCAGGCAGGAAATCTCGATGTGGGCGAAGGTGATCGACGAACAGAAGATCACGGTGGACTAAAGCATCCCGTCTCCGGGACCGCGCCAACGAAAAAAGGGACCAGATTCTTCAATCTGGTCCCTCGTATCTTCTGGTGCGGCTGGCAGGAATCGAACCCACGACCCCTTGGTTCGTAGCCAAGTACTCTATCCAGCTGAGCTACAGCCGCCCGATGCACGCATTATAGCAGCCGTAAAATATTTCCGGAAGTCTCAATTTATTTCTCCGTGCTCAGCAGTCTGGTAGATTAGGCGGACAGGGAACTACCACGGCTTGGATAATAATGATGTTGGGATTCACCAGGGCCGCCGGCGCCGGCCTGCAGCGCTTCTCGCGCCTCGCGCTCTGTTGCGTGCTCTGCGTCTTCGCGTTCGACGCCGGCGCCATGCAGCGCAGCCTGCGCTTCGAACGGCTCTCGATCGAGCAGGGCCTGTCGCAGCAGTCGGGCCTGAGCATCCTGCAGGACCGCCAGGGCTTCATCTGGTTCGGCACCCAGGCGGGACTGAACCGCTTCGACGGCTACCGGATGACGGTATACCGCAACGATCCCAACGATCCGGACAGCATTCCCGACAATTATGTCGCGGCGTCCTACGAGGACGGGCAGGGGCGGCTCTGGTTCGGCACCAAGGGCGGCCTGGCGCGCTTCGACCCGGCCAGCGGCAAGTTCGTGCGCCATGCGCCGGCCGATGCCGGCGCCAGGGGCGGCGTGAACCGGGCGGTGCAGGCGATCATTCCCGGCGCCGGGGGCACGCTGTGGGTGGCCACCAGCGACGGCCTGCTGCATTTCGACCCCGCCAGCGGGCGCTTCCGCGCCTTCCGCCACGACCCCGACGAACCTGCCAGCCTGCGCGACAACCGCATCAATGCGCTGGCCACCGACAGCCATGGCGGGCTGTGGGTCGGCACCGCGTCCGGGCTGGACCGGCTGGCGCCGGACGGCGGGCGCTTCGAGCACTTCGGCGTCGGACCGGCGCATGACGCCGCGCGCAACACGGTGCTGTCGCTCTCGATGGGCCCGCGCGAGACGCTCTGGATCGGCACCGCCTCCGGCCTGGAAGCCTGGCGCCTCGGCGACGGTGCGCCGCAACGCCAGCATCTCGGCCGGGCGGCCGGCATGAGCGACAGCCGGATCCTGCGCCTGTACCACGACAGTGGCGCCAACCTGTGGGTCGGGACCGATACCGAAGGCCTGAAGTGGCGCGACCCGGCCAGCGGCCGCTTCGTCCAGTACCGGCATGCGCCGAGCGACCAGCACAGCCTGTCGGACAACCAGGTCCCGGCGGTGCTGGTGGACCGCACCGGGACCCTGTGGGTCGGCACCTTCTACGGAGGCATCAACCGCACCGACCTGGCCAGCGGCGGCTTCGGCCGCTATGGCGAAAGCGAGGGACTGGGACGCGCCAAGGTGCGCGCGATGGTCGACGACGGCGCGGGACGCCTGTGGATCGGCACCACCGGCAACGGCCTGCTGCGGCTCGACCTGGCGAGCGGGCGCGCCGAACCGGTGCGCGACGTCCTGGCGGGCGAAGTGGTGACCTCGCTGGCGCGCGCCCGCGGCCGGCTGTGGATCGGCACGCCCACCGGGCTGGTATGGCGCGCCGCCGGCGGCCGCGCCGGGCGGGTCGCGCTCGGCCCCGGTCCGGCCGCCAATTACGTGCACGCGATCCATGCGGGCCGCGACGGCACGCTGTGGATCATGACGCGTGGCGGCCTGTCCGCGCTGGCGCCGGATTCGGAAACGACCCGCAGCTGGCGCCACGATCCCGACGATGCCGGCAGCCTGGGCGACAACTACGGCTTCACCGTGCTGGAAGACCGGCAGGGCGCGATCTGGATCGGCACCGAAACGGGCCTGGAGCGCTTCGACCGCGCCAGCGGCCAGTTCACCCATTTCCGCCACGACCCGCGCGACCCGGAGAGCCTGCGCCACAGCCGGGTCTATTCGCTGATGGAGTCGCGGCGCGGCGAGCTGTGGGTCGGGACCGCCGGCGGCCTGCACCGCATGGAAACGGCAGGCGGGCGGCCGCGCTTCCGCTTCTATCCGTTCGCGAAGGGACAGGAATCGCTGCCGATCGGCGCGGTGCTGGAAGACGACGCCGGCATCATCTGGGCCAGCACCACCGCCGGCATCACCCGGGTCGATCCGGCGAGCGGCCAGATCAAGAACTACACCGCCAAGGACGGCCTGATCGACGGCTCGTACTTCGTCGGTTCGGGATGGCGCGGCGCCGACGGCCAGCTGCATTTCGGCGGCATCAACGGCATGACCTCCTTCGTTCCCAGCTCGGTGCGCGACAATCCCTATGCGCCGGTGGTGGTGATCACCGACCTGCTGGTGCTGAACCGCTCGCGCGCGGCGGGCAACCTGGCCGAGCGGCGCGAACTCACCCTGTCGCACCGCGACTCGGTGTTCGCGCTGGAATTCGCGGCGCTGCACTTCGCCGACCCGCAGGGCAACCGCTATGCCTACCAGCTCGAAGGCTTCGACCAGTCCTGGGTCGATACCGATGCGCAGCGCCGCTTCGCGACCTATACCAACCTCGATCCCGGCCGCTACGTGTTCCGGGTACGCGCCAGTAACAAGGACGGCCTGTGGAGCCCGGAAGCCGCGACCCTGGCGATCACCATCACGCCGCCGTTCTGGAAGACCTGGTGGTTCCGCACGCTCGCGGCGGCGCTGGTGCTGGCCCTGTCCTACCTGGCCTACCGGGTGCGGGTGCGGGTGCTGGTGCGCCAGAAGGGCAGGCTGGAACGGGAGGTGGGGGCGCGCACCGCCGAACTGCTGCTGCAGAAGGAGGCGGCCGAGCGCCGCAAGCGCGAAGTCGAGCGCCAGAAGGAAGTGGTGGAAACGGCGCACCGGAATATCGCGCTGCTGTCCGACATCGGCCGCGCGCTGACCGCCAACCTGGACAGCGAGGCCATCATGCGCACCCTGTACGAGCATGTGCAGGCGCTGATGGACGCGCGCGTGTTCGCGGTGGCGCTGCGCCAGCCGGAGCGCGGCGCGCTGGCCTTCCCGTTCGCGATGGTCGATGGCGAGCGCGCGCCGCCGTTCGAGCAGCCGGAGGATGCCGACCGCTACCTCGTCGCCTGGTGCGTGGCGCAGCGGCGCGAACTCCTGGTCGCGGACCTCGCGCGCGAGCTGCCCGGCCTGCTGCCGCAGGTGCGCGATGCGGCCGGCGCCGTGCCGGCCCAGGGTCCGACGCCCTCGCACTCGCTGCTGTGCGTGCCGATCATGGTCGGCGAGCGGGTGGCGGGCGCGGTCACGGTGCAGAGCGCCTTGCCGGCGGCCTACGGGCAGGTCCATCTCGACATGCTGGCCACCCTGGCCGCCTATGTGGGCGTGGCGATCGACAATGCGCAGGCCTACCTCCAGCTGAAGGAAACCCAGGCCCAGCTCGCCGCACGCGAGAAGCTGGCCTCGCTCGGTTCGCTGGTGGCCGGCGTGGCGCACGAATTGAACACGCCGATCGGCAACAGCCTGCTGATGGCCAGCACCCTGCAGGAAAAGACGAATGCGGTCGCCGCGCGCTTCGACGGATCGAACCTGCGGCGCTCCGACCTGGCCGACTACATGGCGTCCTCGCGCGAGGCCTCGGACCTGATCGTGCGCAGCCTGCACAATGCGGCGGAACTGGTGAGCAGCTTCCGCCAGGTCTCGGTCGACCAGGCCAGCGCCCAGCGGCGCCGCTTCGACCTGGCCCAGGCCTGCCAGGAGATCGTGGCCACCCTGATGAACACGGTGCGCCTGGCGGGACATGGCCTGCGGCTCGATATCCCGGCCGGCATCGTGATGGACGGCTTTCCGGGACCGCTGGGGCAGGTGGTGATCAACTTCGTCAACAACGCCATGCTGCACGCCTTCAAGGCGCCCGGCGGGACCATGACCCTGTCGGCGACGGTGGCCGACGGCCAGGTGCGGATCGTGTTCCGCGACGACGGGCGCGGCATCCCGCAGGAGCACCTGGCGCGCATCTTCGATCCCTTCTTCACCACCCGCATGGGGCAGGGCGGCACGGGACTGGGCCTGAACATCGTCTACAATATCGTCACCTCGCTGCTGGGCGGGACGATCCGGGCCGAGAGCGCGCCGGGCCAGGGCAGCGCCTTCGCACTGGAGCTGCCCCTGCGGGCGCCGGACGCGCGCACCGGCGACGCGGCCGCGGCCTGAGGGATCAGACCAGGTTGCGCGGCTGGCCGGCGGCCCAGGCTTCGATATTCTCGACCAGCATGTCGGCCAGGGTCTGCATGGCGCCGGCGCTGGCCCAGGCGACGTGGGGCGTCAGGATGAAGTTCGGCAGGCGCAGGCGCAGGCGCAGCAGCGGATTGTCGGGCACCGGCGGTTCCTTGCTCAGGACGTCGAAGCCGGCGCCGCCGATGCGCCCCTGCAGCAGGGCCTCGGCCAGCGCCGCCTCGTCCACCAGGCCGCCGCGCGCGGTGTTGATCAGGAGCGCGCTGCGCTTCATCAGGCCCAGTTCGCGCGCGCCGATCAGGTGGCGCGTCTGCTCGGTGAGGGGGAGGTGCAGGCTGATCACGTCGGAAGTGCGCAGCAGCTCGTCGAGCTCCAGCTGCGTGACATCCGGATCGTCCAGCGTCGAGCGCGAGGTGGCGCAGACTTCCATGCCGAAGGCGCGTGCGATGTGCGCCACCTTGCGGCCCAGCGCGCCGTAGCCGACGATGCCGAGGCGGCTGCCGGACAGGTCGCCGATCGGATGGTCGAGCAGGCAGAAGCGGCTCGATTTTTCCCAGGCGCCGGCCTCGACGTCGGCACCGTAGGCGCGCAGGTTGCGCCGCAGCGCCAGCAGCAGCGCGAAGCAGTGCTCGGGCACCGAGACCAGGGAATAATTGCGGATGTTCGAGACCAGGATGCCCTGTTCGCGGCAGGCGCCGAGGTCGACGTTGTCGGTGCCGGTCGCGGCAATGGCCACCAGCTTCAGGTCGGGCAGGCGGGCCAGGGCGGCGGCGCGCAGCGGGACCTTGTTGGTGATCGCCACGGTCGCGCCGGTGAGGCGCTCCACCACCTCGTCTTCGCTGGTGGCGGCGTGGTCCTGCCAGGTGTGGGGGAAGCCTGGTGCGCGTACGTTGGCGATCAGGCTGTCGCGGTCGAGGAAGACGATCCGGTGCATGCTGTTCTTTCGCGGTTGGGGAAGAGCACATTGTAAAACAGGAATGGCGCAAGCCAGGGGCGACCCTGGCTTGCGCCATTCCTTCATGCTTGCCATGCTGCCCGATATGGTGGGGCTCGAGCGTGGGGGCTTGAGCTTATCGGGGATTGCTCTTTATTTTGCGTCGGTCTTGGCAGCGACCTTGTCTGCCTTGGCCTCGGCTTTTTTCTCAGCCTTTTTCTTGTCAGACTTGGCCTTGGTCTTGGCGGCATCCGCTTTCGCTTCGGCCACATCGGACTTGGCTTCTGCCGTGGCTTTCTCTACCTTGGCGTCGGCCTTGGCGGTTTCCTTCTCGAGCTTGGCATCAGCCTTGGCCGTTTCCTTCTCCGCCTTGACCTCGGCCTGGACTTCCGGGGTGGTGGCGGTGGTGCTGGTGGCGGCGGGAGTCTGGGCGAACACGGAAGTAGCGAACAGGCCGGCGATCAGGGTAGCGACGATTTTGCTCATAGTTTCTTTCCTTCTTTAGTTGATGACGAAAGTGGGACATTCCCCGTGTTACTGATCCATCAACGCGGCCCGCCGCCGACGCGTTGACGACTTTTACATCCGCTTACAACCCGTGCAACATTCAGGGTGCGGCGGCAAGGTTATCTGGCGTACAGTCGGGCCGGCCAAGCCGTCCTAGACTAGGGCATCGGATCCCCGGGAGCTGCCACCATGCCTGACGCGCTCAAACTGTATAAGGCCAAGCGCAATTTCGCGATCACGTCCGAACCCGCCGAAGGCGGCGAGCCGGGCACGGAGGCCTTGACCTTCGTCATCCAGAAACACTGGGCCAGCCGCCTGCACTATGATTTCCGCCTGGAACTCGACGGCACGATGAAAAGCTGGGCGGTGCCGAAGGGGCCGAGCTACGACACGCGCGACCGGCGCATGGCGGTGCACGTCGAGGATCACCCGATTTCCTACGCCGACTTCGAAGGCACGATCCCCGCGAAGCAGTACGGCGCGGGCAAGGTCATCATCTGGGACAAGGGCACCTGGACCCCGCTCGAGGATCCGCACAAGGGCTTCGCCAAGGGCAGCATCAAGTTCGAGCTGCACGGGCACAAGATGCATGGCCGCTGGACTCTGGTGCGCCTCAAGGGCCACGAGGACGACCGCCAGCAGCCCTGGCTGCTGATCAAGGAGCGGGACGAACATGCGCGCTCGTCGGAAGAATTCTCGGTGGTCGACGAGATGCCCGACAGCGTCAAGGGCCTGCCGATGCCCGCGCCCGCCGCACGCAAGGTCGAGGCCTTGAAAGCGGAACAGGACGAGGAGGCGCCGGCGCCGAAGCGCGCGGCAAAGAAGACCGCGGCGAAGCGGCGCGCGGCGGGCGCGCTGCCCGAGGGCGCCGTCGAGGCGGCGCTGCCGGCCAAATTTTCACCGGAGCTGGCCACCCTGGTCGACGGCCCGCCGCCCGACCCCGACGACTGGGTCTTCGAGATGAAGTTCGACGGCTACCGCATGCTGGCGCGGATCGACGGCGGCGAGGTGCGCCTGATCACGCGCAATGCCAACGACTGGACCGACAAGATGGCGCCGCTGCGCAAGGAGCTCGAGCGCATGGGACTGCCCGATGGCTGGTATGACGGCGAGATCGTGGTGCACGACGAGAACGGCAAGCCGAATTTCGGGCTGCTGCAGCAGGCCTTCGACGGCAGCGAGCGGGCGCGGATCATGTACTTCCTGTTCGATGCGCCTTTCTTCGACGGCCACGACCTGCGCGACGTGGCGCTGGTGGAGCGGCGCGCCGTGCTGGAGAAGGCGCTGAAGAAAGCCGGGTCGGACATGGTGCGCTTCTCGGCGGAGTTCCGCCACGGGCCCGACGAGCTGGTGGTCGCGGCCTGCAAGATCGGGCTCGAGGGCGTGATCGGCAAGCGCCGCGATTCGCGCTACGTGTCGCGCCGTTCGCCCGAGTGGATCAAGCTCAAGTGCGGCCAGCGCCAGGAATTCGTGATCGGCGGCTTCACCGATCCGAAGGGTTCGCGCGCCGGCGTGGGTTCGCTGCTGCTCGGCACCTACGACAAGGAGGGGGTGCTGCGCTACGCCGGCAACGTGGGTTCGGGTTTCAACCGTTCCTCGCTGATGTCGATCAGCCGCAAGCTGGAAGCGCTGCGCACCGACGACAGCCCGTTCCCGCCGCGTTCCGTCCCGGGACGCAAGCACCACTGGGTCAAGCCGGTCCTGATCGCGGAAGTGAGCTTCTCGGAGTGGACCAGCGCGGGCGCGGTGCGCCATCCGGTGTTCCAGGGGCTGCGCGACGACAAGCCGGCCGAGTCGATCACGCGCGAAGTGCCCCGGCATCTCGCGGCCGCGGAGCCGGACGAGCCCGCGGCGCCACCCGGCAAGCTGCCGGCGTCGCTCAAGGTCACCTCCGGCGAGCGGGTGGTCGACGCCGACAGCGGCATCACCAAGCTCGACATGATCCGCTATTACGGGCTGGTGGGGGAACTGATGATGGAGCACCTGAAGGGGCGGCCGGTGTCGCTGGTGCGCGCGCCCGAAGGTGTCGGCGGCGCGAAGATCTTCCAGAAGCACGCGGACGTGCGCAAGCTGCCAGGCCTGAAGCACCTGCCCCAGTCGCTCGATCCCGACCATCCGCCGATGCTGGAGATCGCCGGCGCCGGGGGGCTGCTGTCGGCGGCGCAGTGGAACATGATCGAGGTGCACACGCAGAATGCGACCGGCAAGGCCTACGACAAGCCGGACCGCATGATCTTCGACCTCGACCCGGGCGAGGGCGTGGCGTGGCCCGCGGTGCGGGAGGCGGCGCAGCTGATGCATGCCTTCCTCGACGAACTGGGCCTGCCGTCCTTCCTGAAGACCAGCGGCGGCAAGGGCCTGCACGTGGTGGTGCCGGTCAAGGGCGGCCATGGCTGGGATGCGGTGAAGGGCTTCTCGCAGGCCATCGTGCAGCACATGGCGGCGACCTTGCCCGATCGCTTCGCGTTCAAGAGCGGGCCGAAGAACCGGGTGGGGAAGATCTTCATCGATTACCTGCGCAACGGGCAGGGCGCGACCACGGTGTGCGCCTGGTCGGCGCGGGTGCGGCCGGGGCTGGGCATCTCGGTGCCCCTGGCGTGGGAGGAGCTGGCGGGGCTGGAGTCGAGCATGCAGTGGACCGTGGCGAACGTGCATACGCGGCTGGACCAGGGCAATGCGCCGTGGGCGGGGTATGCGAAGGCGGCCAGGACCCTGACCAGGGCGATGAAGCAGTTGGGATTCGCCCCCTGATGATCGCGGCGCCGCCCGCGGGTCCTTCCCCGCGGCCTCAATGCTCGTTCTTGAAGATCCCCCTGACGTTCATGGCCATCAGCGCCACCTGCAGCGCGATCAGCGCCCAGGCTTCGTCGTGCCATCCCCAGACGATCCATAGCAGATTGCTGAGGATGAACATCGAGAAGCCGAAGATGCGCCGGTCAGGGCGCTTGGAACCGATCAGGTAGGCGGCGTAGAGGGTGACCAGCATGGCCGGCCATTGGAGGAAGTCGATGAATTCATCCATGCCTCAGGCAGCCTTCCTGCGGCGCGCGGGCGCGGCGGACTTGGCGGCGGTCTTGGCCGGGGCCTTGGCGGCAGCCTTCCTGGCCGTCGCCCGCTTGGGCTTGGCCGCGCCGGCAGCGGCGCCGGCGCTGGACGCGCGCGCGGGGGCCTTGCGCGCGCGGGCCGGCGGCGCTTCGTCCTCGTCGTCTCCGCCCGATGGCTTGCGCGACTTGCGCGGCGGCGGCGGTTCGTCGTCGTCTTCTTCCTCGTCGGCGGTGGCCGCCTTCGAGGGCTTCTTGCCCAGGCTGGCCTGGAGCAGGGCGACCAGGTCGATGACCTTGCCGGTCTCGCGGGTCTTTTTCTCCGGTTCGGGTTCGGTGATGGTCTTGGTCTGCCTGGCCTTGACCTTCTTGTGCACCATCGCCAGCACGTCCTCGCGGTAGGTGTCGCGGTACTGCTTCGGGTCCCAGTCCTCGCTCATGCCTTCGACCAGGGCCATCGCCATCCTGAGCTCCTTGACGGTGACGTCGGCGCTCTTCGAGCGCGCGTGCGGGATCTTCAGTTCGCTGTCGTCGCGGATCTCGTCCGGGTAACGCAGGGTATTGACGACGATGGTGTCGCCCACGCAGATCAGCGCGGCCAGGTGCTGCTTGACCCGGATCACCACGCGCGCGATGCCGATCCGGCCGGCTTCGCGCAGGGTCTCGCGCAGCAGGGCGTAGACCTTGTCGCCCCCTTTGCCCGGGGCCAGGTAGTAGGGCTGGTCATAGTAGATCAGAGGGACATCCTCGGCCTTCACGAAGGCCACGATGTCGATGGTCTGGGTGGCCTCGGGATTGGCGCGCCGCAGGTCTTCCTCGGACAGCACCACATACTCGCCGTCCGAATACTCATAGCCCTTGACGATGTCGTCCCACGAGACTTCCTTGCCGTTGCTCTTGTTGTAGCGCTTGAAACCGACCGGCGAGAAGTCGCGCCGGTCGAGCATGGTCAGGTCCAGCCCCTTGTTGTCGACCGCGGGATACATCTCCACCGGGATGTGGACCAGCCCGAAGCTGATCGCACCTTTCCACAGGCTGCGCGCCATGCTTCCTCCTATTCGCCCACCACGCCGGTAACCGGCAGCACCACGCCCGTGATGTAGCCGGAGCACACGTTCGATGCCAGGAACACGTAGGCGGGCGAGAGTTCTTCCGGCTGGGCCGGACGCTTGAACGTGGTGCCGGCGCCGAATTCCTTCATCTGCTCGGGTTGCTGGTCGGCCGGGTTCAGCGGCGTCCAGACCGGACCCGGGGCCACCGCGTTGACGCGGATGCCCTCGTCGATCAGGCTGGCCGCCAGCGACATCGTGAACGCGTGGATCGCGCCCTTGGTGGCCGAGTAGTCGAGCAGCCGCTTGGAGCCCTTCAGGCCGGTCACCGAGCCGGTATTGATGATGGCGGCGCCGCGCTTCAGGTGCGGCAGGGCCGCCTTGGCCATGTGGAAGTAGCCGTAGATATTGGTGCGGAAGGTCTCGTCGAGGCGGTCCTCGGTGATGTCGAGCAGCGAGTGGGCGTGCTCCTGGAAGGCCGCGTTGTTGACCAGGACGTCGAGGCGGCCGAATTCGGCCACGATCTTGTCCACCGCTTCCTTGCAGAAGGCTTCGTCCTTGACGTCGCCGGCCACCGTGATGCAGCGCCGGCCCTCGGCCTCGACGTGGCGCTTGGTCTCGGCGGCGTCCTCGTACTCGTTCAGGTAGAGGATCGCCACGTCCGCGCCTTCGCGGGCGAACAGCACGGCCACCGCGCGTCCGATCCCGGAATCGCCGCCGGTCACGATCGCGACCTGGCCTGCGAGCTTGCCGCTGCCCTTGTACCCTTCCGCCAGGAATTTCGGCTTCAGGTCCATCTGCGCTTCCAGGCCGGGCTTGGCCAGGTGCTGTTGCGGCATCGGCGGAACCGGCTGGTCGACGCCGGTCTGGACCGGCTCGTCGTTCTTTGCTTTCTGCATGCTGCCGTCGAGCTGGTCCTGGCGGCTCTGGATCGCCTTCTGCTGGTTCGCCACGTCGTCCTGCTGTGCCATCACACTTCTCCCATGAACGGTTCTTCGACCGGGACAGTATTCAGCGCGCAGGCCGGGCGGACGGTGCGGTTCCACACACATCGACACATTTCCGCTATCTTGGCGGTAACCTTTATGGCAAACTTCCGGCCACTTCGATGCATGACAGGGAAAACAGATGTCTCAGCAGGACGGCACGCCCGCGCGCTCCAGCGCCTTATTCGTCAACCCGGTCGGCCAGCGCCGCGCCGAGTTCCAGCAGGCCTGCGCGCCCCTGTTCGGGAAGCTGCGGGTGGCCGACGGCGCGGCGCAGGCGCAGTCGCTGCTGGCGCGCGAACCGGCCGACCTGCTGGTGCTGGACCTGGAGCGTTTCGAGCTGGGCATCGACCTGGCGGCGCTGGGCGCGCTGGTCGCACAGCGCGCCGGGGCGCCGGTGCTGGTGCTGTGCCCGTTCACCAATGCGCGCTGGCTGCCGGCCCTGATGGCCTTCGGTCCGATCGAGTATGCGATCGGTCCCCTCCAGCCCCCTGAAACGCAGGCCGTGCTGGCCGCGCGCCTGGAAGCCGGCTCCGCGCCGCCGCCCGAACCCACGCCGCGCGAAGAGGAACTGCGCGTGCTGCTGGCGGTGCGTACCGCGGCCCAGCGTGCGCTCGACGAATCCGACGACAGCGCGCGCTTCGCGGAACGGCTGTGCGAAGCCCTGGCCGGCTGGCCCGGGGTCGTGCACGCCGCCATGTTCCACCTGCGCGACGGCGACCTGCACCTGGAAGCGGAGCAGGGCGCCACCGGGCTGCGCCTGGCGCCGCTGCTGCTGCGCGAGGGCCGGCTGCTGCATTCGCCGCTGCGCCACGCCTTCCCCGGCCTGCTGGCCGCGGCCACCGGCGAGTTCACCCTGCTCGACGCGCCGGGCAAGGCGGGCGAACCGGAGCTGGCCGACAGCCTGAAAGGCTACGGCGTGCAGATGGTGGTCGGCCTGCCGGTCCCGGCCCAGGGACCGGGCACGCCGCGCGGTTCGCTGTGCCTGCTGTTCGACCATGCCCGGCCCTTCTCGCGCGCGCAGCTGGCCGCGCTCGACGACCTGGCGCTGGTCGCCGTCTTCGGCCTGCGCATGGCTGAACTGGGCCGCGAGAACGAGGAACTGCTGGCGCGCGTGACCCACCTGGCGACCACCGACGCCCTGACCGGCATCGCCAACCGCCGCCATGGCGAGGTGCTGCTGGAGCAGGAGATCAGGCGCGCGCGCCGCTACCGGCTGCCGCTGGCCCTGATCGGCTTCGACATCGACCGCTTCAGCACCATCAACGATACCTATGGCCATCCGGTGGGCGACATCGCGCTGCGCACCGTGGCCGACACCGCGCGCGCGCTGCTGCGTTCGAGCGATGTGCTGGTGCGCGCGGGCGGCGAGGAATTCGTGGTGATCGCGCCCCATACCAGCGCGATCGACGGCCTGAAGATGGCGGAAAAGCTGCGCGTGGCCATCGAACAGGCCGAGATCCCGGGCTGCGACCACGTGACGGTCAGCCTCGGAGTGGCCCAGCTGGGCGAGACCGAGAGCGGCGACTCGCTCACGGTGCGCGTCAATGCGGCGCTGGCGCGCGCCAAGCGGGCAGGGCGCAACTGCGTCGAACTGGCGATGCAGTAAGGCCGCGCCAGGCTATCCTTGACATTCAGGTAAGACGACATGCTTCAGTGGTTGCGGCAGTACCGGCGCGCGATGCTGCCGGGTGACATCAGCGCCGGCATCGTGGTGGCGATGATGATGATCCCCCAGGGCATGGCCTACGCGCTGGTGGCCGGTTTGCCGCCGGTGGCGGGCATCTACGCCAGCATCGTGCCGCCGCTGCTGTACGCCCTGTTCGGCACCAGCGGCACGCAGTCGGTGGGGCCGATGGCGATCGTCTCGCTGATGACGGCATCCGCGCTGGCGCCGCTGGCCGCGCCCGGCAGCGGCTTGTACGGCGTGCTGGCGGCGCAGCTGGCGCTGCTGTCGGGCGTGGTGCTGCTGGCCTGCGGCCTGCTGCGCATCGGCTTCCTGGCCAATTTCTTTTCCCGTCCCGTCCTGAGCGGGTTCACGATCGGTTCCGCCTTCCTGATCGCCTGGGGCCAGGTGCGCCCCCTGCTGGGCGACATGCCGCCGCAGATGCACTGGCCCAGCGCCCTGCTGGGCCTGGGCTCGCTGGCGCTGCTGGTGGCGGCGCGCCAGTGGCTGGCCGCGGCGCTGCGTGCGCTCGGCCTGGGACCGGTGGCCGCCGATATCGGCGCCAAGCTGGCGCCGATGCTGGTGGTGCTGGGCGCGACCTTGCTCGGACCCGTGCTCAGGTACGACCTGTACGGGGTGGCGACCACCGGCGCGGTGCCGGCCGGCCTGCCGGCGCTGAACCTCGCGACCTCCGCGGCGCACTGGGAAGCGCTGCTGCAGCCGGCGCTCCTGATCGGCTTCATGATATTCCTGATCAGTATGTCGGGCGCCCAGACCCTGGCGCTCAAGCGCGGCGAAAAGCTGGGCAGCAACCATGAACTGGTGGGCCTGGGCGCGGCCAACATCGGCAGCGCGCTGTCGGGCGGCTTTCCGGTCACCGGCAGCATCTCGCGCTCGGCGGTGAATTTCGCCGCCGGCGCCAACAGCCAGCTCGCCAGCGTGATCACGGCCGGCCTGCTGGTCCTGGCCCTGGTGGCGCCGACCGGCTGGCTGGCGCTGCTGCCGCTGCCGACCCTGGCGGCGACCATCATCATCGCGGTGCTGGGCATGCTCGACCTGTCGACCCTGCGCACCGCCTGGCGCTACGACCGCGCCGACGCCGCGGCGCTGGTGGCGACGGCCGCCGGGGTGCTGGCGCTGGGCGTGGAGGCGGGCGTGGTGATCGGCGTGGCGCTGTCGATCGGCGCGCTGATCTGGCGCGCCAGCCGCCCGCACATCGCGGTCCTCGGACGCATCGCGGGCACCGAGCATTTCCGCAACGTCGAGCGCTATTCGACCGAGACCGCGCCGGGCCTGCTGATGATGCGGATCGACGCCGGCCTGTTCTTCGGCAATGTGGAAGCGGTCAACGAGCGCATCGAGGACGAGCTGGCGGCGGCCCCCGGCACGCGCCACCTGGTGCTGGTGCTGTCGGCCGTGAATGCGATCGACACCTCGGCGCTGTTCGGGCTGGCGGAGCTGAACGGCTCGCTGCGCCAGCGCGGCATCGCACTGCACCTGGCCGAGGTCAAGGGGCCGGTGATCGACCGCCTGAAGCAGAGCGAGCTGCTGGCCACGCTGAACGGCGAGGTGTTCCTGAGCGCCGCGATGGCCTGGGACCGGCTGGCCGGCTGAGCGTCCGGAAGGCGGGCCCGGTCCGTCTAGCGTGCTAAGCTTATGCTTCCCGACAATGCGGAGACACCCATGCGCCATCTGCCGACCCTGGCCCTGTTCGCCGCCGCCGCGCTGCTCTGGTACCTGGGGCTGAGCGAGGACGCGGTCTTGGTGATGGCAGCCGCCGGGACGGTCGAACTGTTCGCATGGAAGCGCCTGCTCAAGCGCCGGCAATCTAGCTGATAAGCAAGATTTTTTATTGACCGGAAACAAAGGGTCTACTACGATTGTTTCAGCGTGGCATCGGTTAGCGCATGCCGCCACCATTTGCGTGGGCTGGACCAGACGAGGTAGCCATGACCCGAGACGCCGCGTTCGCCTATCCTTTCCATGTCCGGCAAGCCATCTGCGCCGGCCTGCTGGCCGCCTGCACGGCGTCGCCGGCGCAGGGCGCCGAGTTCAAGGCGAGCGCCAGGATCACCTATGGCGAAGTGCTGCGCACGCAGGCGCGCGATCCCGGCCTCCTGACCGGCGTGAATGCCGCCGCGCTCGGGCTGGCCGGCCGTGGCAGCGGCGGCAATGCGGACGACGCGAACACCAACTACGCACGCTGGGACGCCGCTTCGCGCGCGGCCAAGGCCTTGCTCGAGGTATCGGGCAGCGCGGGACCGTGGTCGGGACTGGTGCGCATCAAGGCCTGGAGCGATATCGGCCTGCGCCATGACGGCCGCCCCTGGGGCAATGTGGCGAACGGCTATGCCGCCGGAGAGCCGCTGGACGATGCGGGCGCGCCCCGCTTGTCGCGCTTTTCCGGCCTGGCCGTGCTGGATGCCTGGGTGCAGGGCGTGGCGCGGCTGGGCGACATGCAGCTGCTGGGGCGTGTCGGCCAGCAGTCGCTCGACTGGGGCGGGCGCTCGCTGACCCCGGGCGGCCTCGAAGCCCTGAATCCACGCGACCTGCCGGCGTTGCGGCGCGCCGGCGCGGTGCCGGCGGAAGCGAGCGTGCCGCGGCCGATGCTGTTCGGACGTGTCGAAGCGCTGCCCGGACTGGCGCTCGAAGCCTGGTACCAGACCCGCTTCCGGCCCACGGCGCTGGACATGTGCGGCTCGCTGTGGTCGCTGAGCGACTATGTGGTCGATGGCTGCGACCGGGTGATGTCGGGTCAGCCGGCCGTCAGCGACCGCGCGCGGCTGCCGCTCGGCGCTTTCCAGAAACGGCTGGCGACGCCCAGGGTCGACGGCGGCGAATCCGGGATCGGCCTGACCTGGCGCGCGCCGGGACTGGCGACGGAATTCGGCGTCCATCATGCGCGCTATGACTCGCGCGTGGCCATCCCCGGCCTGCGGCGCAGCACCCGCGCCGGCGGACCGGCCCTGGTCGCGGGCGATCCGGACGGGCGCAACATGGCCTATTTCACCGAATACCCGCAAGACCTGCGCATCACGGCCGCCACCTTCGCCCACCGGCGCGGGGCCGCGAGCGTGCATGGCGAACTGTCCTATCGCCCCGGCACGCCGTTCATGCTGGCGCCCGGCGACGTGCTGCCGCCCTTCCTGAGCGCCGCCGCGCCTTCGCTGCTGCGCGCACGCGCCGATGCGGTGGCGCCCGGAGCCCTGTTCCATGGCTACGACCTGGTGCCGATGTGGCAGGCCCAGCTTGGACTGCGCCACGAGCTGGCGCTGGCCGGCATGCAGGTCGTGCTGGGCGTGGAAGCGGCCGCCAAGCATGCGGCCGGCCTGCCGGACCAGGCGCTGCTGCGCTACGGCCGCGCCGACATCTTCGGCGTCGGGCCGATCCACGGCGCGTGCACGCCGACCACCGGCGACGCGGCGCGCCAGTGCAGCCTGCGCGGCTATGCGACCGCGAACGCGTGGGGCTACCGGGTCAGGCTGGACGCGCGCCTGCCGCCGCTGGCGCCGCAGCTGGCGGCCAGCCTGGGCCTGCTGTTCGTGCACGACGTGAAGGGCTGGTCGGGTGACTTCCTGCTCAACGAGGGCCGCAAGTCGCTGGCCCTGGGGCTGCGCTTCGAGTACCGCCAGCGCTACCTGGCCGAGCTGGGCTACGCGCCGGCCTGGGGCGGGGACTACAACCCGGCGGCCGACCGCGATACGGCGTCGTTCGCGCTCGGGCTGCGCTTCTGAGCCGCCGGCGGCAGGCTGCAGGCTTTGGAGGTGGAATCAGGCGGGAAGGATCAGGCGCGCTTGCGCTGCTCGCCGGCGTGGTCGCGCTGGGCGAGCTGGATCGGCGCGGCGTCCTGCGGGTTGAGGGCCACGCAATCGCGGTAGACGGCGCGGATGGCGGCCAGGTCGCGCTCGGTGTCGCCGCTCAGGTCGAGCGTATCGACGACGCGCATTTCCTTTTTCTTGTAGTCGAGGCAGATCAGGACCAGCGGCACCCTGGCGGCCAGCGCCAGGTGGTAGAAGCCGCTCTTCCAGTGCGGACGGTAGCTGCGCGTGCCTTCCGGGGTGATCGCGACCCAGCACCACTTCGAGGCCAGCATCTGCTGGGCCAGGTGGCGGGTAGCGCCCATCGGCGCGCTGCGGTCGACGGCGATGCCGCCCCAGTAGCGCATCACCCGGCCCATCGCGCCGCGGAACAGCGTGTCCTTGGCCAGCCAGCGGAACTGCAGGCCGACCGCCCACTTGGCGAGCAGGCCGATGAGGAAATCCCAGTTCGAGGTGTGCGGATAGACGACCGCGATGCCGTGCGGCCCCGGCAGCGGCTTGAAGGCCAGGCGCCAGCCGAGCAGGTTGAGCAGGCGCAGCGCGCTGCGCTGGCCCCAGGTGGGCAGGGCTGCGGGGCGCAGCAGGTAATCGCTCATCGTCACTCCGTCGCAGGCGTCATGAAGTTATCTTGGGGCAGGTGTCATTACACCACAGAAATTAAGCGAGGAATTCTAGCGGCAGCGGGACGGGCGTACAAGCGAAAAAGCTGGTGCCGGGTATGAGGTGTGGTTATCATGCCGCTGTTGAAACGGCACTGTTATGAAGATGGATATCACGATTTACCACAACCCGCGCTGCGGCACCTCGCGTACTACCCTGGCGGCCATCCGCGACGCCGGCCATGAACCCCGGGTCGTCGACTACCTGGCCACTCCGCCGGAGCGCGAAGCGCTGCGCGCGATGATCCGCGACGCCGGCCTAAGCGTGCGCGAAGCGGTGCGCAGCAAGGAAGCGCTGTATGGCGAACTGAAGCTGGACGCGCCCGGCGTGGATGACGAGGCCCTGCTCGACGCGATGCTGGCCCACCCGGTGCTGATCAATCGGCCCTTCGTCGTCACGCCCAGGGGCGTGCGCCTGTGCCGGCCGGTCGAGCGCGTGCACGAGATCCTGTAAGGGCGTGCGCGCGCCCGCGCAGGGGCTGCGATTCAGGGCTCGGCGAAGGGCAGGGCGCCGATGTCGGTCTTGCGCGGCGCGAGCTGCAGGCCGGCCGTGGCGCTCCCCGCGCCGCCGGCGCCGACGGTCTCCGGCGCCAGTCCCTGGCCGATCGCCGGCGAGCCCCGACGCAGGTGGAAGTCCGGATTGCCGTCGCGGCTGTAGTCGACGAACAGCGGCGCGGCGCTGACCGTGCCGCTATGGTGGCGCCCGTCCGCCAGCTTCCAGTCGCCATGGACGTTCTGGACCACGAGGTTGTGGCGGAAGCTGTTGTTGGGGCCCGTGGCTCCCCGTTCGAGGATGCCGTGGCCGTTGTCGAACACGATGTTGTTGCTGACATGGGTGTGGTCGTTCGGCCCCTTGCTGTGGAAATACTCGCCGGCGCCGACCACGATGCCTGTGCCCGAATTGGCGACCGTGTTGCCCTGGACCGTGACATGGCTGGCGTCGCGCCACAGGTGGATGGCGGCGCCCGAGACGCGGTACACGATGTTGTTGCGCACGGTGGCGTTGGTGTTGACGTAGATGCCATGCATGTAGCGGCAGCCCGGCGGCCCGATATCGTACACCTGGTTGCCAGTGACCTCGGCGTCGACGCCCTTGTAGTAGCTGTCGATGCCGATGCCGGACCCGCCCTTGTTCTCGCACGGCACGTCGGTGCCGATGTGGTGGATGCGGTTGTGCAGCACGCCGTTGTGCGAACCGCCGTTGTAGATGCCGTTCAGCCATTTCATGCCGCTCTGGTACTGGGAACCGTCGATCTCGAAGCCGATGATGTCGACATGGTCGCCCCGGTTGTCCCAGGCGGCGTTCTGGCGGGCGTCGAGCGGCGGCACGATCCTGGCTCCCCAGCGCTCGGTGGACTGGAACACGATGCGCGCCTCCGCGGTGCCGTGCGCGGTGGTGCGCACGCCGCCGGAATAGCTGCCCGGCGCCACGTGCACCGTGGTGCCGGCCGAGGCCACCTGGGCCGCGCGCCCCAGGGTGCGGAAGGGTTCGGCGCGGGTGCCGGGACTGCTGTCGGAGCCGCCCGGCGCCACGTACAGGTGGGTGCGCACCAGCTCGGGCGCCACCAGGTTTTCGCCGCCGCCGTCGCGCAGGCCGCAGCCGGGCAGCGACGCGCCGAACAGCAGCAGGGACAGCAGCCAGGGCAGTAGCCAGGGCAAACCCGGGCGCGAAGGTGGCAGGGTGCGGGGCATGCTCGCCTCTTGCAGGTAGCGGTAATGGCCCCAGTTTGACGTGGCACAAGCGGGCAGGACCCCGGTTTGCTCAAGGATTTCCTCGAGCGTTCTCAATGCGCGGGCGCCAGGCCTGTGCCTGCCGGTTCAGTCCTTGCCGGTGCTCACCACGACCGGCATGTAGGCGTCCAGGAATTCGGCCGGCATGCGGCGCGCCCGCCCGCTGCTGATCTCGATGCAGACCAGGTCCCAGCACCCGCGCAGTACGGTGGCGCCGTCGCTGTCGCGCACCAGCTGGAAGCGGCGCTCCATCGACAGCCTGCCGTCGCCGCCGACCAGCCAGGTCGCCAGCGACAGCGCCTCAGCGCGCAGGGTGGGCAGCAGGTAGTCGTATTCGCCGCGCCGGATCGCCATCGCGCGGTCGAGACGGCGGTAGTCGTCGAGCGTGAGGCCGAGCTGGTGCGAGTGGGCCCAGCCGGCCTGCTCGCACCAGCGCACGTAGACCGCGTTGTTGGTGTGGTTCAGGCCATCGATGTCGCCGGCGCCCGGCGCGACCGGCAGGATGAATGGTTGCGGATAATCCCAGTCCAATGCGTTTCCCCGTTGCGGACAGGCGGCCGCGGCCGCGAATCCGCCATTGTACGGCGCGCGCGCCGTCCACGTCATGCACCCAGGTCGAGTTCGACGAGCAGGGCCTGGTGGCTGGAGCCCTGCTCGCTGGCGTCGACCCGTATGCGCCGCACCTTGCCCGCGAGGTCGGCGCTGGCGAATACATAATCGAAGGTGAACGGCGCAATTGCGCCGGGCCCCGGTTCGTGCAGGCCCACGGTCGGGGCGTGGCGGCGGCAGGGCTGGGCCAGGTCCCAGCAGTCGCGCAGGGGCGGGGTGGCGCAGCCGAAGGGCGCGATCAGGCGCAGGTATTCGGGCGAACCGGGCAGCATGTTGAAGTCGCCCGCCAGCAGGGCCGGCGCGGCGCGCGGCGGGGCGGCGCACGGATCGGGAAGCGCGGGCGCTCCGGCCGGCGCCTCCAGCCGCGCGTGGGCCCATGCTTCGCGCTGCAGTTCGCGCAGGCGTTCGACCTGGGCCGTGCGCTGGCGGCGCGAGGAATGCTCGAGCTGCGCCGTGGTCACGCGCAGGAGTCCGGCGGGCGTCGCCACCGTCACTTCCAGCGCCACCCGCTGCATGCCCGGCGCGCCGGCGTCAAAGGGGCGCGGCAGGGAATGGCGGAAGGCCTGCACCAGCGGGTGGCGCGACAGGATCATGCAGCCGCGCCGGCGCCGCGGCGCATCGGGTGCGCCGGCGGACGCGGTATCGCAGGCGATCGCCTCGACGCCGGCATGGCCGGGCAGGCGCGCGCGCAGCGCGGCGAACTGGTCTTCTCCAGAACCATCATAGCCAGCGGAAACTTCTTGCAAGCACAGTATGTCGTGGCGGGCGAAACGCTCGAGACATGCGATGATTCGGGCGAGATCGGTTTTTCCGTCCGGGCTGCGTCCGGACTGGATATTCCAGGTGATGAGCTTGAACATGGTCGTCCTTTCAGGTGACCCGTCAGGCTAGCGCGCCGCCACCCGGCCGGCGCTGATGCAGCTCAGGCGTGCGGTGCGGGCCCGGCGCCCGCGCGCCACAACAGCCCGCCCGCCTTCACGGGCGGGCGTCCAGAGGGAGTGACAAGGCCATGTTTACCATGATCCTGCTGCTGTATTTGCAGCAGCACCGCGAGGTCAGGCTGGAGAGCAGCAGCCTGCGCGGCGAATTCACCAGCAAGAAAGCCTGCGAGGCGGCGGCCGCCAGGCTGCGCGGACCGCTGCCGACGCCGGACGGCCATGCGGCGGCCTGGCACGACGTGGTCTGCATCCCGATCAATCGTGACGTCAAGGTCAACGAAGGCAAGCCGATCGACCTGGGCAAGCTGCTGCAGGGGCGCCCGCCCGTGGTCTGCGAGTCGACCGGCGCCTGGCGCCGCGTGACCGAGCTGTGCGCGCCGAGCGCCCGGCCGCCGAAGGCGGACCGGTAGCCGTCAGGCGCGCCGCGGGGGATCAGGACGCCGGCGCGGTCATCGCCTTCCTGATCGCCACGCAGCGCTGGTCTTCCTGCAGCGCGTCGAGCAGCGAGCGGCGGGTGAACGCGGACAGGTCCTTGAACTGGCCGGCCGCGCGCGACAGGCGCTGCACGCTCTCCGGGGTGCAGCTGGCCGGGATCATGCTGGCCGAGTAGGCGCGCATGTAGACCGGGCCGGCGGCCTTGTCCAGCGCGGCCAGCCTGTCGAGGCGCTGGACGGCGGTCTGCTCGCTCAGCTTGCCCTGTTCGGCCGGGTACATGCTGTTCATGGCCGTGCGCACCTTCGAGAACGGCAGCGTGGTCTTCAGGTCCTCGATGGTGTGGAGCCAGTCGGCCTTGAGCCTGGCGTCCGGACGGCTGACGGTGGCGGCGACGGCCGCGCCCTGGCCGGTGTCGGACTTGTCGCGCGCCTGCTCGACCTCGACCAGGCTTGCCGCGCCCGGGTAGCCGAAGCGGTTCAGGCGCCCGATGATGGACCAGCGCAGGTCCTGGTTCAGCGCCAGGCCCTCGAGCGTGCTCTTGCCGTCGAGGATGCCGGCCAGGCGCGCCAGCGCTTCCTGGCTGCTGGCCACGCCGATGTAGTGGTTGAACCAGCGGCGCTGGAAGTTGTCATTGCCCTTGGCGGCCACGGCGCCGTTCCATGCCATGTTCTCCAGGTCCCGGGCGGCCTGGCGGCTGTAGGCATTGTCCAGGTTCATGGCGTCGAGGTACTGCTTCGACGTGGCGACCTTGCCCAGCACGTCGCCCAGCAGGGTGTAGTCCTTCTCCTGCGGTGCGTTGTTCAGCGCGACCTTGATGAATTCGTTGAGCGGCAGCTTGGCGTCACGCACGCCGTCCCACAGGCTTTGCCACAGCATGGAGCGCAGCAGCGGGTCCTCGACGTTCGCCAGGCTGGAGCGCGCGGTCTCGAACGAGCGCTGGTCCAGCTCCACCTTCACGAAGCCCCAGTCCTGGTAGTTCGGGTAGACCAGGTCCGGGCAGGCGGCGCCATCCAGCGCCTTGACCGCGGTCTTCGCGCCCTTGTACGTGACCGGCACGTTCTTCACCAGCGACAGCTTGCCGCCATCGAGCTTGAAGGCGGCCACCTGCACGCGCTGTTCGCGCAGGGTCGGCAGCTCCCTGCT
Organism: Massilia niastensis DSM 21313; assembly: GCF_000382345.1. Classification (GTDB taxonomy): domain Bacteria; phylum Pseudomonadota; class Gammaproteobacteria; order Burkholderiales; family Burkholderiaceae_D; genus Telluria; species Telluria niastensis. The sequence goes on from NZ_KB908135.1 coordinate 31,590, forward strand.
CGGCGCGGTTTGCGCGAGGGTGAAGCCCTTGACCTTGCCGCCGCCGCAGCTGTAGCTGGCGGCGATGGTGTTCACGCCCGGCTGGTACAGCCATTCCTTGGTCCACCCGCCCAGGTCGCGCCCGGCGGCGTCGCCCAGGCTGCCGATGAAGTCCTGCAGGGTCGCGTTGCGCCACTGGTACTTGACCAGGTAGTTGTGGACGCCCTTGCGGAAGGTTTCCTCGCCCAGCAGGTGGCGCAGCTGCTTCAGGGTCGAGGCGCCCTTGGAATAGGTGATCGCGTCGATGTTGTCGAAGGCGTTCGCCGAGGACGGCACCGGCACCTCGATCGGGTGGGTGGTGAGCTTCTGGTCCTGGGTGTAGGCGGCCTGCTTGCCGGTCTGGTAGAAGGACTGCCAGGCGTCCTTGAATTCGGTGGCTTCGGCGGTGGCCAGGGTGCCCATGAAGGAGGCGAAGCTTTCGTTCAGCCACAGGCCGTTCCACCACTTCATGGTGACCAGGTCGCCGAACCACTGGTGCGCCATCTCGTGCATGATGACGGCGGCCAGGCGCTGCTTCTGCTCGGCGGTCATGGCCGCCTTGTACATGAAGCCGGCTTCGGCGAAGGTGATGGCGCCCGCGTTTTCCATCGCGCCGTACAGGAAGTCCGGGACCAGCAGCTGGTCGTACTTCTCGAACTGGTAGGGGATGCCGAAGTAGTCGTCGAAGAACGCCAGGCCGGCCTTGGTGTAGCGGAACCAGTCGGCCGGGGTGACCTGCGCGGCCACCGACTGGCGCGCGAACAGGCGCATCGGGTATTTCGCGCTGTTGTCTTCCCATACCTTGTAGGGGCCGGCGTGCAGCGAGAAGTTGTAGGGGCTGAGCTTTTTGGTCGTCTTGAAGGTCCAGCGTTTGCCGGCGCCGGTGTCGGCCACGGCGGTCTCGCGGGTGGTCGTGATCACGTGCCAGTCGGCGGGCGCGGTCACCGTCACCGCGTAGGTGGCCTTCAGGTCGGGCTGGTCGAACAGCGCGAACATCTGGTGCGCGGCGGCCGGCTCGAAGTGGGAGTAGGTGTACACGCGGCCGTCGACCGGGTCGACCATGCGGTGCAGGCCTTCGCCATTGGTGCTGTGCAGGCGCTCGTAAGCGACGGTGACGGTGTTGCGGCCCCTGGCCAGGGTTTCCGGCGCGAGGGTGATGAACCAGTCGTTGTAGCGCGGGCTGACCTGCTTGCCGTTGACCGTCACCGACTTGACGGTGGCCTTGTCCAGGTCGAGCGTCAGGGGCGAATCCGGATCCTTCAGGTCGAAGCTGACGGTGGTGGTGCCGGCGAAGCTTTCCTTGCCGGTGAGGGTGAAGTCCAGCACATAGTCCACGTTCGACACGCGCGCCGAGCGGGCGGCGGCGTCTTCCTGGGACAGGTAGGCGTTCTCGGCGCGCGCCGGGGCCGGTGCGGCGTGGGCGGCGGTGCCGAAGGCGAAGGCGGAAGCGATGGCCAGGGCCATCACGCGGTGTGCTGGAAAGTTCACTGTAAGTCCTCTCTCTGGGGAGCGCTTCGTGGGCGCGAAATGTAGAATCGCGCAAGAATATCATGCGTGCATGGCTGTGCACACCCGCTCGAGGGGGGATTCCTGAATGTAGGTACGCCGTAGGTATGCGTGAAACGGCGCGTCGGGACCCACAAAAAAATGGTTCTTCACGGATTAGCGGGAAGTAACGCCAGAAAAGGGAAAGCGGTGAAGACGAGCTAGACTTGTTGTGCGACCAACAAAGAATGCTCATCCTCACCGCTTTCATGACGAATCATAATCTTGCCCTCCCGTTCTGGGAAGGGTTCTTTGCATCGAAATTGGAGCGCCGGCCGGGCGCAGTGTGGATCGATCTGCGCAGGGATCCTGCCGCCCCCATGGTGTGCAATGGCTGCGGCCATCACTGTCATCGAGTGCACGAGTCAGGCATGCGAATC
>NZ_KB908136.1 GCF_000382345.1 Massilia niastensis DSM 21313
GAGTTTCAAGAGGTGGTTGGGACGATTGCCCGGGCTGACCCGGCCCCAGCGGGCACAGGTGCTGCAGGCCCTGCGTCCGGCCGTCGGCCTGGACCAGGTCGTCGAAGCGATCGCGCAGGCCAGGGCGGCCCGGCGCTGCTGTCCCGCCTGCGCAAGCAAGTGTTGCCACCGGCATGGCCGTGCCAATGGCTTGCAGCGCTACCGCTGCCGCCAGTGCGGGCGCACCTTCAACGACCTGACCGGCACCCCGCTGGCACGGCTGCGCCATCGCAGCAAATGGCGCGATTACCTGGATACGATGCTCGCCTCCAGGCCGATCCGGGCGGCGGCCAAGGCGGTCAACGTGCATCGGAACACCAGCTTTCGCTGGCGCCACCGCTTCCTGCACCTGACCAAACTCGACCGGCCAAGCAGTTTAAAAGGCGTTGCCGAGGCCGACGAAATGTTCCTGCTCGAATCGCAAAAGGGATCGCGCAAGCTCGATCGTCCTGCGCGCAAGCGTGGCGGCGTGGCCAGGCGGCGCGGCATCTCGCGGGAACTCGACTGCATCCTGGTGGCGCGCGATCGCACGGGGCAGACCGTCGACTATGTCACGGGACGTGGACCGGTCACCACGCGCCAACTGCACCAGCACCTGCGGCCGGTGCTGGATCCCGAGGTCCTGCTGGTGACCGACCCGCACGCCGCCTACCGCGCGTTCGCCCGCGAAGCCGGCATCTCGCACAAGACCGTCAGCCTGCGCGCCGGCGAGCGGGTGCGTGGCGCCATCCACGTGCAGAACGTGAATGCCTATCACCGGCGCTTTCGTGAGTGGCTGGCGCGCTTCCACGGCGTCGCGTCGCGCTACCTGCCCAACTATCTCGGCTGGCAATGGGCCCTGGATGGCGGGCGCATCAGTTCAGCGGAACAATTGCTCAGAGCCGCGATCGGGCTCTTCCATATGCAAAGGTGACAGCGCCTTTCTTTTATCGAGCCAGTGATGGCGTGTCGCCGGCGCGAGCGTTCCCGGCTCGCCATCCGGGGCGCCCAGTAGGCACGGACGGCGACGCTTGCGACGCCATCCGCGCGCCGTCCGCGAGCTTGAACATGCTGACGACACCCGCGAGTTCCGCTGCCTGGTGCTGCATCGATTCGGACGTGGCTGCGATCTCCTCGACCAGCGCCGCGTCCTGCTGGGTGACTTGATCCATCTGGCTCATGGCCTGGTTGATCTGCTCGATGCCGACGGTCTGCTCCTGTGCCGCCACCGTGATCTCGCCTATCATCGTCGTCACCCGCTCCACGCTGCCGAGGATATCCTTCATGGTGGCGCCAGCCTGGTCGACGAGCATGGCGCCGGCATCCGCCTGCTTGACCGAGTCGTCGATCAGGGACTTGATTTCCCTGGCGGCCGCGGCCGAACGGTGGGCGAGGTTGCGCACTTCGGCGGCGACCACGGCGAAGCCCCTGCCCTGCTCGCCGGCACGGGCTGCTTCGACCGCTGCGTTCAAGGCCAGGATATTGGTCTGGAAGGCGATGCCGTCGATCACATCGATGATGTCGACGACCTTCTTCGACGACGCATTGATCGAGGCCATCGTGTCCACGACTTGCGCCACGACCTCGCCCCCGCGCAGCGCCACCTCGGATGCCGAGCGCGCCAGCGCATTCGCGTGGCGCGCATGCTCGGCGCTCTGCTTCACGGTCGACGTGAGTTCTTCCATCGAGGATGCGGTCTCTTCCAGCGTCGCGGCCCGCTCCTCGGTGCGGGACGACAGGTCGGTATTGCCGGCGGCGATCTGGCAGGATGCGCTGGCGATCGTCGCCGTGCCTTCCCGCACCTGGCCGACGATGCCGGCAAGCGCGTCGCGCATGGCTTTCATGGCGACCATGAGGCTGGTGCTGTCGCCCGGGCGGATCTCGATGGCGCACCCAAGGTCGCCCTGCGCGATACGGCGGGCAAGCGCAACCGCATGTTCGGGAGCGCCCCCGAGCGAGCGCTCGATGTTGCGCACGATCGCCGCCACCAGGAGCGACAGCGCCAGGCCGGCCGCCAGCAGCACGCCCACCGATTCGAGCACCGCTGTGCGGAACGCCGCGTCGACGTCACCGATGTACAGGCCGGTCATGACCGTCCAGTCCCACGGCCGGTAATACACGTTGTAGGAGATTTTCTGCTCCGGCGCTGCCGCTCCCGGCTTGTTCCACAAGAACCAGGTATAGCCCTTGCCCGCTTCCCTGGCGACGTTCAGCGCGTCCAGGCACATCTGGCGGCCTTCGGCATCCCTGATGTCGCCAACGCCCTTGCCGACGAGGTTCGCCGCGATCGGATGCATGAGCATCCGCTGGGAATCGATCACCAGCAGATAACCGGTTTCCCCATAGCGCAAGGCCTTGATGCGTTCCAGCGCCTGTTGTTTCGCAAGCGCTTCGGGGAGCTTGCCGGCGCTGGCCATGGCCGCGTATTCCTTCACGATCGAGATCGCCATGTCGCCGGCGTTGGCAATCTGGGTCTTGCGCTCGTCCATGCGCAGCTCACGGTCGCGCAAGGCATTGACGGTGACGACTGATAACAGGCACAGCCAACTGATGATGAGAGGCAGGAAGAGTTTGGTGCGGAAGGATAGTCTCATGGGGGTCTCCTGTGATCCGGATGGTCGGGACGGCAGTCTGCGCTGCATGCTGGGATACATCGTGCTGCGATGGGAAGCCGGAGAAAGGCTTCCGGCCAGGCAAAGCTGGTTCGCCTGATTAATGCAGGATAGTAAGAATGGATGACTGCGTCCAACACCGCTTGGGTATCTTGTCAATACCTTCCGGGTATCAATAATTGCTCGATCCGCTCTCCCGACGATGAGAACAAGCAGGCGGCCCCCGGTTTTCCGCAATTTAATTCATTAATGTACTATTCAATGGTAAAATAAATCCGTGGATCAAGCCCTTGGCCGATCTCTCTTTCCAACCTTCCTGAAATGGGTGAACGATATGAATCCGACATTCTGTGTCGCTGCAGTGCTTGTTATCCTGGTGTCCGGCTGTGCGTCTACCAATGACCTCGCAGCAAACGATCCGACCCGCGTCCGGGTCCTGGCCGAACTGGAACAAGCGAGGGCGAACGGCCTGGTTCCCGTGACCGAAGCGAATTATCTCTACCCATGAGGTCCGCGGTACGGGCCGGCGGCTGAGTTCGTCCAGGGATGCATGAGCCCGGCTGGCCGCCTGGCCCCGGGTGGCAACGATCTGCCGCGACGGTTTACAATCTGCGCCTTGACCCTTGCGTGGAGTGCAAATGAGTGACTTTGGGCCGACCGAACAGCGACTGCGACGCATCGAAGCACGCATGCCGAGCTTTCCTTTCGCCTCCATGCAGCTGGTGCGCATGACCTATCACCTCCAGAAAACCCTGCGCGACACGACGAACGCCGTTCTCAAGAAATACGACCTGGCGGATACCAGCTACATGGTCCTCGCGATCCTGTACGGCAGTGCCGATGAAACATCGACCGCCACTGAACTCAGCGAAGCCTGCCACGAGAAGCCGGCCAACCTGACACGGGTGTGCGACGAGCTCGCGGAAAGGGGCTTGATCGAACGCACGCCGAAGCCCGGTGACCGCCGTGCGGTCATGATTTCATTGAACAAGCACGGCCGCCGCCTGATCGAACAGGCGCTGCCCGAGGTCTCCGCCAGGGTGATGTCGGCGTATGCCGATTTCACCCAGGTCGAACTGCTGCAGATGGCCGAGCTGAACGCACGCGTGCTGCGCAACCTGGCCAGCCAGGCCTAGATCGCCCGCCAGCCAGCAGGATTTTCCGGTCGGCTCGACGGGGCCGCATGAGGTCCTGCCGATCGGTCGTCGGCGGCGGGGCCGGAGCTGGAGCCGGACAGGGATTCCACCGTACTGGAATTGGCATCGATATGCCGCTCCAGCGCCCGCGTCGCCGCATCGACGTCCCGCGCCAGCGCCGCCCTGTAGATCGCCGTATGCTCGTCGTGCACCTTGCGCGGCCGCGCCGAATGCACGATGGTGAGATACCGGTAGCGCTCGGCCTGTCGATACAGCAGTCCGATCATGTAGCGCAGCCAGCGCGAGGTGCAGGCGCCGATCAGGGCTTCATGGAAGTGCCGGTTGCGCGCTTCCCATTCCGCCGCATTCGTCTTGTTCACGTTGCCCTGGGTCTTCTCCATCTGGTCGAGCTTGTGATAGGCGGCGACGAGGTTCGCTTCCCAGTCGTCATCGCCTTCCAGGATGGATTGGCGCAGCGCCTGGCACTCGAGCAGGATGCGCGACCGTGTGATGTCCTGCAGGTCGGCCAGCGAGGTCTGGCTGACGTAGAAGCCGCGCTGCCCTTCGCTGACCACGAGCGCATCGGACAGCAACAGCGAGAGCGCCTCGCGCAGCGTGCCCGCGCCGATGCCGTAGTCGTCCTTCAGGTGCTCCACGCGCAGCTTGGTCCCTGGCGCCAGCCTGCCTTCGATGATGTCGCGGCGCAGGCGCAGGTAGGTCGCCTCGACCAGCGTGCGTGGCGGTTCCGGACTCTCGGTAAATGCACACTCAAACTTGCGCATGATGGCCGCCGGCGTCGCAGGGTTCGATCAGGCAGCGCTTCAGGCGGTAGCTGAGCTGGGGTCGCGTCATGCCGAGCAGGCGAGCCGCGCCGGAGAGGTTGCCCTTGCAGCGCGTAACCGCTTCGCGCAGCACCATGTTCTCCATCTGCTCCAGCGACAGGCCGCTGGCCAGGATCCGGTCGCACAGCGCGCCCTCCTGCTCGCGATCGCTGTCCTCGAGCGCCCCTGTGCTGTCGATCCCGACCGGACTGTCCGCAGGAGGCACGAAGTTCGGAAACAGGTCGTCGCATTCGATCGAGTCGCCCTGCCCCGCCAGGATGACGCCGCGCTCGATCATGTTCTCCAGCTCGCGCACATTGCCCGGCCATGCATGGGCCAGCAAGGCCTGCATGGCCCGGTCCGTGACGCCGCTGACGCGCTTCTGGTGCAGCGCGCAGAACTTTTCCACCATCATCGCAATCATCGACGGGATGTCGCCGCGGCGCTCGCGCAATGGCGGAATCAGGATCGGGTAGACGTTCAGGCGATAGTAGAGATCGGCGCGGAAGCGGCCTGCCTTGACCGCTTCCGGCAAATCGACGTTGGTCGCCGCGACGATGCGGACGTCGATCTTGCGCGGCCGGTCGTCGCCGAGCCGCTCGATCTCGCCCTCCTGGAGGGCACGCAGCAGCTTGGCCTGCGAGGCCAGGGGCAACTCGCCCAGCTCGTCCAGGAACAGGGTGCCGCCATCGGCCCGTTCGAATTTTCCCGGGCGTGAACTGGTGGCGCCGGTAAAGGCGCCCTTCTCCACGCCGAACAGCTCGGCCTCGATCAGGTCGTGCGGCAGCGCGGCGCAGTTGATGGCCACGAAAGGCTGGTCGGCGCGCTTGCTGCGCTGGTGGATGGCCCGTGCGAAGCGCTCCTTGCCGACGCCCGTTTCCCCCGACAGCAGGACCGTGACACTGGTCTCGGCCGCCTTTTCCACCAGGCGGAAGGCGCGCCGGAACGCCGGCGACTCGCCGACCATGTCTTCCAGGCGCCGGCACTTCGCGAGGCTGCTGCGCAGGGCTTCGACCTGGGAAGACAGCTCCAGCATCTGGGAGACGATGGACTCGGGTTCGAAGTAGGCCATGTACTCCTCGGCATCGGGCCATTCCTCGGCCGGTTTGCCGACGATCCGGCACTCGTCGTGCGAGCAGGCGGCGCACCTGGTTTCCTTGAACAGGATGAAGCGTCCCATGAAGGCGGACGTGTAGCCGGACGCATAGCCGGACAGGCACCAGCACACCGGATCATGCTGCGGCCCGAAGGCTTTCACGTGGGCTTCGGCTTCCCAGGAGTTCCGCCAGATGAATTCGCCCTGGAACTCGCCCTTCCCCACATCCATCTCGACCGACACCGGCACGACCTGCACACCGCCCTCGAGCATGTGCATTTGCGGCCCCGTCGCAAAGGCGTCCTCGACGTTCTGGCCGCCGCGGATCTTGCGGGCCAGTTCGGCGTCGCGCATGCCGGAGGCGAAGCCCATGCGGGTGAACATCCGCCGCGTCGCGGCCTGGCCGACCGAATTCATCATCTCCTCGCGCAGGCTGCCGAGAGAGGCGGCATGCAGCAGCAGCATCCGGCTTTCCGACAGCCAGATCGAACCGTCTTCCGCCGAAAAGCGGATCAGCCGGCGCAGATCCAGGTCTTCTGGATATTTCATCATGTCGTCTCCTCCTGCGTCCCTGGATGGGATCGTGAAAATCTCGATATTTTTTTGTTTTATCGATTTTAACCATATCGTCAATTCATCCGGCAGAAATAAATTGCAATTTGATGAGGTGGTTAATATTTCGTCACAGAAAGACTTTACGCTGCAGCGCCGCATTCCGACCTCTTATAGCTCCGCTTTCTTACTCACAGAAGAAGCATGCTGCGCCGCGCAATAAAACGCCGGTGGACGTCCTTTTTGCGGCTTCAGCAAGCCTGGCACGGCGCTTGCAATTCTCCCTGTACACAACACACAAGGAGACAAGATGCATCCGGACACCACCGCCTGCCCCGGGATGGACGTCAGCAAACGCTGGGTACGCGTCACCGGCGCCCATGACGGCTTCGTCGAGTTCGACTTCGCCATCGCCGATCCCGCGCTCACCGTCGAACTGATCCTGCCCAGGCCTGCCTTCGACGAGTTCTGCCGCATGAACGCGGTCGTGCAGCTCGAACCGGCCAGCACGGACTGAAGCGCCCTCACACCATGACACACGACCGTTCCCACGGGACGAAGACGACTTGCGAGGAGATGACATGACGATCGAACTCAAGACCCACAACATCAGGCCGATGCGCCACACCTTTGCACACGTGGCGCGCCAGATCGGCGGCGACAAACCCGCCTCGCGCTACCAGGAGGCGACGCTGGAGACCCAGCCGACCGGCCCCTTCCACTACCGCCCGATCTGGGACCCGGACCACGAGATCTTCGACGCGACCCGCACCGCGGTGAAGATGAAGAACTGGTACGCCTTCAAGGACCCGCGCCAGTACTACTACGGCAACTGGACCATGAACCGGGCGCGCCAGCAGGAGACGATGGAGGCGAATTTCGACTTCGTCGAGTCGCGCGGCATGGTGTCCCAGCTGCCCGGCGCGACCAGCGCCGCCGCCCTGAGCATCCTGATGCCGCTGCGTCATGTGGCATGGGGCGCCAACATGAACAATTCGAGCATCTGCGCCTACGGCTACGGCACCGCGATCACGGCGCCCGCCATGTTCTGCGCCATGGACCAGCTGGGCATCGCCCAGTACCTGACGCGCATCGGCCTGCTGCTCGACGATCCCGAGGGGCTGGACCAGGGCAAGCGCGACTGGCTGGAAGCGGCCCGCTGGCAGGAATTGCGCCGCTACGTCGAGGATACCTTCGTCGTCCAGGACTGGTTCGAACTGTTCGTCGCCCAGAACCTCGCGCTCGACGGGATCCTGTATCCGCTGGTGTACCGCGCCATCGTCAACGAGCACCTGGCGGCGAAGAACGGCACCGCGATCGCCATGCTCACCGCGTTCATGACCGACTGGTTCGCCGAGCAGGGCAAATGGGTCGACGCCCAGGTCAAGACCGCGGCCGCGGAATCGGACGAGAACCGCGCCCTCCTCGCCGACTGGACCCGCGCCTGGAGCGGGCGCGCGATCGCTGCGCTGCGGCCCGTCGTGCTGCACCTGTTCGACGATGCCGCGCATGCCGACGTGCTGATGGATGAAGTCGCCGATCAATTCAGCGCCCGGGCGGCCAAGCTCGGACTGACCCGCTAAGGACACCGCATGTCGACCGTATTCATTGCATTTCAGGCCAACGAGGACACCCGCCCGATCGTGGCCGCCATCCTGCGCGACAACCCCCACGCCAGGCTCGAGGAAGCCCCCGCGATGGTCAAGATCAACGCCCAGGACCGACTGACCGTGCGTCGCGAAACCGTCGAGGAAGAAATGGGCCGGCCCTTCAACCTGCAGGAAATGCACGTCAACCTGGTCACGATCACCGGAAACATCGAGGAAGACGACGACCAATTCACGCTCACCTGGGCGCACTGAGAACACGAGGAGAACGCCATGGATATGAAAGCCACCGCCAAGAAGCTGGGCCTGAAGGAGCGCTATGCCCACATGACCCGCGGCCTGGACTGGGAAACCACCTACCAGCCGATGGACCAGGTCTACCCGTACGACAAGTTCGAAGGCATCAAGATCCACGACTGGGACAAGTGGGAAGACCCGTTCCGTCTGACCATGGACGCCTACTGGAAGTACCAGGGTGAAAAGGAGAAGAAGCTGTACGCCGTGATCGATGCGTTCGCGCAGAACAACGGCCACCTGAACGTCACCGATGCGCGCTACCTGAACGCGATCAAGCTGTTCATCCAGGGCGTCAGCCCGCTCGAGTACATGGCGCACCGCGGCTTTGCCCACATCGGCCGCCAGTTCTCCGGACCGGGCGCGCGGGTCGCCTGCCAGATGCAGGCGGTCGACGAGCTGCGCCACGCGCAGACCCAGATCCACACGATCTCGAACTACAACAAGTACTACAACGGCATGCATTCCTGGCGCGACTGGTACGAAAAGGTCTGGTACCTGTCGGTGCCGAAGTCCTTCTTCGACGACGCCATCTCCGCCGGCCCCTTCGAGTTCATGGTGTGCGTGGGCTTCGCCTTCGAGTACGTGCTGACCAACCTGCTGTTCGTGCCCTTCATGTCCGGCGCAGCCTACAACGGCGACATGGCCACCGTCACCTTCGGCTTCTCGGCCCAGTCCGACGAGTCGCGCCACATGACCCTCGGGCTGGAAGCGGTCAAGTTCCTGCTCGAGCAGGATCCGGCCAATGTCCCGATCGTGCAGGGCTGGATCGACAAATGGTTCTGGCGCGGCTACCGGCTGCTGACCCTGGTCGGCATGATGATGGACTACATGCTGCCCAAGCGCGTCATGAGCTGGAAGGAAGCGTGGGAGATCTACGCGGAGCAGAACGGCGGCGCGCTGTTCAAGGACCTGGCGCGCTACGGCATCCGGCCGCCGCTCGGCTGGGAACAGGCGTGCAAGGAAAAGGACCACATCACCCACCAGGCCTGGTGCGCCTTTTATAACTATGCCGGTGCGGCCGCTTTCCACACCTGGATCCCGAACGCGGACGAAATGGCCTGGCTGTCCGAAAAGTATCCGGACAGCTTCGACCAGCTGTACCGGCCGCGCATGGAGCACTGGGACGAGCAGGAAAAGGCCGGCAACCGCTTCTACAACGCGACCCTGCCGATGCTGTGCACGACCTGCACCGTGCCGATGTTCTTCACCGAACCGGACGACCCGACCCAGATCTGCTACCGCGCCTCCGAGTACAAGGGCGACCAGTACCACTTCTGTTCGGACCACTGCAAGCACATCTTCGACAACGAACCGGAAAAATACGTGCAGGCGCTGCTGCCCACCCACCAGATCTACCAGGGCAAGAACTTCAAGCCGGACGTCGACCCGACCGCTCCCGGTTTCGATCCGCTGGCGGCGGTGCTGGATTTCTACGGCGTAGTGGTCGGCCAGGACAACCTCGACTTCAACGGCTCGCAGGACCAGAAGCATTTCGCCGAATGGCGCCGCACCGACAACGCCGGCAACGCGCGCTGACCACGATAACAGGAGGAGACATCATGCCCGTCAAGGCCCTCAAACCCTACGAATTCGCGCCGCAGGACCGGCTCGAGAACTTCCACGGCAAGCAGCTGCTGAACATCGGCTGGGACGAACACCTGATGTTCACCGCGCCGCACACCCTGCCCGTGGCGCCGGGCATGCCGTTCGGCGTCCTGGTCGCCGATGTACTGCCGAGGGTGTATGGCTACCACCCCGACTTCGCCCGCATCGACTGGAGCACGGTGCAATGGCTCAAGTCCGGCCAGCCATGGACACCGGACCCGGACAAGAGCCTGGCCGAGAACGGCCTGCGCCACAAGGATGTCCTGCGCCTCCGGACTCCCGGCCTGCGCGGCCTCCAGGGCAGCTGCAACTGAACCGCAAAGGAGTGACGTGATGGCTTACGAACTTACCATCGAACCGCTGGGCGTGACGATCGACGTCGAGGAGGGCCAGAATATCCTCGACGCGGCCCTGCGCGCCGGCATCTACCTGCCGCACGCCTGCTGCCATGGACTGTGCGCCACCTGCAAGGTGCAGCTGCTGGACGGCGAGATCGAGCATGGCGACGCCTCGCCCTTCGCCCTGATGGATTTCGAGCGCGAGGAAGGCAAGGCGCTGGCCTGCTGCGCCACCCTGTGCAGCGACGCCACCCTCGAAGCCGAGATCGACGAGGAGCCCGACGCCGAGACGATCCCGGTGCGGGACCTGGAAGGCACGGTCGTGCGGCTGGAGCAGCTCACCCCTACGGTGAAAGGCGTGTTCATCCAGCTGGACGAGCCGCTGCGCTTCCAGGCCGGGCAGTACATCAACCTGCAGATCCCGGGCGCCGGCTGCAGCCGGGCGTTCTCGATCGGCAGCGCGGGCAGCGATCCGTCGCTCATCGAGCTCAACGTGCGCATCGTGCCGGGCGGCGTCGGGACCACCTATGTGCACGAACAGCTGCAGGCGGGCGATCGCGTGACCATCTCCGGGCCGTACGGGCGCTTCTTCGTGCGCAAGTCGGCGCGCCTGCCGCTGCTGTTCCTGGCGGGCGGCTCGGGCCTGTCCAGCCCGCGCGCCATGATCCATGAACTGCTGCGCGAGGAATGCGCGCTGCCGATCACGCTGGTGTACGGCCAGCGCAACCGGCAGGAACTGTATTACCACGACGAGTTCCTCGACCTGGCCAGGCGCCATCCGAACTTCGCCTACGTTCCGGCGCTGTCCGATGCGGCCCAGGACGCCGGCTGGGACGGGTTCCGCGGCTACGTGCACGAAGCCGCCAGGGCCCACTTCGACAACGACTTCCGCGGCCACAAGGCCTACCTGTGCGGTCCGCCGCCGATGATCGAGGCCAGCCTGGCAACCCTGATGCAGGGCCGGCTGTACGAACGCGACATCCATACCGAGAAGTTCATCTCGGCGGCGGATGCGCAGCAGGTCAGGAGTCCGCTGTTCAAACGGATCTAGGAGGCGACATGGAGTCCAGCAAACCCCTCGCGCCCACGCGCGCCGTGGCGGTCAGCCTGGTGGAAACGGGCGAAAGCTTCCAGTGCCTGGCCGGGGAAACGCTGCTGCAAGGGATGGCCCGGCTGGGACGCAAAGGCATTCCGGTCGGCTGCCTGAACGGCGGATGCGGCATCTGCAAGGTGCATATCGTGTCCGGAGAGTATGAATGCGGGGCGATGAGCCGGGCCCACGTGGCCGAAGAGGATATCTGCCACGGCGTCGTGCTCGCATGCAGGGCGCGTCCGCGCTCGGACGTGCAGTTGAAGGTGGTCGGAAAGATGTGCGGCTCGGTATTCCGCTGCGCCAAACAAGCATAAATAGACATACACAACAAGGAGGAGTCATGGGAGTCATGAGAATCGGCCATATCAGCCTGCGGGTGATGGATATGCAGGCCGCCGTCAAGCACTACGAGAATATCCTCGGCATGAAGGTCGTCCACCGCGAAGGGGACGAAACGGTGTACCTGAAATGCTGGGACGAATGGGACAAGTATTCGGTGCAGCTGACCATATCGGATTCGGCAGGCATGAACCACGTCGCCTACAAGGTCGAACACGACGCCGACCTGGACGCCATCCAGCAGCGTGTCGAGGCCTACGGCATCGCGGCGGATATCCTGCCCCCCGGCCAGCTGCCCTTCTGCGGCCGCACGCTGCGCTTCACGATCCCCAGCGGCCACGTCATGTACCTGTACGCGCAAAAGGAATTGGTGGGCAAGGAAGTCGGCACCACCGATCCCGACCCGTGGCCCGACTCGCTCAAGGGCGTCGGCGCGCACTGGCTCGACCACTGCCTCCTGATGTGCGAGCTGAACCCGGAGACCGGGGTCAACAAGGTGGCCGAGAACACGACGTTCTTCAGCGAGACCATGGACTTCCACCTGTCGGAACAGGTCGTGGCCGGGCCCGACGGGTCGATCCAGGCTGCCGCCTTCATGTTCCGCACTTCCACGCCCCACGACATCGCCTTCGCCGGCGGTCCCAGGGCCGGGCTGCACCACGTATCGTTCTTCCTCGACAGCTGGCACGACATCCTGAAATGCGGCGACATCCTCGCCAAGAACAGGGTGAGGATCGATGTGTCGCCGACCCGCCATGGCATCACCCGCGGCGAGACGATCTACTTCTTCGACCCGTCCGGCAACCGTAACGAGACCTTTGCGGGCCTGGGCTATCTGGCCCAGCCCGACATGCCGACGATCACGTGGACCGATCCGGGCCGCGGCATCTTCTACCACACCGGCAACCTGGAAGAAAGCTTCCTGGCGGTCCATACCTGACCGTCCCCCGCGCACCGCAGTCCGGCCGCCGGCTCGCGTACATGCCGGCCGGCGCGGGACTCCGCACCCTTTCGCATTGCAACACAACGCTATCTGGAGCAAGAACATGGCTGAAGCAAGCAACCCGGAAATCGCCAAGAGCATCGTTGCCAACGGCATCCGCACCAATTACCACGACGTCGGCGACGGCGCCCCGGTCCTGATGATCCACGGCTCGGGTCCCGGCGTCAGTGCCTGGGCCAACTGGCGCCTCACGATGCCCGAACTGGCCCGCCAGTATCGCGTCATCGCCCCCGACATGGCCGGCTTCGGGTATTCAGATCGTCCCGACGGCATCCGCTACGACCTCGATACCTGGGTCGGCCAGGCGATCGGCCTGCTCGATGCCCTCGATATCGAGCAGGCCAGCGTGGTCGGCAACTCGTTCGGCGGCGCAATCGCGCTGGCGCTGGCGATCCGCCATCCGAAGCGCGTCAAGCGCCTGGTCCTGATGGGCAGCGTCGGCGTATCCTTCCCGATCACCGCCGGGCTGGACGCGGTCTGGGGCTACCAGCCCAGCGTCGAGAGCATGCGCGCGCTGCTCGACATCTTCGCCCACGACCGCAAGCTGGTGAACGACGAGCTGGCGCAGCTGCGCTACAAGGCCAGCATCCAGCCCGGCTTCCAGGAGTCGTTCTCGGCCATGTTTCCGGCGCCGCGCCAGGACGGCGTCGAGAAGCTGGCCAGCCCGGTCGCCGACATCCGCCGGCTGCAGCATCAGACGCTCATCGTCCACGGCCGCGAGGACAAGGTGATCCCGCTGTCGAATTCGCTGGAGCTGCTGCAGGCCCTCCCGAACGCACAGCTGCACGTGTTCGGCCAATGCGGCCACTGGACCCAGATCGAACATGCGGCGCGCTTTTCGCGCCTGGTCGGCGACTTCCTGGCCGAAGGCTGACCCGCAAGCACCAGGAGAATGAACATGGAACAGAACAGGATCACACAACTGGGCGACGAGCTGTACGAAGCCTGGAGCGGAAAAATCATGGTGGCGCCGCTGACCGAACGCGAAGCGTCGATGACGATCGACGACGCCTACGCGGTGCAGCAGCGGCTGCTGTCCAGGCGCCAGTCCTCCGGGGCCAGGGTCATCGGCAAGAAAGTCGGCGTCACTAGCAAGGCGGTCATGAACATGCTGGAGGTGTACCAGCCCGACTTCGGCTACCTGCTTGACGACATGCTGTACAACGACGGCGAATCGATTCCCAGGGATGGCCTGATCCAGCCGCGTGCCGAGGGCGAGATCGCCTTCGTCCTGAAGCACGACCTGAACGGCCCGGGCGTCAGCGCCGCCGATGTCCTGCGCGCCACCGACTTCGTCATGCCCTGCTTCGAGATCGTCGATTCGCGCATCCGCGACTGGAAGATCCGGATCCAGGACACGATCGCCGACAACGCGTCCTGCGGCGCCTTCGTGCTCGGCAACGGCGCGGTCGACCCGCGCAGGATCGACCTCGCCACCTGCGGCATGGTCCTCGAGAAGAACGGCGAGATCATCGCCACCGGCGCCGGCGCGGCCGCGCTGGGCAATCCCCTGAACGCGGTCGCCTGGCTGGCGAACACGATGGGACGGCTCGGCGTGCCGCTGCGCGCCGGCGAAGTGGTCCTGTCGGGCGCCCTGGCCGCGATGTTCCCGGCGGCGGCCGGCGACCACTTCCGCGTCACCATCGGCGGCATCGGCGGCTGCGGTGTCCGGTTTCATTGAACGACTTGGAGAATCACATGAGCAAAATCCGTTGTGCGGTGATCGGCCCCGGGAATATCGGCACCGATCTCCTTTATAAACTCCAGCGCAGCCGCTTCCTCGAGCCGGTGTGGATGGTCGGCGTCGACCCGGCCTCCGACGGCCTGGCCCGCGCCGCCGCGATGGGCATCAAGACCACCGACCGCGGCGTCGACGGCCTGCTGCCCTTCGTCGAACGGGACGAGGTGCGGATCGCCTTCGACGCGACCTCCGCCTATGCGCATGCCGAGCACTCCAGGAAGCTGGTCGCCGCCGGCGTGAAGGTGATCGACCTGACGCCGGCCGCCATCGGGCCCTACTGCGTGCCATCGGTGAACCTCGACGACCAGTTGTCGAACGGCGCGATGAACGTGAACATGGTGACCTGCGGCGGGCAGGCGACGATCCCGATGGTGGCGGCGGTGTCGCGCGTGCAGCCGGTGGCCTACGGCGAGATCATCGCGACCGTGTCGTCGCGCTCGGTCGGGCCGGGCACGCGCAGGAACATCGACGAATTCACCCGCACCACCGCCGGCGCGGTCGAGCGGGTCGGCAAGGCGAAAACGGGCAAGGCCATCATCATCATCAACCCGGCCGAGCCCCCGCTGATGATGCGCGACACCATCCATTGCCTGCTTGAATCCGAGCCGGACCGCGATGCGATCACGGCGTCGGTGCAGGCGATGATCCGCGAGGTGCAGCTATACGTTCCCGGCTACAGGCTGGTCAACGGGCCCATCTTCGACGGCAAGCGGGTCTCGGTCTTCGTCGAAGTGGAAGGCCTGGGCGATTATTTGCCGAAGTATGCGGGCAACCTGGACATCATGACCGCAGCGGCGGCCCGCACCGCCGAGCTGTTCGCGCAGCAGATGCTGGAAAACGCCCATGTGGCAGCTTGAACGAGGAGACATCATGGCACTGTCCACACACCGCATCACCCTGCATGACATGACGCTGCGCGACGGCATGCATCCGAAACGTCACCAGATGACCCTGCAGCAGATGCAGGACGTCGCGCGTGGCCTCGACCGCGCCGGCGTCCCGCTGATCGAAGTGACCCACGGCGACGGCCTCGGCGGCGCCTCGGTGAACTACGGCTTCCCGCGCCATACCGACGCGGAATACCTGGCGGCCGTCATTCCCCTGCTCGAACAGGCCAGGGTCTCCGCCCTGCTCATCCCCGGGATCGGCACCGCGGACCACCTGCTGGCGGCGCGCGAACTGGGCGTCCACACGATCCGCGTGGCCACCCACTGCACCGAGGCGGACGTCTCCGAGCAGCATCTCGCGCTCGCCCGCAAGCTCGGCATGGACACGGTGGGCTTCCTGATGATGAGCCACATGGCGTCGCCGGAAAAGATCGTCGAGCAGGCCAGGCTGATGGAGAGCTACGGCGCCAACTGCGTGTACTGCACCGACTCGGCAGGCTACATGCTGCCGGAAGACGTCAGGCAGCGCATCGGGCGGCTGCGCGAGAGCCTGAAGCCGGAGACCGAGATCGGCTTCCATGGCCACCACAACCTCGCCATGGGCGTCGCCAACTCGGTCACGGCTGTCGAGTATGGCGCTACCCGGATCGATGCGGCCGCGGCCGGCCTGGGCGCAGGCGCCGGGAACACGCCGCTGGAAGTGTTCGTGGCGGTCTGCGAACGCATGGGGATCCAGACCGGCGTCGACCTGTTCGCCGTCACCGATGTCGCGGAAGACCTGGTGGTGCCCATGATGGACCAGCTGGTGCGCGTCGACCGCGATTCCCTGACCCTGGGCTATGCCGGCGTGTATTCGTCCTTCCTGCTGTTCGCCAAGCGCGCGGAGGCGAAATACAAGGTGCCGGCCAGGGACATCCTGGTGGAGCTGGGCCGCAAGGGCATGGTCGGAGGCCAGGAAGACATGATCGAGGACACCGCCCTGACGATGGCGCGGGAACGCGCCCTGCAGCAGTGAAGCGGCCGGCAGGCAGCGGGTCCCGCCCCAGCCTGCCGGCATCCCGACCAGAACAATACGGAGACCGCAATGAAGAACACCATACCGGCATGCCGGCCCCATGCCATCGCTGTCGCCTGCGCCATGCTGCTGCCGGCGCCGCTGCTGGCCACCGAGGGCGGCGGCAGTACCTATCCGCATGGCGCCGAGAATTTCGTTTCCGGCGCCATGCCGCCACCGGGCTTCTACACGCTCGCCTACGGCACCCGCTACCGGGCGACCGCGCTGCGCGACAACGACGGCCGGGACATCGCAGCCGCAATGGGAGGATTCCGGGCCGAGATCAACGCGGTCGTGCCCCGCTTCATCTGGGTCACGCCGAAGCAGCTCCTGGGCGGCCAGCTGGCCTTCCACGCGATGCTTCCGCTGCTGGATGCGGACGTTCGGATCGGACCGACCAGGCAGAAGGACAGCGGCATCGGTGACCTGAACCTGGCCATCGCGCTCGGCTACCACGTCTCGCCCGCATTCCATTACGTCCTCGCGCTCGAAGTCAACGCGCCCACCGGCAGCTACGACCGCGAGCGCATCGCCAACCTCGGACGGAATCACTGGAACATCGAACCGGTGCTGGCGCTGACCTACACCCAGGCGAAGGGCATCAACGCCGACCTCAAGATCATGGCCGACTACAACTTCCGCAACCAGGACACCAACTACCGGTCGGGCCAGGAACTGCATGCCGACTACGCGCTCGGCTGGGGTTTCGGCAACGGCTGGGTGGTCGGCGTCGGCGGCTACCTCTACCACCAGCTCACGGACGATCGCGTCGGCGGCGTCACGCTACCTGGCCACAAGGGACGGGCCGCCACCCTGGGCCCTTCGATCAAGTACCAGGGCAAGGACGGCTGGTTCCTGACCGCCAAGTTCGAACGCCAGTACGGTGTGCGCAACCGCCCGGATGGCTCGGCGTTCTGGATCAAGACCATCCTGCCGTTCTGACTCCAGTCCGTCGCGCCTCGTCGTCGACCTGCTCGCCCAGCCAGCGCTGGAAATCCGCGATCATCGCGGCGTCGAGGGCATGGTCGGCGGCATACTCGTGGTATTCCATCGGCACCCCCAGGGACGACAGCGCCTCGCGCGCGTGGTGGGCAAAGTGGATGCCGAGCGTCTGGTCGTGCACGCCATGGCCGACGAAGGCCTGCACGGCTGCCCGCGCAGGGTCGGGAGCAAGCTCCCGCAACACCTCGGGCAGGATACGGCCACAGAGCACGCCGAAGCCGGCAACGCTCGCGGGCGCCGTCAGTCCGACGCTGGCGCTCATGATGCCGCCCTGGCTGAAGCCGGCGATCCAGATCCGCTCCGGATCGACCCCGTAGGCGGCCGGCAGCTGCCCGATGAAATCGAGCAGCCGGATGCGCGATTGCTCGGCCTGCGCCGCATCGATGGACGGTCCGGACGGCGTGAAACTGACCTGGAACCAGGCGTAGCGTCCGGACGCGAACACGAGTGGACCGCGCAGCAGGATCACCACCAGCCGCGGATCGATCCGGCGCGCCAGTTCGACGAAGTTGGTCTCGTTGCCGCCGACGCCGTGCAGCAGCAGCAGGCAGGGCGCCCTTCCCGTTCCGGCCTGCGCCGGCCGCACGCGGTGCGCCAGGCCGAGGCGCGGATCGGTGACCAGCTGGTCCAGTCTTTCGTTCATTCCATTCTCCTCATTCGAAGGCGTAGGCGTCCATCGCCAGTACGCCGTGTTCCACGCCCGCGTGCAGCCGGGTGGCGCTCGCATCCGGTCCTCCCGCTCCCATCGCGACGAACAGGGGCAGCAGGTGCTCCTCGGTCGGATGGTTGCGGGCGGCGAACGGCGCGGCCCGGCGATAGTCCAGCAGCGCGGCGCGATCGCTGTCTTCCAGGCGGTCCTTCATCCAGGTCTCGAAGCCGCTCACCCAGTCCGGCGCCGGCGCATCGATGGCCTGCCCCCTGAATTCGACCAGGTTGTGCGTCAGCGAGCCCGAACCGACCACCAGCACGCCTTCGCTGCGCAGCGGCGCCAGGGCGCGCCCCAGCTGCTCGTGGTCGGCCGGGCTCGCGCCATGCACCACCGACAGCTGGGTGACGGGAATGTCCGCGTCCGGATACATGAGGCCGAGCGGCACCCAGGCGCCGTGGTCGAGCCCGCGGTCGGCGCTGAACCCGGCCGGGATATCCGCGGCCGCGAGCAGCGCGGCGGCGCGCCGTGCCGCTTCGGGCGCCCCCGGCGCGGGATACTGGATCTCGAACAGCGCGCGCGGGAAGCCGCCGAAGTCGTGGATGGTCTCCGGCCGTGGCGCCAGGCTCAAGGCCGGGCCGCCGCCCGTTTCCCAGTGGGCGGAGACCACGACGATGGCCTGCGGACGCCCGAGCGACTTGCCGAGCCCTTGCAGGAAGCGGCGCGCCGGACTGTCCTGGAGCGCCAGCATGGGCGAGCCATGCGACAGGAAGATGGCGGGAAATGAAGACATGATGAACCTCGTTCGTGGAGCGGCCAGGCCGCGTTAACAGCCTTCATCTTATTCTTGCGCCGGCCAACGATAAATCCCCCGTGGCGCGCAACACTGTTCCGCATTCCGAAACAATCGGCATAACTGTCTAGTCGAACTCTGGGTCCGCCAGGGCCTCGACGAGGAAGTCGACCAGCAGGCGCACCTTCGGCGACACGAACTTGCGGGACGGGTAGACGGCATGGATGCCCAGTTCCATCGAGCGGTAGGCCGGCAGGATCTCGCGCAGCGTCCCCTGCGCCAGGTCCGCTCCGACGAGGAAGGTCGGCTGCAGGATGATGCCCTGGTCCCGCAGCGCCACGGCGCGGCAGGTATCGCCGCTGTTGGTGCGTACGCGCGGCGCCACCTTTACCGGGACCTCGCCGTCCGGACCCGTGAAGTTCCAGTTCTCGCCGGCCGAAAACAGGCTGTACGACACCACGTCGTGCCGCAGGAGCTCGTCCGGGTGTTGCGGTTCCCCGCGGCGCTGCAGATAGCCCGGGGAGGCGCACAGGACCATGCGCGTGCTGGCCAGCCTGCGGCTGATCAGGGAGGAAGCGGGAAGCTGGCCGATCCGCACCGCGAGGTCGAAGCCATCCTCGACCAGGTCCACCACGCGGTCCGACAGCGTGATATCGAGCGCCAGCTTCGGATGGCGGGCCAGGAAGGCCGGCCACAGCGCGGCCAGGTGCATGACCCCGAAGGTGACGGGCACGCTCACCTTCAGCAGGCCGCTCGCCTCGCCGGAACGGGACGTGATCTCGGCCTCCGCCTCGTCCACGTTGTCCAGCAGTTCGCGGCAGCGCGCATGAAAGATCTCGCCTTCCGTGGTCGGCGACAGCTTGCGCGTGGTCCGGTGCAGCAGGCGTACGCCGAGACGCTCCTCGAGGTCGGCGACATGGCGCGAGACGGCCGCCTTGGACATGCCGAGCGCCCGGGTGGCGCCGGTAAAGCTGCCCGCCTCGACCACCGCCGAGAACACCTTCATTTCCTGGAATCGATCCATTATTCCGACTGATGAGACAGTTACCTGCATTCTACGACGTTTATCTCATCGGTTGAGCATGCATTGCGATTGCAGGACGGGACATGCGAAAAAAAAGCCCGCCTCAAGGCGGGCTTGAAAACTATTTCCTTGGAGGAGAATAGTGGAGACGGTTGAATTATTCCGCAACTCGCAAGCCCGGCATCACAGCCCGCCATGCCCTTCCATCCTGTCCTTGATCATGAATACCAGGGTCATCACGCATGCGAAAACCGGCGGACCCCAATCATAGATCCTCAATGGCCGCGAACCCATCGTCGTGGAGAAGGCGACGACGACCAGGGTCCATATCAGTGCGACAGAAATCACGAGCGCAAAATGCCCGGCGTTTACTTCTCTTCTCATGGTTTGCCTCATTTTTCGATTATTTATTTATATTTATTTATTCCAGGGGAAAGCCGGCCTGGCCTTGAAGGTGAACAGGCTCGCGTAGCTCTTTCCGTAAGCAAGGAGCAGCAAGCCGCACAGGAGGAGTTCCTGCGTGCCCGTGAACAGCTGCCTTGGGTGGGGCGAAATAAACAGGTTCAAATACACGATCTGGAAAGCGATGCCGGCCATGACTGCCAGGGCCAGGGGCGTAAAGATATTCAACAACAGCATGGAACCGAGGACAATCTCGAGATACTTGATGAACGGATAAAAACCGATGCTGTTCATCTCCGCCAGGTAGGGACCGACCGCGCCGGCCTTGCTAAAATCCGGAATGACGCCGAACACCGCGTAATTGATGCCGGATTTCAGGAAGTGGATTGCATAATAAAATCGCAGCCACATCACCAGGTATTTCCATGGCGCCTTTTCAGAATCAGCCACATTGTCTCCTTTGGGATGGTTTGTTGATTTGTTGGTGGAAGATCCCAATGTATTTCGGCTGCCCGGTGATATCAATCACCGTTCCGGCAATTCTGCTATGCACATGTTGATGCCGGGCGACGCTATCTGTCTCGTTGCCGGGCGATGAACACCAATCCGCCGCCCAACATGGCTGCCAGGGCCCAGAACACCACGCCCGTGCCCACGGCGGAACCGACCGCGCCGAAACCCACCGGCAGGGCCGTCTGGCTTGCGTTGATCAGCATCGACCGTACGCCGATCGCTTCCCCGCTGCGCCCGGGAGGCGCGGTCTGCTGGATCGCGCTCATGATCATCGGGAGTGCGGAGCCGAGTCCCAGGCCGAGGACGAAGGCCAGGGCCAGCAGGGCCGCTACCGCATCGAATAAGGGAAAGACGGTGTAGACGAGGGCCGTCAGCGCCAGGGCGCCAGCCAGCACCTGCCATTCGGAAAACAGGCGTGACAGCCAGGGAATGAACAGGCGGACCACGAAGGTGCCGGCCCCGAATGCGCCCATCACCAGGCCGATGGTGGAAGCGGACAGGCCGATCCGGTCGCCATGCATCGGCATCACGAAGGTGAACAGGTCCCAGCCCATGGAGAGCAGCGCACTGACGACCAGCACCGCGCGCAAGGGCGCGTGCCTGAACAGGTCGCCCATCCTCGGCCTGGTCCCGGGCTGCGCAGGTACGGGCGGCGGTGCGCCCTGTGGCCGCAGCATGCCGAGCAGCGCCAGCGCCAGCGCCGGCAAGGATGCGAGGACCAGGAAGGTCCATGCATGTCCGGCCAGGTCGATCAGGAAGCCGGCGATGACCGGACCGGCCACGGTGGACGCCGAGCCCCCGAGGGCGAGCATCGAGAACGCCCGGGTCCGGTTTTCCGCCGTGCTGCCGTGGCCGACCGCGTTGTTCACGGCCAGGTGGATGAGCATGAATCCGCAGCCCATCAGCACCGCGGCCGCGCCCAGGCCGGCCAGCGTGGGCACCAGGGCCAGCAGCAATGCCGCTTCGAGCATCAGCAGCGCCAGCAGCGTCGGCCTGAACACGCCGCTGCGGTCCATCCAGCGCCCCGCATGCACCGAGAGCAGCATCGGCACCAGCGCCAGCAGGCTGACCACGACGCCGACTTCGAACGGCGTTCCTCCGATCCGGATCGCGGACAGTGTCAGCGTGACGCGGCCACCCGAGAATGCGGTGTGCGCCAGGACGATCAGGGCGATCAATGCAGGTAGTTTCAAGACTGGTGTTCGTTCAGCAGGATGGCCGCCGCGCCGCCCGTGGCGCGCTAGGCCGGCATGGCGCGTTCCACGGGCGCCGGGTCGAAGCGCATCGACAAGTCGACGGCCCGCAAGTCCTTGGTCAGGGCCCCGACCGAGATGCGGTCGACCCCTGTTCCGGCCAGTTCCCCGAGTCTGTCGAAGCGCACGCCGCCGGAGACTTCGAGGCTGCAGCGCCCATCGGCCAGCCGCACCGCCTCGCGGATCCGGTCGATCGGCATGTTATCGAGCAGGACCATCGACACCCCGGCCCGCAGCGCCTCCTCGAGCTGGGCCAGGGTTTCGACTTCGACCTGGATGAAGCGGGCGCCAGCGCCGCTGCGCAATGCGGCCTGGTAGGCCGCGCTCAATCCACCCGCCGCGGCGATGTGGTTTTCCTTGACCAGGATGGCGTCATACAGTCCCATCCGATGGTTCTGGCCACCGCCACAGCGCACCGCGTATTTCTGCGCCACGCGCAGTCCGGGAAGGGTCTTGCGCGTATCGAGAATGGCGGCCCGCGCACCGGCCACCGCCGCCACCGCCGCCACGTAGGCCGCCGTCCTGGTGGCGACGCCGCTGAGGGTTTGCAGGAAGTTCAGGCAGGTCCGCTCGGCGCTCAAGAGTTCGCGCGCGGCGCCACGGATCTCGACGATCTCCTGGTTCGCCTCGCAGCGCTGGCCATCGCTCACATGCCATACCGCCGTTGCCGAAGGTGCGACCTGCCTGAGCACCTCCATTACCCAGGGCCGGCCGCAGATGACGGCGGATTCGCGACAGAGGATGCCGGCCCGGACCGCCTGCTGCGCAGGCGCCAGGGCTGCCGTCAGGTCGCCTGCGCCCACGTCTTCCTCGAGCGCGCGCCTGGCATCGTCCTCGACCTGTTGAATGAAATAGTGATGATCCATGCCCGGGCGCCCGTTCGACTGCAAGCCGCGGTCAGATGATGACGCCCGGCGGGACCGGTACGCCATACAGCGCGCCGGCATAGGCCGCGTACACCGGATCGTCCACGTTGCAGGCGTGGCCCATCGCCACCGACAGGTCGCGCCAGGTACGCTGGATCGGATTGGTGATGCGGCTGGCATTGCCGCCGGCGTGCTTGAACACCAAGGCGGCGGCTTCCGCGGCGCGGCGCACGGCGCGGACCTGGTTGACGCGGGCCTTGTGCTTCATTTCCCTGGTCACGTGACCGCCGCGCAGGACGAATTGATACAGCTCGCCGAGCTCGCCCAGCACGTGCTGGCGGGAAGCGTCGATATCCGCCAGGGCGGCGCCGAGCGAGGCCATGTGGTAGGGATTCTGCGTCTGCCTGGCTCCCATGCGCGTGACGCGTCCTCCGGTATATTCGGCGAAATGGTTCACCACGCCGGTGGCGATGCCGATCGTGGCCGACGAGATCGCCCCCGGGAAGAACAGGTCGAAGGGAATCTGGTACAGCGGGCTGCCCGGACGGAAGCGCGAGGCATACACCCGGTCGTTCAGGTCGGCCAGCTTGTAGGTGCGGTAGTCCGGCACGAAGGCCTCTTTCACCAGCAGGTCCTTGCTGCCCGTGCCGGCCAGGCCCATGACGTTCCAGGAGTCATGCAGGATCTCGTAGTCGGCGCGCGGCAGCACGAAATGGCAAGGCACGTCGAAGGTGCCGGCCGGTCCGTCTTCGCTTTCCGCCATGCCGCCGATCACGACCCACTTGCAGTGATCCGTGCCCGAGGAGAACGGCCATTGCCCGTTCAGGATGAAGCCGCCATCGACGCGGCGCGCCTTGCCGATCAGCGCATAGGGCGAGGCGGTCCAGGTGTCATGGTCCTCGCCCCAGACTTCTTCCTGCAGGCGCGGGTCGCCCTGGCCGAACTGGAAGGGATGCACGCCCACCACGCCGGCGACCCAGCCGATCGATGGCGCCTTCGCCGCCAGGTCCATGATGATCTGGCAGAACTCGCGGGGTTCGGCTTCGTAGCCGCCGTAGTCCCTGGGCTGCAGCATGCGGACCAGGCCGCTTTCGCGCAGCAGCGTGGCCGCCTCGTCCGTCACCCTCCCCAGCGCATTGCTGGGCTCTTCCTGGCTCACGAAGCGGTCGGTGTTGGCGATGATAGTTTCTCGTACCGGATGCATTTGGATAATTCCTATATTAACGATTGTCTTGTACCTGGCCCGGCGTCATCCGGACTGGGAATCGAACATCATGAGGGCGGTCAGTTCGTGGTGTTGCCTGCGATGTCCCCAGATACTCGGCTTGTCATAGGTGCGCGGCACCCAGAGGTCGTTATCGACATCCAGGCCGCCCCAGCCGTATTCCAGGCGGAAGCCGGACGGCGTGTACATGTAGAAGGAAATCATGCGGTCGTTGCTGTGGCGTCCCAGGGTGGTGGTGATCGGAATGCCGCGCTTCTCGCACAAGTCCAGGGTCGTGCCGACGTCGTCGAGGTCGTTTACTTCGATCATCAGGTGCAGGAAGGCCGGCTGGCGGCTGGGCAGCCGGCCGATCGCCAGCGAATGGTGACGGCCATTCACATGATAGAAATGGGCCTGGAGCTCGCCGTCCTTGACCGTGTCGGACGGATGGAAACCCATCACCTCGCGATAGAAGCGGTCGCTTTGCTCCAGGTCGGCCACCGCCAGGACGACGTGGCCCAGTCCCTGTTCCCCGGTGCGGAAGCCCTTGACGCCGCGGCTGGCGCAAAACGGCGTGGCGGTATAGACCTGGCCCCAGCTCAGTTCATGGCGGAATCCGGACGGGTCCTGGAACCAGTAGAAGCCCTCGACCTTGCGCTGCGCGTTCTCTTCCTGCTGCGAGCGCGTCACTTCGACGCCGTGGGCAGCCACGCGCTTGGCCACGGCCTTCGCATCGGCCTCGTCCTTCAGGCTCCAGCCGATATAGCCGATCCTGTTGTCCTCGCCGGGATGGATGGCGATGCGGTGGGCGGCATCGTCCACCCTGAACCTGACCGCGCCATCCGGACCATGTCCGGCATGTTGAACGCCGAGTACTTCCGGCCCAAAGCTTTCCCACTCCTTATAGGCTGGGGAAATAACGCCAAGATAAGCAAGTGACTTGATCATTGCGGGTGTCTCCGTATTGTTTAGTTGACCGCGCATTCTGGAATATTCATTCAATAAAAAACACTGTCAACAGGGTGCTGGTGGATCACGGCGAAACGCGCGGGCAGACCTGGTCGTGCCCGCCGCATCTCACGCCGCCAGGCGCGCCTGGGCGGCGCATGCGTGGCCTTCGAGGAAGGAAGCCACGACCCGGTTGAACTCGGCGGCATGCTCGAGCTGCACCCAGTGTCCGCAGCGATTCACGATGTACACGCGGGAGTCGGGGATGACGCGCGCCAGGGTCAGCGCCGAACCGAAGTGGACGGTGCGGTCATCGCGGCCATGCATCAGCAGCGTCGGCGCCGTGATCGCGCCGAGCCTGGTCGGGTCGAGCCTGACCATCGGCTTGCCGTGGCCGCTCTTCCAGCCTTCGATGTGGTCGGGGCGCGCCAGGGTTGCCTTGACGCGCTCGAGCAGCAGCTCATCGGTGACATGGCGCGTATCGAAAGCCATGCCCTCGACGAATTTGCGCATGGTTTCCACGCTGGGATGGAAATAGGCCGCTTCCAGCGCTTTCACGCCTTCGCTCAGCCCGGCGGGGTCGAACATGCCCGGCACGCCGGCCGACGACCCCATCGTGATCAGGTGCGAGACCAGTTCCGGGCGCTCGTAGGCCAGGCGGATGCACGAGGAGCCGCCCATGGAGTTGCCGACAAAGGCGGCCTGGGCGATCCCGAGGGCTTCGAGGAATTCGGCCAGGACCCCGCTGTTGTCGCGCTTGTCGTAGGTCACCGCCTGCGATTTGCCCCAGCCGGGAAGATCGATGGCCAGCACGCGGTACTTCTCCGCCAGGGTGGCGATGTTGGGGTTGTAATTGCTCCAGGACGAAGCGCCGGGTCCGCCGCCATGGACCAGGACCAGCGGATGGCCCGCTCCCGCCTCGTGGTAGTGGATGTCCCAGTTCTTGGTCTTGATGCGCTTGCTTGTGCTCTCTTCGGTCAGGATTGCCACGTCTTTTCCTCCATTAAAACAACGAAAACAGTCGTCCACCCTGCGCACACCAATCGCCTTTCTTGCGGAGCGATCGGCCCGGTCCAGGATGGTTTCACGCATATTAGCTGAACTCTCGTTCTAGAATCAATATTTAATTTTTGCGCACGAAGGCCGATGTGTTGCGTGGCCAGGACAGGAGTCGAGGAGGAAAAACGGCAACCGCCGCTCACGGCGGCGGTTGGGAAGGCTGGCGGCCGCCGTCGAACGGGACAGCGGCGCGCAGTGCGGGATGCGTGGGAAGGGTCAGGCCTTGACGTTGGCCGCCGCCTGCGACACCAGGTGAATCAGGCTCGATGCGAGCATGGGCTTGAAGGCATCGATCGTCTCCCCCGATGCGCCGGCGATGGCATTCCCATCCTGCAGGGCCAGGGTGAAGCCGCTCAGCCGCTCCGGCAAGCCGGGGTCGGCCTCGAGGAGCGCGGCGGACAGGGTCTTGCGCCACCATGAAGCAAGCTCCGCGCGTTGCATCTGGCGGATCTTCAGGAAGCGTTCGCGGGCAACCTGCTCGCGCACCGATTTTTCGACGCTCAGGATGACCCCCAGGCGCCAGAAGTCGGCGGCATCGTACTGCCTCCCCGGCTCGGAAATGCCGAAGATCCGGTTGATGTGCTGCTCGAATGTCTCTCCGGGCAAGGGCCGGTGGTGCGAGATGACCTTGCTGTGCCAGCGCTCGAAACTGACCTCGATGAGCGCCGCCAGCAGCAGGTCCTTGTTCTCGAAATGCCAGTAGACGCTCCCCACGGGCAGCTCGGCCTTCTTCGCGACCTTGGCCATGGTCGCGCCGCTATAGCCGTCTTCGAGGATGACCTCGAATGCGGCATCCAGGATCCGCTCCCGTGCGGCGGCGCTGGTGCGGTGTTCTCCGGAACGGCGGGGACGATTAGTAATTAACGGCATGGTTTGGTCGAATGCTCTGCTGAAAAAGGCAAAAATGGTACCACGAGATATTGCGAAAAACCCACTGCCGGGCAAGGCAAGCAGGCCGGAGCCGGTGCATTCGAGCGGCATTCGCCGGCTTGCGCAGAGTGATGCGCGCACATTGATGCCCAAGCAGCATAGCTGAAATGAAGCTTTTCGCGTTGCATCAGTTTCCACGATCCCAAAAAATAGCGACACCGATCGGCACAGCGCGCCCCGCAGGACAAGGCTGGGCGCGCCCGCCGATACCGTGACACTAGCCAAGGAAACACATGAACAAACTGAAGCTCTCCGTGGCCATCGGCAACTATGACCGTTGCCGTCCCCTGATCGATGGCGCCGTCCAGATCGATGGCGTGGACCCGATTTTCATGACGCTCTCGCCGGAAGAAATCTTCTTCCGCGCGTTCCGCGGAGCCGAATTCGACATCTGCGAACTGTCGCTCTCCAGCTCCACCGTCAAGGCCGCCGCCGGCACCCTGCCCTACGTCGGCATCCCGGTGTTCCTGTCGCGCGCGTTCCGCCACACCGCCATCTACGTCCGTACCGACCGCATCCGCAAGCCGGAAGACCTGCGCGGCCGCCGCATCGGCCTGCCCGAGTACCAGCTCACCGCCAACGTCTGGGTGCGCTCCTTCCTCCAGGACGATCATGGCCTGGCCCCGTCGGACCTGACCTGGGTGCGCGGCGGCATCTCGCACGCGGGGCGGCCGGAAAAGATCAGGCTCGCGCTGCCGGCGGACGTCAGGCTGGAAGACGCGCCGGATGGCGAAACCATCTCGAGCCTGCTGGCCAAGGGCGAGATCGACGGCTACGTCGCGCCGCGCCCGCCGGATGTCGCGCCGGGGACGCCGAACATCGGCTGGCTGTACCCGGATCCGACCGCCGCCGCCATGGACTACTACGAGCGGACCCGCATCTTCCCCATCATGCACATCCTGGGCGTGCGCCGCGAACTGGCGGAACAACACCCCTGGCTGCCGGGCGCCATCTACAAGGCCTTCAACCAGTCCAAGGGCCTGGCGCTGGAACACCTGAGCGATACCTCCGCCACCAAGATCACCCTGCCCTTCGTGGAAGAACGCCTCAAGCAGGCGCGGGACCTGATGGGCGAGGATTTCTGGTCGTACGGCATCGACGGCAATCGCCATGTGCTGGAGACCTTCTTCCGCCACCACCACCAGCAGGGACTGTCCTCGCGGCTCGTGACCCCGGAAGACCTGTTCCATCCGGGGACCTTTGAATCCTTCAAGCTGTAAGGAGCGCGCCACCATGAGCCAGTCCACCCCCGATTCCCGCCAACTCTGGCATGGCGCCCGCCTGGCGCCGCTGTGGGACAGCCCGAATGCGCACAAGCCGCCTCCGGGACCCGCTGGAGCCTGCATCTGGCGCTGGAGCGAAACCCGTCCCCTGGTCGACCTGGCGTTCCAGGAAACCTCGCCGGCTTCCGTCCAGCGGCGCGTGCTGCAAATGATGAGCCCGCATTCGCACTCGCTGGCGGACGAGTTCACCTGCGGTAACGTGCTCGCCGCCTTGCAGTGCCTGCTCCCCGGAGAGACCGCCCGCCCCCACCGCCACACCATGAATGCGCTGCGCTTCCTGCTCGAAGGATCGGGCGCGGTCACCCTGGTCGATGGCAAGGAATGCCCGATGGAGTACGGCGACCTGGTGCTCACCCCGGGCATGTGCTGGCACGAGCACAGGCACGACGGCCAGGAACCGGTGGTATGGCTCGACGTGCTCGACGTGCCGCTCCACCACTACCTCGGATCGGTGGTGTTCCAGCCCGGTCCCATCGGCGAGCAGCCGGTCACCATGGCGGATGCGGCCTTCGCTTCGCCCAACATCGTGCCCGACGCCATTGCCGGACGCCGCGACCACTCGCCGGTGTTCCGCTATCCGTATGCCGATGCGGTCCGCGCCCTGGCGCACGCGCCGGTCTCGCCGGACGGGGCGCGCCGGGTACGCTATGTCAATCCGCTCAACGGCCAGGCTGCGATGGCCTCGCTGGACACCTCGATGCTGCAGTTGGACAGCGGCTGCCGGACCCTGCCCGCACGCAGCAATGCCAACCTGGTCTGCACCGTGGTCGAAGGCCATGGCGAGAGCCGCGTGGGCGACCAGACGATTTCCTGGGGCCCGCGCGATACCTTCACCGTACCGCAGCATAACTGGGTGTCGCACCGCAGCAAGGAAGGCGATGCGCGCCTGTTCGTCGTATCGGACGCCGATGTGATGCGCCGCCTCGGCGTATTCAGGGAAGACATCGAGACCGCAAGCCAGGTCCCCGCCGGCCGCTAGCCCGCGCCACGTCCCGATCCGCCCCTTGTCATCTGAAAGAAGAAACATCATGAGAATCTGCTGGTACGACCAACAACAACTTGGCGTCGTCGACGACGGCAAGGTCTACGACGTCAGCGCCGCGCTGGACGCGCTGCCCGCCGCGCGCTACCCTGCCGCTCCGGGCGACCTGCTGATCTCCCATCTCGACGGCCTGCGCGCCGCCATCGCGCGCCACCTGCCGCACGCCTCGTCCAAGCCGGTGGCGCAGGCCCGCTTCCTGAGCCCCGTGGCGAACCCCGGCAAGATCATCGGCGTGCCTGTCAATTACATGGACCATGTGGTGGAGGCGGAAGCCGACCGCGCCACCTTCACCGACCGCTACAAGGGCGGCGTCACCGAACAGGGCTTCTTCCTGAAGGCCGCCAGCTCCCTGGTCGGCCCGGCCGAAGGCGTGGCGCTGCGCTTCCCCGAACGCCTGAGCCATCATGAAATGGAACTGGGTATCGTCATCGGCAGGAAGGTCGCCAATGTCTCCGAGGCGCAGGCCCTGTCCTGCATCGCCGGCTACGCGATCGCGCTGGACATGACGGTGCGCGGTCCCGAGGACCGCTCCCTGCGCAAGTCCCTCGACAGCTATGCGGTGCTCGGTCCCTGGCTGGTGACCGCCGATGCCATCGCCGATCCGCAGGCGCTGGGCATGCGCCTGTACGTCAACGGCGAGCTGCGCCAGGAAACCAATACCGCCGCGATGATCATCGGGATCGCCGAGCAGATCGCCTGGGTCTCCCGCTTCTATACCCTGTACCCGGGCGACATCATCATGAGCGGCACCTGCGCCGGCGTCGGGCCGGTCGTGCCCGGCGATACCATGCACTGCGAGATCGATGGCGTCGCCGCCATGGATGTCGCCGTCAGGCTGGCCGGAGGCTGAGTCCATGTCGCAGCCATCTTCTACCACAGGCGCCGCCGCGCGCGAAACGCTGGCGCTCCGCCTGCAGTCGATCTCCTATGCGACCCGGGACATCCAGGTGTTCGAGTTCGTGCGTCCGGAAGGCGGGGCCCTGCCTCCCGTGACGGCCGGCGCCCACGTCGACGTCCACCTGCCCAACGGGATCACCCGTTCCTATTCGCTGCTGCATGCGGGCGAGTCCCTCGAGCGCTACCTGGTCGGCGTCAAGCGCGATCCGAACAGCCGCGGCGGGTCGCGCTACATGCACGAGCAGCTGCGCGTCGGCATGCCCATCACGCTGTCCCTGCCGCGCAATCACTTCCCCCTGGCGGAAGACTCCGCCCATACCGTCCTGATCGCCGGCGGCATCGGCATCACGCCGATCTGGTGCATGGCGCAGCGCCTCGAGCGCATCGGGGCGTCGTGGGAGCTGTGGTATGCCTGCCGCTCGCGCGCGGACCTGGCCTTCCTGCCCGAACTGGCGCGCTTCGGCGACCGCGTCCATGTCCACCTGGACGAGGAAGCGAACGCCGTCCTGGACATGGCGGGCATCGTGGCGGCGGCGCCTGCCGACGCGCATTTCTATTGCTGCGGACCGGCGCCGATGCTGGCGGCGTATGAAGCCGCCGCCGCCGGCCGTGCGCCGGACACGGTCCACCTCGAGCGCTTCGGTGCGACCCAGCCCCTGGTGACCGGCGGGGACGGCTTCGTCGTCCAGCTGGCCCGGGCCGGGATCGAGCTGGTGGTGCCTGCGGAATCGACGCTGCTGGAAGTACTCACCAACCATGGCATCGTCATCGACTCTTCCTGCCAGGCGGGCATTTGCGGCTGCTGCGAGATCACGGTGCTCGCTGGCGAAGTGGACCACCGGGACGAGGTGCTGACGCAGGCGCAGCGGGCCGGCCACAAGAGCATGATGGCCTGCTGTTCGCGGGCGAAAAGCGCGCGCCTGGTCCTCGACCTGTAATGGGGCCGCAGCGCCCCGTCTCCGATTGTTTGAAAAGGACAGCATGAAAATCCTTGTACCTGTGAAGCGCGTGGCGGACTACAACGTCAAGGTGCGCGTCAAGTCCGACGGCTCGGGCGTGGATATCGCCAACGTCAAGATGTCGATGAATCCCTTCGACGAAATCGCCGTCGAGGAAGCGGTTCGCCTCAGGGAAGCCGGGCAGGCCGCCGAAGTCGTCGCGGTCTCCGCCGGCGTCGCCCAATGCCAGGAAACCCTGCGCGCCGCGATGGCCATCGGCGCCGACCGCGCGATCCTGGTGGAGAGCGGCGACGAGCTGCAGCCGCTCGCCGTGGCCAAGCTCCTGAAAGCCGTGGCCGAGCGCGAGCAACCCGGGCTCGTCATCCTGGGCAAGCAGGCCATCGACGACGACTGCAACCAGACCGGCCAGATGCTCGCGGCGCTGCTGGGCTGGCCGCAAGCCACCTTCGCATCCAGTCTCGGCCTCGAGGGAGGCAGGGCCATCGTCACCCGTGAAGTCGACGGCGGCCTGGAAACCGTGGCCCTGACCCTGCCGGCCGTGGTGACCACCGACCTGCGCATGAACGAGCCGCGCTATGTCACGCTGCCCAACATCATGAAAGCCAAGAAAAAGCCGCTCGACCTCGTCAAGGCGGCCGACCTGGGTATCGATACCAGCCCGCGCCTGGCGACCTTGCAGGTCGTCGAGCCGTCCAGGCGGACGGCCGGCGTCATCGTCAAGAGCGTCGACGAGCTGGTGGCCGGGCTCAGGAACGAAGCGAAAGTGATCTAGAACAGGAACCCATCATGACCGCACTCGTCATCGCAGAACACGACAATGCTTCGCTCAAGGCGAGCACTCTCCCTACCCTCACCGCCGCCGCCCAGTGCGGCGGCGAAGTCCATCTTCTCATCGCGGGCCACCAGTGCGGCGCCGTCGCCGCGGCGGCCGCCGCGCTGGCGGGGGTCTCCCGGGTCCTGGTGGCCGAGGCGCCGCACTTCGCCGACGGGCTGGCTGAAAACATCGCCGCGCAGGTACTGGCCATCGCCGGCAGCTACACGCACATCCTCGCTCCCGCAAGCGCCTACGGCAAGAACATCCTGCCGCGCGTGGCCGCGCTGCTGGATGTGGCGCAGATCAGCGAAATCACCAGGGTGGCCGGGCCGGACACCTTCGAGCGGCCCATCTACGCCGGCAACGCGATCGCGACGGTGCGGTCGATCGATCCGGTCAAGCTCATCACGGTGCGCACCACGGCCTTCGAGGCGGCCGGCCCAGGCGGCGCAGCCGCCATCGAGCGGATCGCACCGGTCGGCGATGCCGGCACCTCGGCCTTCGTCGCGCGCGCATCGGCCAGGTCCGACCGGCCGGAACTGACGGCCGCCAGGGTGGTCGTCTCCGGCGGGCGCGGCCTGGGCTCGGGCGAGAATTTCAGTATCCTGGAACCGCTGGCCGACAAGCTGGGCGCGGCCATGGGCGCCTCGCGCGCAGCGGTCGACGCGGGCTTCGTGCCGAACGACTGGCAGGTGGGCCAGACCGGCAAGATCGTGGCGCCGCAGCTGTATATCGCGGTGGGACTGTCGGGAGCGATCCAGCACCTGGCCGGGATGAAGGATTCGAAGACGATCGTCGCGATCAACAAGGATCCGGACGCGCCCATTTTCTCGGTGGCCGATTACGGCATCGTGGGCGATCTGTTCGAGATCGTGCCGCAACTGACCAGGGAACTGGGCTGACAGCCGGCCAGGGAATACTGCCCGCCTCCATATGGCGGAAACCAGAACGGGTTCACGACAAGGTGAACCCGTTTTTTATTGCGCTGTCGCCTACGCATATCGAAGAGACCGATCACGGCCCTGAGCAATTACTTCGCTAAACTGATACTGATACGCGAGGCAATTAGGGTCAGAGTCGAATTGTTCATTAACATTCTCACTATTCACGATAATTCAACTCTGACCCTCGTTACATTGCGCGCAATTGCTCAATAATTTGACTCTGACCCTAATGCCGTTAAGTTAGGGTTGGCGGTCGTCGGAGTCGGCGTTCTGGATAGCGTTGCGGTTTGGCTTTGGTGACCCGGTCGAACTTTCGGCCGGGTCGATACACATTCAGTTCGACGATCATCCTTTCGCGCATGCGTTTAAGTACACCTGGTAAGTTGCCCTGTGCATGCAAGGCGGCTGCGTGGGTCATTTCGTACTGAAACGCAGC
>NZ_KB908137.1 GCF_000382345.1 Massilia niastensis DSM 21313
CACGATGACGTGGTTGCGCACGCCGACGCGGCCGTTTTCGCGGCGGTAGCCGAGGAAAGTGGTGTCCTGATTGATCATGGGGTGTCTCCGTTCGGTTCGATGGGTGGACTGCGGCTTACCAGCGCTTGGTCTTGACGTTATGGACATGCAGGTGTTCGCCGGCGGCGATCGGGGCCACCACCTTGCCGATGTCGACGCCGTACTTCATCACCGTGTCGCCCGGCTGCAGCGCATTCAGCGCGATCTTGTGACCGATCGGGATGTCGCTGACGGTGCGCACCTCGACCACGCGGTCCTGCTCCATGACCCAGCCGTTCAGCGTTGCGCCGGATTTCACTCCTTCGACCACGACCGTACCGACCGAGTCGCCATCTTCGTGCACCACAAAATGAATCATGTCTGTCTCCTTGTTCGTCCATCCAGGTTGTTGGAACGTGAATCCATGCTAAACCACCGATTCATACGTGTCAACCACATCATCTATATGAATTAAAAATGCTGTGGCTGTCTTTTTGTTGGGAAACAGCCATGTCGGGGAGGCAAGATCCATGGCAAGCGCGCAGCGCGATGGTCCGCAGAAGGTAAAATGTCGGGGTCCGCAATCCGAGAGCAGCCATGTCTACCATTTCCGCCATCGAAGTTCCGCAATCCATCACCATCACCCGCCCTGACGACTGGCACCTGCACCTGCGCGACGGCGCAGCCATGGCCAGCGTGCTGCCGCACAGCGCGCGCCAGTTCGGCCGTGCGATCGTCATGCCGAACCTGAAGCCGCCGGTCACCACCGCCGCCGCCGCGCTGGCCTACCGCGAGCGCATCCTGGCCGCGCTGCCGGAAGGCATCCAGTTCGAGCCGCTGATGACCCTGTACCTGACCGACAACACCGATCCGGACGAGATCCGCCGCGCCCAGGACACCGGCTTCATCCACGCGGTCAAGCTCTACCCGGCCGGCGCCACCACCAATTCGGATGCCGGCGTGACCGACCTGAAGAAGTGCTACAAGGTCCTGGAAGTCATGCAGGACGTCGGCATGCCGCTGCTGGTGCACGGCGAAGTCACCGACAACGACATCGACCTGTTCGACCGCGAAGCCGTGTTCATCGAGCGCGTGATGCGCCCGCTGCGCCGCGACATGCCGGCGCTGAACGTCGTGTTCGAGCACATCACCACCAAGGACGCGGCCCAGTACGTGGCCGAAGCCGAAGGCCCGATCGCGGCGACCATCACCGCCCACCACCTGCTGTACAACCGCAACGAGATCTTCCGTGGCGGCATCCGCCCGCATTACTACTGCCTGCCGGTGCTCAAGCGCGAGGAACACCGCCTGGCGCTGGTGACGGCGGCGACCAGCGGCGACGAGCGCTTCTTCCTCGGCACCGACTCGGCACCGCACGCCGTGCACACCAAGTACGCGGCCTGCGGCTGCGCCGGCTGCTACACCGCGCTGCACGCGATGGAGATGTACGCCGAAGCCTTCACCCAGGCGGGCGCGCTCGACAAGCTGGAAGCCTTCGCCAGCTTCAACGGCCCGGCCTTCTACGGCCTGCCGCGCAACGAGGGAACCATCACCCTGAAGCGCGAAGCCTGGACCCTGCCGGAGTCGGTGCCGATGGGCGAATACCAGCTGGTGCCGCTCAACGCCGGCGAAACCATCAACTGGAAGATGGTGTAAGCGCTACATGCTGCCGCAGATCGACTGGGCGCGCCCGTGGTACGACTCGGTGCGCCCGGCCTTCGACCGGCTGGCGCTGCAGGGCGAGGGCTTCATCGACGCCTTCAACCGCAATGCGCAGGCGCTCGGCCTGCGCAACCATGCCGGCCTGCCGCTGCGCTTCGTGCCGCAGGCCGCGCTGCCCGAGGGCGCCGCCTACGAGGAATTCATCGGCGCCACCGGCCAGGTGCCCACGCGCGACAACCTGCATGACTTCTTCAACGGGCTGGTATGGCAGACCTTCCCGCTCATCAAGCGCCAGCTCAACGCACTGCAGGCGGCCCAGATCGCGGCGGCCGGCGTCGGCAAGTCGCGCGGTCCCGCGCGCGACGCCGCCACCATCTTCGACGAGAACGCGGCCCTGCTGGTCGTGCGCGCCGATGACGCCGGCCGCGCGCTGGTGGACGCGCTGCGCGGCCACCGCTGGCTGGAGGCGCTGTTCCACAGGCGCGCCATGTTCGGACCGGATGCGCAACTCTGCCTGTTCGGGCATGCGCTGATGGAGAAGCTGGTCGCGCCGCGCAAGGCCATCACCGCGCATACGCGGGTGACGTTCGCCGGCGACGAGTATTTTTCGCTGGACGGGGAGGCCAGGCGCGCCTGGCTGGATGCCGCCGTGGCCGGGGCGCTCGAGCTTGAGGGGCTGAGCACCTCCAGTTTCACGCCGCTGCCCGTGCTCGGCGTGCCGGGCTGGTGGCCGGGGCAGGATGCCGATTTTTATCTGGAGTCGACCGTATTTCGTCCGAAGCGGACGGCATGAGAGGAAGCTTGAATGGCTGAAGCAGTACGCTGGGGAATTCTCGGCACGGGCAAGATCGCCCGCGCCTTTGCCAATGCACTGAAGGAGGTGCCGGATGCGCGGCTTGCCGCGGTGGCCTCGCGCAGCAGCGACAAGGCGCGGGCCTTCGCCGGGGAATTCGGTGCCGGCGCCGCGTATGGCTCCTACGAGGAACTGGCGGCGGCCGACGGGATCGACCTGGTCTACGTGGGCACGCCCCATCCGCAGCACGCCGAGAACGCGCTGCTGGCCCTGCGCGCCGGCAAGGGCGTGCTGTGCGAAAAGCCGTTCACGATGAACCTGCGCGAAGCCGAGCAGGTCGTCACCCTGGCGCGCTCCAGGCGCCTGTTCCTGATGGAAGCGATGTGGACGCGCTACCTGCCGGCCTTCCTGGAGACGAAGCGCATCGTCGAGTCGGGCGAGATCGGCAAGGTGAGCCAGGTGGTGGCCGACTTCGGCTTCACCGCCAGCTTCGGCCCCGAACACCGCGTGTTCAATCCGGAGCTGGGCGGCGGCGCGCTGCTCGACCTCGGCATCTATCCGCTGTCGATCGCGACCGCGCTGCTCGGCCCCGTGCAGGAGATCAAGGCGCAGGCCGCGCTGGGCCCGACCGGCGTCGACGTGCAGACCGGCTTCACGCTCAGGCATGCGGGCGGCGCCATGTCGGTGTGCAGCTGCTCCTTCCTGGCGCGCACGCCCTGCGAGCTGACGGTGTCGGGCGAACGCGGCCACGTGCGCATGAACACGATGTTCCACCGCGCCCGCTCGGTCACCGTCGCGCTCGACGACGGCAGCTCGCGCACCATCGATACGCCTTACCTCGGCAACGGCTACGTGCACGAAGTGATCGAAGCCCAGCGCTGCTGGCGCGCAGGGCTGACCGAGAGCCCGGCGATGAAGCTCGAGGAAACGCTGGCGCTGATGGGCGTCATGGACGAGATCCGGCGCCAGATCGGGCTGGCATACCAGGCCGACCAGCCGCGCTGACAGGGGAGGGCGCATGCACTTTACTGCCGTGACACCCATCCTGCGTATCTTTGATGAACGCAAGGCGCGCGAATTCTACGTGGACTTCCTTGGCTTTACGGTCGACTGGGAGCACCGTTTCGCGCCCGACCTGCCGCTCTACCTGCAGGTCTCGCGCGGCGGCTGCGTGCTGCACCTGAGCGAACACCATGGCGACTGCTGCCCGGGCGCGGCGATGCGCATCGAGGCCGGCGACATCGACGCCTTCCATGCTGAACTCAATGGGAAGCAGTACGGCTACGCCCGTCCGCATATCGATGAGACACCCTGGGGTTCCCGCGACATGTCGATCACCGATCCGTTCGGGAACCGGCTAACTTTCACCAGCGCAATTAGTACCTGAGCGCCTGCGGCAGGCGCCGCGTATGTAAGCGTTTGTAAGTCGCGTCACCAGGCAGGTGCGGCGACTCGTTATCGGAACAGGCGACATGCGAACGGCGTGCGCCATTACCCGACTGCCGAGGAGACTTCGCCATGAAACGCACCATTGCCACCCTGATCGCCGGCGTGTTCGCCAGCGCCGCCCTTGCACAAACGCCGACTCCGGCGCCGGTTCCGGCAACCGCCCCGGATTCGAGCACATCGCCCGCCGTCGCCAAGGCCGCTGCCCAGCACGAAAAGCAGGAAGCCAAGCAACCCAAGGGCAAGCATGGCGCGAAGAAGGATGGCAAGCGCAGCAAGGATGCCAAGGACGACAAAGGCAGCAAGGATCCCAAGGACGGCCGGGAAGTGACCAACCCTGCCGCGACGCCGGTCGCGAGCAGGTAATTCCCGCAACCGGATCGCCTGCGCGGGCGCCCGGCGCCCTCCCGATGCACGCGGATCCCCAGATCGCGGCGTGCGATCTCGAAGCCGTCGATGGTCTCGCGCCTCGCCATCAGGCGCTGCCTGCTCCATTCAGGGTCAGGTCTGTCATTCGGACACCGATCGAGTACCTTTGATCTGCCTCACAACGCTGGTTTGTATTTTCCCCAAAGCGTTTTTGCTCAGCTCACAGTTTGCACCGAAACCCCTGCATTCATGAAAAGAGCTTATTGCTCTTTTCCTGCGATTGCGATGGCATGGAACGGGAAAGAATCTCAGTATATTCAAAGCCGTTCTGAGATTTCGCAAGGGTTGTGCGCCCATGTCCGAATGACAGACCTGACCCTGAACGGACTGGCGTACAAGGCGACCAGGCGGGTTGACAGGGAGGGAGTGTGCACTTGACTGCCGTGGCACGCCTCCCTGAGACCGCGTGAACCAGCATGTGACTAAGCGCGTACTTTCGACCGCGCATTCCTGTTAGAGTTGTTCAATATTGCTCTGCGGGAATTAAGTATGAGTCAGGAAGTGAGGGTGGCTGTTCTGGTCGATTGTGACAACGCTCAGCCTGCAGCCCTTGTGCATGCGATGCGGCTGGCGCGCAAGCTTGGCCGGGTGGTCATCAAGCGCGGATACGGCAACCATGCGGCATTGGCCAGCAAGTGGCAGGAAACCCTTGTTCAGCAAGCCTTTGTGCCGTGTACGCAATTCCAGTACGCTGCCGGGAAAAATACCGCCGACATGGCCCTGGCGCTCGATGCCCTCGAGGCGCTGCTCGACCGGCGCGCCGACTGCTTCTGCGTCGTCACGAGCGATTCCGATTTCGTCTACCTGTGCCGCAAGCTGCAGGAGCGCGGGGCGCTCGTCCATGTCGTGGGTGAGCCCAAGACTCCGATGGCATTGCGCAGCGCATGCGACGTGTTTTCCGAATGGTCCGCCAGTCCCGCCATCCCGGCACGGCCGCATGCGGACCTCGCCACGGACTCGGCGCGACCGGGCGATCCGGAAGCCGCGCCGCTGGCGCCAGTGCCGGGGCCAATCAGGCGACGGCCGAAGTTTGTCGTCGAGGCAGTTCGTGCTCTGATCGGAGACATCCCGGGTGGAATGGTCACGCTGAGCGAGCTGGGGAACCGTCTGCGGCAAACGCATCCCGACTTCTCGCCATCCGCCTGCGGCTACCAGCGCCTGAGCGTCATGGTGGCGTCGTATGATCTGTTGCGCCTGCACCAGCACGACAGCGGCAATTACAGCGTCGGCCTCGCGCAAGGAGACGACGCGGCCGGACCTGACCCGATACGCCGCGCTGCCTAGCCCCGGCGCTCTAGACCTTGAGGAATTCCTCACGCCCGCCCAGCCAGCGCGCCAGGTGGGCATCGACCACGACCATGTTCTCCGGCAGCTCGCCGTCCAGCAGGTACTGCGCCACGTCGCGCGCCCGTTCCACCAGCCACTGGTCGGTTTCCAGGTCGGCGAAGCGCAGCATCGCCTGGCCCGACTGGCGCGCGCCCAGGAATTCGCCGGGGCCGCGGATCTCCAGATCTCGGCGTGCGATCTCGAAGCCGTCGGTGGTCTCGCGCATCGTCATCAGGCGCTGCTTGGCCACCTGGCCCAGCGGGCTCTGATACAGCAGCAGGCAGACGCTGGCCGCCGAACCGCGTCCGACCCGGCCGCGCAGCTGGTGCAGCTGCGACAGGCCGAAGCGCTCGGCGTGCTCGATCACCATCAAGGAGGCGTTCGGCACGTCCACCCCGACCTCGATCACGGTGGTCGCCACCAGCACGTGCACCTCGCCCGCCGTGAACGCATCCATCACCACCTGCTTCTCGGCCGGCTTCATGCGGCCGTGCACCAGCCCGACCTGCAGGTCGGGCAAGGCTTCCGCCAGCGTCTCATAGGTCTCGGTCGCGGTCTGCAGCTGCAGCGCCTCGGATTCCTCGATCAGCGGGCAGACCCAGTACACCTGGCGCCCTTCCTGCGCCGCCGCATGCACCCGCTCGATCACCTCGTCGCGCCGGTTCTGGTCGATGGCGCGCGTGACGATCGGGCTGCGTCCGGGCGGCAGCTCGTCGATCACCGACACCTCGAGGTCGGCGTAGTAGGTCATCGCCAGGGTGCGCGGGATCGGCGTGGCCGACATCATCAGCTGGTGCGGCACCAGGCCGTCGCTGCCCTTGTTGCGCAGGGTGAGGCGCTGGCCGACGCCGAAGCGGTGCTGTTCGTCGACGATCACCAGGCCCAGTTTCGCGAACTGCACCGTGTCCTGGATCAGGGCGTGGGTGCCGATCACCAGCTGCGCCTCGCCCGACTCGATCAGCTCGTTGGCGGCGGTCTTGTCCTTCTTTTTCAGGCTGCCGGTCAGCCACGCCACCCTGACGCCGAGCGGCTCCATCCAGGCGGCGATCTTGCGGAAGTGCTGCTCGGCCAGGATCTCGGTCGGCGCCATCAGGGCCGCCTGGTAGCCGCTGTCGATCGCCTGCGCGGCCGCCAGCGCCGACACCACGGTCTTGCCGCTGCCGACGTCGCCCTGCAGCAGGCGCTGCATCGGATAGCCTTCGCGCAGGTCGGCGCGGATCTCGCGCACCACGCGCTGCTGGGCATTGGTCAGCTTGAACGGCAGTCCCGCGAGAAAAGCCTCGGACAGCGCGCCGACCGCGCGCAGGTGCGGCGCGCCCTTTTCGCGGCGCGCCTGCTGCGCGCGCTTCAGCGACAGCTGCTGGGCCAGCAGCTCGTCGAACTTCATGCGCTCCCAGGCCGGGTGTGAGCGGTCGGTCAGCGCGTATTCGTCGACTTCCTTGGGCGGATAGTGCAGCAGCTTCACCGCGGGAGCGAAGTCCATCAGGCGCATGCGCGCACGGATCGCCTCGGGCACGGTGTCGTGCCAGTCGATCCGCCGCATCGCGTCGGCGATCGCGCGCCGCAGGATGGTCTGGGACAGGCCTTCGCCCGACGGATACACCGGGGTCAGGGAAGAGGGCAGGGGCGCGCCTTCGTTGATGACCTTGTAAGTCGGGTGCACCATCTCGGCGCCGAAGAATCCGTGCTTGAGTTCGCCGCGCGCACGCACCCGCACGCCTTCGG
Organism: Massilia niastensis DSM 21313; assembly: GCF_000382345.1. Classification (GTDB taxonomy): domain Bacteria; phylum Pseudomonadota; class Gammaproteobacteria; order Burkholderiales; family Burkholderiaceae_D; genus Telluria; species Telluria niastensis. Next base: position 7,400 of record NZ_KB908137.1, read on the forward strand.
ACAGCTGCTTGACCTGGCTGCCGTAGAAATTCATGAAACGCAGCAGCAGCTCGCCCGACTCGTCGGCGATCGTCACCAGCAGCTGGCGGCGCGGCTTGAAGCTGATTTCATTCTTGACCACGACGCCTTCCACCTGCCAGGTCTGGCCGCCGCGCATGCAGGCTTCGCGCACGGTGACGACCTGGGTCTCGTCCTCATAGCGCATCGGCAGGTGCAGCACCAGGTCCATGTCGCTGCGCAGGCCGAGCTTGGCGAGCTTGGTATCGAGGGTTTTGGGAGCGGATGTGGTTTTGGAAGCAGGCATATTGCGGCAAATTGGCGCTTGCTGGCGTAAAATAGAAGGTTCGCCGCACGCGCTGGAGCCTATATTGTAAGGCTGGCAGCGCCCATTTTCCCAGAATTGAGAACAATGTACTCGCTTTCCGATTTCGACTTCGACCTGCCGCCCGAGCGGATCGCGCAGCTGCCGCTGCCGGACCGCAGCGCCTCGCGCCTGCTGCAGCTCGACGGTGACCAGATCACCGACCGCCGCTTCGCCGACATCGTCGACCAGCTCCAGCCGGGCGACCTGCTTGTCATGAACAACACGCGCGTGCTCAAGGCGCGCTTCTTCGGCGTCAAGGAGACCGGCGGCCAGGTGGAGGTGCTGGTCGAGCGCGTGCTCGACAGCCGCACCGTGCTGGCCCAGGTGCGCGCCTCGAAGTCGCCCAAGCCGGGCAACCGCATCCGCCTGGCGGACGCCTTCGACGTCACCACCGGCGAGCGCGCCGGCGAATTCTTCACCCTGCACTTCGAGGGCGACGTGTTCGAGCTGATCGAGGCCCACGGCCGCCTGCCGCTGCCGCCCTACATCGAGCACAGCGCCGATGAATTCGACGAGCAGCGCTACCAGACCGTGTACTCGAAAGAGCCGGGCGCGGTGGCGGCGCCCACCGCCGGGCTGCACTTCGACCAGCCGCTGCTGGACCGCCTGGCGGCCAAGGGCGTGCGCACCGCCTACGTGACCCTGCACGTGGGCGCCGGCACCTTCCAGCCGGTGCGGGTCGAGGACCTGGGCCAGCACAAGATGCACACCGAGTGGTACACGATCCCGCAAGAGACGGTGGACGCCGTGCGCGCGGCCAGGGCGGCTGGACGCGACGTGGTGGCGGTCGGCACGACCTCGCTGCGCGCGCTGGAATCGGCCTCGCAGTCGGGCTTTCTCGAAGCCGGCAGCGGCGACACCTCGCTGTTCATCACGCCCGGCTACACCTTCAAGACGGTGACACGCCTGATCACCAACTTCCACCTGCCGAAGTCGACCCTCCTGATGCTGGTGTCGGCCTTCGCCGGCTACCACGAGATCCGCAAGGCCTACGCGCATGCGATCGCCAGCGAATACCGCTTCTTCAGCTATGGCGACGCCATGCTGCTGACGACCCAATCACGTTAAAGAATTCACATGCTCGAATTTACGCTACTGAAGAAAGACACCAGCGGCCTGTCGCACGCGCGCCGCGGCCGTCTCAAGCTCAACCACGGTACCATCGAAACCCCGATCTTCATGCCGGTCGGGACCTATGGCTCGGTCAAGGCGATGTCGCCGGTCGAACTGAAGGAAGTCGGTTCCCAGATCATCCTCGGCAATACCTTCCACCTGTGGCTGCGCCCGGGCGTGGACGTGATGAACAAGTTCGGCGGCCTGCACCAGTTCATGGGCTGGGACAAGCCGATCCTGACCGACTCGGGCGGCTTCCAGGTGTTTTCGCTGGGCGCGATGCGCAAGATCACGGAAGAGGGCGTCAAGTTCGCCTCGCCGATCGACGGTTCGCGCCAGTTCCTGTCGCCCGAAATATCGATGCAGATCCAGCGCGCGCTGAACTCGGACATCGTGATGCAGTTCGACGAGTGCACCCCGTACGAGATCGACGGCCGTCCGGCCACCGCCGAGGAGGCGGCCAAGTCGATGCGCATGTCGCTGCGCTGGGCGCAGCGTTCGATGAACGAGTTCAAGGGCGGCGAGAACCCGAATGCGCTGTTCGGCATCGTCCAGGGCGGCATGTACGAGCACCTGCGCGACGAGTCGCTGGCGGGGCTGGAAGACATCGACTTCCCGGGCCTGGCGATCGGCGGCCTGTCGGTGGGCGAGCCGAAGGAAGACATGAAGCGCATCCTGGCCCACGTCGGCCCGCGCCTGCCCGAGAACAAGCCGCACTACCTGATGGGCGTGGGCACGCCGGAAGACCTGGTGGAGGGCGTGGCCAACGGCGTCGACATGTTCGACTGCGTGATGCCGACCCGGAACGCGCGCAACGGCTGGCTGTTCACCCGCTTCGGCGACGTGAAGATCAAGAATGCGCGTTACAAGGACGACAAGGCGCCGCTGGACGAGAGCTGCGATTGCTACTGCTGCAAGAACTTCTCGCGCGCCTACCTGCACCACCTGCACCGCTCGAACGAGATCCTGGGCGCAAGGCTGAATACGATCCATAACCTGCACTATTACCTGAAGCTGATGCAGGAGATGCGCGATGCGATCGATGCGGATCGCTTCAACGAATTCCGGGTGCAGTTCAATGCGGATCGTGCCCGCGGCATCTAAGCGGCGCCACCAGCATCACCTGGCTGTAAAACCTCATTGCCGCCACCGGCGGCAATGAGCTGGCAGGCGCGGCCGACCTGACAGCCGTCCGGCGCCATGCGCCCGCGTCCACCCCCGGCGTGTCTTTACGCCAACCTCAATTAATTTTCCACCAACATCTTGCAATTCCAGATTGCAAGCCCACCATACCCCCGAATTGGCTCCCGCCGATCTACGGGTGCTAGAATACACCGCCTATTTTTTTAACTTCACAATCGGAGTTCTTGTGTTCATTTCCAATGCGTACGCGCAAACTGCCCCTGCAGCCGACCCTGGCCTGATGGGTAGCCTGACGACTTTCCTGCCGCTGATCCTGATGTTCGTGGTCATGTACTTCCTCATGATCCGTCCTCAACAGAAGCGCCAGCGCGAGATGAAAGCGATGATGGAGGCATTGACCAAGGGCGACGAAGTGGTGACCGCCGGCGGTATCGTGGGCCGCGTCAGCAAGGTCACCGACGCCTTCGTGACGATCGAAGTGGCAGCCGGTACTGAAATCCTGGTCCAGAAGAACGCAGTGACGACCCTGCTGCCGAAAGGCACCCTGAAAGCCCTGTAAGCCAGCCGTGCGGCCACAAGCCGCACTGCGCTCAACATGAATGCCGGAACACTATGAATCGCTATCCCGTCTGGAAATATTTACTGATCGCCATCGCGCTGCTGTTCGGCGCGCTGTATACGGCGCCTAACTACTTCGGCCAATCGCCGGCGTTACAGGTGACGTCGGGCCGGTCGACAATCAACGTCACCAGCGCCACCACCACCGTGGTCGAGGATGCGCTCAAGCGCGCCGGCATTCCCGCCACCGCCACCAGCCTGGAAGGCACCGGCCACAGCACCTCGGTGCGGGCCCGCTTCGCCAGCACCGACGCCCAGTTCAAGGCCAAGCTCGCCCTCGAGCGCGACCTGAACCGCGACCCGGCCAATCCCGACTACATCGTCACCGTCAACCTGGTGAAGAATACCCCGGCGTGGATGGAAAAGATCGGCGCGAAGCCGATGAACCTGGGCCTGGACCTGCGCGGCGGCGTGCACTTCCTGCTGCAGGTCGATACCCGCGCCGTGCTCGAAAACAAGATCAAGGGCATCCAGGCCAGCGCACGCAGCACCCTGCGCGACCAGAACGTGCGCCACGCCGGCATCGAACGCGTGGGCAACACCGTCGAAGTGCGCTTCCGCGACGCCGAGACCCGCAACGCGGCCCGCAAGGCCCTGTCCAACCAGACCGACCTGGTCTTCGCCGACGGCGCCGACGGCGCCGACCTGAAGTTGCTGGTCAACCTGAAGCCGGACGCGCTCAAGCGCACCGTGGAAGACGGCGTCAAGCAGAACATCGTCACCCTGTCCAAGCGTATCAACGAACTGGGCACCACCGAGCCGATCATCCAGCAGCAGGGCGCGGACCGCATCGTGGTCCAGCTGCCGGGCGTGCAGGACGTGGCGCGCGCCAAGGACATCATCGGCCGCACCGCGACCCTCGAACTGCGCATGGTCGACAACACCGTGACCCCGGGCACCGAACTGTCGGCCGCCATCCCGCTGAACTCGGAACTGTTCACCGAAGGCCGCGGCGCCCCGGTCGTGCTGTCGAAGGACATCATCCTGACCGGCGAATACATCTCGAGCGCCGTCGCCAGCTTCGACCAGAACCAGCAGCCGGCCGTGTCGCTCGACCTGAACGGCGACGGCGGCCGCCGCATGCGCCAGGCGACCCGCGACAACATCGGCAAGCGCATGGCGATCCTGCTCAAGGAAAAGGGCAAGTACAACGTGCTGTCGGCCCCGACCATCCAGAGCGAACTGGGTTCGACCTTCCAGATCACCAACATGGGCACCTCGGAAGACGCCAACGAGCTGGCCCTGCTGCTGCGCTCGGGCGCGCTGTCGGCGCCGATGGAGTTCGTGGAAGAGCGCGTGATCGGCCCGCAGCTGGGCGCCGAGAACATCAGCCGCGGCCTGTACTCCACCATCTGGGGCTTTGCGGCGATCGCGGTTTTCATGATCATCTATTACCACGTGTTTGGTTTCTTCAGCGCAGTGGCGCTGGCGGCCAACGTGCTGTTCCTGCTGGCCTTGCTGTCCATGCTGCAGGCGACCCTGACCCTGCCGGGTATTGCGGCAATCGCGCTCGCACTGGGCGTTGCGATCGACTCGAACGTGCTGATCAACGAACGTATCCGGGAGGAGTTGCGCGCCGGCGCGGCGCCGCAGGCGGCGATCTCGGCGGGCTTCAAGCACGCCTGGGACACCATCCTGGACTCGAACGTCACCACCCTGATCGTCGGCCTGGCGCTGCTGATCTTCGGTTCCGGCCCGGTGCGCGGCTTCGCCGTGGTGCACTGCCTGGGCATCATGACCTCGATGTTCTCGGCGGTGTTCGTCGCCCGTGGCCTGGCCAACCTGTGGTATGGCCGCAAGAAGAAACTGACCAAGATCTCGATCGGTACGGTCTGGCAGCCTGGCCTCTCGCCTAACAAAGAACCAAGCACTCGGAACTAAGATGGAATTTTTCAAGATCAAACGGGACATCCCGTTCATGCGCCACGCCTTGATCCTCAACGTGATCTCGGCGCTGACCTTCGTGGCGGCCGTGTTCTTCCTGGTCACCAAGGGGCTGCACTTCTCGGTGGAATTCACCGGCGGCACCGTGATGGAGCTGCGCTATCCGCAGGCGGCGGACCAGGAAAAGATCCGCGGCACCCTGCGCAGCATCGGCTACGAGGCGCCTGAAGTGGCCAGCTTCGGCACCGCGCAGGACATCCTGCTGCGCCTGCCGATCACCAAGGGCGTACCGTCGGCCGGCACCTCGGTCACCGTGTTCAATGCCGTGTGCACGTCCGAGCAGGGCACGCCGAAGCAGACCCAGGTCACCACCGCCAAGGGCGAGCAGGTCAACCGCACCAGCTGCGTGGCGGCGGACGGCAAGGAACTGGTCAGCCTGCAGCGCGTGGAATTCGTCGGCCCGCAGGTCGGCGACGAGCTGGCGGAAAGCGGCCTGCACGCGCTGCTGATGGTGGTGATCGGCGTGGTCATCTACCTGGCGATCCGCTTCGAGTGGAAATTCGCCGTGTCGGCGATCATCGCCAACCTGCACGACGTGGTCATCATCCTGGGCTTCTTCGCGTTCTTCCAGTGGGAATTCTCGCTGACCGTGCTGGCCGCGATCCTGGCGGTGCTGGGCTACTCGGTCAACGAATCGGTCGTGATCTTCGACCGTATCCGCGAGATGTTCCGCAAGCAACGCAAGATGACGGTGCCGGAAGTCATCGACAACGCGATCACCAGCACCATCTCGCGTACCATCATCACCCACGGTTCGACCCAGATGATGGTGCTGTCGATGCTGTTCTTCGGCGGCCATGCCCTGCATTACTTCGCGATCGCGCTGACCATCGGCATCTGCTTCGGCATCTACTCGTCGGTGTTCGTGGCGGCGGCCGTGGCGATGTGGCTGGGCGTCAAGCGTGAAGACCTGATCAAGCCGGTCAAGGAAAAGGACGAGACCGACGGCGCCGTCGTCTGATCCGCGTTCCCATCATGAAATGCCGCCCCGGTTCCGCCGCGGCGGCATTTTTCTTATCCAAATCAAGGCGCGAAGATATTCTGCTCATCAGCGTGCGTTATCGCACAGAGGGCAACCGGACGAGGTCCTATAGTGGAACCGTCTCTTTCAGGACATCCCTAGTTTTGGATTTTGCCCGCTCCTCGAGCGGGCATTTTTTTTTCCGGCTCAAGAAAACTGTCCCGCAGTGTGAAACAACGCACGGAATGCGGACGGAAGGCCGCCTATAGTGAAACTGTCTCTTTCAGGACATCCCTAGTTTTGGACTTCACCCGCTCCACCCCTTGGAGCGGGTTTTTTTTTGCCCTGCGAATCTGCCACACAGGGCTCTGCCAAAAGTCCAAATATGTTCGGTAATGTGAATTGGCGCACGGAGTGTCCCACGCCGGTCGCTTATAGTGGAACTGTCTCTTTCAGGACATCCCTAGTTTTGGACTTTGCCCGCTCCCACGAGCGGGCATTTTTTTTGCGGGCGCCTGCGCAGGGAACCGGCAGCCTACGACAGGGCCGAAGTGAGGCTGTGCACTTCCATCGCGGATTCCTCGAGGATCTGGGCCAGGGTGCCGGCGCCGGTGATGAAGTCGATGGTGGCCGCGCTCTCGCGCGTGGTGGCGCCCGGGCGTTCGTGCAGGGGCGAGGGAACGGAAGCCAGGTCGTTCGCCAGCAGCAGCGTGTCGCCCAGGGTTTCCGGGGGCAGGGCGCGCAGGCCGTTCCACAGCGCCTCGATGGCGCCCATCACCGCCACCGGCACGCCGAGCTTGAGCAGCACGCCGCGGCCGATCGCGACCTCGCCATGCTCGATCCACTCCTCGGCGCCGCCATCGAGCAGGCCCGGGAATTCGCCGGCCCGCGACAGCAGGTAGAAGCCGCCGACTTCATGGACGATGCCGGCGAACATGGCGGTTTCGGGATCGACGAAGGAGACGCGGCGCGCGATCACCTGGGCCAGCGCCGCCACGTGGGCGGAGTGCGCCCACAACTGGTCGGCCCGGGCGCGCAGGGCGGGGTCGCTGATCTCGCTGGCCAGCTGGCGCACGATGACGGACGCGGCCAGCGCGCCCAGGGTGCGGAAGCCCACGCGCTGCACGGCCGCGCGCACGTTGGTGACGTCGTTTCCGGAACGGTTGTAGGCGACCGAGTTGGCGATCGCCACGGTGCGCGCCGCCAGCAGCGGCTCGGCCTGCACCAGGCGGGCGGCCGCGTCGATGTGGCAGTCGGGTTCGCCCAGCGCGCGCTGCAGCTTGAGCGTCGCGTTGACGCTGGTCGGGAAGGTGAGCTCGCCGCGGGCGGCCTCGGCGGCAATGCTTTTGAGTGCGGAGAGTCTGTCCATCAAAAAATTATACCTCCAACACGCAGGCGCGCCGCCGCAATAATTCCCTACAGCATTATTTTATGGCCGCCGGGTGAAGCTCAGGGCTCGCTGAAAATCGCGTCGCAGCCGTCCTTGGGTTCCTCGGTATCCTGGAGTTCGTCGACCAGGCCGAGGTCGAACAATTCTTCGACGGCGTTCATGAAGCTGTTCAGCTTGGTGGCGCCGATGAGGCGATAGATTTCGCCGGCTTCATTGCGCACGCCGATCTGCATTTTCTCCTGCTTGACTTCGTCGAGCGGGGCGACGTCGAGCAGCAGGTTACCGATGATGTGCTTGTCGAAATGGGCTGGCTTCTTGCCTTCGATCAGGGAGGTTTTCAAGGCGATTCCTTTAGGTATGGAGGTAAGGGGGGAATGCCATCTGCATGGCCGGCGCCGGCGATGCGCTCGCGCAGCGTGGACAGCACGGCGTCCAGCGCGTCGAACTCGGCTTCGCTATACGAAGCGAACAACTGTTTTCCGTGTGCGATCACCTTGGGGAACACGTCGCAGAAGAGCTGGTCGCCGGTGGGCGTGAGGCGGACGAAGAAGGATCGCTTGTCGTCGCTGCTGCGCTCGCGCATGACCAGTCCTTTCTGTTCCAGACGTTCGATGACGCCGGTCAGCGTCCCCTTGGTGATCAGGGTGCGCTCGCCCAGCTCCTTGTAGCTCATGCCGCTCGTGTTGCCCAGTGTGGCAATGATATCGAACTGCGCGTGCGTCAGCCCGTGCCTGCGTACCGATTCGCTGGACCAGCGTTCAAAACCCTGCATGCATTCGGCGAGCAGCCGCACGCTCTTTAAGTATCGTTCCCCCATGGGGGAGAATTATAGCTGCCCGACCATGCTTTGATGTTTCCATTGTCTTGCTGCCGGACGCCCCGGGACCGCTCTTGGAGCCTACTGGAATAGGTTCTATTGTTCTCCGGTATGATAGTCGACTACGCAGTTACCGCGGGCCGCACCCGGCCCGGATTGAAGTCATGACACCGCCGATCCGCCGCAATGCAGCAGCCCGCTGACCTGTCCCGCCTGGCGCAGGAGCGTCCGCTGCGCGTGCTCCTGGTGAACGCCGGCGAGCCGGATGCGCTGACCTGGTCCGGCCTGTACCAGCCGCTGCGCCTGGCCGCCAAGCTGCTCGGCCCGGAGCGCCTGCACGTGGACGTGCGCAGTCCCGACAAGTTCGTGGGCGACGCCCAGCGCCACTGGCACCTGGTGCTGGTGGTGGCGGACGAATCCGAAGCCGCGCTCAAGCCCGCCAACTGCCGCGCGCTGGTCGAGCGCTGCCGCGCCGCGCCGTTCTGGGGCGGGGTCGGGGCCGGGGTGCTGTGGCTGGCCGACGCCGGCGCCCTGCAAGGGGTGCGCACGGCGCTGCCCTGGGCCCTGTATCCCGACGTGAACGCCCTCGCCGAGCAGGCCCTGTTCACGCCCAACCTGTACGAATTCGACGCCAACCGCCTGACCTGCTGCGGCGGCGCGGCCAGCATCGATTTCGCCCTGACCCTGGTGGACATGGTGTTCGGCGCCACGGTGCAGGCCGAGGTCAAGGAAATCCTGTGCGTGGACCGGGTGCGCGGCCAGGACGAACGCCAGCGGGTGGCGCTGCAGGCGCGCTTCGGGGCGCTGCAGCCCAAGCTGACCGAGGCGGTGGCGCTGATGGAAGCGAACATCGAGGAACCACTCTCGACCGACGAGATCGCCCAGCTTTCCGGGATTTCGCGGCGCCAGCTGGAGCGGCTGTTCAAGCAGTACCTGGGCAGCTTGCCGTCGCGCTACTACCTGGAGCTGCGCCTGCGCCGGGCAAGGCAACTGTTGCTAGATACCAATCACTCGATCGTGCAGGTGGGGCTGATGTGCGGGTTTTCGTCGGGCTCGCATTTTTCGACGGCGTTCGGGGCCTTGTTCGGGAATACGCCGCGGGAAGAGCGGCAGCGCAAGTTGGCACAGTGACAAGCCGGTCCGTTCGCGCTCTTCATTGCAACACAGTGTTTCCACTCGTCTAAAAATGAAAATGCCTGTCGCACTTTCAAAAGAACTTGTCAGGCTGCGTTTCTATAATGGCTCGATCCTGCGCGGACTTCTACCCGCGTACAACCCTTACTTGATTCGATGAGGAAGAAGCCATGAACGCAAAGCTTGATTCGGGTGTCACCACGCGCTCTGTCACTCGACAGACCTTCGACGAAGTCCTCGTCCCTACCTACGCCCCGGCCGCCATGGTGCCGGTGCGCGCCTCGGGCCTGGATGTGTGGGACCAGGAAGGCAAGCACTATCTGGACTTCACCTCCGGCATCGCCGTCACCAGCCTGGGCCACGCCAACCCGGAACTGGCCGATGCCCTGACCAAGCAGCTGAACACCCTCTGGCACCTCGGCAACGGCTACACCAACGAGCCGGTGCTGCGCCTGGCCAGCGCCCTGACCGAAGCCACCTTCGCCGAGCGCGCCTTCTTCTGCAACTCGGGCGCCGAAGCCAACGAAGCCGCCCTCAAGCTGGCGCGCAAGTATGCGCACACCAAGTTCGGCCCGCACAAGTCGCGCATCGTGTCCTGCCTGTCGTCGTTCCACGGCCGCACCCTGTTCACCGTCTCGGTCGGCGGCCAGCCGAAGTACACCGAAGGCTTCGAGCCGCTGCCGCAGGAACTGAACCACATCCCGTACAACGACATCGAGGCCGCGCGCGCCGCCATCACCGATGACGTGGCCGCCGTGATCGTCGAGCCGATCCAGGGCGAGGGCGGCGTCATCCCCGGCAACCCGGACTACCTGCAGGCGCTGCGCGACCTGTGCGACCAGACCGGCGCGCTGCTGGTGTTCGACGAAGTCCAGTCGGGCATGGGCCGCGTCGGCTCGCTGTTCGCCTACACCCAGATGGGCGTGACCCCGGACATCCTGACCTCCGCCAAGGCGCTCGGCAACGGCTACCCGATCGGCGCCATGCTGACCACCAGCGAGATCGCCAAGTACCTGGCCGTCGGCACCCACGGCACCACCTACGGCGGCAACCCGCTGGCCTCGACCGTCGGCCTGAAGGTCGTCGAGATGATGAGCCGCCCGGGCTTCATGGAGCGTGTCAAGGAAGCCGGCGCCAAGATCATGGCCAACCTCGAGAAGCTCTCCAGCGACTATCCGCAGGTGTTCGGCAAGCCGCGCGGCATGGGTCTCCTGATCGGCCTGCCGATGGCCGCGGAATACCAGGGCCGTTCGAAGGACTACACCAAGATCGCCGAGAACCTCGGCCTGATGCTGCTGATCGCCGGCCCCGACGTGGTGCGGCTGGCGCCGGCCCTGGTGGTGTCGGACGAGCAGATCGCGGAAGCGGATCGCCTGATGCGCGAAGCCGTCGAGGCATTCATCGCGGCCTGACGCGCCCTTTCCCGGCCGGCCCGCCCGCAAGGGTGCGGCCGGCCGTCGCACGCACTGAGGTCTTTGAGGGAGTTCACATGTATGTTGTCCGTCCGGTAGAAGTCGCGGATATCGGCGCCCTCGAGGCGATGGCCGCAGTCTCGACACCCGGAGTGCATACGCTGCCGCGCACGCGTGAAGGCATCCACGCGTTCGTCGAGCGTTCCATCGCCTCGTTTGCCGCCCATGTCGACATTCCGAGCGAGGAGTCCTACCTGTTCGTGCTGGAAGACCTGCGCACCCGCGAGGTCGTCGGCACCGCCGCCATCCACGCGTCGGCCGGCTCGAACGGCACGTATTTCGCGTTCCGCAACGACGTCATCCAGCAGGTCTCGCGCGACCTGAACATCAGCCACAGCGTGCACGCGCTGACCCTGTGCTCGGAGCTGACCGCCTATTCCCAGCTGTCCGGCTTCTACCTGCGCAACCGCGACCGCGCCGGCCTCGAAGCGGCCCTGCTGTCGCGCGCACGCCTGCTGTACGCGGTGCTGGCGCCGCACCGCTTCGGCGACCGCTTCTTCGTCCCCCTGGCCGGCCAGACCGATGGCGCAGGCCAGTCGGCGTTCTGGAACGCCCTGGGACGCAAGTTCTTCAAGATGGACTTCCTGGACGCCGAGCGCGTCATCGGCGGGGCGCGCAACCGCACCCTGATCGTCGAGCTGATGCCGCATTACCCGGTCTATGTGCCGCTGCTGCCGGGCGACGCCCAGGCCGCGATGGGCCAGATCCACCCGAGCGGCCAGCTCGCCTTCAACCTGCTGACCCAGGAAGGCTTCGAGGCCGACGAATACATCGACATCTTCGACGGCGGCCCGATCCTGCAGGCGCACAAGCATTCGCTGCGCTCGTTCTCCGGCTCGCAGCTGCGCCGCGTCGAGACCGCGGGTCCGGCCGGCGCGCCGGAGGCGCTGGTCAACTACGCCGTCGCCAGCACCGAGCAGCGCTTCCGCGCCGTCACCGTGGCCTGCCCGCCGGTCGAGACCAGTCAGGTCATCTGCCTGCCGCGCGAAGCCCAGCAGGCGCTGGACGTGGCGCCCGGCGACAACGTCATCTGCGTCCGACTCCAGGAGAACCATTCATGCTTGTGATTCGTGCAGTCAAGACCACCGACCTGGACGCCCTGATCGACATGGCGCGCCAGGCCGGCAGCGGCATGACCACCCTCAAGCCGGACCGCGACATGCTGGGCCAGCGCGTGGCGACCGCCGAGGCCTCGTTCACCCAGGCCATCCCGCCCGAGCAGCGCGACTACATGTTCGTGCTCGAGAACACCGACAGCGGCAGCATCGCCGGCGTGTGCGCGATCAAGGGCGCGGTCGGCCTGACCGAGCCGTTCTACAACTACCGCATCGGCACCCTGGTGCACTGCAGCCGCGAGCTGAACGTGTTCACGCGGATGGAGACCCTGTACCTGTCGAACGACCTGACCGGCTCCACCGAACTGTGCTCGCTGTTCCTGCTGCCGCAGTACCGCGCCGGCTTCAACGGCAAGTGGCTGTCCAAGAGCCGCTTCCTGTTCATCGCCCAGTTCCAGCACATGTTCACCGAGAAGATCATCGCCGAGATGCGCGGCTACCAGGCGGAGGACGGCACCTCGCCGTTCTACGAGGGCCTGGGCCGCCACTTCTTCAAGATGGATTTCAACCATGTCGACGGCCTGACCGCGCTCGGCAAGAAATCCTTCATCGCCGAACTGATGCCGCGCCAGCCGCTGTACGTCGACTACCTGCCCGAATCGGCGCGCGCCGTCATCGGCCAGGTGCACACCTCGACCCAGCCGGCGCGCAAGCTGCTGGAGCAGGAAGGCATGCACTACGAAGGCTACGTCGACATCTTCGACGCCGGCCCGGTGCTGCAGGGCCGCGCGTCCGAGCTGCGCGCGGTGCGCGACAGCATGCTGGCGGTCGCCGACGAGGGCGCGCCCGGCGGCGAGACCGAACACATGCTGGTGTCGAACACCAGGCTGGAAGACTTCAGGATGATCCTCACCCAGGCCGTGCCCGGCGCCAGCCGCGTGCCGCTCAGCGCACAGGAGCTGTCGCAGCTGCACTGCCAGGTGGGCGACGAAGTGCGCATCCTGACACTCAACTCAAGGAAGAACGTCAATGGCTAAGCTCTCGAATTACATCAACGGCGAATGGCTCGCCGGCAGTGGCGCCGAACTGGTCACCATCGACCCCTCGACCGGCCGCCAGACCTGGGCCAGCAACCAGTCCACCGCGGAGGACGTGCAGCGCGCGGCGGAATCCGCGCGCGACAGTTTCGAAGAGTGGGCGCTCACGCCGCTGCAAGAGCGCATTGCCGTCTGCACGCGCTTCCGCGACCTGCTCAAGGAGCACAACGAGGAACTGGCCGCCATCATCGCCGAGGAAGTCGGCAAGCCGCTGTGGGAAGCGCGCACCGAAGTGGCGACCATGGCCAACAAGATCGACATCTCGGTCCAGTCGTATGGCGCGCGCACCGGCGAAAGCGCCGCCAGGATCGCGGACGGCAATGCCGTGCTGCGCCACCGCCCGCACGGCGTGTTCGCCGTGTACGGCCCGTACAACTTCCCCGGCCACCTGCCGAACGGCCACATCGTGCCGGCCCTGATCGCCGGCAACGCCGTGGTGTTCAAGCCGAGCGAATACGCGCCGCGCACCGCGGTCAAGACCGTGCAGCTGTGGGAGCAGGCGGGCCTGCCGGGCGGTGTGCTGAACCTGGTCAACGGCGGCCGCGACACCGGCGTGGCGCTGGGCCGGAACCAGCTGATCGACGGCGTGCTGTTCACCGGCAGCAGCCAGACCGGCGCGGCCCTGCACAGGCAGTTCGGCGGCCAGCCGGGCAAGATGCTGGCGCTGGAAATGGGCGGCAACAACCCGCTCGTGGTCTGGGACGTAAAGGACGTCAACGCCGCCGTGCACCACGCCGTGATGTCGGCCTTCATCTCGGCCGGCCAGCGCTGCACCTGCGCGCGCCGCCTGGTGATCCAGGACACGCCCGAGGGCCAGGCCTTCCTCGACCGCCTGGTCGAGGTGGCGTCCAGGCTGACGGTCGGCCCGTCGAACGCCGAGCCGCAGCCCTTCATGGGACCGGTGGTGTCCGCCGCCGTGGCCGCGCGCCTGGTGCAGGCCCAGGCCGAGATGGCCGCCAGGGGCGGCAAGGTGCTGCTGCAGATGAAGCAGCCGGATCCGAACGCGGGATTCGTCACCGCCGGCATCGTCGACACCACCGACGCCCAGGGCATCCCCGACGAAGAGTGGTTCGGCCCGCTGCTCCAGGTGATCCGCGTGAAGGATTTCGACGCCGCCATGCGCGTGGCCAACGCCACCGAATTCGGCCTGGCCGCGGCGCTGCTGTCGCCGTCGGCGGAACAGTGGAAGCGCTTCGCCGTGAAGGTGCGCGCCGGCATCGTCAACTGGAACCGCCCGACCACCGGCGCGGCCAGCTCGGCGCCGTTCGGCGGCGTGGGCAAGTCGGGCAACCATCGCCCGAGCGCCTACTACGCGGCGGACTACTGCGCCTACCCGGTCGCCTCGATCGAGACCGCCGAACTCGAACTGCCGGCCAAGCTGTCGCCGGGACTGGTGCTGTAATCATGCGCAGCGCCCGCGAATTCAACTTCGATGGCCTGGTCGGCCCGTCGCACAACTACGCCGGCCTCTCGTTCGGCAACGTCGCCTCCTTCAACAACGTGAGGAGCGCCTCGAACCCGCGCCAGGCCGCCCTGCAGGGCCTGGCCAAGATGCGCGAACTGGCCGCGCGCGGCTTCGCCCAGGCGGTGATGCCGCCGCAGGGCAGGCCGAACTTCCGGCTGCTGCGCCGCCTGGGCTTCTCGGGTACCGACGCCGACGTGCTGGCGCGCGCCTGGCGCGAAGCGCCGGTGATCCTGGCCTGCGCCTGGTCGGCGGCGCCGATGTGGACCGCCAACGCGGCCACCGTCAGCCCGTCGGCCGATTCGCTCGACGGCCGCGTGCACTTCACCGCCGCCAACCTGAACAACAAGCTGCACCGCTCGGAAGAGCACGCGCAGGCCACGCGCACCCTGCGCGCGATCTTCGCCGACAGCGGCCGTTTCATGGTGCACGATCCGCTGCCGTCGGTCCCGGCCTTCGGCGACGAGGGCGCGGCCAACCACACCCGCTTCGCCAGCAGCCATGGCGCCGCCGGCGTCGAGTTCTTCGTCTACGGCCGTGTCGAGTTCGACCCGTCGGCCCCCGCGCCGAAGAAGTACCCGGCGCGCCAGACGCTCGAAGCCTCGCAGGCGGTGGCCAGGCTGCACGGGCTGGACCCGGCGCGCACCGTGTTCGCGTCGCAGAATCCGGACGTGGTCGACCAGGGCGTGTTCCACAACGACGTGATCGCGGTCGGCAACGGCAATGTGCTGTTCTACCACGAGCAGGCCTTCGCCAACGAAGCCGGCACCCTGGACGCGCTGCGCCGCGCGCTTGGCGCCGCCGACGCCGACCTGGCGCCGGTGCGGGTGGCGTCCAGCCAGGTGCCGGTCGGCGACGCCGTGGCCAGCTACCTGTTCAACAGCCAGCTGCTCACCAAGCCGGACGGCAAGATGGCCCTGGTGGTGCCGCACGAATGCCGCGAGAACGCGGCCGTGTCGGCCTACCTCACGACGCTGACCGCCGGCGGCGGCCCGATCAACGAACTGATCGAGTTCGACCTGCGCCAGAGCATGCGCAACGGCGGCGGGCCGGCCTGCCTGCGCCTGCGCGTGGTGCTGACCGCCGAGGAAGCGGCAGCCATGCACCAGGGCGTGATCATGACCGAAACCCTGTATGCACAGCTGGTGGCCTGGGTCGAGAAACGCTACCGCGACCGGATCGAGCCGAAGGACCTGGCCGACCCCCAGCTGGCGATCGAATGCGCCGCGGCGCTCGAGGAGCTGACCCGCATCCTCGGCCTGCCGGGGCTGTACGACTTGTGACAGAAGCTGCTGCGGACAGGGTGACCCGGCCCGCGCGGCATGTTCTAATAGCGACCGGCGCCGCCATGGAGACCAGGCGGCGCCGACGGAATTCGGACGGGACACCCCCGTCCCCATAACAGCAGGGCGGCGCCAGGGCCACAAGCCGGAGCGCGCACTGCATACAAACTTTGGAGAAGCACGATGAAAGACATGCCCAACGATTTGCGTAACCAGACGCTCGCGCTGGTCAACGCAAACCACGCCGCCGGCAATGCCCCCCAGGTGGGCGCCCTGATCAGCGCGTGGCTCGGATCGCTCGATGACGAAGACCTGGCCGGCACCGCGCCCGAGTGCCTGGCGCCGGTGCTGTGGGAAGGATTCACCCAGCTGGCGCAGCGCACCGGCCCGGGTTGCCAGATCGCCCAGATGCGCTATTCCGACGGACGTGGCGGCATGGCGACCGCCCTGCTGATCCTGAATGACGACATGCCTTACCTGGTCGACTCGTTCGTGATGGCGATGCGCAAGGAGCGCGTGACCGCCGCCGGCGTGATGAACGCCGTGCTGCCGGTGCGCCGCGACGCCAGCGGCGCCGCGGTGTCGGTCGGCGAAGCCGGCAGCCCGCTCGAGTCGATCGTGCTGTGCCTGCTGAACGACGAACTGCAGTTCGCCGAGCTGGACGCGCTGACCGCGCGCCTGCGCATGGTCGCCAGCGATGCCGCCACCGTGCACCGCGACGCCGTCGCGATGGCCGACCGCATGACCGCCGTGGCCGCCGATGCGGCCGCCAACGGCACCCCGGAAGGCCAGGAAGTGGCCGCCTTCCTCGAATGGGCCAAGAACGAAGGCTTCGAGCCCTTCGGCTACGCCTACTACGTGGTCAAGGAAGGCGCGCGCGAACTCGAGCGCGACCTGCCGAGCCGCATCGGCGTGCTGAAGGACACCTCGCACCCGGTCTACGGCAGCTGCCTGGCCAACATCCCGGGCGATTTCGACACGCTGTCGCGCCGCGCCGACACCCTGTCGATCGTCAAGGCCGACGTCGAAGGCACCCTGCACCGCGACCAGCCGCTCGACTTCATCGGCGTGCGCGACACCGACGCCCAGGGCAAGATCCTGGGCGAGTACTGCTTCATCGGCCTGTTCACCCGCGCCGCCACCTCGACCCCGCTGGCGCGCCTGCCGTTCGCGCGCGGCCGCGTGGCCAAGGTGCTGGGCATCGCCGGCGTGCGCCAGGAAGGCTTCCGCGCCGAGAAATTCGTCGAGATCCTGGAATCCCTGCCGCGCACCGAAGCGCTGGAAGCCGAGCCGGAATGGCTGGCCCAGGTGTGCAGCTCGGTGGTCTCGCTGTACAAGCAGCCGCGCCCGAAAGTGTTCGCGCGCCGCGACGTGTACCGCCGCCACCTGAACGTGCTGGTCTACCTGCCGCGCGAGCGCTACAGCGCCGCGGTCGGTTCCGCCCTGGCCCAGGCCCTGCAGGACAGCTCGGGCGCGCGCGAAGTGCGCGTCCAGCCCCTGGTGGCCGACGGCCCGCTGGCGCGCGTCTACCTGATCGCCCACGCCGCGCGCTACCCGCTCGACCTGGAAACCGATATCCAGCGTCCGCTGCTGGGCGTGCTGGACGGCTGGCATGACCGCTTCGCCGTCCTGACCCACGGCCTGGAAGACAGCGCCCTGCGCAGCAGCCTGCGCAAGCTGGTCACCACCCTGCCGGTCAGCTTCGTCACCGCGACCGCGCCGGAAACCGCGTTCCGCGACGCCCAGGCCGTGCTGAAGAACGGCCAGCCGAATCACGTCTCGGTGCGCATCGAGCTCGACGAGGCCTGCCCCACCACGATCCGCCTGTACTCGGGCGACACCGTGCCCTCGCTGTCGCGCATCCTGCCGGCGCTGCACAATGCCGGCGTGGCGGTCGACCGCGAGCAGACCTTCAAGATCACCACCGCCGACGGCGTGCGCCACTACGTGACCGCGCTGTCCGTCGACGCCGAGAGCGCAGCCAAGCTGGCCAAGCCTGGCATCGCCCCGGTGGCCGAGGAGCTGTTCACCGCGCTGTTCAACAACGAGGCCGAAGACGGCCGCATGAACGGCCTGACCATCGAAGGCGGCCTGTCGATGCGCGAAGTGCAGCTGGTGCGCGCCTACATCAGCTACTGGCGCCAGACCGGCTCCAAGTTCTCGGTGCGCTACATGGCGGAAACGCTGCGCACCCAGCCGGCGCTGGTGAAGGAATTCGTCACCGGCTTCCTGCTGCGCTTCGATCCGAAGCTGGGCGATGCCGAGCGCGCCGCCGGCACGGCCAAGCTGGCCGCGCTGAAGGCCGGCCTGTCGAGCGTCAACCACGCCGACACCGAGGAAATCATGGCTGCCCTGGTCGAGCTGGCGCAGGCCACCATGCGCACCAACTACTTCCAGAACAGCGGCGAGAAGATCATCTTCAAGTTCGACACCAGCAACCTGGCGCTGGCGCCGGAACCGCGTCCGTACCGCGAGATCTACGTGTTCTCGCGCCGCTTCGAGGGCGTGCACCTGCGCGGCGGCCCGGTCGCCCGCGGCGGCCTGCGCTGGTCGGACCGCATGGAAGACTACCGCACCGAGGTGCTGGGCCTGGTGAAGGCGCAGATGGTGAAGAACGCCGTGATCGTGCCGGCCGGCTCGAAGGGCGGCTTCATCTGCAAGCAGATGCCGAAGGACGCCGCACGCGACGTGGTGGCGGCCGAGGGCGAAGCAGTCTACCGCCTGTTCATCGCCAGCCTGCTGGAAGTGACCGACAACCGCGTGCGCGGCGCCATCGTCGCGCCGGAGAACACCGTGCGCTATGACCAGGACGACCCGTATCTGGTGGTGGCGGCCGACAAGGGCACCGCGACCTTCTCCGACATCGCCAACAGCATCGCCGTCCAGCGCGGCTTCTGGCTGGGCGACGCCTTCGCGTCGGGCGGCTCGAACGGCTACGACCACAAGAAGATGGGCATCACCGCGAAGGGCGCCTTCGAGGCCGTCAAGCGCCACTTCTACGAACTGGGCCACGACATGAACACCACCCCGATCACCATGGTCGGCGTGGGCGACATGTCGGGCGACGTGTTCGGCAACGGCGTGCTGCTGTCGCGCCAGATCAAGCTGGTGGCGGCCTTCGACCACCGCCACATCTTCCTCGACCCGACCCCGGACGTCGCCATCTCGTTCAAGGAACGCGAGCGCATGTTCGCGCTGCCGCGCTCCTCGTGGGAAGACTACGACAAGAACCTGATCTCGGAAGGCGGCGGCGTGTACCCGCGCAGCGCCCGCACCATCGAGCTCAGCCCGCAGGTGCGCGCCGCCCTCGGCATCGAGGAAACCGCACTCGCGCCCGAGGAACTGATGCACCGCATCCTGCTGGCGCCGGTGGACCTGTTCTACAACGGCGGCATCGGCACCTACATCAAGTCGTCGAGCGAGACCCACGCCCAGGTGAAGGACCGCGCCAACGACCGCATCCGCGTCAACGGAGGCGAACTGCGCTGCAAGGTGGTGGCCGAAGGCGGCAACCTGGGCGCGACCCAGGCCGGCCGCATCGAATTCGCACTGGCGGGCGGCCGCATCTTCACCGATGCGATCGACAACTCGGCCGGCGTGGACTGCTCGGACCACGAGGTGAACGTCAAGATCTGGCTGGACACCGAAGTCAACGCGGGCAAGCTGCCGGAAGTGGACCGCAACCGCATCCTGAACGAGATGACCGGCGACATCGAGAAGCTGGTCCTGCGCGACAACACGCTGCAGACCCACCTGCTGACCCGCGAAGCGCAGGCCCAGGCCAGCGCGTCGGTCGTGGACGGCTACGCCGCCCTGATCACCAACCTGGAATCGGAAGGCGCCATCTCGCGCGACCTGGAGCAGCTGCCGAGCGACGCCGAACTGCAGCGCCGCAAGGCGCTCGGCCTCGGCCTCACCACGCCGGAACTGGCGGTGGTGATCGCCAACGTCAAGAACCGCTTCAAGCGCGTGCTGGCGACGCTGCCGCTGGTCGACGAGCCGTGGGCCGATTCGCTGCTGCGTCCGTACTTCCCGGCGCAGCTGGTCGCCACCCGCGACCCGCTCGACCACCCGCTGGCCAACGCGATCCTGGCGACCGTGCTGGCCAACGAAGCGGTCAACCGCTGCGGTCCGCTGATGCTGCGCGACCTGGCTGCCGAGCACCGTGTCGACGAGTCCGAAGTGGTCAAGGCCTGGGCCCGCGCCTGGTCCGCGCTGCACCTGGCGCCGGTGTTCGACGCCCTCGACGCCGACGCGCTGAAGGTGCCGCGCGATGTCTCGACCACGGTCGACGCCCGCACCCGCGTGCTGCTGCGCGCCGTGATCGAGGGCGTGCTGTCGCTGCCGCAAAGCACCGACGGCATGGCCGAGCTGTCGTCGCTGTTCGGCCAGGCCGACCAGCTGCGCGCGCTGACCCCGGCCCGTTCGGAAGCCGACGGCCATACCGGCCTGCCGGCCCAGTTCGTGGCGTCCTGGAAGACGGTCGAGACCATCGAGTCGCTGGCCACCTTCCTGTTCGCGGCGGTGTCGGTGCAGCGTCCGGGCGGCATGAGCCTGGCGCAGTTCCTGCAGGTCGGCATGAGCCTGCGCCAGCAGGCCGGCATCGACACGCTGGAACGCGGCCTCAAGCTGCCGGCGCAGAGCAAGTCGCAGGAACAGCTGCGCAACTATGCGATGCAGTCGCTGCGCCGCGCCCAGCAGCGCCTGCTGCTGCAGGTGATCGAGCGCGCCGGCAAGAGCGGCGATCCGCAGGCGGCAGTCGCCGAGGTCACCCGCGAGCGCGGCCTGTCGGGCTTCGAGCAGCCGGTCGACCTGGAGCAGGCGATGCTGGACGTGTGGTCGCTGTCGGAAGGCTCGAGCCCCGAGCGCCTGGCGGCCTGACGCATGAGCGCGGCAGCCGATTCCAACGCGCTCCCTGAAGCGGTGCGCGCACTGGCCGAAGCGAACTTCGGCACGGTCGCGCAGCGCTTCGAGGAAGCCGGCTTCGCGGTCGCCCTGCCGGCGCCCGGCATCCTGACGGTGAAGGCGCCCGGTCGTGACGCAATACGCGACGCGGCGCGCCCGAGCGTGCTGGTATCGGTCGGCGTGCATGGCGACGAGACCGGGCCGATCGAAGTCACGGCCTACGTCGTCGAGGCGCTGTCGCGTTCCCCGCGCGCGCTGGCGGTGGACCTGATGCTGTGCGTCGGGAACATCGACGCGATCGCGGCCGGCAAGCGTTTCATCGACGCGGACCTGAACCGCATGTTCCGCGCCGAGCGCGGTGCGCTGGCCGGCACCGCGGAAGCGGCGCGGGCCGACGCGATCGTCGCGGCCACCACGGCCTTCTTCGAAGGCGCGGGGCCGGAACGCTGGCACCTGGACCTGCACACGGCGATCCGGCCGTCGCACTACCCGATGTTCGCGATCGTGCCGGAGCTGATCGAGGACCGGGCGCGCGGCGCGCTGGTCGGGTGGCTGGGGCAGGCCGGCATCGGGGCCATCATCATGAATCCGAAGTCGGCGGGCACCTACAGCTACTACACGTCGGAGCACCACGGCGCGGCCGGCAGCACGGTCGAGCTGGGACAGGTGGGGACGCTGGGGCAGAACGACCTGTCGCAGTTCGCCGACATGTCGGCGGCGCTTGGCCGGCTGCTGCGCGGCGAGCCGGACGTGCCGGCGAAGGCCGAGCCGCATGTGTTCGCGACGGCGCAGTCGATCATGAAGCTGTCCGATGCGTTCAGCATGAACGTCGGGCGCGAGACCTGGAACTTCACGCCCTTGAAGAAGGGCGAGGTGATCGCGTCGGACGGGGATACCGTGTATACCGTGCAGCATGACGAAGAGCTGGTGGTGTTTCCGAATCCCGATGTGCGGGTTGGACTGCGCGCCGGGATCATGGTGGTGCGGACCGCCTGAGCCGCCTTCGTCCTCACCCATTGAACCGCCATGGGCGCCACAGGCGCCGATGGCGGTTTTTCATTTTCCCTTCCATCACGCTTGCCAAAGCACAAACACGCACGCCACGCTAGACTGAGGCTTTTCCTTCCGGAGGCTTCATGAGCATGCTGTTCTCGCCCTACGCGCTGGGCCCCCTGCAACTATCGAACCGCATCGCGATCGCGCCGATGTGCCAGTACTCGGCCATCGAAGGCATCGCGACCGACTGGCACATGATCCACCTCGGCAACCTGGCGCTGTCCGGTGCGGCACTGCTGATCATCGAGGCCACCGCCGTGGTCCCCGAGGGCCGCATCTCCCCCCTCGACCTGGGCCTGTGGTCCGACGCCCACGCCGAGGCGCTGGAGCCGATCGTCCGCGCCGTGCGCCGCCATTCGCCCATCAAGATCGCGGTCCAGCTGGCCCACGCCGGCCGCAAGGCCTCGAGCGAGGCGCCGTGGGAAGGGGGCGCGAATATCCCGCCCGACCAGGAGCGCGGCTGGCAGACCTTGGCCCCGTCGGCCGTCCCGCATGCGCAGGGCGAAACGGTGCCGCTGGCCCTCGACCGCGAAGGCCTGGCCCGGGTGCGCGACGGCTTCGTGGCCGCGGCCATCCGTTCCAGCGCACTCGGCCTGGACGCCATCGAGATCCACGGCGCCCACGGCTACCTGCTGCACCAGTTCCTGTCGCCGCTGGCCAACCGGCGCGACGACGAATACGGCGGCTCGCTGGAGAACCGCATGCGCTTCCCGCTGGAGGTGTTCGCGGCGGTGCGCGCCGCGGCGCCCGGCATGACGGTCGGCATGCGCATCTCGGCCACCGACTGGGTCGAGGGCGGCTGGGAGATCGAGCAGAGCGTGCGCTTCGCGCAGGAGCTGAAACAGCTCGGCTGCGACTTCATCCACGTCTCCAGCGGCGGCGTCTCGCCGGCCCAGCAGATCTCGCTCGGGCCGGGCTACCAGATCGCCTTCGCCGGGCGGATCCGCAAGGAGACCGGCATGCCGACCATCGGCGTCGGCCTGATCACCGAGCCGGAACATGCGGAAAGCATCCTGCAGGACGGCCAGGCCGACGTCGTCGCCCTGGCGCGCGCCATGCTGTTCGATCCGCGCTGGCCGTGGCATGCGGCGGCGAAGCTGGGCGACCAGGTGTTCGCGCCGCCCCAGTACTGGCGTTCGCAGCCGCGTGAGCACAAGGCCTTGTTCGGGGAGACCCGGCTGGGACAGCGCTGACTCGGCTGGAGCTGCGGGACAGCAGTTCAGGGGCCGTTTTTTGCAGCCTGTCGCATCCGGCGTGCGGCAGGCGAGGGTGGTTGCTAGAGTCGCATCATCGACAACAACGACCGACAAAGGACCGCCATGCGTAAGCTTCTTGCCCTTGCCACCCTCGCCGTACTGGGCGGCTGTGCCATCATCGTCGCGCCGGGTGAGGGCGACATGCGCGTCCATACCGTGTTCGACAACGACAAGGTGGACGGCAATGGCGTGGCGGCGCGCGACGAGCGTGCCGTCGCGGCGCTGCCGGCGCTGGAAGTGAGCGGGGCGATGCGGGTCGAGGTGCGCGTCGGCCCGGCGCCGTCGCTGGTGGTGGAGGCCGACAGCAACCTGCTGCCGCTGATCCGCACCGAGACGCGCGGCGACACCCTGAAGGTGTATTCCGACAGCCAGCTGCGCAGCAGGAACCCGATCCGCATCACCTACACGGTGCCGCGCCTGAGCGAGGTGCGGGCTTCCGGTTCGGGCCAGGTCGATGTGCGCGACCTGAACGGGGCGCCGCTCGACGTGCGCAAGAGCGGTTCGGGCGAAGTGCGCCTGGCGGGGAACGTGGACAGCCTGAACGCCCGCGTCAGCGGCTCGGGCGTGATCGACGCCACCGCCCTGCATAGCGCCAGCGCCGACCTCGACATGTCGGGTTCGGGCCGCGTGAGCGTGGGCGAGGTGCGCGGCGACTATGCGCGCGTGAACGTGAGCGGCTCGGGCAGGCTGGAAGCGAAAGGCGTGGTGCGTTCGCTGAATGCGCGCGTCAGCGGTTCGGGCAGCGCGGAACTGGCCGGGCTGACCACGCAGGAGGCGGACCTGAATGCCAGCGGTTCGGGCGGGATCCGGGCGACGGTCAAGCGGTCGCTGATCGCCTCGACCGGCGGGGCGGGCGGGATCCGTGTCTATGGACAGCCGGCCCAGCGCAGCATCAGGGGCGACAAGGTGCATCTCATTGATTGAGTGTCCTTGCCGCCCACCCTTGTATCTTGATCATATTGGTGGTTAGCTACCGCCAATCGAGGTGAAGACCAGCTTGAGCCCACCCTGAAGGCCCGACCTTGTAACGTAGATCAAGCCCTTCACCTCATTCTCACACCATATCCAACACTGGACGGTAGCCAAGGGCAATGACCCTGCATGCACAAGGAGAGTGAGTGTGATGATCGAGAATACAAGGAGAATTCATGTTTTACCTGGGTGTAGACGTTGCCAAAGCCAAGCTTGATTGCATGCTGCTCGATGGATCGAATGGCAAACTGAAA
>NZ_KB908138.1 GCF_000382345.1 Massilia niastensis DSM 21313
ATCGGCATGTGATCAACGGAATACTTTGGCGTTTGCGCACAGGAGCGCCCTGGCGCGACATACCTGCCCGCTACGGGCCTTGGCAAACCTGCTATGACCGGTTTGTTCGCTGGTCGCGCGACGGCACTTGGCAACGCCTGCTCAAGGTGATGCAAGCAGCAGCCGAGCAAGCCGGTCTGATTGATTGGGATGGCGCTGCACTCGATGCCACGCATATCAAGGCGCACCGCAGCGCGGCTGGGGCACGAAAGAAACTTCCGCCATCCGAAAAAAGGGGGCCATAGCTGACGAGTGGTTGGGCCGCTCACGCGGCGGCATCACCAGCAAGATCCACTTGTGTGTTGATGGGCACGGTTTGCCTTTGTCCATCGTGATCACGGCCGGACAATGCAGCGATGCGGCCCAGATTGAAGCGGTGCTCGATGCGATCTGCGTGCCACGTTGTGGCAGGGGACGTCCGCGCAAACGCCCATCGAGCTTGCGCGTGGATCGGGCCTATGGAGCTCGGCACTACCGGCGACAAATTCAATGCCGTCACATACGCTGTGTTTGTCCGGAGCGCCTCGATGCACAGAAAAGCCGCCTCCGCAAAGGTCGCCGCGGAGGCGCGCCGCCGCGTTTTGATGCCGACGCCTACAAAGACCGCAATGTCGTCGAGCGCGCCATCAACCGCCTGAAGGACTTCCGCGCTGTCGCGACGCGCTATGACAAACGCGGCCATAACTACTTAGCCACAGTCATGGTCGCAACAATTATGGTGTGGCTCCTATGAGGTCAGTCAGACAGACCCTAGCCGAGCAACTCGCGTACCCTCTGGTAGCCGCTGCGGCTGATCGGCAGCCGCACTTCGCCCTTCAGGACCGCGCAATGGTTGTCCTTGCTGACCGGTTCGATGCGGCACACCGCCCCCACGTTCACGATATACGAACGATGGATGCGCACGAACACCGCCGCATCGAGCAAGCCCTCCAGCTCCGACAGCCGCTGGTTCTTCAGGTAGCTCTTGTCCCCCGCGCTGATCTGCACGTAATCGTCCTGCGCCTCGATGTAGTCGATGCTGGCGACCGGCACCACGTGCACGCGCGCGCCGTCGCGGATCAGGACCCGCTCCAAAGGCTGGTGACGCTGCGCCGCCTCCTGCACCACCGCCTCCACCCGGGCCGGCTGCGGCGCGCGGCTGCGCGCGTGCGCCAGCGCCTGGGCCAGCCGTTCGCGCGAGAACGGCTTGAGCAGGTAGTCGACCGCATGCACCTCGAAGGCCTTCAGCGCGAACTGGTCGTAGGCGGTCGCGAAGATGTAGTGCGGCTTGCTGCCGGCCAGCTCCACCACCTCGAAGCCGTCCAGCCTGGGCATCTGGATGTCGAGGAACACGAGATCGGGATCCTGCTCCGCGATCGCCTTGACCGCCTCGAAGCCGTTCGCGCATTCGCCCACGATCTCGACGTCCGGATGCGCGCCCAGGTACTCGCGCAGCAGCGCGCGCGCCAGATGTTCGTCGTCCACGATCAGTACTCGCATTCCTCAGTCTCCCATCGCCGTTTCCGCGGGCAGCACGAGGTCCACCCTGAATGTCCTGTCGGTGCGTGTCCAGTGCACGCTGCCCTCGCGGCCGTAGGCCGCCGCCACCCGCTGGCGCACGTTGACCAGGCCGATGCCGTTGCCGGCGCGCGGCGTGCCCTGCTCGTCATCGGCGTCGTTCTCGACCCGGATCCTGACCTGCGAGCCGGCGCGTTCCGCCGCCACCCGTACCGTGCCGCCCTCGAGGAGCTGGCCGATGCCGTGCTTGACCGCGTTCTCCACCAGCGGCTGCAGGATCATCGGCGGCACCAGGCAACGCCCGGCGTCGGCGCCGACCTGACGCGCGAAGGCCAGGCGCGGACCGAAGCGCACCTGCTCGATCGCCAGGAAGCGCTCCACCAGCGCCACCTCTTCATCCAGCGGCACCTTGCGGTGCGCTTCCAGCCCCAGGGTGTGGCGGAAGAATTCCGCCAGCCGCAGGGTCATGTCGCGCGCCCCCGCCGGGTCGATCGCGGTCAGCGCGCTGATCGAATTCAGGCTGTTGAACAGGAAGTGCGGATCGATCTGGGTGCGCAGCATGCGCAGCTCCGCGTCCTGCGCCAGCAGCCGGAGTTCCAGCTCGCGCGTCTCGGCGCGACGCGCGCGCTCGAATTCCAGCGCCAGGTAATGCGCCGCCCCCGTCATCCCGTACAGCAGCACGCCGACCCCGAACATCACCGCCACGAAGGGGCGCGACACTGCCACCCCGCCCCAGTCCGGGGCCAGCCAGCCCCACAGCGCCGCCCAGGCCGCGCCGGCGGCGCACCACAGCAGGGCCGCGCTGACGGCGCTGAAGAAGAACACGCCCAGCACGGCGCCCAGCGGCTTGTGCGCGAGCGGGTAGGCGCGGCACAGATAATACGCCGAAAAGCCGCAGGCGCTGGCGTAGACCAGGGTCAGCGGCAATGCGAACAGCAGGCTGGCGGACACGCCGGCGCCGGTGGCGCCCGCGATCAGTCCCGCCAGCAGCAGGCCCAGCATCAGCCAGGCCAGCAGGTAGAGCGCCGCGCCTTGCCGCGCCCAGAAGCTTCCCATCAGTTCCGGACTTCCACGCCACCCATGATCGCGTAGCCGCGGATCACCAGGCGCTTGGCGCTGTCCGGCGGCGGCATGGTCTTCTCCTCGAAGCCGCCCATGATCGGGGTGCCGTGCAGGATCACGGTCCAATCCGGCGGACACTTGATGGTGACCCCGCCCCAGAACGCGAACACGTTGATCACGGCCTCGCCCTCGATCGAGGAATTGCGCATGTCGAGCGAGCAGCCGCCCATCACCGCCGTCACCTCGCCGCCGCGGAAGTGCGGCGTGGTGATGCGCCGGTCGAAGCCGCCCATGATCGCGGTGATGTCGATCACGTCGTCCTCCAGCGCGCCGTCCTTCAGCGAAGCCATGCCGACGCGGCGCCGGCCGACGACGGACTTGTACAGCAGGAAGGCGCCGAAGCCGATCAGGAACAGCGGCCACACGGCGCGCCAGCTGAAGTCGATCACGTCCATCCGGTCCAGCGTCAGGAGCACGCCCACGCCCACCAGCGCAGCGCCCACCAGCCTGCCGCCCTGGGTCCGGGTATCGCAGAGCTTGACCGTGCCGACGATGATGAACAACATCGGCCAGAACGAGAACGCGCGGTGCATGTCGAGGATATCGAGGTTATCGAGCAGGAACAGGAAGCCCATCGCGATGACCAGCAGGCCAAGCACCACCTGGCTGCTGACGCCCTTCGGCTGGATCTCATTTTTCATGGCGGTTCTCCGGGTGGTTGCCGGCGAAGCGGCGCGAGATGAAGGGATCGAGCACCAGCTTGACGCCCCAGGCCAGGATGAACAGCGGCCAGCTGTTGCGGAAGGTCAGGCCGAACAGGTTCTCGAACACGGCGAACAGCCACAGGCCGATGAACACCGTCCACAGGCCGTTGCCGAACTCGCGCGGGCTCGGATAGCCGATGGTCTGGTTGACGCCGACGACCACCAGCAGCAGCGGCCAGTAGCGCCACAGCGGTTCGGCATCGAGGTAGCCGAGGCGGTCGAACAGCACCGCGCCGCCCACGACGATGAGCAGCAGGCCCCACACGACCTGCTTGCGCCAGCGATATGCATCTTCGGAATTCATCATGTGCTCCCCTGTGTGATCGTCATGGCAAGCACGATACCGGAAGCCGGGATGGCGGCGAAAGCGCTTTTCGGTGAATGGCGGGCGGCGGGCGGCGAATGGCGAAGAATTCGGCGGGCAGCGGAGCCGGGCCGGCGGATGGCGGGCCACGCCGCGCCGCACGCGCTGGCCGGCGGCGGGACGAAAAAAAACCCGCCTCACGGGAGGCGGGCTGGCCGAGGGAGCCTGCTTCAGGCGGCCGGCGTTGCTTGGTCCCTTGGAGGCTGGTTCTTGACCTGGTGACGGTACTTGGCGCGGGCCTCGGCCTGGCGGACGGCCTCGCGTGCGACATTGGCGCGCTTGATCTCGAGCCTTTCCTTCTTGCCGCGGTGTTGTGCGATATGCTTGTTGCCAATTTTATTGGTCATGAAACATCTCCTGTGTCTGAAGCCGCGCGGTGGCGCCGCCATGGCGCGCCGCGCCGCCGGTTAAGAGCGGTTGGTGCCCATCTTGAGATCCGCCGGCATCAACATGCCCCAGCCAAGCTGGCGCCGGATTTCTTCCGGGGTTGGGGGCGGTTTTGGATCGCGCGAGCGGCGCTCGAGGTATTCGCGAACCAGATGCTTGGGTGGGTGCTTGACGTCGGACATGGCAGCCTCCGCTTCCGTTGCAGGCCCGTGCGACATGCGCGGGCCCGGGATTCTGGTGCCGGTCCTCGAGGCGACCGGCTAACCTGTTGAGATAGTCGGGACGCCTCGAACCGTATCGCACGTCCCTCACTCACACGGCTTCATGATACCGAGCCGTGGCGCTGCTTACCGTTAGGTGACGCACACTGTACACACCCTGCGCGCACGCTGTTAAAACGACATTGGCAATAACGCCACGGTAAGCCCCTGACAACAAAAAAAAGGGGAGCCGCAGCTCCCCTTATACCCGCATCGCGGCGCTGAAGTTGTTAGAACTTGTAACGCAGGTTCAGGTAGTACTGGCGGCCGCTGACGTCCAGCTTTTGCGGCTCTTCTTCGCTGTAGCGATATTGAGCGCGCTTGGCGTTGGTCAGGTTGGTCGCGCTGAAGGCCAGCTCGATGTTCTTCGTGAAGTAGTAGTTCAGCGAGAATGCGAGCGTGGTCACGGCGTCGGCGTAGGTCGGTGCGGTCGGCATCGCCACGCCGTTGATCACCGACAGGCCCTGGCTGTTCGCGGTCGGCGACGGCGCGGTGGTGCTGTTCACGTACTCGCCGCGATAGTTCGCGACCAGGCGGGTCGACAGCTTGTCGTCCTCGTAGTACACGCCCACGTTGCCGGTCCACTCGGATGCGCCGACCATCGGACGGCCATCGTCGACCTTGGTCTTGGCGCGGCTCACGTTCGAGGTGAAGCCGAACGGGGTCTTGCCGAACGGCTGCTCATACTGCAGCTCGATGCCGTTGATCTTCGCGCCCTGCTGCGACGAGGTGTTGATCGCGAAGGTCTTCACGGTCTGGTCGCGCGGATCCAGCAGGTCGACGGTCGAGGTGCCGGTGGTGCCGGTCTTCGCGTAGCCGTCGATCGACGAGTGGAACACGCTCACCGCCACGACCGAGCGCGGTGCGAAGTACCAGGCCCACGACAGGTCGACGTTGTCCGAGGTTTGCGGTTCCAGGTCCGGGTTCGGGCCGGTCACGCGGCAGCCGTTGGCGTCGCAGCCCGGGGTGCCGAAGCCGCTGCCCAGCGTGTTGTAGTTCTGGCGGCCGATGGTGCGGCTGGCGCCGAAGCGCGCGATCATGTCCTTCTGCAGCTCGTAGCGCAGGTTCAGGCTCGGCAGCCAGTTCTCGAAGGTGCGGTCGGTCGGCGTCTTGTAGTACATGATGCCGGCCTTCGGGTTGAACGGCTGGCCGTCGAAGTAGGCGGTGGCGTCGCCCGCGGTGGTGATCGCGCCCGGGTAGGCCGCGCAGGTCGTCGCCGGCTTGCCCGGCTCGGTGCGGTCGCAGGCGCCGGCCGGGATCGGGGTCGCGATCTGGGCCTTGATCTGGGTGCGGGTATAGCGCAGGCCGACGTTACCCGACCAGCGGTCGCCTTCCAGGTTGGCCATCAGGTAGGCCGCGCTCTGGCGCTCCTTCATGTCGATTTCCGAGTTCACGCGGCGTTCCCATTCCGGGCTGGTGACCTTGGTATTCGACGCGATGTAGTCCTTGGTGGCGTCGCGGGTGTAGGTGAAGCCGGTATTGTCCCAGCCGCTGCCGCCCAGGCCAGAGCCGAAGTCCCCCGGATACGGCTGCCAGCCGGTGGTCGGGGTCGGGGTCGGCGAGGTGACCTTGCCGGTCACCGGATCGACGCTGATGCCGTTGCGGAACGCAGGGCCGCGGCGGCCGCTGGTGCGCGCGTGGTCGGCGAAGCGCACGCCGCTCTCGAGCGACTGGAAGATGCCGCGATCGAGCTTGTATTCGGCGTCGAGCTGGGCGCTCCACTCCTTGTCGACGGTGCGCACGCCCGATGCGGCGCGGTCGACGATGGTGTAGCCGCTGCCGTCCGGGTTCAGGCCCGGCTGGTTGTTGCCGGCGTTGTGGTACTTGACGAAGGGCGCGTCGTGCAGGCCGTTCAATGCGTACGAGATGCCGGTGCCGTAGCGCGCCAGGGTCAGGCCCTGGTCGAGGTCGGTCGAACCGACGCCGCGGGTGGTCGACAGCAGGGTCTTGACGGTCAGGTCGTCGTTGACGCGGTACTTGGCGTCCAGGTCGAGGAACGAGCTTTCCGCCTTGGCGCCTTCGCGGAAGAAGCCTTCCGAGTTACCCACGTACTGGGGGGTGGTCCCGTCCGGGAACACGATGTCGGCGGCCTTCAGCACCTTCAGCTGGTGGCCGTAGACGGTGGTCTCGGTGCCGATCACCGGGTTGCGGATCTGCGCGTAGACGCGCTGGCCGTTCGAATTGGTGTTGGCGGCCGTCGCGGCGGTGCTGCCCAGCGGCTGGTTCTTACCGAGCAGCATGGAATAGATCGCGCCCGAGGTCAGGCGGCCGTGGTTGTCCGCGTCCATCGACGAATGGAAGCCGGTGACACTGATGTCCAGGTCGCGGTTCGGCTTGAACTGCAGCGACAGCATGCCGCCCTTGCGGTCACGCACGGACTCGACGAATTCCGAGCTCATCGAACCCGGCAGGCGCACGCCGTTCAGGTCCGACGCCTTGAGGCCGGTGCCGGCCAGCGAGGCGTCGGTGATGCCCAGCATGGTGGAGGTGTTGATCACGTCCCAGCCGCTGTTGGTGCCGTAGGCGAAGCGCGACACCGAGTCGCGGCGCACGTAGCGCTTTTCCGAGAACAGCGCGGCCAGCACGCCGAAGGTGCCGGCTTCGTTCTTCCAGGTGACCGAGCCGTTCATGTCCGGCGCGTAGCGGCCCGGCAGGTCGGCGTAGCTGGCGCCGACGCTGACGATGCCCGAGAAGCGCTCCTTCTGCGACAGCGGCTTGCGGGTCGAGACATTGATGGTGCCGGCCAGGCCGCCATCGACGATGTTGGCCTGCGAGGTCTTGTACACGACGGCCTGCTGCAGCACGTGCGACGGCATCAGCGACAGGCTGGTCGAGCGCGAGCTCGATGCCTGGTCGGCGACGTACCAGTCGGCGCTGGAGACGGCGTGGCCGTTGAAGATGATCAGGGACATGTCCGGGTTGGTGCCGCGCATCGACACCTTTTCGGCTTCGTCGTAGTCGGTACGCACCGCCACGCCGGCCAGGCGCTGCAGCGAGTCGGCCAGGTTCTTGTCCGGCATCTTGCCGACGTCTTCGGCGGTGATCACCTCGACGTTGGCGGCCGAATCCTTCTTCACGGCCAGCGACTTGGCCAGCGACGCGCGGATACCGGTCACTTCCACCGTCTGGATCGGGGCGTTGGCCGCGACTTCCTGGGCCATGGCAGGCAGCGTGGCAAGGCTCCACACGGCCATCGATACCGCCGCAGCGATCGGCTTCTGTTTGAACATCTTCTCCTCCTGGGGGAATGTTATCTATCTATGGATATTGCATAAGGCAGACGCAAGGCTTGCCATCCTCGGAGTATTGTTGATTTCTTGCCTGAGTGAATAATCACTTGTGTTCGCCACCTTATAACTTGGAGGAATGTACATATTCGACAGGGCCGTGGAAGTTATGGCCGCCGCACGAAATTTCATTACCCAAGCGGCGCGCGCGCGCGTAGCGTGACGTTTTCTAACAACAACACGAGACACCCCCGCCATGCGCCTTGCCTGCCTGCTGCTTGCCAGCGCCGCCCTGACCGGATGCGTCACCGCGCCGGCCCCGCGTACCGCGCCGCCCGCCCCGGTACCGCTCGCCACCGTGCTGCAAAAACAGATTTTCCAGATGAGCCCGGTCGAAGCCGGCCGCTACATCGAGCACGTCCACCAGGCCGAACCCGACCTGCGCAAGCGCATCGCGGCGATCGGGCGCAAGAACATCGGCCAGCCGTACTCGCTGCACCTGCTGGGCGAATTCCCCTATGAAATCCACGACAACCTGCCGCTGTTCAGCCTCGAGCAGAGCGACTGCGTGGTGTTCGCGGAACACACCTATGCGATGGCGCTGTCGCAATCGTGGGAAGAATTCTTCTGGATGCTGCAGCGCATCCGCTACCGCGACGGCGTGATCGGCGTGGCCACCCGCAACCACTACACCGAGATGGACTGGAACGTCGCCAACCGCTGGCTGGTCACCGACATCAGCGCCGAACTGGCCGGGCCGGGCGGACCCGCCTACGACATGACGGTCGACCGCGCGCGCTTCCTGCGCACCCGCCACCACACGGTGCGCGAGTTCCCGGTCGAGTCCAGCCGCCAGGCCTTCGTGGCCAAGGAACAGGTGGCGGCGATCGCCAGCCAGCTGCAGGAAGGCGACTTCGTGAACGTGATCTCGACCCGCGACGGCGAATACTGGGCCTCGCACGTGGGCCTGGTGGTGCTGGGACCGAACGGCGAGCGCCACTTCCTGCATTCGGCCGAGCCCAAGGTGCGCGAGGAAACCTTCGACTCCTTCATCGCGCGCGCCGCCGAGCGCGAAGCCCGCAATGCGCGCGAGGGCAAGCGCGGCCAGGTGCTGGCCGGCTTCAAGTTCCTGCGCCTGAACGAACAGATCGAGGTGCCGCCGATGGCGCCGCAGCCGCGTCCCGGCCGCCCGGCCGGGGCCTGAGTCCGTCCGCCTGCCCGCCGGCCCGGTCCGGCGGGCTTCCCTTGCGCGGCGCCGTCCATGCGCCGCGCTTTCCCTCCCTCTCCCCTCCCCTTGTTCCCGGTTCGGGTTCCTGTCCTTTTTCGATTTCCTGCCTCAGGTATTCATTTACCGCTTTCAATAATAACAACTGGAAATCGGCGCCTCCTGCATTTCTGAATTTCATTTCTCATTTTAAATTCGCCTAATACGGACCTGTATTGTCCGCTGTTGAGTGAACTCAAACAGCACGCATAAACCGGGCCGGATAATTAACGCATACAGCACCCCCTCATTTAATTGCGAATGATTTTTACCGGGAATATCTGAGCATGGATTTATATTGCACCATGGCTTTTATCCAGCGACATATTCATCATCCCTGAAAAGCCCATCGCCATGTCCAGACAAAGCCGCCAGGCATTCAGCGTACTCTGTGCACGCATCGTGTCGATGCACCGCACCACCAAGGTCAGCCTGATGGTCGCGGCGGATCTGCTGGCGCTTCCCCTATGTTTTCTGATCGCAATGATATTGCGCGGGGGCGATTTAAAATTCGCAACGAATTACGGCGCGGCCGCGTATTTATTCATCGCCGTGCTTACCATTACCGCCTTCTTCCTGTCCGACCTGTATCGCGCAGTCATCCGCTTTATCGACCACCGCTTATTGACGATGACCGGCATTGCGCTGGCCATCGCCATATTCTGCGCATACCTGGCGCTGGTCGCCATCGGCGAGGCGCGTTTTCCCCGCAGCGCGCTGGCCATTTACTGGTTCATCGCTTTTTCCTATGTCGCGATATCGCGCATCGGCCTGCGCAAGCTGCTGCGCGCCCATCGCGAGCGCCCCGCCGGCGATGCGCTGGCGGTGGCCATCTACGGGGCCGGCGACGCCGGCGCGCGGCTGGCCCAGACCCTGCGCGACGGCAGCGAATACCGCCCGCTGTGCTTCTTCGACGACAAGCGCGTCCTGCACGAGCGCAGCGTCGCCGGGCTGCGCGTGTTCCCGACCGCGCGCCTGCGCGAACTGGCGGCCGAACTGCAGTTCCGCACCATCGTCATCGCCCTGCCCGCCGCCCCGCCCGAGCGGCTGCGCGAGCTCATGCAGCGCCTCGGCCAGGCCGGGGTGCCGACCAGGATCCTGAGCCGCCTGGTCGACCTCGAGGACGAGACGGCCGGTCCGCGCGACACCATCCGCGAGCTGAAGTTCGAAGACCTGCTCGGACGCGCGCCGGTGCCGCCGCGGCTGGACCTGTTCGCCCGCTGCGTGCGCGGCAAGAGCGTGCTGGTCACGGGCGCCGGCGGCTCCATCGGCAGCGAACTGTGCCGCCAGATCGTGACCCTGACGCCGGCCCGCCTGCACCTGCTCGACCATTCCGAGTTCGCGCTGTACACCATCCGCCAGGAACTCGCGACCCGCTTCCCCGGCCTGGTCATCGACGCCCACCTCGGGTCGGTCTGCAACGGCGACCTGGTCGAGCGCGTCCTGCGCGACGGCCAGGTGGACACGGTCTACCACGCCGCCGCCTACAAGCACGTGCCGCTGGTCGAGGCCAACATCGTCGAGGGCCTGCGCAACAACGTGCTGGGCGCCCAGGTCGTGGCCGCCGCCGCGGCGCGCCACGGCGTGCGCACCTGCGTGCTCATCTCCAGCGACAAGGCGGTCCGGCCGACCAACATCATGGGCGCCAGCAAGCGCATCGCCGAGCTGATCTTCCAGGCGGCGGCCGCACGCCACGAAGGCGCCACCACCTTCTGCATGGTCCGCTTCGGCAACGTGCTCGGCTCCTCGGGCTCGGTCATTCCCCTGTTCCAGCGCCAGATCGCGCGCGGCGGCCCGGTGACGATCACCCACCCCGAGGTGTCGCGCTACTTCATGCTGATCGCTGAAGCGTCCCAGCTGGTGATCCAGGCCGGCGCCATGGCCAAGGGCGGCGACGTGTTCGTGCTCGACATGGGCGAGCCGGTGCGGATCGTCGACCTGGCGCGCACCATGATCGCGATGCACGGCCTGAGCGAGCGCACCCCGAACAACCCGCGCGGCGACGTCGAAGTCCTGTTCGTCGGCCTGTTCCCCGGCGAGAAGCTGCACGAGGAGCTGCTCACCGAGGGCACCGTGTTCCCGAGCGAACACCCGCGCATCATGCGCATGAAGGAAAGCGCGCTGCGCCCGAGCGTGCTGGACACCTGCATCACCTGCCTGATGATGGCCTGCGACACCCACGAGCGCGGCACGATCGAATCGATGGTCCGGGCCATCGTGGCCGAGTATGTGCCGCAGGCGCCGCTGGCCGCGCCGGCCGCCGCCGCCGAAACCGGACAGCGCGCCGGCCTGCGGGGCAAGTTCGTACCGTCCCGGATCTAACCCCACCGTTCACCCCACTGGCGAGGAAACCCATGCGTGACGAGCACCAATCAGTTCATCTGGAGCAGCTGCTGGGACGGCTGCACGAGCGTAGCGCCGTGATCGGCATCATCGGCCTGGGCTAGACCTGGCGCGCATCGCCGCTCAGCGGGCTGATGCCGCCGGACTCGCCGAGCGCCTCGTTGAGCGTGAGACGTCCGTTGTGCATGGTCAGCGCCTTGGGGCTGATCACTTCGCCGGACACGAACACCTTGCTCTCCTCGCGCGAATGGACGCGCACCACGTCGCCGTGCGCCAGCAGGATGGCGCCCGGGTTGACGCCCTTCTGGACCAGCTCGCGCATGTTCAGCGTGTAGCGCGCCTCGCCGCGCTCGAGGACGATCCGGCTCTGGTCGGCGTTCGGCTGCATGCCGCCGGCCCGGTTGAGCGCCTCGACCAGGGTCATCGGGATATCGTCGATGGCCTGCAGGCCAGGCGTGCGCACTTCGCCGTCGACGTACACGCGCTTGCTGCGGTAGGACTGGACGCGCAGGGTCACGTTCGGGTGGGCGATGTAGCGCGCGAGCTTGCGGGTGAGCAGCGCGCGCGCCTGCTCCTCGGTCAGCCCTTCCGTGGCAAGCAGGCCCACTAGCGGGAACTGGATCCGTCCCTGGTGGTCGACGACGAAGCCCGGCGCCGCGCCCGGCTGCGCCGTCCCGCTGTCGGCGGCGGCCGCGGCGGCGGTCATGCCGCCGGCGGCGAGTTCCGGATGGTCCCAGACGACGATCGAAAGGACGTCGCCACGCCCGATCGTGTACGGCGGCGGCGTGCCAACGAACAAGGGCCCAAGGTCCTGCCGCGCGGCGAGCAGGAAGGCCTGGCGTTCGGCGTCGACCAGCTGTGCGGTGATGAGTTCGGTCGGTGGTGCGACGCCGGCGCCGCCGGATCCGGCGCCGGTGTCGAAGCCCAGGCCGCTCGTGCAGGCGGCCAGGAGCAATACCAGCGCCAATGCGGACGCGGAGCAACGCCAACCCGCTATTGCAGCTGAACAAAACGAAGCCATGATTGTTGCCTATCAAAAATAGACGCGTTACTTGAGCCCTTCAGTTCAGGGTACGGCGTCTATCAGGCTTGGCTTTGCAGCGGATCAAACGGCGGCTTGGAACAATGCGGGCGCGGCCCCGGTCTAAAACGGACTAGCGCAACTCCTCGACCAGCTTCAATCCCTCGGCGAAGGTCCAGATCCGGCGGATCTCGATGACGTCGAAGCGCGCCGCCACGTTCGGCGGGAAAGCCGAGTAGCGGGCGTTCAGGCGCACGAAGCGGCGCACCGCCTCGTCCATGTCGGGGCGGCCGCTGGAGCGCACGATGGTGACGTCGTCGACGCTGCCGTCGCTGCGCAGCGACAGGCTGACCAGCGGATCGATGCGCACCTCGCGGACCGCGAAGCGGGCGTCGCCCAGCACGGCGTTGCGTTCGAGCTTCTGGCGAACGCTGTCGATGTACAGGCGCAGCGGCACGTCGCGTTCGCCGCCGTCCGAGACGACCCGGCGCGCATTCGGCATGGTGTCGGTCGCATGGGTCGGGGGCGGGGTCGCGCTCGGGATGCTCAGGCCGCGCAGCATGTCGCGCGCACGGGTGCCGAGATCGCCCGCCAGCGCCCCCTGCTGCGCGCGGCCGCCGGCGCCCGGCCCTGCGCCATTGCCGCCCTGCCCTTGTCCCTGCCCTTGTTCCAGGCCTCCGGGACCGGGCGCCTGGGCCCGCATGCGTCCTTCCTCGAGCCGGCGCGCCTCCTGCGCGCGTTCCTGGGCCAGCCGCTCGGCATCCGCGCGTGCGTGCTCCTGGGCCAGCCGCTCGGCCTCCGCACGTGCGCGTTCCTGCACCAGCCGCTCGGTTTCGGCACGTGCGCGCTCCTGGGCCAAGCGTTCTGCTTCCGCACGTGTACGTTCCTGCGCCAGCCGCTCGGACTCCGCACGCGCGCGTTCCTGGGCCAGCCGCTCGGTTTCCACGCGTGCGCGTTCCTCTACCTCCTGCCGGGTGCGCTCTTCGGCCAGCCTGCGCCGGACCAGTTCCTCCGCCTGCGCGCGTTCCTGCGCGAGCCGTGCCTCCTCCTCGCGCCTGCGCTCCGCCACCTGGCGTTGCGTGGTTTCTTCCGTGCGCTGCCGGACCAGCGCCTGTTCGCGCGCAGCGGCCTCCTCGGCCACGCGGCGCTCGGCCTGCTGGCGCGCCGCCAGGTCCTCCTGCTCCCGTTGCCGCAACTGCGCTGCGCGTTCGCGCTCAAGCGCGAGCCGGTTCTCCTCCAGCCGTTGCTCCTCGAGGCGCTGCTCCGCAAGCCGCTGCGCTTCAGCCTGTTGCTCTGCGAGCCGCCGCTCCGTCATCTGCTGCTCCTCCCGACGGCGCTCCTCTTCCTGGCGCGCGGCCGCCGCCAGCCGCTCCTGCTCTTCCAGCGCCAGCTGGCGTTGCCGTTCCTCTTCGGCGGCCAGGCGCAGCGCTTCCTGTTCGCCATCGTCGGCGGATTCCCGAGCCGCCGGCTCGGCCAGCTCGGTCTTCCCAGCGCTCTCTTCCTGCGCGGACGGATCGCCCGCCTGCGCGAGCTTCTCCTCCGGAACGACGTCGGGCAAGGGGACGGAGAAGGTCGATTCCTCCTGCGGCTGGGCGGCGATCAGCGGCGTGGAGACGGGAGGAACCCGGCGCCTGGGCGCCGCCACCCGGGTGCGCTTGCGCGGTCTGGGCTTGGCGGCCTGCTTCGCGGTACGGGCCAGCACCGGCGCCGGCGGAAGCGGATCCACCAGGCGCAGGCCGGCCGCCGGACGCGGCGGCAAGGGCAAGGGAGGCGCCGCCGGGGCCGTCGCCAATGGCGCAAGTGGAGCAGGTGCAGCGGACGCAGGCACGGATGGCGCCGCCTCGGGAGGTGGCGTATCCGGCGGCGCCAGGGTCACGGAAATCGGCCCGCCGCTACCGAGATCGAGCCCGGGCACCCCGAACTGGATCGACAGCAGCAGCGCATGCAGCAGCACGGAAACTGCAATACCGGCGCCGAGGCGCCGGTCGGCACGCGTACGTGAAGTGTGTCGACTGCTTGCGTTCGCTGAAGCCATGCCGTTCCGAAGCGGATATTGTCAGGCTGACATCTTAGCGTTTACTCGGCAGTTATGCGAGGCGCACACGATATGAAGCGCCAAGGAACAACAGTTGCCCCCGCACGCTTCAGCGCTGGGCCGGCGTGAAGGTATGGGTGTCGCCATGCGCCAGGAAGACCACATCCTGTACCAGCCCGGCCGCCCTGGCTTCGCGGACGAAGTCTTCGCGCGCAGACTGGTACACGTCGTAGTCGTCGCAGTGGACCGGCACCGTCTTCTTCGGCCTGACAAGCTGCATCATGCGCACCGCGTCCTTGCCGTCCATCGTCACTTGCGCGAGCCCGAGGAGGCGCATGCCGCCCAGGTGCAGCAGGGCCAGGTCGATGCCCGGAAAGCGCTGGGGAATCGCCTGGATGTCCTCGTAGACCAGGGTGTCGCCGCTGATGTAGATGCGGTAGTCGGGCGTGTCGGGATCGGCGCCGAAATCGAGCACCGAGCCCATGACCGTGGGCAGCATCACCGCGACCGCGGCCGGACCGTGGCGCGCCGGCGTCGCGGTGACGCGCAAGCGGCCTTCGCCCTTGCTGACGTCGAGGCGGTCCCAGGTGCTGAGCCCCGTGACGCGCGTGAAGCCCAGGCGCTTGAGGCGTTCCGACCCTTCCTTGGTGCTGACGATGGGCGTGGCCCGGTTCAGGCGCTCCTGCACCAGCTGGTCGAAGTGGTCGCCATGGAAGTGCGACAGCACGACCAGGTCGATCGGCGGCAGCTCCTCGAACCGGAGCGCGGGATTGGTCCTGCGTTGCGAGCTCAGTCCATAGCCCAGGTCCGCGTAGTCGCCCTTGTGCAGGAAGTTCGGATCGGTGAGGATGGTAAAGCCCTGGTAGCGGATCAGCACCGTCGCGGTGCCGATGAAGCGCACGCTGCCTTCCTTCGGCGATGCCGCCTCCCCCGGCGCCAGCTTCAGGCTGAATGTATCGCCCGGTTCCACGACGGGCGCCTGGGCCTGGGCGAGCTGCATGGCGCAGGCGCACAGGAGCATGGCAACGAAGCTGCATAGCGGACTGACGAAGGGCATGCGGTGCTCCGTATGATGGAAATCGACACGAAGCTAACAGAACCCGGCCATGGGCGGCGTACGGTTCGCCGCCGTCGCCTACAGCCTGGCGGTCGCCTCGGCCAGGCTGCGCCGCGCGGCGGCCCAGGGGGTGCCAGCCAGCGCCGCCTCGCACACGGCGCAAGGCTCGAAGGGATTACAGTCATGGGTGTAGTCGACGCAGTTGGCGCCGACCACCAGCTTGGCCGCATAGGCATCGACACGGCCGCCCGGGCCGGAGACGCCGCCCTTGGGCAGCCATTTCGCGAAGGCTTCGGTGGCCACGCCGTCCGGCACGTACCAGCGCTTGCGCGTCGCATTCCATTTGGCGCCTAGGGCCTTGGCGCCGTCCTTGTCGGCATACGGGACAT
Organism: Massilia niastensis DSM 21313; assembly: GCF_000382345.1. Classification (GTDB taxonomy): domain Bacteria; phylum Pseudomonadota; class Gammaproteobacteria; order Burkholderiales; family Burkholderiaceae_D; genus Telluria; species Telluria niastensis. Next base: position 15,710 of record NZ_KB908138.1, read on the forward strand.
CGAGATAGAGCATGGGCTACACAGCGTGGTTCATCGGCAGGCGCGGCCGGCGGCCGCGGAACGCATCATAACCCGGCCGGCGCCATCTGCCCAGTTCCGTCCGCATTCGCGAAGATGCCGCCGGCGCGCTCGAGGATCCGCCGCAGCGCCGGATGATGGACCCGGCGCTCGACCGTCACCGCATAGAACTGCTCGCTGATCGTGTCGATCGCGCCCACCTCCTCGAGCCCGTACTCCGCACACACGGTGTCGCCCAGCACGCCCGGCGCGGCGACGAAGCCGGCCCCGGAGCGCGCAAACGAGGCGAGCAAGGCGCCGTCGTCGAATTCGCCGACGATGATCGGGCGCAGCTGCTGGGCTTCCAGCCATCCCTTCAGCTGGCTGTGCACGGTCGCGTCCTGTCCGGGCATCAGGAAAGGCGCACCCTTGAGCCGGGCCGGGAAGGCTCCCGGCCAGTCGCGGCACAGCTGGGGATGGCCGAAGACGCTCAGGATGCTGGCGCCCAGCAGGTGGGTGTGGCCGCGGATCGCGCCGCCCGGCGGCAGGCCCTGGTCGGAAATGACGAGGTCGAGACGGTGCGCGCTCAGCTCGTGCATCAGGTGCAGGAAGCGCCCCTCGCGGCACACCAGCCGCATCGCCAGGCCGGCCTCGCGCGCCGGCTGCAGCAGGCGGAACGCCATGGTCTTGTGGATCACGTCGCAGATGCCGACTCGCAAGGTTTCGCTTTCCGTGAACACCCCGCGCCGGATCGCCTGCTCGAGTTCATTGCCAAGGCTAAAGATCTGGTCGGCATACTTCAACACGGTCTTGCCCGCCTCGGTCAGCTCCAGCAGCCGGCCCTTCTTCCTGAACAGTTCCTCGCCCATCTGGGCTTCGAGTACCTGCAGCTGGGTGCTGATCGCCTGCGCCGAGACATGCAGCTGCTGCGCCGCGCGGGCCACGGTGCCGCTGGTCGCCACCGTATGGAAGTACTGGAGGTGCTTGTAGTTAATCATGGAACAACACCAACCAAGTTGATGATTGCGAAAGATTATTCGATTTTACTTTCGCTTTGGCGCTCCGTATATTGATTACTTCAATCATTAGACGAGGAACACCATGCGAACCTATCCCACCAACAGTCCGAAAGCCATTTGCCGCCTGCTGGCCCTGACGATGATCGTCGACGGCCACCTGGCGCCGCGCGAGCTGAAGGCCCTGCACCACAGCGGCCTGCTGCGGCGCCTGGAGGTGAGCGAAGACACGTTCGACGAGACCGTCGGCGAGCTGTGCCAGGACCTGCTGGCATCCAGCGCCGACCCCGATGCCGGCATGGTCGAGATCGAGCCCGAGCTGCTCGACCGCCTGCTGGACGAGATCGACTCGCCCTTGCTGCGCATCTGCCTGCTCAAGGGTATGCTCGAGATTGCCCGCGCCGACGCGGTCATCGACCACCGCGAGCGCCGCTTGCTGCGCCGCGCCACCTATGCGTGGACGGAAGCCGAAGTCCTGGACGCGGACGTGGCCTGAGCAGGATGCGAACAGGTCGACAGCAGCGCTTGGGATAACAAAAAAGCTTACGACAACATGAAGATACCGGCTTGTGTCACGACGGTGCGGGATATCCGGCTGGTATTGGCATTTCCCCATCCGAGCTATGTGCGCCCCGGTGTCGGCGATGTGCTCCTGAACCGGCTATCGCCTTATTTCCCCGGTTTGCCAATCATGCTGGTGTCGACGAAAACCACGAATGCGCGCTGCTATGCGACCTTCGATGGCGACGACTTATTCAGGGAAATCGATATGGCGGCTATGTCGCTGCAGGAGATCGACATGGACTTGCCGCCTTGGGCCGATGTCGAGCCTCCGTTCTAGCGGCAAGCATTCGGATCGCTGCAGGCATTGAATGGCCGTTATTCCCGATCGAATATCGGTATTCTCAGGTCGCTGGAAAGTTGGGAGAAAGTGGCCCGCCCTACACGAATCGAACGTGTGACCCACAGCTTAGAAGGCTGTTGCTCTATCCAACTGAGCTAAGGGCGGATCGAAGAGAGGCGCTACTATAGCCTGTCCCCTCAGGGCTTGCAACACAGGCAAACATACAGGTAGCGTGGACAAGCGAAAGCAGGCCGTCGCAGACGGCCTGCCGGAAATCGGGGTGGTCGGAGTACAAGGATTCGAACCTTGGACCCCCTGGTCCCAAACCAGGTGCGCTACCGGGCTGCGCCACACTCCGACGTAGGTCCATCATACTCCCACCGCCGAACGGACGTCAACGCATCGCGCCAATCGCGCGCCCCGATGCGCCAGGTCCTCCAGGCGCCGCTCAGGCGGCCAGCTTGTCGGCGATGCGGCGCGCCATGCTTTCCGCTAGCTCGGCATCCTTCGCCTCGACCATGACGCGGATCAGGGGTTCGGTGCCCGAAGCGCGGATCAGCACGCGGCCGGTCTCGCCCAGCTCGCGCTCCACCGCTTCCTTCTCGGCCACCAGGGCCTGGTCGCTGGTCCAGTCGAAGCCCGGGTTCACTTTCTTGTTGATCAGGGTCTGCGGGTACAGCTTCAGCTCGGCGCAGCACTCGGCCAGCGACTTGTTGCCGCGCTTGAGCGCCGACAGCACCTGCAGCGCCGAGACGATGCCGTCGCCGGTGGTGTGCTTGTCCAGCGCCAGCAGGTGGCCCGAACCTTCGCCGCCGAACAGCCAGCCGCGCTCCTGCATCACTTCCAGCACGTAGCGGTCGCCGACCTTGGCGCGCGCGAAGCCGATGCCCAGCTGCTTGAAAGCCACCTCGAGCGCCATGTTGGTCATCAGGGTGCCGACCGCGCCAGCCACCGGGCCGGTCGCCATGCGGTCGCGCACCATCACGTACAGCAGTTCGTCGCCATTGTAGATGCGGCCGCTGGCGTCGCACATGATCAGGCGGTCGGCGTCGCCATCCAGGGCGATGCCGAGGTCGGCCTTGTTGGCCACCACGGCCTCGGACAGCGCCTTGGGCGCGGTCGCGCCGAAGCCGGCGTTGATGTTGAAGCCGTCCGGCGAGGCGCCGATCGAGATCACCTCGGCGCCCAGTTCATGGAACACGTGCGGCGCGATGTTGTAGGCGGCGCCATGGGCGCTGTCGACCACGATCTTCAGGCCGCGCAGGTCGAGCTCGTTCGGGAAAGTGCTCTTGCAGAATTCGATGTAGCGGCCCTGGGCGTCGCGCAGGCGGGTCGCGCGGCCCAGCTTGTCGGAACCGACGCAGCCCATCGGCTGGTCGATCGCATCCTCGATCTCCTGCTCGACCGCGTCGGGCAGCTTGGTGCCGTGTTCGGAGAAGAACTTGATGCCGTTGTCCTGGAACGGGTTGTGGGAGGCGGAGATCACGACGCCGGCCTGCAGGCGCAGCGCGCGGGTCAGGTAGGCGATGGCCGGGGTCGGCATCGGGCCGGCCAGCATCACGTCGACGCCCGCTGCCGAGAAGCCGGCCTCGAGGGCTGCTTCGAGCAGGTAGCCGGAAATGCGGGTGTCCTTGCCGATCAGGACGACGGGACGGCCGCTGCTGGATTTGCCGCCCTTTGCCAGGACGGTGCCTGCGGCATAGCCGAGGCGCATGACGAAGTCCGGCGTGATGGGCGCGACGCCCACGAGTCCACGAACACCGTCGGTACCGAAATATTTGCGTGCCATTCTTGTCTCTTTTCCGTGATTAATCGTTTGTCGCCGCATGCCATACTTTGAGGGCATCGGTTGTTTCTGTTACATCATGCACACGCACAATTCTAGCGCCATGCGCTACCGCAGCCAATGCCGCTCCGATACTGCCCGCCACACGCTGCTCGACGGGCCGGCCGGTGACGGCGCCGATCATCGACTTGCGGGACATCCCTGCCAGCACCGGCAGGGCCAGTTCGTCGCGGATCCGTTTCAGGTGGCGCAGCAAGGCATAGTTGTGTTCGACGGTCTTGCCGAAACCAAAGCCGGGGTCGAGGCAGATGCGCTCGCGGGCGATGCCGGCCGCCGTCATGGCCTCCACCCGCCCGCGCAGGAAGCCGATCACCTCGTCCACCACGTCGGCGTAGCTGGGCGCCTGCTGCATCGTCTGCGGCGTGGCCTGCATGTGCATCACGCACAGGCCGCAGTCGCTGTCGAGCACGGCTTCGATCGCGCCCGGCGCGCGGAAGCCGTTGATATCGTTGATCATGTCGGCGCCCGCGATCAGGGCTTCGCGCATGACTTCCGGCTTGCAGGTGTCGACCGACAGCGCCACGTCGAGGGTCTTGAGCGCATACAGGGCCGGCATCACGCGCCGCAGTTCCTCCGCGAGCGGCACGCTGGGCGAGCCGGGACGGGTCGATTCGCCGCCGATGTCGATCATCAGGGCGCCGTCGCGGATCATCTCCTCGGCATGCGAGAGCGCGAATTCGAGGCCCTGGTAGCGGCCGCCATCGGAAAACGAATCGGGAGTGACGTTCAGGATCCCCATCACGATGGGATGGGTGGATTCGCGGCCTTCCAGCGCAAAGCTGAAGCGGCCGCATTGCAGGTTCTTGGGCATGGCGGAAACAAGGAAAAAAACGAGCGGAAGCGTTAACGAACAAAAGGCATCCGGGAAGGATGCCTTTTGAGAGAAGATCAGCGCATCAGGCCGGTGCAGTGGCGTTTGGCGCCACACCGCCCGGACCGCTGTCGCCCGGAGGCGAGCGCTTGGTCAGGATGCCGTTCTTCGGCAGGCGCGGCTCGCGGCCGGCCATGATGTCGTTGATCTGTTCGGAGTCGATGGTTTCCCAGTCGAGCAGCGCCTTGGTCATCATTTCGACCTTGTCGCGGTTTTCCTCGAGCAGGCGGCGCGCCAGGGCATACTGCTGGTCGAGGATGGTGCGGATCTCGGCGTCCACCTTCTGCTGGGTCGCCTCCGAGATGGTCTTGGTGGCGCCGCCGAAGAAGCCTTCGTTCTCGCTGTCTTCGTACACCATGACGCCCATGCTCTCGGACATGCCGAAACGGGTGACCATCGAACGGGCCAGCTTGGTGGCGCGGGCGAAGTCGTTCGAGGCGCCGGTCGACATCTGGCCGACGAAGATCTCCTCGGCGATGCGGCCGCCGAACAGGATCGAGATTTCTTCGAGCATCTTGTCCTTGTAGCCAGACAGGTTGTCGTGCTCAGGCAGCTGCCAGGTCAGGCCCAGGGCATAGCCGCGCGGCATGATCGTGACCTTGTGCACCGGATCGGCCTTCGGCAGCAGCTTGGCGACCACCGCATGGCCCGACTCGTGGTAAGCCGTGTTGCGGCGCTCTTCCTCGCGCATGACCATCGACTTGCGCTCCGGACCCATGAAGATCTTGTCCTTGGCGTCTTCGAAGTCGTTCATCTCGACCAGGCGCTTGTTGCGGCGTGCGGCGAACAGCGCGGCTTCGTTGACCAGGTTGGCCAGGTCGGCGCCCGAGAAGCCCGGGGTGCCGCGCGCCAGGATGTCGGCCTTGACGTCGGTGCCGATCGGGACCTTGCGCATGTGCACGTTCAGGATCTGTTCGCGGCCGCGGATGTCCGGCAGGCCCACCATCACCTGGCGGTCGAAACGGCCCGGACGCAGCAGCGCCTTGTCGAGCACGTCGGCGCGGTTGGTCGCGGCGATGACGATGACGCCCGAGGAGGCTTCGAAGCCGTCCATCTCGACCAGCAGCTGGTTCAGGGTCTGTTCGCGCTCGTCGTTGCCGCCGCCCATGCCGGCGCCGCGGTGACGGCCGACCGCGTCGATCTCGTCGATGAAGATGATGCAAGGCGAATGCTTCTTGGCATTCTCGAACATGTCACGGACGCGGGATGCGCCGACGCCGACGAACATCTCGACGAAGTCGGAACCCGAGATCGAGAAGAACGGCACCTTGGCTTCGCCGGCGATGGCGCGCGCCAGCAGGGTCTTGCCGGTACCCGGAGGGCCCACCATCAGCACGCCGCGCGGGATACGGCCGCCCAGCTTCTGGAACTTGGTCGGGTCTTTCAGGAAGTCGACGATCTCGCCGACTTCTTCCTTCGCCTCGTCGCAGCCGGCGACGTCGGAGAAGGTCACGGTGTTGTTGGTTTCATCGAGCATGCGCGCCTTCGATTTGCCGAAGGAGAACGCGCCGCCCTTGCCGCCGCCTTGCATCTGGCGCATGAAGAATACCCACACGCCGATCAGGAGCAGCATCGGGAACCAGGAGATGAACACCTGCTGCAGGAACGACGGTTCCTCCGGCGGTTTCACATCGAAGCGCACGTTGTTCTCGCGCAGGTCGCCGATCAGGCCACGGTCGAGGATGGTCGCGGTGGCGCGCACCTTGGTATCGTCGGCGCGGGTCGCGGTGATGTTCGAGCCCTCGATGACGACGTCCTTGATGCGACGCGCCTTCACATCGTCGAGCAGCTCGGAATAAGCGATGGTCTTGCTGCCGCCAGCAACGCTGTGGGTGTCGAACTGCTTGAACAGCATGAACAACAGCAGCGCGACCACCACCCAGATGGCGGATTTGGAAAACATATTATTCACGAAGACTCCTCCGATGCGATGCGCATCTCTACCGATTACAGTACGTCGATTTTAACCGCAATAAGCCGACACTGCTACGCAGCGCCCGCAATAGTGCTTGAATGCTAGTAATACAAGGTTCAACTCATGACGCAACCGTTTGCACACAAACAGCCTCACGCGGCTGATGTGCGGGTACAAGAGCGAAAATCAAGGGGCATCGCCCTCGTCATCGGCCTCTTTTTGCGCCACGGGGTGCTTCAATCCACGCCCCAGCAGGAAAATCTCGGAGGATTTGTCGCGGCTGGCCTTTGGTTTGACCTGTTTCACGGTCCGGAATTCATGTCGAAATTTCTCCAGAATCTGGGTAAAACCCATGTCTTTGAAACACTTTACCAGCAATGCCCCGCCCGGTTTCAAGTGTAACTGAGAAAATTCAATGGCCAGATCGATCAGGTCTTCCATGCGCGCCGCATCGGCCGATGGAATACCGGACAGGTTGGGCGCCATGTCGGACAGCACCAGGTCGACCTTGCGGTCGCCCAGCACCTCGCCCAGCTTGTGGAGGATCTCCTCTTCGCGAAAATCGCCCTGGATGAAATGCATGTCGGCGATCGGCTCCATGGGCAGGATGTCCAGGCCGATGATGGTGCCGTGGATGCCGCCACCCTCCTTGCCCGCCAGCTTGCGGCGGGTGTACTGGCCCCAGCTGCCGGGGGTGCAGCCGAGGTCGACGATCACCTGGCCCGGCTTGATCAGCTTTTCGCTTTCGTCGATCTCCTTGAGCTTGTAGGCGGCGCGGGCGCGGTAACCGTCCTTTTGCGCCATTTTCACGTAGGGATCGTTAATGTGGTCGTGCAACCAGTTTTTGTTTAATTTGTTCTTGGCCATTCGCGTAGAATACTGCTTTTATAGGTACATCAAAAAATTATTATGCTTAAACTCACACCGGCCGAGCGCAGCGCCCTGCGCGCAGAGGCCCATGGCCTCAATCCTGTCGTCATGATCGGCGAAGCCGGGCTGTCCGAATCCGTCATGAAGGAAATCGACGCCAGCCTCGACGCGCACGGCCTGATCAAGGTGCGCGTGTTCGGCGACGACCGCGAGCAGCGCGTCGCGATCTACGAACAGATCTGCGAAGAACTCGGCGCGGCGCCGGTCCAGCACATCGGCAAGCTGCTGGTGCTGTACCGTCCGAAGAAGGAAACGGTCAAGGAACGCAGCGGCAAGTCCGGTCCGGGCATGCGCGAAGTCACCATCGTCAAGGCCAGCGCCAGCGGCACCAAGAAGCCGAGCGTCACCAAGGTCATGCTCAAAGGGAACGAGCGCGTGACGGCGGGCGGCAACATCAAGCGCGCCAAGCCGCGTCAGACCAGTACCAAGAAAAATGCACTGAACAAGTGATTGAAAAACCGGGGCGACCCGGTTTTTTTTCGCCTGGGGCAGCCGGAACGCCGGCGTGGGCAAGACCCGCCCACCCCGCCGATTCAGCGGCTCTTCAGGACCAGGAAAGCACCCAGCAGGCTTTCCGCCAGGTGGAACAGCTGCGACGCGCCATGCATCACGGCGAACTGCGTCCAGTACGGCGACGCCCGCACGCCGGCCGGGCCGGCCAGCTCGCGCAGGCCCGCCATGGCCGGCTGCAGCCCGACATGGATCACCAGCGCACAGGCCAGCATCGCCAGCACCAGCAGGTGCAGGAAGCGCCGCCGCGGCGGCTCCAGGTCGGTCGCGAAGCGCAGCAGCACCAGCAGCAGCGCGGCGCAGGAGAACGCCAGCCAGGCCTGGCGCGTCAGCAGGACCGCCACCAGGTCGCCGGCCAGATTGCTCGGCAGGACGGCGAAGGCGGCCGGCGCCGCGAGGTAGCCGAGCACCCACAGGCTGCCCGCCCACAGCGCCGCCACCAGCAGGCGCGCGCCGGCCAGGCGGCCGGTGAGCGGACGCACTGCGCCGGCGCTGGCCGCGGTCGGCTTCATCAGACGTAGCGGACTTCGAGGATCTCGTACTCGCGCGGGCCCGACGGCGCCTGCACTTCGACCACGTCGCCGGCATACTTGCCGATCAGGGCGCGCGCGATCGGCGAGGTCACCGAGACCTTGTTCATCTTCAGGTCGGCTTCGTCCAGGCCGACGATCTGGTAGCTCACCTTCTGGCCGTTGTCCAGGTCTTCCAGGTCGACGGTCGAGGCGAACACGACGCGGCCTTCGGCGTCCAGCGTGGCCGGGTCGATCACCTGTGCAGTGCTCAGCTTGCCTTCCAGTTCGGCGATGCGGCCTTCGACGAAGGCCTGGCGCTCCTTGGCGGCATCGTATTCGGCGTTTTCGGACAGGTCGCCATGCGAACGCGCCTCGGCGATCGCGTCGATCACGATGCGGCGCTCCTTGGTCTTGAGCTGATGCAGTTCTTCCTTCAACAGTTCAGCGCCGTATTTGGTCAATGGAGTGTTCATGGTGTCTGGTCTTTGTGTTTACTTTACGGACGTACCAAGTGAAAACCACAGAGGCACACGGCGCAACGCCGCGCGAGCTCTGTGGTTTGACTGGTACTACTTGCCGCTTAGTTTAAGGTTTTATGCAGACCTTGTAAATCATAGACCTGCAGTTCGTCGATGTGGCGCATGCCCTCGATCGCGGCTTCCGCGCCGGCGATGGTGGTATAGGTTACCACGCGCGAGGCCAGGGCCGAGGTACGGATCGCACGCGAGTCGGCGATGGCGCTGCGCTTTTCCTCGACCGTGTTCACGACCAGCACGATCTCGTGGTTCTTGATCATGTCGACCACGTGCGGACGGCCCTCGAGCACCTTGTTCACGGCGCGCACCGGAATGCCGGCGGCGGAGATGACGGCCGCGGTGCCCTTGGTCGCCACCAGGCTGAAGCCCAGTTCCACCAGGTCGCGCGCCACGGCGACGGCGCGCGGCTTGTCCGAGGCCTTCACCGACAGGAACACGCTGCCCGACTTCGGCAGGATGATGCCGGCCGCGAGCTGCGACTTGACGAAGGCTTCACCGAAGGTCATGCCCACGCCCATCACTTCGCCGGTCGATTTCATTTCCGGTCCGAGGATGGTGTCGACGCCAGGGAATTTCACGAACGGGAACACGACTTCCTTGACGCTGTAGAACGGCGGCGTGACTTCCGCCGTCACGCCCTGCTGGGCCAGGGTCTGGCCGACCATGCAGCGCGCCGCGATCTTGGCCAGCTGCAGGCCGGTCGCCTTCGACACGAAGGGCACGGTGCGCGAGGCGCGCGGGTTCACTTCCAGCACGAACACGGTGTCGACCAGCTGGCCGTTCTCTTCCTTCTGCTGGATCGCGAACTGCACGTTCATCAGGCCGACCACGTTCAGGGCCTTGGCCATCAGCGAAGTCTGGTGCTTCAGTTCGGCGATGGTCTCCGGCGACAGCGAGTATGGCGGCAGCGAGCAGGCCGAGTCGCCCGAGTGCACGCCGGCCTGTTCGATGTGTTCCATCACGCCGCCGATGAAGGTGGCTTCGCCGTCCGAGATGCAGTCGACGTCGACTTCGACGGCGTCGTTCAGGAAGCGGTCCAGCAGCACCGGCGAATCGTGCGAGACCTTGACCGCTTCGCGCATGTAGCGCTCGAGGTCGCGCTGCTCGTGGACGATTTCCATCGCGCGGCCGCCCAGCACGTAGGACGGGCGCACCACCAGCGGGTAGCCGATTTCCTGGGCCAGGGCCAGCGCCTCGGTTTCGGTGCGCGCGGTGCGGTTCGGCGGCTGGCGCAGGCCGAGCTTCTGCAGCAGCTGCTGGAAGCGCTCGCGGTCTTCGGCGGCGTCGATCATGTCCGGCGAGGTGCCGATGATCGGCACGCCGTTGGCTTCGAGGTCGAGCGCCAGCTTCAGCGGGGTCTGGCCGCCGTACTGGACGATCACGCCTTCCGGCTTTTCGAGTTCCACGATCTCGAGCACGTCTTCCAGGGTCAGCGACTCGAAGTACAGGCGGTCCGAGGTGTCGTAGTCGGTCGAGACGGTTTCGGGGTTGCAGTTGACCATGATGGTCTCGTAGCCGTCTTCGCGCATCGCGAGGGCCGCGTGGACGCAGCAGTAGTCGAACTCGATGCCCTGGCCGATCCGGTTCGGGCCGCCGCCCAGCACCATGATCTTCTTCTTGTCGGTCGGGTTGGACTCGCACTCCTCGTCGTAGGTCGAGTACATGTAGGCGGTGTTGGTCGAGAACTCCGCGGCGCAGGTGTCGACGCGCTTGTACACCGGGCGCACGCCCAGGGCGTGGCGGCGTGCGCGGATGTCTTCCGGCTTGACCTTGAGCAGGAAGGCCAGGCGGCGGTCCGCGAAGCCCTTCTGCTTGAGGCGGTACAGCAGCGCCTTGTCGAGCGCGTCCAGGGTCTGGGTCTCGAGCCACAGCTCGATGTCCACGATCTCCTTGATCTGGACCAGGAACCACGGATCGATCTTGGTCAGGTTGTGCACTTCGTCCAGGGTGAAGCCCTGGGCGAACGCGTCGCCGACGTACCAGATGCGATCCGGACCCGGCTCGCCCAGTTCCTCTTCGATCTTCTCGCGGTCGCGGGTCTTCTCGTTCAGGCCATCCACGCCCACTTCGAGGCCGCGCAGGGCCTTCTGGAAGGATTCCTGGAAGGTGCGGCCCATCGCCATGACTTCACCCACCGATTTCATCTGGGTGGTCAGGTGCTTGTCGGCGGTCGGGAATTTCTCGAAGGTGAAGCGCGGGATCTTGGTCACCACGTAGTCGATCGACGGCTCGAACGAGGCCGGGGTCGCGCCGCCGGTGATCTCGTTGCGCAGCTCATCGAGCGTAAAACCGACGGCCAGCTTGGCGGCGACCTTGGCGATCGGGAAGCCGGTGGCCTTCGAGGCCAGCGCCGACGAACGCGACACGCGCGGATTCATCTCGATGACGATCATGCGGCCGTCCTTCGGGTTGATCGCGAACTGCACGTTCGAGCCGCCGGTGTCGACGCCGATCTCGCGCAGGACGTTGATCGACGCGTTGCGCATGATCTGGTATTCCTTGTCGGTCAGGGTCTGCGCCGGTGCGACCGTGATCGAGTCGCCGGTGTGCACGCCCATCGGATCCAGGTTCTCGATCGAGCAGATGATGATGCAGTTGTCCTTCTTGTCGCGGACCACTTCCATCTCGTACTCTTTCCAGCCCAGCAGCGATTCTTCGATCAGCAGCTCGGAGGTCGGCGAGGCTTCCAGGCCGCGCTTGCAGATCTGTTCGAATTCTTCTTCGTTGTAGGCGATGCCGCCGCCGCTGCCGCCCATGGTGAACGACGGACGGATGATGGTCGGGAAGCCCAGCTCGCGCTGCACCGCCCACGATTCTTCCATCGAGTGCGCCACGCCCGAGCGTGCCGAACCGAGGCCGATCTTGGTCATCGCATCCTTGAACTTGGAGCGGTCCTCGGCCTTGTCGATCGCCTCGGGCGTCGCGCCGATCAGCTCGACCTTGTACTTGTCCAGCACGCCGTGGCGGTGCAGGTCGAGCGCGCAGTTCAGCGCGGTCTGGCCGCCCATGGTCGGCAGGATCGCGTCGGGACGCTCCTTGTCGATGATGCGCTCGACGACCTTCCAGGTGATCGGCTCGATGTAGGTGACGTCGGCCGTTTCCGGGTCGGTCATGATGGTCGCCGGGTTCGAGTTGACCAGGATGACCTTGTAGCCTTCTTCGCGCAGGGCCTTGCAGGCCTGGGCGCCCGAGTAGTCGAACTCGACCGCCTGGCCGATGACGATCGGACCCGCGCCGATGATCAGGATGCTTTTGATATCACTACGCTTAGGCATTTACTTTTTCCCCTGCATTTACTTTTTCTCCAGTCGCTTGCATCAGGCTGATGAAGCGGTCGAACAGATAGGCGACGTCGGTCGGGCCGGGCGAGGCTTCCGGGTGGCCCTGGAAGCAGAAGGCCGGCTTGTCGGTGCGCTCGAAGCCCTGCAGCGAGCCGTCGAACAGCGACACGTGGGTCACGCGGCAGTTGGCCGGCAGGGTTTCCGGGTCGACCGCGAAGCCATGGTTTTGCGAGGTGATCAGGACCTTCTTCGAATCGAGGTCCTGCACCGGGTGGTTGGCGCCGTGGTGGCCGAACTTCATCTTCATGGTCTTCGCGCCGGAGGCGAGCGCCATGATCTGGTGGCCGAGGCAGATGCCGAAGGTCGGGATGCCCTTCTCGATCAGTTCACGGGACGCCTTGATCGCGTAGTCGCAGGGTTCCGGGTCGCCCGGGCCGTTGGCCAGGAAGATGCCGTCCGGGTTCAGGGCCAGCGCGTCGGCCGCAGTGGACTGGGCCGGCAGCACGGTGACCTTGCAGCCGCGTTCGGCCAGCATGCGCAGGATGTTGCGCTTGACGCCGTAGTCGAAGGCCACCACGTGGTACTGGGGATTCTCCTGCTTGCCGTAGCCTTCGCCGAGCTTCCACTCGGTTTCGCTGAATTCGTAGGGCTCCTTGACCGAGACCACCTTGGCCAGGTCCATGCCGCTCAGGCCCGGGAAGGAACGCGCCAGCTCCAGCGCCTGGGCCGGGGACGGCTCGGCGCCTTGCGTGCCGGTCAGGATGGCGCCGCCCTGGGCGCCCTTCTCGCGCAGGATACGGGTCAGCTTGCGGGTATCGATGCCGGCGATGGCGACCACGTTTTCTGCCTTCAGGTAGTCCGACAGCGATTGCGTGGAACGGAAATTCGAGGCCAGCAGCGGCAGGTCACGGATGATCAGGCCGGCGGCGTGCACTTTCGATGCTTCGACGTCCTGCGTGTTGATGCCGTAGTTGCCGATGTGCGGGTACGTCAGGGTGACGATCTGACGCGAATAGCTGGGGTCGGTAAGGATTTCCTGGTAGCCGGTGATCGCGGTGTTAAACACCACTTCTCCGGTCGTGTGACCGGCGGCGCCAATGGAATAGCCTTTGAAAATCGTTCCGTCTGCAAGGGCCAGGATGGCCGGAACGGCTGGGCCAGAAAAAAATGGCGGCAAGGGTAACTCCCAATAAAGTTACCGTAGCTGCGCCACGTCAGACCGACATCCAACGGTGCTGGGCTGCGTCATGCGCGCCAGGGTTGGAGGCCAAGTTGAATGAGGGATGGTGGGTAAGCGCTACGGCAGGTAAGTGAATGGTTAAACTTCCAAATTATAGCGCGAATCGCCTCGCCCGGCAATGCGGCGATTCGACAAAAGCGGCGCGATTTTTGGCGAAACACATGCGAAAACATGTGCTTGTGCTGCTTCCGTGAAAGTTTGGAGGAGTCCGGCCACCCGCCTGCCCTGCCCCATGCGCGATCGCGGCGCGCGCCGCGATCCGGAGGCGCCGATCGACATGGACCGGGGCCTGCCTGGCCGCGCCGTGCATGGCGCGGCCGTGCGCGGCGGCGTCAGGCGCCGATCAGCGCGGCGATGCCAGCCTTGGCCACTTGCGCATCTTCGTTCGACTTCACGCCGGACACGCCGACGGCGCCGATCACGTGGCCTTCGACGACGACGGGCACGCCGCCTTCGAGCATGCCTGCGATCTGCGGCGCGCTCAGGAAGGAGATCCGGCCGTTATTGATGAGCTCTTCATAGATCTTCGATTCGCGGCGGCCGAGGGCGGCGGTGTTCGCCTTGGCCGGCGCGATATGCGACGAGATCGGCGGCGCGCCGTCGAGGCGCTGCTGCCACATCAGGTGGCCGCCGTCGTCGACGATGGCGATGGTCACGGCCCAGTTGTTGCGGACGGCTTCGGCCTCGGCGGCTGCGGCGATGGTCTTGACGTCGGCGAGGGTGAGGTAAGGCTTCGATTGCATGGCTTTCCTTGTCGTTATGGTTGCTGCTTGGCCTTGAGCTTGGCCTTGATCTGGGGCATGACGGCGGCCGCGGCCTGCTCGCCGGCCAGGATCGCGAGATTGCGGCCGTTGAAGTCGCTGCTGCCCATGTTGCCGAGCGCCGGCGTGATGACCACGTCGGCCTCCTTCAGTTCGAAATGGTTGAGGCGCTGGCCCATGATGCTGAAGGTCTGCATCAGCACGTCGAGCGAGCTGGCGGTGGCCGCGCCTTCGGTCTGGCTCGAGATATTAACCGCAATAATGAAATCGGCGCCCATCTCGCGTGTGAACTTGACCGGCACCGGAGCGACCAGGCCGCCATCCACATAGGTATTGGCGCCGATCTTCACCGGCTGGAACACGCTCGGCACGGCCGAGGAAGCGCGCACCGCCATCCCGGTATTGCCGCGGTTAAACAGAATCGGCTGGCCGGTCTTCAGGTCGGTGGCGACGGCGCCGAAGCGAATCTTGAGCTTTTCCATCGGCACATTGCCGACTGCCTTGTTCACATACGTCTGCAGGGCTTCGCCCTTGAGCACGCCCGTCGATTTGCTGAACAGCGGCAAGGCCCAGTCGGAAATCGTGGCCTCGTCCATCTGCAGTGCCGTCTTCTGCAGCGCAAACCCGCTCAACCCGGAAGCGTAGAGCGAGCCGACCACCGAGCCGGCGCTGGTCCCGACCACGATCTCGGGCACGATCCCCTGGGCCTCGAGCGCCTTGATGACCCCGATATGCGCAAACCCGCGCGCCGCCCCGCCGCCGAGGGCGAGGCCGATCCTGATTTTCTTGGGCGGCAGCGGCGCCGCCTGGGGCAGCGGCGCCACCGGCGCCGGCGGCGTGGTAGGAGCGCTGCCGCAGGCAGCCAACAGCATCGCCGCGCAGGCGACGAGGGAGGAACGACGAGAGAACATAAATAGTGCCGAAAAGAACGAGGCACGATTGTACCCCGACCCAGCAGCGAGGGTCAGCCTTTGCATCCCTTCAAAGAATGAGGGTCAGAGTCTAATGCGGTTAAGTTAAGCCGCCTTTGATCATTTGGCTGTTGTAAACGTGTAGCGGCTCTGTTAACCTTCGG
>NZ_KB908139.1 GCF_000382345.1 Massilia niastensis DSM 21313
GAGGCGCCGCCGCGCGCCGTGCCGCGCAACCCCAGGCCGCTCAGCGAGCAGGAACAGGTCTGGTACCAGGGCATCGTCGACCAGACCATCGCCTCCAGCCCGATGCACCGCTACGGCACGATAGCCGAGCAGGTCGGGGCGATCCTGTTCCTGGCCTCCGATGAGGCTTCGTACATCACCGGCAGCGTGCTGCCGGTCGGCGGCGGCGACCAGGGCTGAGCATGCCCTGGCGAACGGGCCGCCCGACCCGATCGCCACGCTGGAGGATGCGTGACCGCGTGGACAGCGACGCCGATCAGGGCAGGAGCACGGACAGTTCCAGTGCGCCGCGCTGCAGGACCGGCAGGAAGTCTTCCTTCAGGCGGTCGACGCTGACGCGGGCGGCCTGGACCCCGACGTTGAGCGAGGCGACCACCCGGCCGGCCGCGCCGCGCACCGGCACGGCGATCGAACGCAGGCCGAGTTCGAGTTCCTCGTCGATGATGGCGTAGCCGTCCTGGCGCACCCCCAGGAGGATCTCGCGCAGGCGCTTCTGGCTGGTGACCGTGTGCTCGGTCATCGGCTGCAGGCGGGTATGCGCCAGGTAGGCGTTCAGTTCCTCGGCCGGCAGGTGGGACAGCAGCACCCGCCCCAGCGACGTGCAGTAGGCGGGCAGGCGGCTGCCGGTGTTGAGCGCGACCGACATCACGCGCGAGGCCGCGGAACGCGCCACGTACAGCACCTCGCCGTCGTCGAGCACCGCCAGCGAGCAGGATTCGCCGAGATCGCGGCTGATGCTGTTCAGGTAGGGCTGGCTCGACACGGTCAGCGGCGTCGAGGACAGGTAGGAATAGCCGAGCGTCAGGACCTTGGGGCGCAGCGAGAAGTTGTTCAGCTCCGCCTGCACGTAGCCCAGCTGCTGCAGGGTATACAGGCAGCGCCGCACCGCCGCACGCGGAATGCCGGTCTTCTGGCTGATCTGGGCGATGGTCTGGGGCGTGCGCGAGTCGCTGAATGCCCGCACCACGGCCAGGCCGCGCGCCAGCGAGGTCATGAAGTTGGGATCGGCCAGGCTGTCGATCTGCTCCGCGATGGTGGGCTCGGCTGCGGAGTGTTCCATCTCGTCGATGTCTGTTTTGCGGTTGGTCATGGCGGAATTCTAATGCAGAGGTGAGAGGGAACGATGTGTTTTTTTCTTGACCTCGCCAGCCGGAGCTGGGTACACTGTTTGTGCGATAACCGATTATATGTTCGATTAGCGAACACAAGCAGGATTTTTTTTCAACGGTGGGCGGCCCGGCCGCACACAGCCAAAGGTGAACCATGATTGATAAAAGCTACGAATCGCTCGCGAGCGCCGTCGCCGATGTGCACGACGGTGCGACCGTCATGATCGGCGGCTTCGGCAACGCGGGCATGCCGTCGGCGCTGATCGACGCCCTGATCGAGCAGGGCGCGCGCGAACTCACGATCGTCAACAACAACGCCGGCAACGGCGACACCGGGCTGGCGGCCTTGCTCGCGAAAAAGCGTGTACGCAAGATCATCTGCTCCTTCCCGCGCCAGGCCGATTCGCACCACTTCGACGCCCTGTACCGCGCCGGCGAGATCGAGCTGGAACTGACCCCGCAGGGCAACCTGGCCGAGCGCATCCGCGCCGCCGGCGCCGGCATCGGCGGCTTCTTCTCCCCGACCGGCTACGGCACCCTGCTGGCCGAAGGCAAGGAAACCCGCCTGATCGACGGCCGCCACTATGTGCTGGAGTCGCCGATCCACGCCGATTTCGCCCTGATCAAGGCGCTGCGCGGCGACCGCTGGGGCAACCTGGTGTACCGCAAGACCGCCCGCAACTTCGGTCCGATCATGGCGATGGCCGCCAAGGTGGCGATCGCCCAGGTCCAGGAGATCGTCCCGCTGGGCGAGCTCGATCCCGAAAACATCATCACCCCGGGCATCTTCGTCCAGCGCGTCGTCAAGGAGGCAGCATGAACCGTTTCACCCGCGACCAGATCGCCGCCCGCGTGGCCCAGGACATCCACGAAGGCGCCTATGTCAACCTGGGCATCGGCCTGCCGACGAAGGTGGCCAATTACCTACCTGCCGACCGTGAAATCTTCCTGCACAGCGAGAACGGCCTGCTCGGCATGGGCCCGGCCCCGGCGCCCGGCGAGGAAGACGAAGACCTGATCAACGCCGGCAAGCAGCCGGTGACCCTGCTGACGGGCGGCGCCTACTTCCACCACGCCGACTCGTTCGCGATGATGCGCGGCGGCCACCTCGACATCTGCGTGCTGGGCGCCTTCCAGGTATCCAGCACGGGCGACCTGGCCAACTGGCACACCGGCGCGCCCGACGCGATTCCCGCCGTCGGCGGCGCGATGGACCTGGCGATCGGCGCCAAGCAGGTGTTCGTGATGATGGACCACCAGACCAAGACCGGCGAGAGCAAGATCGTGCGCGAATGCACCTATCCGCTCACCGGCGTCGGTTGCGTGAACCGCATCTACACCGACCTGGCCGTGCTCGACGTCACCCGCGAAGGCCTGCGCGTGGTCGAGATGGCCCCGGGCCTGACCCTGGCCGACCTGCAGGCCGTCACCGAAGCGCCGCTGCTGGCGCCGTAAACGAACGAGGACAACAAGATGACTGAAGCTTTTATCTGCGACGCGATCCGTACTCCCATCGGACGCTACGGCGGCACCCTCAAGGACATGCGCGCCGACGACCTGGGCGCGGTACCGCTGCGCGAACTGGTGAAACGCAATCCCGGCGTCGACTGGAAGGCCGTGGACGACGTGATCTACGGCTGCGCCAACCAGGCCGGCGAAGACAACCGCAACGTGGCGCGCATGTCGCTGCTGCTGGCCGGCCTGCCGCTGGAAGTCCCCGGCACCACCGTGAACCGCCTGTGCGGCTCGGGCATGGACGCGGTCGGCATCGCGGCGCGCGCCATCCGTTCCGGCGAAGCGGGCCTGATGATCGCGGGCGGCGTCGAATCGATGACCCGCGCGCCTTTCGTGATGGGCAAGGCCGACAGCGCCTTCTCGCGCAACGCGGCCATCTATGACACCACCATCGGCTGGCGCTTCCCGAACAAGCTCATGAAGCAGCTGTACGGCACCGACGCGATGCCGGAGACCGCGGAAAACGTCGCCGTGGACTACAAGGTGTCGCGCGAAGACCAGGACAAGTTCGCGCTGGTGAGCCAGCAGCGGGCGGCGCGCGCCCAGCGCGACGGCCTGTTCGCCGAAGAGATCGTGCCGGTGTCGATCCCCCAGAAGAAGGGCGATCCGGTCCTGTTCCAGCACGACGAGCACCTGCGCGAAACGACCATCGAGGCACTGGCCAAGCTCAAGGGCGTGGTGCATGCGGAAGGTTCGGTCACCGCGGGCAATGCCTCGGGCGTGAACGACGGCGCCTGCGCGCTGCTGCTGGCCAGCGGCGAAGCGGCCGCCAAGTACGGCCTGACGCCGCGCGCGCGCATCCTCGGCATGGCAACCGCTGGCGTCGCTCCGCGCGTGATGGGCATCGGCCCGGCGCCGGCCACGCAAAAGCTGATGCGCCAGCTCGGCATGACGCTCGACCAGATGGACATCATCGAACTGAACGAAGCCTTCGCTTCGCAGGGCCTGGCCGTGCTGCGCGAACTGGGCATCGCCGACGACGACAGCCGCGTGAATCCGCAAGGCGGCGCGATCGCCCTCGGCCACCCGCTCGGCATGAGCGGCGCGCGCCTGGTCACCAGCGCGATGTACCAGCTGCACCGCACCGGCGGCCGCTATGCGCTGTGCACCATGTGCATCGGCGTGGGCCAGGGTATCGCCATCGTCATCGAGCGGGTCTGATCCGCACGGCGCCGCCGCCCGCGTGGCGGCGGCGCCTTTCAAGTTTCGCCCTCAGCCTGGCGGCTGGCCGGTGAAGACGGCCAGTTGGGCGTCGAAGGCCCGCCCGTAGGCGGGGCGCGCTTCGCCGCGCGCCACATAGGCGGCCAGGTTCGGGTAGTCATCCAGGATGCCCGACGCTCTCGACCTGAGCAGCACCGACACCATCATCAGGTCCCCCGCACTGAACCCGCCATCGAGCCAGTCGGCGTCGCCCAGGCGATCGGAAAGCTGGTCCAGCCGGTCGCGCACGCGTTGCTCGACCAGGGGCAGGCGCTCCTCGTACCAGGGCTTGTCGCTTTCCAGCAGCTCGACGGTTTCTCGTTCGACGATAGGCGGCTCCACCGTATTGAGCGCGGCAAACATCCAGGCAGTTGCGCGTGCGCGGGCGTCGGCTTCGACCGGCAGCAGGCCCGCATGGCGCCCGGCGATATGGAGCACGATCGCTCCCGTCTCGAACAGGGCCAGATCGCCTTCCTCATAGGTCGGAATCTGGCCGAAAGGATGAAGCTTCATGTGCGCGGGCTCCTTCATCGCGCGAAACGAGACCAGGCGCACCCCGTAGGGCTGGCCCACTTCTTCCAGCGCCCAGCGAACGCGCGTGTCACGCGCCAGTCCCTGGCCGCCATCGGGCGAGCGTTCGAAGGCGGTGATGGTGATGGTCATCGCGGATCTCCTCCCTGGCTGGAATCACCCGCCCGATTCTACAGGCAGGCAGCCGCATGGCTTCTACACTTTACGGACGGCATCGTCAACGGCGCGGCATGCAGCGATAGGGGAGTGCGGCGGCTTGCTGTATCATCCCGTTCCTGAAAACGAAAGCCTCGCATGCTCATCATCACCATCAAACAGGGTAAGGAAAAAGGTCTGCTGTCCGGCGACCCGTGGATCTACGTCTCCGCCGTCGACAAGGTCGAAGGCAAGCCGCAGGAGCGCAACAAGCCGGGCGCCACGGCGATCCTGCAGTCGTCGTCGCGCCAGTTCCTGGCCCGCGCGGCCTATAACGCCAAATCGCAGATCGCCGCCCGCATCTGGACCTTGCGCGAGGACGAGCCGGTCGACCACGCGCTGATCAAGCGGCGCGTGCAGGCCGCCGTGCTGCGCCGCGCCGAGGCGCTGCGCAGCGCCGATCCGCAGGCGCTGGTCCAGCTGGTCGACGGCGACGTGGATGGCTTGCCGGGTCTGCTGGTGCACAGCTATGGCGGCGCCGCGGGCTATCTGGTGTGCCAGTTCAATGCCGCCGGGGTCGACCTGTGGAAGGTGCCCGTCGTGCAGGCGCTCCTCAAGGCCACGGGCTGCCCCAATGTGTACGAACGCTGCGACCCGCTGGTGCGCAAGGGCGAAGGGCTGCCCGTGACGCCGGGCGCGCTGGCGGGCGACGAACCGCCCCAGCGCCTGATGGTGCGCGAGGGCAGCCGGCTGGCGCCGATGGATATCCGGACCGGCTTCACCTATCCGCGCTGAGAGGCGCCAGGACGCCGGATGCTAGCGCCGCGCGCGCAGGATCGACAAGGGCAACAGCGCGGGCACCTTGCGGCGATAGGCGCAATAGGCGTCGCCCATCGCATTGACGAGATCGCGCTCTTCGAGAAACAGGGTCGCCAAGATGCTATACAGCGTCAGGAAGCCCGCCAGCAGCGCGTGGCCGACGGTCATCGAGGGCGTCGCCCATAGCGCGATGATCAGGCCGGTCTGGATCGGGTGCCGCACATGGCGATAGGGGCCGCGCATCGAGAAGGGCGGTTCCTGCGCCGCGGGGGAGAATGCTTGCCGCAGGCCATAGAAGTGCCATTCATCGATGCTGTGGATCGCCCATACGAGGAACAGATTGCCGAGCGCGAACAGGCTGAGCACGGCAAGCATGCCCCAGCGCGAATCGACCGCCCACAGTGGCGCCGGCATTGGCGTCCAGAAGGCGACGATCATCGCCAGCTGGATGCCGGAGACCAGGATGTAGACGCTGCGCTCCAGCTCCTTGGGCGTTATGCGCCGCAGCCCTTGCTTGAAAGCGGGCCGTGCCATCAGGCTGTGCAGCAGGCCGAACAAGGCGAGCAGCGCGCAGTTGCAGACGGCGGCGAGCGGGGCGCTCGCGGCGGTTCCGGTGTCGATTCCTTTCGGCGTCCAGTTCTGGAGGAAACCGATGAAGTACAGTTGCGCGGCCTGGGCCGCCAGGAATGCCGATACGGCGAAGAGACGGATAGTCATGCCGCTCTCCTGATCATCCGCGCATGCGGAAGCAGGGTGGCCATGTCCCGCCATTGCGCGCCGTCACCGGCGCTGCCATGCACGAACACATGGGTTGAAGTTTGGAAATTAGCATGGTGAGGCATGATCGGTCTCCCTGGATGAAGTAAGCTGCAGCGTATGAATCCGGCGTTCCCTGGGCGTTCCCGCGACCAAAGGAGTTGCGATCGATGACGACGCGTGAGCTCAAACTGTTCGGGCAGCCGGCCATCGTCGCCGCGGACGGTGTGACGCCGGTCAGGCTCAAGCGGTGCGCCCTGCTGCTGGCCATGCTGGCCTCCGCGCCGGACGGCATGGAACGCGCGACGCTTGCCGAGCGCTTGTGGGAGGAGGGGGAGGAAGCCTCGCGCCTGCGGCGGCTGCGCCGGCTGGTATTCGAAGCACGCGGCCAGCTGGGCGAAGACGCGTTCCCGGAACGGGGAACGCGGCTCGCGCTGAGCGGCGCATGGCGGGCGCACTGCGATTTCGCGCGCTACCTGCAGCAATATCACAGCCTGATCCATCATGGCGGGAACGTGTCCGCTCCCGGGCCCGCATTCGACATCGTGCAGGCGGCGCGCGACCCGCTGCTCGGAGGCTGGGAGTTCGACGAACGGACGCAGGCGGCCGAATGGCTCGATTTTCAGCGCACTGCGCAAAGCAGCCGTTGCCGCCGCATGCGCGACAAGATCGTCGCGTCGCTGCTGGCGCAAGGCGCGCACGATGAAGCACTGCGTATGATGCTGGCCGACATCGAGCGCGACCGGATCGACGAGGCAGGCTGGGCGCAGGCGGCGGCCATGCTGCATGACGCGGGACGCGACGAGGAATGCGTTGCGCTGTACCGCACCCTGCGCGGCAATTTGTTCGAAGCGCTCGGAATCGAGGTGTCCGCCTCGTTCACGCGCCTGGCGCGGACTGCCGAGGCCAAGCTGGCGATGCGGAACGTCTGGGGGCAGTCGCGTCCGCGGACCTCGTACACGGATGCCGGCGGCGTCTATCTTGCCTGGCAATGCTTCGGCGCAGGCAAGAGCGACCTGTTGATTATTCCCGGTTTCGTTTCGAACGTGGAAATGGCCTGGGAGCAGCCACAGCTTGCGGCTTTTCTGGCGCGCGCGGCGAGGGAGTTCCGCGTGATCATGTTCGACCGGCGTGGCGTCGGGCTGTCAGACCGTACGCTGGAAAGCCCATCCATGTCGACCGCGGTGAGCGATGTGCTGGCGGTGCTTGATGCGGCCGGCAGCAAGAGCGCGGTGGTATTCGGCGCGTCGGAAGGCGGGCCGGCGGCCATTCAGCTGTGCTGCGCGCATCCGCGGCGGGTTGCGGGATTATGCTTGTACGCCGCGCTGCCGAAGGGCACCGCGAGCGCGAGCTACGCTGCCGCGCTGTCGCCCCGGCAGTACGAGCTTTGGCTGGAGCGCCTGGTCGCGGACTGGGGCACCGGCCACAGCATCGCCGCGTTTGCCCCTTCCCATGCAAACGATCCGACGCTGAACGACTGGTGGGCTCGCCTGTTGCGGCTGTCGAGCAGCCCGGGTACCATCGCAGGCATCCTGGACCAGTTGCGCAATGTCGACGTCACGGCGCTGCTTCCGCGGGTGCGGTGTCCGACCGTCCTGATCCACCGCCGCGACGACCGGGCGGTCCGCATCGAGGCCTCGAGATTCATGGCGACGCATATTCCGGGCGCAAGGCTGGTCGAGCTCGAGGGAAATGACCATTGGTGGTGGCTTGATGATGTCGATGTGCTGCTCGGCAGCTTGCTGGCGCTGCGCGACGCCGGCGACGCGCAGGTGAGGGGCTCCGATCCATAAGGATTGCGTATGGCGACTCGACTTGCTTCCTGATGTCACATTCCCCAAGCCTGCAACTGGCCGCCACCGGACATTCAGGGTCAGGTCTGTCATTCGGACATCGATCGAACACCTTTGCGCTATCTCAAAATGCTGGTTTGTATCTCGCCAACTCGTCAACGGTTGGCTCACATTTGTCGCCCAAGCCCGCGCATCACGGACCATGTCTGAAAGAGGGAAAAAGTCTCGGCGTACTGCAAGCCGTTCTGAGATTTCGCAAGGGTCGTGCGTGCATGTCCGAATGACAGACCTGACCCTGAATGCCACATCTCGAACGCTGCGACCCGCTGGTGCGCGAGGGCAGTCGGCTGGCGTCGATGGATATTGGTTCCGGCTTCACCTGTCCGCGCCGAGAGGCGTCCGATGGTCGCGGGCGTCATTGTGGCGTCACGTCTGGGCGCGCAGCAGGCGCAAGCTCTTTGATTTACTCTCGCGGAATGTGTCGAGGTCTTCGAATACATAGTCGAAATAGCCGCGCTGCCGCTCCGGCTCGAACGGCGTGATGGCGATCGGCTGGGAGCGCAGTTCGTTGATCAGGCCGATCTTGTCGCGTTCGCCGACGTACGCGGCGTTGAAGCCCACCTCGGTCTCGAGGTCCCAGCAGCCGGCCAGGGCCGTCGGCAGCGCGCCAGCGGCGACATCCTGGAACCGATCCGCGGCGAGGACTATGAGCTGGGCCTGAAAGGGGAGTTCTACGGCGGCCGCCTGAACGCCTCGCTCGGCCTGTTCCAGATCGATAACGTGGGACGGGCGATCGAGGACGCGAGCTCGGCCAGCCCCTGCCTGCCTTATTACACCAGCGGCTACTGCCGCATCGCGGGCGGCAAGCAGCGCAGCGAAGGCTGGGAAGCCGAACCGTCGGGCGAGCTCCTGCCGGGCCTGCAGCTGATCGGCGGCTATACCAACACCCGCACCAGCTATATCCGCGACACGGCGGCCAACACGGGGCAACCGCTGCGCAGCATCGATCCGAAGCACCAGCCGCGCGTGTTCGGCACCTACAGCGCGGACCGCATGGGGCCCGGCTTCACGGTGGGCGGCGGGGTGCAGGTGCAGAGCGATTCCTTCGTGCGCTCGGGCGCCGTGACCGTGCACCAGGGCGGCTACACGATCGCCAACGCGATGCTGGGCTACCGCTTCAACGAGCGCCTGGCGCTGCAGGTCAACGTGAACAACCTGTTCGACAAGGTGTACTACAAGAAGTTTGCGCCGACCGGGATCAGCTATTACTACGGCGATCCGCGCAACGTGGTGGTGTCGCTGCGCGGCAGCCTGTAAGCCTCGCGAGCCCGCCGCCCGGCGGGCTTGTTCCATCCACCGTCACAGTCCTCCCAGGCCTTCCTGCTGCGCGTGCGCGCGCAGGAAGGCCAGGTGCGCCGCGCGCGTGGCCGGCCCGTCATAGGGCAGGATCGTCCACAACTGCGCCGCCTCCATCGTCGCCCCCGGCGCCAGCGCCAGGTAGGGCGCGTGCACTTCCATCTCCAGGATGCCCTTGTCGACCTCCCCGGGCCGGTAGTCGTGGTACAGCTCGACCTGTCCCTGGTCCGGATGAATGGCCGAGCGGGGCTGGAGGGAGAACTGGATGATGAAGGCCTGCCCGTCGCGAAACGCCGCCATCCAGCCGGCCGCCGGCTGCAGGAACAGCTTGCCGAGGCGCGCCGGGCCGCCGGCCGCGCCCCTGGCCGGGACGTCGAGCGAGAACATGCCGTGCTCGACCGTGTAGCCCGGCGCCGTGCGGCCGGCGCCAGAACTGGCCTGCAGCCGGATGTCGCCGGCCGACGCCACCGGTACGTACACCCGGGTATCGGCATGGACGCGGGTATTGAACCAGATGTCCCAGGCCACTGGCGTGGCGCGCCGGTTGCTCGCTTCCACCTCGAGGCGCAGGCTGTTGGGCCGGCCCTCGACGAGGGCGTAGCGCTTGCGCAGCTGCAGGCCGTTGACCGGACTGGCGGGGCTGGTCATGGCGAGCTGCGCGGCGGTCCGCTCCTCCAGGGTGTAGCGCGCCAGGCTGAGGTAGGGATCGGGCGGCCACGGCGCCCTGGCCGCCGCCCGTGCGGGGTTCACGGTTTGCCGGGTCCACCATTCCTGCTGCGGGCCGGCCCAGACTTCATGGCCTAGATAGCCGACATTGCCCGCTTCGGCATCGACCGCCGCGCCGGGGTCGCCCGCCGCCGGGTCCACCCGCAGGAAGTTCGGCCTGCCCGCGAGCGAGAACGACAGCAGGCGTCCGCCGATGGCTTCGGTGACGGTCGCGCGCACGCTGCCGTTGTCCAGCTGATGCAGGGGAAGCGGGGCGGCGCAGGCGCCGGGAACGGGGGCGCCGCAGAAGGCAAGCGCCAGGAAAACCTGGAGTGAGCGTAGCATGTTGTCAGCCTGGCGGAAGCAATGCGTTGTAGCATAGCAAATGTTTGTGGCGCGAAGGGTTCAACGGCCGAGCCATTTGCAGGTATCATCGCGCCGATGATGAATAATAGAGAAAATGACAGGCAGTAGACCGCTTTCCTATGAAGAGCTTCCGTTTTTGCGAAGAAATACTTCCATAAACTTCGCTTTTCCAGAGCAATGCGCTTGCATTATCCTTTCACATCATCAATAAAATGTGGCCGACAGCTATCAGCGCTGGAAGCCGAAAAGGAAGCTGAGGATATTTTGAAACGTGTTGCGCTTTTTTTGGTCACCAATCTTGCCATCATGCTCGTGCTGGGTATCTCGGCGAGTCTGCTTGGCGTCAATAACTATCTCACCGCAAATGGCCTGAACCTGGGCACCCTGCTGGCCTTCGCCGCCCTGATGGGTTTTGGCGGCGCCTTCATCTCGCTGTTCCTGTCCAAGCCGATCGCCAAGTGGTCGACCGGCGCCCGCGTGATCGAACACCCGGGCAATTCGACCGAGCAGTGGCTGCTGAGCACCGTGGCCGCGCAGGCGCAGCGCGCCGGCATCGGCATGCCCGAAGTGGCGATCTACCAGGGCGCGCCGAACGCCTTCGCGACCGGCGCGACCAGGAACTCGTCGCTGGTGGCGGTGTCGACCGGCCTGCTCGAATCGATGACCCAGGAGGAAGTCGAGGCGGTGCTGGCCCACGAGGTGGCGCACATCGCCAATGGCGACATGGTGACCCTCACCCTGATCCAGGGCGTGGTCAACACCTTCGTGATCTTCCTGGCGCGCGTGGTGGCGTATTTCGTCGACCAGGCCCTGCGCAGGGACAATGAACAAGGCAGCGGCCCCGGCCTCGCCTACACGATCACCGCGATCGTCTGCGACATCCTGTTCGGCATCGTGGCGAGCATCATCGTGGCCTGGTTCTCGCGCCAGCGCGAATACCGCGCCGACCGTGGCGCGGCGAAGATCCTCGGCACCCCGCGCCCGATGATCGCCGCGCTGCAGCGCCTGGGCGGCGTGCCCCAGGGCGAGCTGCCGAAGAACATGGCGGCGTCGGGCATCGCCGGCGGCGGCGTCCTGTCGCTGTTCAGCAGCCACCCGTCGTGCGAGGACCGTATCTCGGCCCTGCAGCGCGGCTAACCATCGCGGATCCAGGATGCGTACGAGCTACTTTCCATTGTTGTTGCCGGTGCTGTTCGCACTGGCACTGGGGTTCCTGCTCCAGCACTTCCTGGGTTCGCTCGCGTGGGCGGGCTTGCTCGCCGTGATCACCTGGCCGCTGCACGCGCTCTTGCTGCGGCGCGGCTGGCCACGCTTCGCCAGCGCCAGCTTCCTGCTGGCGCTGCTGGTGGCCAGCTTCCTGGGCCCGTCGCTCCTGCTCTTCAATGCCCTGCATAACGAGCTGGCGGGCGTCGAACGCCTGCTCGGCGAGCTCAACCACACCGGGGTGCCGGTGCCGTCCTGGCTGTTCCGCCTGCCCCTGGTCGCCGAGCCGGCCGTCAAGTGGTGGCTCGAACACCTGGCCGTGCCGGGCGGACTGAATACCCTGATCCGGACCACGGTCGGCGACTTCATGCCGCACCTGACGGATGCGGCGCGCACCTGGGGCTCGACCATCCTGGCCAACGCCCTGTACCTGTTCCTGACGCTGCTGACCCTGTTCATCCTCTACCTGCACGGGTCCACGGTGATGCGCTATATCGACAGCGCCGGCGAACGCCTGATTCCGGCGCACTACGGCATGCTGCGCCGTGTCCTGCCGCTGTCGGTGCGCGGCACCGCGCTCGGCCTGTGCTCGATCGCGCTGCTCGAAGGCGTGGTGCTGGGCGTGGCCTACGCCATCGCGGGGGCGCCGGTGCCGGCCCTGCTGGGCGTGATCACGGGCTACCTGGCGCTGATCCCGGGCGGGGCGCCGCTGTCGTTCACCATGGTGTCGCTGCTGCTGCTGGGTCAGGGAAATGCGGGCGCCGCGCTCGGCCTGTTCACCTGGGGCGCGGTCGAGCTGTTCATGGTCGACAAGTTCATCCGGCCAAAGCTGATCGGCCACCGGGTCAACCTGCCTTTCCTCGCGGTGCTGTTCGGCCTGCTCGGCGGCGTGTCGACCCTGGGCGTGATCGGCCTGTTCGTCGGCCCCTTCATGATGGCCGTGCTGTTCGGGTGGCTCAGGGCCGGCAAGGAAACCGACGTCCTGGTCTCGGGCGCCGCGGAGCGCCGGGTGAATTCGACGGTCGGTCCGCCGCTCGAGTAGCAGTCTCCCCGGCCACGCTGTGCGGCCGGGGCCAAGGGGGAGCATCATGGACCGACGCAGCGACTACAAGACCGCCCTGATGGTCGAAGCCATCATCCACGCGGCGCCCGCCACCGGCCAGGGGCAGGCGGCGCGCGAGCTGGCGGCCCTGGGCGTTCCGCTCGAGGTCGCCATGCGCGTGCTGACCAGGCCGGGCGAGCGGCGCCACCAGATTCCCCCGCTGAATCCGCATCCCCGCTGAGGCCTGCGGACAGCGCGCGCCCTCAGCGTCCCGAACGCAGGGTCAGCTTGACGATCTCTCCCGGCTGCCACAGGCGCATGCGCGGTCCCCAGCTGCCGGCGCCGCGGGTGACCAGCAAGGTCATGGCGCCGACCTGGTGGGCGCCGGCCACGGCCGGGAAGCGCTGCCGCACCAGGTAGTCGAAGGGCCAGATCTGGCCGCCGTGGGTATGGCCGGACAGCATCAGGTCCACGCCCAGGGTTTCTGCGCGATCCACCATCGGCCCGGCGGGAATGTGCGACAGCAGGATGGTGGCGCTGGCGGCCGGCGCGGGAATCGTGCGTTCCAGGCCTCCGACCAGGCCGCGTCCGCCGCGCATGGCGCGGCCGATGTCGTCCACCCCGGCCAGCACCAGGCCGGGCAGCAGTTCGACCCGTTGGTCGCGCAGCCAGCGCACGCCGCCCTGCTCGAATTCGGCGATGGTGGCGGCGGCGTCGCCGTAGTATTCATGGTTCCCCGTCACCGCCCACACGCCCGCCGGCGCACGCAGGCCCCTGAGCGCGGCGGCGAGCGCCGGTTCGCCCAGCGGCTCGTCCTCGACCTGGTCGCCCAGCATCACCACGGCCGCGGGCTGGAGGGCGTTGATCTGGCGCACCCGCGCCGCCATCCACGCCGCGCGGCGCTGCGCCCCGAGGTGCAGGTCGCTGACGGCCACCAGCACGGTGCCGTCGAGCGCCCGCGGCAGGCCTGCCAGCGCCACCTCGTGTTCGACCACCACCGGCGCGCGCATGCCCTGATAGAGCGCGTAGCCGCTCAGCAGGAGGCCGGCGGCGACGCCGCCCCCGAGCAGGCGCCGCGCATGGCGCCGCCACCAGAAGCCGAAGCCGGTCAGCACATCGGCGGCCAGCAGGCACATGCTCATCATGAACAGGACGCCGAGCCAGGTGAGCGCGAACTGTCCCGGCCACCAGCGCCAGTCGAGCGCCTGGTCGCCGAGGTGGACGCCCGCCAGGTAGACCAGCCAGAGCACCAGCGCGCCGGCCCACCACGGGCGCGGCGACATCCGTTCGCGCAACAGCGGCAAACTGTAGAGGCGGTGCGCCACGTAGAAGTGCATCAGTGAACCACAGATATTGAGGACGATCGAAAACATGCGCTGCCTGCGCCGGTGGTGCCGGCGAATGTCGGGTGGATGGGTCGCCCCGGTGCAAAGGTGCACCAAGGAAACGGCGGGGACCGCCATGCTACCTGAAGCCGACCGGGAATGGCGCGTGGAGATGGCGCGGGAAGGGCGGGAGCGCCGGCACCCATTGCGTGCTGTCGCAAGGGGGCCGGGTGGGGGAGGGGGAGGCTCAGGTCACCGCCTTCTTCTGTGCCTGCGTGATCGTCCAGTAGTAGATGCGGCGCCCGTTGACCTCTTCGGTCTTGTCGGGCGGCCATTCCGGGCCCATGTCGAAGGCATGCGAGACCACCCGGGTGCCGACCTTGAGCTGCTTCCACAGGCGTGGACGCAGTTTCGCGTTGACAGTCGGCAGCAGGTACAAGGTCACCACCGTGGCCTCCGAGACATCGGTCTGGAACAGGTCGCCGACCTTGAAGCTGACCTGGCTGGACACCCCGGCCTTCTTTGCATTTTCTTCCGCCTCCGCGATGCGGGCGGGATCGAGGTCGATGCCGGTGCCACGGGCGCCGCGCTGCTTGGCGGCGGTCACGACGATGCGGCCGTCGCCGCAGCCGAGGTCGTACAGGATGTCCTTCTTGCCGACCTTGGCGATGTCGAGCATGCGGTCGACCACGTCCTGGGGCGTCGGGACGTAGGGCACATCGAGGTGGGGCGTGGGCGCGAGCTGCGCGGACAGCTTCCGGTCGGGCAGCAGCAGGACGCCGGTCACGGCGGCGACGGACATCAGGATGGTGCGGCGGCGGGTATCGGGGGTCATCGGCTTTTCTCCTTGGATGGGGACTGGAACGGCGGGCTGGAAGGAGTGTTGTTCCCGCGCTGGGAACGCAGCAGCAATAGCAGCAGCAGGCCGCAGGCGAGGACCGCCACGCCGATCCATGCGGCATTGAGTCCGCCCAGCGACTGGCTGTACACGTACGACAGGCTGGACCAGAGCATCCAGGCGCAGCTTGCGCAGAACAGCAGGGGGAGCAGGGGATACAGCGGCACCTTGAAGGGCCGGGGCGCCTGCGGCTCGCGGCGCCGCAGGACGAACAGCGAGATGCCGGTCAGCAGGAAGAACAGCCAGAAGACCGGCGCGGTGAATTCGACCATCGCCTTGAAGCCGCTGCCGAACGCGGTGCCGACGCCCACCAGCAGCAGGGCCGCGACGCACTGGACCAGCATGGCGCAGGCAGGCGTGCCGCGCGCGCCGTTCCATTGTCCGAGGCGCTCCAGCTGGCGCCAGTCGCAGCCCATGGCATAGCCGGTGCGCGCGCCCACGATCATGGTGGCGTTGATGGAGGTGAGGGCGGAGACGGCCACCAGCAGCGCCATGGTCTTCTCGCCCGCGGGGCCGAAGGCGACGCGCATCACGTCGGCGGCGACGGCGTCGGAGGCGGCCATCCCCTGCATGCCGAGGACGCTCCAGTAGGCCCAGCTGACCAGCAGGTAGAGGCAGGTGATGACCAGGACCGACAGGGTCAGGGCCTTGATCATGCTGCGCGCGCCGCCGCGGATCTCGGCGCTGATGTAGGCCGCCTCGTTCCAGCCGCCGTAGGTCAGGAGCACGAACACCATCGCCAGGCCGAAGGAAGGCGCGGCGGCGGGCGGCCCGGTCGCGGCCGGCGCGGCTGCCAGCGGCGCGGCGGCCGGTTCGACGAAGAAGGCCGCCGCAACGGCGATCAGGAGCAGGCCGCCGACCTCGGCCAGCGTGAGCCAGGTCTGGGCGAAGGCGCCGCTGCGGATGCCGCGCAGGTTGAGCGCCGACAGCACGACGATGATCGCGGCGGCATACACGCTCGGCCCCCAGGCGGCGGGCAGCACGGTGAGCGGCAAGGCTTGTTGCATGTAGTCGCCGAACACGAAGGCGAGCAGGGCGATCGAACCGGTGGTGATCACCGCGAAGCGCGCCCAGCCGAACAGGAAGGCGACCGAGCGTCCGTAGGCGCGCTGCAGGAAGTGATAGTCGCCGCCGGCATGCGGGTAGGCAGTCGTCAGTTCCGCATAGCACAGGGCGCCGACCAGGGACACCAGGCCGCCCAGCGCCCACAGGGCGAACATCGCGCCTGGACTGCCGCTCAGGCCTGCGACGATGGAAGGGGACTTGAAGATGCCGGCGCCGATGACGACGCCGACGATCACGGCGACAGCCTCGCGCAGCCCGAGCGTCGGCCGGGGCCGGGTATGTTCACTGGACGACGCAAAACGTTCCGCTTCGGTAGCATCCATGGCGACGGGGCAATGAGCGTGAGCTTTGCCGGCATGCTGCGCGCCGGCGCCGTGCACTATCGCGGGGCGTCCGGCGCGTGCCGGCCATCCCGGAGCGCTTGATCATATCGGGCGTTCGAGGCGCGCGTCGCGCGATTGGATCGGGGCGCCGTCAGCGTTCGGCGGCGCCCGCCGGAAGCCAATGCGCGCTCGCGGGCGGCAGGTCGAACAGGCCGGCGCCATCCCAGCGCGCCTCGGGACGCGCCGACCGCGCCGGCACCGCGCCGGCGGCGTAGGCGGGTCCGAGCCTGCGCAGCATGGAGGGGAAGGCGCGGCAATAGGTCGGGGCGATCCCGGCCAGGCGCGCCAGCACCCGGTATTCGACCACCATTCCGGATGGCGCCGCATCGAGCACGCGCCGGACCCGCTCGCGCCAGTCGTCGGACCAGGGCGGCAGCAGCAGGCCGAGGCTGCGCACCGGGTCGCCCGCCTGCACCCGGCCGCCGGCGAGCACCCGCGCCAGCATGCCGCGCCGCGGACCGATCGCGCGCGCCAGGCCGGGGCTGTGGGCATCCAGGCTGCCGCAGGCCTCGCACTGGAACATCAGTTGAAGCAGGACATCGGCGCCGAGCTGCAGCACCATGCCCGAACGCAGGCCCGCGGTGTCGGCGTCGAGCAGCAGGTTTTCGCGCAGCGCATGGCGGGGAAGGCGCAGCGCCTGGTACGCGGCGGCGCCCGCGAGCAGGACCTGGCGCGGCGACAGCGGGTCGGCATGGATGTCGCCGGCCAGCCCGGCGCCGCCGAGGACCTCGGCGCCGGGGACGGCGACCGGCGCCGCGCCAGGGGCCGTGCGCAGCGCCACGGCGCGCAGCCGTCCGAGCGCGCCCGGGCCGGTATCGAGCGCTTCCCCAGTCATCGACCCAGGCTGTCAGCGCACGGCTTCGAGCTTGCGCGCCGCGGCGGAATACCCGGCGGCGGCCGGCACCGTGGTCCAGGACGGCTTGACCGGGTCGTTCGCGATGTCGCGCAGGGCGACCGCCACCATGCGGTTGATGCGCGCCATGTTGTCGTAGTCGATCTTGTCCCAGGTGTCGTCCTTGCCGTGGTAATCGGGGAAGCCGAAGGCCACGGCCAGCGTGTGCGCCGGCACGCCGGCGTCGGCCAGCGCCTGGTTGTCGCTGCGGGCGAAGAACTGGTCGCTGAACTTGGGATGCTTCCAGAGACGCACGCCGGTGCGTTCGCTGGCCTTGCGCACCGCCTCGCCGACGGTCGAGTAATCGAAGCCCGTCATGGTGGCGGCGTTCACCCGCGCGCCTTCGCTGTCGTCGGTGCGGCCGACCTGTTCCAGGTTCAGGTGCGCCACCGTGTCCTTCAGCGGGAACACCGGATGGCGCGCGTAGTAGCGCGATCCGAGCAGGCCCAGTTCCTCGCCGAACAGCGCCATGAACACGATGCTGCGGCGCGGACGTTCCTTTTGCGCGGCCAGCGCCGAGGCCACCTCGATCACCGATACCGTGCCGCTGCCGTCGTCGTTGGCGCCGTTGTAGATCTCGCCGTCGCGGATGCCCACGTGGTCGTAGTGGGCAGACAGCATCACATAGGTGTCCTCCAGCGCCGGGTCGGCGCCGCGCAGCACGCCGATCACGTTACGGAGCTTTACGGGACGCAGCTGCGCCGGGCCGGCCTGCGCGGCCACGCTGGCGCCGCCTTTTTCCAGCGCCGCGGCGGCGTCGGCCGCGTGCAGCACCAGCACCGGCACCGCGCCCGCGGGAGCGGCATTCTCCGGGTCGATCAGCCAGCCGCCGCTGCCGCGCACGTGGCGGCGCTCGCGGTCGATCATCACCACCAGCGCCGGCCTGGTCTTGAGCTTCTGCTGCAGCACGCGCGCGGCGCCGGGCACCGGCGCGGCCTTCACCACCAGCACCTTGCCGGTGGCGGCGCTGCTGTCTTCCAGCGCCGCCTTCCAGTCCATGAACACCGCCGGCGTGGCCTTGAGCGCCAGCGGATCGACGAATTCCCCGGTCGCGTCCGCGAAGGGCACGGCGATGCTCGCGCCGGCGGCCGTCACGGTGAACGAGAAGCCGGTCTCCGTGCGCTGCGCGTACTGCCAGTTCGCGGTCTGGAAGTAGCCGTCGTCGCCCGCCGGCGCCAGGCCCGCGCGGCGGAACTGGGCGGCGATGTACTCGGCCGCGAGATCCTGGCCGCGCGACGGGGTGCCGCGGCCTTCCAGCAGATCGGACGAGAGGAAGGACAGGTGGCCGCGCAGGGAATCCGGCGAGATGCGCGCGGTGAGGGCGTCGAGGGGAGCCTGGGCTGCCGCTGTCGCGGACAGCAGCGCGAGGGCCAGTGCGGAGGCGAGGTGACGCATGCGAGGGTTTCCTTGTAGTAGTAAGAATGGCAATATCGCATGGAGTTGCTGCGTGGTCAACCTCGGGTCGCCGGGCCACTTCGCTCCAGTCCGGGTCGACTTCACGCCAGCGTTGCGCCGGGTCGTCGCACGGCGCTTGCGGCGCCCGCGACGGCCCGGCACAATGCCTGCACTTATTGCCATCCAGACAAAGTGAGAAAGCATGACAAGCATCGACCTTTCCGCCGCCGCGGCGCGTCCGCGTCTCTTGCGCCTGCTGGGCGACGCGCCGCTCGCGGTGGCCGGCAGCGCGCTGGCGGCAGTCGTGATCACGCTGGTGGTCGGGCGGCCGGAGCTGCTCTACGAGCAGCTGGTCTACTCGCTGTCCATCGGCATGCTGGCCTTCCTCATCGTCGACGGCGCCCGGCTGCTCTGGTGGCCGGAGCCCGGCTGGCGCCCGCGCCAGTGGCTGAGCTTCATCGCCGTGGCGGCGCTGGGGGCGCCTGTCGCCCACTTCGTCGGGGCGCAACTGGGCGGCCTGATCATGGGCCACCAGCACCGCCTGGCCGATTACCTGTCGGTCCAACGGAGCAGCATGGTCGTGCTGACCTTCCTGGTGGTGAGCGCGATGGTCGGCGTGACCGTGCAGCGCGACCGGCTGCGCCACGTGCGCCAGGAACACGCCAACGCCCGGCTACGCGCCGAGGTGATCGAACGCCAGGCCGTGCAGGCCCAGCTGCGGCTGCTGCAGGCCCAGATCGAGCCGCACATGCTGTTCAATACGCTGGCCAACCTGCAGGGGCTGATCGCGCTGGACCCGGAGCGCGCCGGCCGGATGCTCGACCAGCTGATCCAGTACCTGCGCGCCACCCTGGGCGCCTCGCGCTCCGAAAGCACGACCCTGGAACAGGAATTCGCGGCCATGCAGGCCTACCTGGGGCTGATGGGCGTGCGCATGGGCGAGCGCCTGTGCTACGAGTTCAGCCTGCCCGAGGGCCTGCGGACGGCGCGCCTGCCGCCCATGCTGCTGCAGCCGCTGGTCGAGAACGCGATCACCCACGGGCTGGAGCCGAAGATCGACGGCGGCGCGGTCGCGATCGGCGCCGAGGCGCGCGGCGGGCTGCTCGAGATCAGCGTGCGCGACACCGGCCTGGGCCTGGGCAATGCGCCCGTCCGCAGCGGCGGCGGGGTCGGCGTGTCGACCACCCGCGAACGCCTGCAGGCCATCTATGGAACGCGCGCCGCCGTCGTGCTGGCGCCGGCCGAACCCGAAGGCACCATCGTGACACTGACCCTACCCCTGGAGACCACAGCATGACCCGAGCGCTGATTGCCGAAGACGAACCGATCCTGGCCGCCGTCCTGGCCAGGACCCTGCAACAGCTCTGGCCCGGGCTCGAGATCGTGGCCACCGCGCCGAACGGCGTGGCGGCGGTGGAGCAGGCGCTGGCGCTGCGGCCCGACGTGCTGTTCCTGGACATCAAGATGCCGGGCCAGAGCGGACTGGAAGCGGCCGAGGAACTGGCCGAGCGCTGGGAGGGGCCGCAACCCTTCCCGCAGGTGGTGTTCGTCACCGCCTACGACGAGTACGCGGTGCGGGCCTTCGAGCGCGCCGCCGCCGATTATGTCCTGAAGCCGGTCAACGCGGCGCGGCTGGCGAAGACCGTCGAGCGCCTGCGCGGCCTGCTGGGCGAGCGCCACGACGGCGGCGCGCTGCTGCAACTGGTCGGGCAATTGCAGGCGCTGCTGCCGCAGGCGAGCGCGCCGGAGCGGCTGACGACCATCCGCGCGGCGGTCGGCAACATGGTGCGCATGATTCCGGTCAGGGAGGTGGTGTTCTTCCAGGCGCTCGACAAGTACGTCAATGTCGCGACCGCCGACAGCGAAGCGCTGATCCGCTTGCCGCTGAAGGAGCTGCTGCCCCAGCTCGACCCGGTCCAGTTCCAGCAGATCAACCGCGGCACCGTGGTCAACATGGCCTGCGTGAGCAGCGCCGGGCGCGACACGATGGGCAAGGTGCTGCTGCACCTGCGCAACCGGCCGGAACAGCCCCGGGTCAGCCCGGTGTATGCGCACCTGTTCCGGCAGATGTAGGCGCCGGGGCGCCGTACAGGCGGGCGAAGTCGGCCACCGGCATCGGGCGGCCGAGCAGGTAGCCCTGCAGCGCGTCGCAGCCGCAGCCGAGCAGGAATTCGCGCTGCACCGGTTCCTCGATGCCTTCGGCGACGATGCACAGGCCCAGCTTGCGCGCCAGTCCGACGATCGACTCGACGATCGCGGCGGTGCCCGGATCGGTGTGGGCGTCGTGGACGAAGGAGCGGTCGATCTTCAGCGCCGCCAGCGGGAAGCGGCGCAGGTAGCCCAGCGAGGAGTAACCGGTGCCGAAGTCGTCGAGCGAGAACTCGACGCCCATGTCGCGCAGCTGGTGCATCCGGTAGATGACGTCCGGTACATGCTCGGCGAAGACGCTTTCGGTGATTTCCAGGGTCAGGCGTTCGGGCGGCGCGCCGGTGGCGTCGAGGACGGTGGCGACGGTATGCGGGAAGCTCGCTTCGCGCAGCTGGTGGACGCTGACGTTCACCGCCAGCTTGAGCTGGCCGAGCACGGGATCGCGGGCCCACAGCGCCAGCAGGCGGCAACCCTGCTCGAGCACGTGCAGGCCGAGCGGCACGATCAGGCCGGAGGCTTCGGCCAGGTTGATGAAGTCGCCCGGGCCGATGATGCCGAGCGCGCCGCGGTCCCAGCGCAGCAGGGCTTCGGCGCCGACCAGTTCGCCGTGCCGGTCGAACTGCGGCTGGCAGAACAGGACGAACTGCTGTTCGGCCAGGCCGGCGCGCAGGGCGGTCTCGAGCGCCGCCTGGCGGTCGGCGGCGGATTGCATGCCGGGTTCGAAGAAGCGGACCGTGTTGCGGCCCTCGGCCTTGGCGCGGTACATCGCCAGGTCGGCCTGTTTGAGCAGGTTGTCGATGCTGTTCGGGCCGCCGTCGAACATGGTGACCCCGATGCTGGGCGTGCTGGTCGACACCGTCGATTCGAGGCGGAAGGGCTGGCCCAGCACCGACAGGATCTTGGCGGCGACGCGCCGCGTCTCGGCCGCCGCTTCGTCGGCGCAGAAGCCGAGATCGTCGAGCATGACCACGAATTCGTCGCCGCCCAGGCGCGCCAGCTGGTCGCAGCCGCGCAGGCTGGTGCGCAGGCGCTGCGCCACCTGGCGCAGCAGCATGTCGCCGACGTCATGGCCCATCGTGTCGTTGAGCAGCTTGAAATTGTCGAGGTCGATGAACAGCAGGGCGCCGTACTGCGTGGAACGCTTGCAGCGCGCCAGGATGGCGCCCAGCTGCTCCATCAGGAAGCGCCGGTTCGGCAATCCGGTCAGCGGGTCGAAATAGGCCAGTTCGTGGATGCGCTGCTCGGCGCGCTTGCGCTCGGTGAGGTCGGTATTCGTGCCGGAGATGCGCACCGCCATGCCGTGCGCGTCGCGCATCACGTAGCCGCGCGACAGGACCGGGACGTAGTGGCCGTCGCGGTGGCGCAGGCGCAACTCGACGCTGTAGCAGTCGCGCGAGCCCTTGAGCAGGTCGATGAGGAAGGCCCTGATCCGGGCCTGGTCCTCGGGATGCATCAGGTGCGCCCAGGTCTCGGGTTCGCCGACCATCTCTCCCGACACATAGCCCAGCATGTCCCACCAGCGCTCGGAATAATAGGTTTCGCCCTTGACCAGGTCCCAGTCCCAGGGAGCGTCGGTGGAGCCGAGCACCGCCAGCCTGAGGCGTTCTTCCGATTTCTGGGCGTGGCGTTCGGCCAGCTTGAGGCCGGTGCAGTCGGTGAAACAGACGATCACCTGGTGCACGGAGCCGTCCTCGTCGAACTCCGGATAGGCGTTGCAGATCATCCAGCGGGTGTCGTCCTCCGCATGGCCATGGCCATCGTGATGGCCGTGGCCGTGGCCGCGCATGCCGATGACCATGTCGGCCACCTTGTCGCCGGTCTGCAGGATGGAGTACACGGGAAACTCGGCGTGGGGCAGGGGCGAACCGTCGGCCCGAAGGAACTCCCAGCCGGAAAGGTCTGCCTGGTCGCCGACCAGCGCTTGCTCGCTGCGGCCCAGCAGCTCGCAGGCGAGCCGGTTCGCCGACACGATGCTGCCATCGCGGGCATGGACGACGACGCCCGCCGGGAGGTGGTCGAGCAGTTCGTCGAAGCGCCGCTGGAGCTCGAGCGGGATGTGCGGCGCCACGGTTCCGAGGAATAGTTTCGGTTGCATAAGGGGCAGCTTGTGCTTTTGCACATACTAGCAGTTACCTCATGCAACCGGCGCAAGCCATGCCGGCCCCCGGCCGGGCGATCCACCGGCGCGCGCCGACCCTCCCTCAGGCCGGGGCCTGCCGCGGCGCGCCGGCGACGCGCACGCGCATCCAGCAGTCGAACATGCCCTCGACGGCGTCGAACACCTCGTTCACCAGGAGCACGGCGGTCTCGGCTTCGGCCGCGCTGGAGGCCAGGCCGGGCCTGCGGGCCTCGCCCTCGGCCTGCGCCTCCACCCTGCCGAAGTAATGCAGCCGCTTGCCCAGGCCGAGTTCGGATACCATCCGGTAGATCGGATCGTTGAAGCAGGCCAGGGTCGCCGCCAGGGCATCGCCCACGGCCATGCGCTGGAAGGGCGTGCGGTAGGTGCGGGCCAGGAACACGGCCTGCTCGACCACTTCGCGGCTGGCGTGGTGCATCGGGGCCCACGGTTCCTCGGCCGTCCCGGCCGCCGGCGGCTCCAGCTGGCGGCGGCCATGGTCGATCGCCGCCAGGTCGAGGAGGTACCAGCGCCAGTGCCAGGCATCGTCGTCGGCGTGCCAGCGCGCGCCGTGGCCGGCGGGCGGCGCGTCGCCGCGTCCGCGCAGGGCGGCCAGGATGTCCTTGAAGCCCACCATGAAAAATATCATGGCGGGAATGAAGCCCAGGCGGCGTGGCGGCGGGATGGCGTCGTCCGCCATGAAGCTGCAGAGTGCGGACCGGCGCAAGGCGGCCTGGCGCACCCGGATGACGTGGTCGAGGTAAGGCATGGTCTCCGATACAGGTAATCGGCGGCAACGCGCGCAACAAGGGCGGAACATACACGGTGCGGCCGCGCGTCCGGTGTCCGTCAACGGCGGCGGCTGGCAGATGCCAGTGTACGCAAGCCCGGCGGGAAAATCTGCCCCCATGACGGGGGGAGTGTATTTGCACCTCGAAAGTGTTGTATCGCTACAAAACCAAGAACGGTCAACAGGTAATTCAAGCTGGAAACATGATGGGTTTTACTGCTATGATTTCTGGAACGGATGGCAGGCTGTCCTGCCGTCTGCCCGCACATCCGCTGCGCTCGCGATGTCCTTGCGCCCGGCGCTCTTTCTGGCGAACTTCCCATGTGGCCACTCACGGATACCGCGTTGCACCTGCTCGAGGACGCCAACCTGATTTCCGCCCGGCGCAACCGGGTGGACCTCGACCTGGAGTCGCTCTGGGACGAGCTGGGCGCGCCGGCCCTCGCGCGCGGCGTGGCGCGGATCGGGCAACTGTGCACGGCAAGGACGCGCATCCGCGAGCTCGACGATCGCCTGTTCGCGGTGGCGGCGCATGCCTGGCCCCGGCCGGGCGATCCCGTCGTGATCGCGCTGAGGCGCCAGGCCGCCAGGCTGCGCGCCGTCCTGGCGGCCGCCTGCTAGGGGCGCACCGGCTTCACGACGGCGAGTACCAGCTTGGCGGCGTACAGGACGGTGACCGTCCCGCAGAAATCCCCGGTCGCCATGACAACGAAGCTGCGGAAGATGTCCTGCTTGTCCTCGTACAGCCAGAACCAGATATGGTGCAGCAGCGGACTGGCGATCGAGAAGGCGAGGGCGCAGGCCAGCAGCCTGGCGGGCGTCAGGTTGGCCAGCGAGGCCTGGAGGCCGAACGAGCGCTGCATGCCGAGGTACACGAGGTAGGGACTGATGCTGGCGAGGATCCCGCCCATGAACGAGCGCACCGGATCGTCGGGAAAGAAGTAAAGGAAGCATACCCCCCAGGATACGAGCAGCAGCCCGATGGCGCCGGCTTCGGCGAACAGCAGGGTGCTCAGCAGCCGCACGCCGGCGGGAAGGTAGATCCAGTTGATGCCCGGAGCGAATTCGAGGCGGGTGAACAACAGTTCGTTGATCGCCAGCGCGGCGATGAACAGGACGATGGTGGCGCCGATCATGAGCGCGTTAAGCTTGAGCTGGTTCATGGCATGCCAGGGTACAGTAAAATAGTTCTCGATCCGCTGTAAAAGGACGCGTCAAGGCGGCGCTCAGC
This sequence comes from Massilia niastensis DSM 21313, assembly GCF_000382345.1. Lineage (GTDB taxonomy): Bacteria > Pseudomonadota > Gammaproteobacteria > Burkholderiales > Burkholderiaceae_D > Telluria > Telluria niastensis. Next base: position 24,813 of record NZ_KB908139.1, read on the forward strand.
AAACCTGACCGATATTCGCAACGACCGAACGATGAAGAAAACCCGTCCTGCCGACATCTACTTGCGCTTCCTGCAGCTGGCCGAGGCCTTGCGCGGTTTGCCGTCGCTGCCCGAACTCGACCCGCTCGAGGAGCGCATCCTCGCCCTGATCGCCCGCGCCGGCAACACCGACCAGCGCCTGTCGGTGCGCGACGTGATGGGCATGCCGGAGCTCGGCGCGCCGGCAACGGTCCACAACCGGCTGAAATCGATGCGCGAGAAGGGCTGGATCATGCTGGCCGATACCGAAGACAGCCGGCGCAAGCGGATCGAACTCACGCAGGCCGCGCTGCTGCACTTCGACCGCCTGTCCAAGTGCATGCTGCGCGCCACCGATCCGCAGAATTGATGGCCTCTTCGCCAGCACGTGAATATTATCATCGAGAAATTCAGACAAGCTCTCCGATATTCACCTTGCATCCTTGCCTGTCCTACACGGTGATTTGGTAAACTGCACGGTTTCGTCTACCAGGTCACATCATGGAGCGCTCCATCGAGCTCCGCGCAAGCGCGCTGCAATCCCTCCTCGCCACCGATCCCGCCGCCAAGACGCAGGGCGTGGCCGCCATGGCGCGCGCCCACGCGGCCGGCCTGGCAAGCGTGGACACCCAGGCGGTGCTGAGCGCCGGGGGCGCGATCCCCGGCCGGCCCGCGCGCCCCGAACTGGTGCCGCCGCGCCTGGTCGGACGGCGCTCGATGGCCACCGTCGAGGGCCGGGCGATGCTGATCCATGCCCTGGCCCACATCGAGTTCAATGCCGTCAACCTGGCGCTCGACGCCCTGTGGCGCTTCCCCGGCATGCCGCAGGCCTACTACACCGACTGGCTGCGGGTGGCGCACGAGGAAGCGATCCACTTCACCATGCTGGGCGAGCACCTGGCCACCCTGGGCTACCGCTACGGCGACTTTCCCGGCCACGACAGCCTGTGGGAGATGGTCGAGAAGACCCGGGGCGACGTGCTGGCCCGCATGGCGCTGGTGCCGCGCACCCTGGAGGCGCGCGGACTGGATGCGATCCCGCCGCTGCGCGCCAAGCTGGCCCAGGCCGGCGACATGGCGGCGGCGAAGATCCTCGACCGCCTGCTGCGCGACGAGGTCGGGCACGTCGAGATCGGCAACCGCTGGTATTGCCACCTGTGCGCCCTGCAGGGCCTGGAGCCGGCGTCCACCTACGACGAGCTGACGCTGCGCTACAAGGCGCCGGTGCTCAAGGGCCCGTTCAACGTCGAGGCGCGCCGCCAGGCCGGCTTCACCGACGCCGAGCTGGCGCGCTACACCTGATGGACCAGGACCAGGACCAGGGCAAGGACGGGGGCACGGACCGGGGCTTCCTGCTGACGCGCCACTGGCGCGATACCGATGCCGGCTGCGAGGTCGAGTTCTGGCTCGCCACCGACAGCGGAGCGCGCCGGGTGCGGCTGGCGCCGCAGACGCCGGTCGCCTTCGTCCCCGAAGAGCAGCGCGGCGCCGTCGAACAGCTCCTGCACGGCGAACGGGGCTGGGAACTGCGCCAGCTGGCGCTGACCGACTTCCAGCACCGCCCCGTGCTGGGCCTTTACTGCCGCCAGTACCGCCAGCTGCTGCGCTTCGAGAAGCGCCTGCGCCAGCACGGCGTCGCGCTGTACGAGGCCGACGTGCGCCCGCCCGAGCGCTACCTGATGGAGCGTTTCATCACCGCCCCGGTGCGCTTCACGGGCCACCCGGCGGCGGGCGACCCCGGCCTGCTGGTGAACGGGCAGCTGAAGCCCGCGAACGGCTACCGTCCGCGCCTGCGCCTGGTCTCGCTCGACATCGAGACCACCTTCCAGGGCGAGCTGTACTCGATCGCGCTGGAAGGCTGCGGCCAGCGCCAGGTCTACATGCTCGGCCCGCCCAACGGCGTGGATGGGGAGCGCGACTTCGCGCTCGACTACTGCGACAGCCGCGTGGAGCTGCTCGACCGGCTGGAGGAATGGATCGCGCGCCACGATCCGGACGCGATCATCGGCTGGAACCTGGTGCAGTTCGACCTGCGCGTGCTGCAGCGCCACGCCGAACGCTTCCAGCGTCCGCTGCGCCTGGGGCGCGACGGCGGCGCCATCGAGTGGCGCGAGCACGGCGGCAAGCAGGAGCATTACTTCGTCTCGATCGCGGGCCGCCTGGTCATCGACGGCATCGAGGCGCTGCGCTCGGCCACCTGGAGCTTCCCCTCGTTCAGCCTGGAGTCGGTGGCGCGCTCCCTGCTCGGGGAAGGCAAGGCGATCGACAATCCGCACGACCGGATGGCCGAGATCGACCGCATGTTCGCCGAGGACAAGCCGGCCCTGGCCCATTACAACCTGAAGGACTGCGAGCTGGTCACCCGCATCTTCGACAAGACCGGCCTGATGGCCTTCCTGCTGGAGCGCGCCAGCGTCACCGGGCTGGCGGCGGACCGCAGCGGCGGGTCGGTGGCGGCCTTCGAGCACCTGTACATGCCGGTGATGCACCGCCAGGGGCACGTGGCGCCCAACATCGGCGACGTGGCGGGCGGCGACAGTCCGGGCGGCTTCGTGATGGATTCGCGCTCGGGCCTCTACGATTCGGTGCTGGTGCTCGACTACAAGAGCCTGTACCCGTCGATCATCCGCACCTTCCTGATCGACCCGGTCGGCCTGGTCGAAGGCTTGCGCGAGCCCGAGGAGGCCACCGTGCCGGGCTTTCGCGGCGGGCGCTTCTCGCGCACCAGGCACTGCCTGCCGGGGATCGTGAGCCAGGTCTGGATGGGCCGCGAAGCGGCCAAGCGCGAGCGCAACGGGCCGCTGTCGCAGGCGCTGAAGATCATCATGAACGCCTTCTACGGCGTGCTCGGGACCACCGGCTGCCGCTTCTTCGATCCGCGCCTGGCCTCGTCGATCACCATGCGCGGACACGAGATCATGCACCGCACGCGCGAGCTGATCGAGGAGCGCGGCTACCGGGTGATCTACGGCGACACCGATTCGACCTTCGTCTGGCTCGGGCGCGCCCACGGGGAGGCGGAGGCCGAGCGCATCGGGCGCGAGCTGGTGGCCTGCGTCAACGACTGGTGGCGCGGGCACCTGCGCGCCGAACTGGGACTGGAGAGCGCGCTGGAGCTGGAATACGACGTGCATTTCCGGCGCTTCCTGATGCCGACCGTGCGCGGCTCGGAAGAGGGCAGCAAGAAGCGCTACGCGGGCCTGGTGCTGGGCGCCGACGGCAGCGAGGAAGTGATCTACAAGGGCCTGGAGACGGTGCGCACCGACTGGACCCCGCTGGCCCAGCAGTTCCAGCAGGGCCTGTACGAGCGCATCTTCAAGGGCCAGCCCTACGAGGACTACGTGCGCGACTACGTGGCGCGCACCCTGGGCGGCGAACTGGACGAGCTGCTGGTGTACCGCAAGCGGCTGCGCCGCCCGCTCGAGGAATACACGCGCAACGTGCCGCCCCACGTGCGCGCGGCGCGCGTCGCCGACGAACACTTCCTGCGCCAGGGACGCCCCGCGCTGTACCGCAACGGCGGCTGGATCCGCTACGTGATGACCCTGGCCGGCCCCGAGCCGCTGGAAACCCGGCACGCCGCGATCGACTACGGGCATTACCTGGAGCGCCAGCTGGAGCCGGTCGCGGATGCGATCCTGCCCTTCATGGGCGACCGCTTCGCGCGCCTCACCAGCCGCCAGGGGGCGCTGTTCTAGGCGCGCGCGCCTGCATCCCGTACCAGCCTCCGTCAGTAAGTTTTAATATAGTCATTTCTTCCTGTCATCGGCATCGCCATTGTCGCCAGGTCTTCCTCCTGGGAGACCCCGGCGACGCCGGGTTGACCGGATGGTATGATGTGGTCGACCCGTACTGCTGCGGTATGGGCATTCCGGAGCACCCAGATGGAACCGCATTTCCACGCCCGGGCCGCACAGGCCCGTGCGAGTTTCGCCAGCGGCAGGAAAGGTCCGTGATCCCCGACCTGTCCCAGCTGCAAATGTTGGAGAGCCTGCTGCGCGAGCGCAGCCTGACGCGCACCGCGGCACAACTCGGCATGACCCAGCCTACCGTCAGCCGCACCCTGGCGCGCCTGCGCCTGCATTTCGGCGATCCCCTGTTCGTGCGCGCCGGCCAGCGCATGGAACCCACCGCGCGCGCACTCGAGCTGGCCGAGCCGGTGGCGGCGGTGCTGGCCGCGGCGCGCCAGCTGCAGGGCGGCTCGGCGGCCTTCGATCCGGCCCTGGCGGAGCGCGCCTTCGGCCTGTACATGGTGGACGGGGCCATCGTCCACGTGCTGCCGCGCCTGCTCGCCGGGCTGTCGCAGCGCGCGCCCGGGATCCGGCTGCGCAGCGTGAACTGCGACCCGCATTCGCTCGAGCGCCAGATGGAACAGGGCCAGATCGACCTGGCGATCGGCCGCTTTCCCGACCTGGTCAACAACATCCACCAGCGCACCCTCTGGTGCGAAGGCTATGCGACCCTGATGCGGCGCGACCACCCGTGCGCGCTCGGCATGGACCGCGAGGCCTTCATCGCCAACCGCCATGTGCTGATCTCGATGGACCATACGAATCACCAGTACACGGCGGTCACGCGCACCCTGGAAGCGGTGCTGCCGGCCTCGCACGTCCTGTGCCACGTGCCCAGCTTTACGGTCGCGGCCCACATCGTGCTGCATACCGATGCGCTGGCGATCATGCCGCGCATGCTGGCCGACGGGCTGGCGCGCGACCTCGGCCTCGCGGTGGCCGATTCGCCGCTCGATCTGCCGCGCCTCGAGCTGGCGCTGTACTGGCACGAGCGCTGCCACCGCGATCCGGCCAACCAGTGGCTGCGCCAGTTCGCGCGCAGCGCGCTGGTCGCCGACCTGGATGCCGCTCCCGCGGGGTGCCAGGGCGGCGCCTGAGCCCGTTGGCATGCATATCCGAATCCCATAGTCGAGCACTTGAAGGCCGCCAACCCGGTACCATCTGTTGGCAATCATGAAAGAAAAACTCAACTGGAAGCGGCCCTTCTTCTACCTGGTATTGCCCATCTTTTTCGTGATGGCCTTCCTCGGTTTTCCGCTGCCGGTCGCGCCGCCGCCGGCTACCCGGCCGCCGCAGGAACAGGGCGAGGTGATCAAGAAAAAGAAGAAGCGCATCGGCCTTGCGGCGCCGGGGGACCCGGCGCAGGACGCCTAGTGGGTGACTTGGCAACAGATCGTGGCATAAAAGCGTCTTTTTGCGCCAGGCGTTGTTGCACATCCTCGCGATAGCCAGCTATCGCTGCGGTTTGCGCCTGGCCTGGCGCAAAAATCCATCGTTTTTATTGGCCACTCCCGTTGCCAAGTGACCCACTAAGTAGTTACGAGAAATTTACTGTAAATTCTGTCCCGAAACCTTGCATCAGAGACCGGATTTCGTCGAGCAGCGTGGTGCCATTCATGGCGACGAAACGACGCCAGAAGTACTTGGCGTGTTTCCAGAGGATCTCAATGCGATTGAGTTCCGGGCTATACGGCGCCAAACAATAGAGGTGCAGGCCTTGGCGTGCCCAGTGCCACCGCCTCTTTTCCATCGCCTCACCTTTGTGGATTGCCGCGTTGTCGAGCAAGACAATGCGTGGCACCGCATGTGGCTGATCTGCGATCTGATCGAAAAAGGCGATCACGTCTTCGCGCCTGGTCGGTCGCTGTTGAGTAGTTCAGATCAGCTGGCCGTCGTGGCGCAGTGCGCCAAGCACGTTGACCCGTTGCCGGTGCGCGAGAGGCTCTACGGAACGGGTTTCACCAATCCGGGTCCAGCCGTACTGCAGTGAGGGATTCGGGCTGAAACCTGATTCATCGAAGTACAGCAATTCGCACCGCTGTTCATGGTCGAGCCGGCCCAGAGCCTCGATGATCTTGCCGGCGCGCTCGAACGCCTCCTGGTTGCGTTTTTTTTAAACTGTAGCGGTAGCGTTTATAGCTGAATTTCATTTCCTCGAGATAGCATGCAGCAGTGCCGTCGCTGATCGATGCGTGATCATGACGCTGCTTCAGGTGGCGCAGCAGCGCGGCAATGGTGCCGCCTTCCGAGTGC
>NZ_KB908140.1 GCF_000382345.1 Massilia niastensis DSM 21313
GCTTCCGCGGATTGGCCAAGGTAAAGGCACAGGCGCTGCTTGCCGCTGCATGCCAGAACATGAAGAAGATGGCGTGCCTGCTGGAACAGGCCTTGCGCCTATTTTTGCGCCGAAAATCAGGCTCACCGCGCCATCACAAGCTCTCGTATGGACTCCACACGGACTTGTTGCGGTACCAGCGAATTTTTTCGCCAGGTACGCTCCCAATGTCCTGGGCAAGCTGCCTCAAAATGCAACAAACCCTGCCTTCGTAAAAAAGACGGGGTTTGTCAGCGGTCTGGGGGACCGCAAGGTCCCCGTTTTCACTTCCGGGCCTTACTTGCCCGCATCCACCACGCGTGCAGCCCGCTCGGTCCTGGCCAGCGGCAGCGGGTCGTCGGTCTCCACCATCATCATCGTGGTCGCCGCCGGCGCCCCGGTGCGGCCCATATACTGCAGGGCGCCGACGTAGCGCTTGCCTTTCTCCAGCCCCGACCAGCTCAGGTTCACCGTAGCCATCTTGCCCGTATATACCCGGCTCGGCACGCTGGCCGTGAGCGTGCCGGCGCCCTCGCCGGCGGCGACGATCGCGGATGACAGCGAGAAGTCGACCTCGCTGCCGTTGGCGGCCTGGTAGCCGATCACGCACAGCTTGTACTCGCCGGCGGCCGGGGTGGACGCGATGACCTGTTCGTTCGAACCGCCGGCCGCGCTGGCCGACACCAGGGCGCCGGACGGATCGAGCAGCACCAGGTCGAGGTCGTCGTCACCGGGCGCGCCGGTGTCGCGGTCGAACAGTTCGAACAGTGCCAGCATGGCATTGGCCGGTACGTTCACGCTGCGCGCCAGCACCCCGGGCGCGCCGTTGCGGCAGGCCGCCTGCATCTGCGCCGGGGTGTCGTACTGCGCCGACTGGCCGACCCTGAGCTGGGTGCGCTGGATCTCGCGCAAGCCGCCGGTGGCCGCGCCCATGCGGCCCGAGAAGTCGGTGGACACGCTGATCATCTTGCTGTCGCTGGCCAGTTCCGAGTGCAGGATGGTCGGCGCCACCACGTCGCGGCCGATGCGCGCCGTGATCGGGCTGCGCACCACGTGGCGTCCGTCGGTCCAGGTCAGCTTGCCGACCCGCCATACCCGTTCGATGGCGCTGGTGCGGGTGACCGAGAGCGTGAACGACTTGGTCTCGCCCGGCGCCAGGGTCAAGGTGGACGGCGACAGCACCGTGCTGAAGCCCGCCATCTCGACCTTGCCGGTATAGGTCGCGCTGGTGGCACCCACGTTGGTGACGCTGCGCTTGACGACCGTGGTGCCGATCACGTTGCCGATCGAGATGCCGGGCTGGTTCAGCTCGTAGCCCTCGATCTTGCCCTCGCCGCATTCGGAACCGATGTCGCGGCCGCACAGGTATTTCTTGTAGTCGCTGGCGCTCGCGGTATAGACCAGGCCCGGATCGTCGGCCGCGTTCGGGGCGACGTGGCCGGCGCCCTGGCCCCAGGGCAGGGTGCCGGACTGCTCGCCGAACAGCCCGTCGGGCAGGGTGTCGTAGGCGGTCGTCATCAGCGCCGACTTGATCGCCGAGGGCGACCAGTCGGGGTGGCGCTGGCGGAGCAGGGCGGCCAGGCCGGCGACGTGCGGGCTGGACATCGAGGTGCCCTGGTACAGCCCCCAGTTCGACGGCGGCGCGAAGCTGCCCACGGCAAGGTCGTCGCGCTGCTGCTGGGTCAGGCCCGGGGTTACGCCGGCCAGGATGTTCACGCCGGGCGCGGCCAGGTCGGGCTTGAACACGTTGCCGTCGTAGCGGTTCGGGCCGCGCGAGGAAAACGCCGCCATGACCGGCGCGTTGCCGCGCATGGTGGTGAAGAACTTGCCGAGCGAGGCCGAGGCGCCGCCCTGGACCGCGTAGGCGAGAATGGCGGCGCCGTCCTCGGCGCTCACGTGCAGGCTCGGCACCGCATGCGGATCGGCCACCAGGCCGTTGCCGTCGTCCACCAGCACCATGCCGGCGCCGCCCGCTTCGCTTACCGCCGCGCTCTTGTCGACACGGGCATTCTGGCCGCGCTGGCAGACCACGATCGCCCCGTTCACCTTGGCCGGGTCGAGCAGCGCCGCGCCGCCGTTCGCGGACGTGCTGAAGCATAGCGCCACCCGCTCCGGATCGGCGCCCGGCAGCGCCACGCTGGCCGCCGTGACGATCGGCGTGCCGGCCGGCAGCGCGGTGGCGTTGAGCGAGGCGCCGGCGTATTTCACGCCGCTCCCGAGCTGCAGGTCGGCCTGCTGGAAGCGGTTGTGGGTCGAGGCGGCCACCGTCGTCAGCCAGGGGCTGATGTGGGCCACGGACGGGTTCGGACCCGCGTTGCCGGCCGAGGCGGCGACGAACACGCCGGCGTTGGCTGCGTGCAGGAAGGCCAGTTCGACCGGATCGGCCACGGTGCCGCCGCCGCCGATCGAGAAGTTCAGCACGTGCACGCCGTCCGCCACGGCCTGTTCGATGGCCTGGATGCTGTCGCCGGTCCAGCAGCTGATGCTGTTGCCGGTCGGGCTGAACGGGTCGTTGTAGGACCAGCAAACCTTGTACATCGCCACCCGCGCGCGCGGCGCCATCCCGGAAGCGGTGCCGAACCAGGCGCCGCCGACGGTGGCCTCGACGCCGTGGTTGCCGGCCGCCGTGCTCGCCGTGTGGGTGCCGTGGCCGCCGCCGCCGACCGTGCCGCCGAGCGAGTCGCGCGGCGAACGGAAATCGGTCCATGACATGCTGCCGCCTTCCATTTCCAGATACGCGCGGAAGGTGGCGTCGAAATAGCGTGCGCCGATCAGCTTGTTGTTGCAATGGGCGGCGGTGAAGCCTTCGCCGGTCTGGCAGGTGCCTTGCCAGCGTGCCGGCGCGGGGCCGTAGGCCAGGGTCGCGTCATTTGCGAAACTGGGCTTGCCCTTGCTGTCGACGCGGTCGGCGAAGGCCGGGTTTTCCGGCCACAGGCCGCTGTCGAGGATGCCGACGATGACATCCTCGCCGGCCTTGCCGGCGCCGCCGGCGCGGTTCCACAGCCCGTCCTGCTGGTCCAGGCCGAGGAACTGCGGGGTGAAACTGGTCTGCAGCTTGCGCGGCTCGTCCACCCAGATGTTGGCCACCTGGCCGCTGGCCTTGAGCTGGCGCACTTCGGCGTCGGTCAGCATGGCGGAGAAGCCGTTGAACACGAGCTGGTAGTCGTGCAGCACCGGCGCCGACGAGACCAGGGCCTGCACGCCGGCCTGGCGCTGGCGCAGGTAGCCGGCGTACTGGCGCACCGGCTGCGCCTGCGGGTCGAGGCGCTGGCTGGGCGCGGCGCGGGTGGCGGCGAAGCCGGTCACGCCGCCCTGGTAGGAAGCCGCCGGCGGCTCGGTCAGTTGCACGATGTAGGGGCGGCGCGTGTCGGAGGCCATGGCCTGCAGCGACACCATGAGCAGGCCGGTCAGCACGAGTGCGGCATAGGGACGGATGATCATGGCGGCTCCTCAGGCGGCGTTCGGGAAACGGCGGCGGCGGCAGGCGGCCAGGCCCAGCAGGCCGGCGCCGAGCACCATCCAGGATGCGGGTTCCGGCAGCGCCGCGACCTGCAGGTCCACGTTGTCGACGGCGAACTGGCCTTCGTTGCTGTCGAATGCGTGGCAATAGCCTTCCGCGTCGCAGGCGAACGCGAACATCGCCAGGGCGACGAACTGTTGGCCGCCGAACAGGCCGGTGCTGTAGTCCTGGAACGACAGCTCCTTGCCGAAGCCCGGCAGCGCGATGTCGAATACGGCCCAGCTGTTGTCGGCGCGGAAGCCCTGCATGCGCAGGATGCCCGCAAGCTCCGGATAGATCGCGCCGGCGAGCGGACCGACGAAGGAGGCCGACAGCGAGGCGATCGAGAATGCGGCCTGGTCCTGGCGCTCGAACACCACCACGCCATCGTTCAGGCCGGCCAGGTAGTTGCCGCTGTTGTTGGACGGGCAGTGCAGCCAGCTGCAGCCGCCGCTCTTGCCGTCCAGGATGCCGCCCACCAGGTCGGTCGGCAGCGAATCCGAAAAGGCCGTATCGCCGCGCACGGTGTAGCCGCCGCCGACGCCGATGGCCTGGCCGTAGTGCAGCGCCTGCGGCGCCAGCGATTCGAAATTGATGATTTCAGCGTGCAGCGGGGCAGCGGCTGCCACGGACAACACGAGCGCACTGGCGCGAAGAATCTGTTTTACCGAGAAGTTCATGAACCCTATCCTTGGAAATGAAACACATTAGGCAACGACACTGGCGGCCGTCCGGACGTGCGGCGTCCCGCCCGGGGCTTGGGCTGCTGCGATCAACGGAATGGATGGAACTGGGCCGTTCAGGCCCCGGCGTTCAGGAGAGCGCCGTGTGGCGGGCTTGCCGTCGGCGCGAACAGAAGCCGAGCAGGGCCAGGCCGAGACCGCTCATGGCCACGGACGAAGGCTCGGGCACGGGGGCGTCCTGGTCCAACTGCGGGGGGACCGACTCGAGGTTGAGGAAGAATGGATCGCGGGGACGGCTGATGCCGTTGACGAAGGTCAGCTGTTCACCTTCGGCACCGATGCCCAGGGCATTGGCGGTAAAGCTGGTGAAGCCCAGCATGAAGTAGCGCCCGGCGGTGGCATTGATGTCGTACAGCGCGCCGCCCGACAGCCTGACCTTCTCCGGCCCGGTGCCGATGGTGGCGCTGCCGTACTGGATGCCGCTGCCGAGATCGTTGTAGGCCTCGATACCGGGGTGGAAGGTATCGGAGAACTGCAGGAAGTAGGTGGAGACGTCGAAGATGCCGATCCTGACTTCCGGGACCTGCGAGGCCTCGGTAGAGAACGAGGTGAACGTCAGGTTGGCGCTGCTGTACTGGCCGGGCGGGATGTAGAACATGGCATAGCTGTTGTAGATCGTTCCGCCAGTGAGCCCGGTGATCATGTTGGCGCCCCCGGCAAGGCCGTTGCTGTTGCCCTCGTTGTTGACGCCGCCCATGAAGATGGGCTGGATGCTGATGGCCGCCGCCGCCGCCAGGCCGGGCGCCAGCAGGCTTGCCGCCATCATGGCGCTTCCCAGCGCCGCCCTCATCATGCGCGCCGGGGAGGGCCGGACTGGCGCCACTTCACCTGTTGCGCTTGCAAAATTGTTCATTATTTCTCCTCATATTTGTTAAAGGAATGTCTATATTACGACTCGGATTGCCTTGCGTAACGTGTACATACAATTTTGCGACAAGTTTGTTTTTGGAAAGTTCTATGCGTTTGTGCGCCATAGGTAGAATCATCCTGCTGTTTTGTCCTGAACCTTGGAATATGGCCCGCACCATCGTGGTGCATGGACCAGTCGGCCTGCGGCGGCACGTCGCAGGCGGCAGCCTGCTGGAGGGGAAGGATGGGAAAGGAAAGGAGGCGGGGATGCCTCCCGGAGGGACGCCGGTCGCCGCCGGCGACTGCCGTCTCAGCGGCCCTGGCCGAACAGCGCCTCGGCGCGCTGGTACAGGATCCACGAGGTGGCGATGTACTTGTCGCCGCTGGTGGCGACATGGCCCTTGTGGGTGTGCGTGAAGCCGGCCGGCGCGATCACCAGGCGGCCCTTGCGCGGCGCGATCTTGCGCCCCTGGTAGAGGAACTCGGTCTCGCCGCCTTCCTCGATGTCGTTCAGGTAGAACTGCCACAGCAGCACGCGGTGCAGGCTTTCGCAGCTGGCGTTCTGCGGATAGATCTCGGAATGCCAGTGGTGGTAGCCGCCGCTGCCCTTCAGGTACTTCTGCAGGTTGATGCTGCCCGGACGGTACAGCGCGCGCATCAGTTCCTCGATGTTGGGGCGGCCGACTTCGTCGAAGTTGTCCAGCGCGAGCACGGTCGGCGCGCCGGTCTGCGGATGCGCGACGGTGGGGGAGAGCGAGCCCATGACCAGCATGCGGTACCTGTCGATGTACTGTTCCAGGTGGCGCGACATGGTCGCCAGCAGCAACCCGGTGACGTCGTCCCAGTCGCGGTACTGGTCGATGGTCAGGTCGTAGCTGTCCTTCTTCTGCACGTCCACGCCCTGGCCGGTGCGGCCGCGCACCACCTTGTCGCTGGCGTCGAAGCGCGCCACCAGGTCGTCGCACTGCTGCGGCGTGAGCGCGCCGTCGTACACCCCGATGAAATCGTCCATGCGCATCAGCCCCGCTTGCGCTCGTGCTGCCACAGCACGTCGCTGCCGCCCGCGAAGCGGTTCAGCACGCGCGCCAGCACGAACATCAGGTCGGACAGGCGGTTGACGTACTGGCGCGGGTGGGCGTGGATGGTCTCGGCCTTCGACAGCGCCACGATGGCGCGCTCGGCGCGCCGGCACACGGTGCGGCAGACATGCGCCGTCGATGCCGCGCGCGAGCCGGCCGGCAGGATGAATTCCTTCAGGATCGGCAGGTCGGCATTGTATTTTTCGAGCAGGCCGTCGAGGCGCGCCACGTGCTCTTCCTTGATCATCTGGTAGCCGGGGATGCACAGTTCGCCGCCCAGGTCGAACAGGTCGTGCTGGATCGAGACCAGCTCTTCGCGCAGCTCGCCCGGCATGTCCTCGCACAGCAGCAGGCCGACGAAGGAATTGAGCTCGTCGACTTCGCCGAGAGCGTGGATGCGTGCGCTGTCCTTGCCCGTACGGCTGCCGTCGCCCAGCCCGGTGCTGCCGTCGTCGCCCGTGCGCGTCGCGATTTTGGAAAGTCGATTGCCCATGATGTTCTCTTATGCAGGATGTTTGAAAAACGATAGGACGAGCATACGACAAAACGTGGCAATTGTGCTTACAATCGAAGCATGTCCGCCACCACCCCCGCCACCACCTCCATTTCCCCCGAGCGGCGCGCGCAGGTCGCCCGCGCCCTGCGCGCGCGGCTGCCGGATCGCTGCGTCCTGTCCGACCCCGAAGACACCCGCCCGTACGAATGCGACGGACTGGCCGCCTATCGCCAGCTGCCGCTGATCGTCACCCTGCCCGACAACGAGGAACAGGTGCTGGCGATCCTGGACGTGTGCCGCGAACTGAAGGTGCCGATCGTGCCGCGCGGCGCCGGCACCGGCTTGTCCGGCGGTGCGCTGCCGATCGCCGAAGGCGTGGTGCTCTCGACCGCCCGCATGAACCGCATCGTGCGCGTCGAACCCTACGCGCGCACGGCGATCGTCCAGCCGGGCGTGCGCAACCTGGCCATTTCCGAGGCGGCGGGCCCCCACGGCCTGTACTACGCGCCCGATCCGTCCTCGCAGATCGCCTGCACCATCGGCGGCAACGTGGCCGAGAACTCGGGCGGCGTGCACTGCCTGAAATACGGCCTGACCGTGCACAACGTGCTGCGCGTGCGGGTGGCCACCATCGAGGGCGAGATCATCGAACTGGGCGGCGAGGCGCTCGACGCCCCGGGCCTGGACCTGCTGTCGGTGTTCATCGGCTCGGAAGGCATGCTCGGCATCGTCCTTGAGGTCACGGTGAAGCTGGTGCCCAAGCCCAGCGTGGCCCAGGTCATCATGGCCTCGTTCGGCGATGTCGTCACCGCCGGCAATGCGGTGGCCAGCGTGATCGCGGCCGGCATCATCCCGGCCGGGCTGGAGATGATGGACCGCACCTCGGTGCGCATGGTCGAGCCCTACGTGAAGGCCGGCTACGACCTCGACGCCGCCGCCATCCTGCTGTGCGAAGCCGACGGCACCGCCCTCGAAGTGGCCGAGGAGATCGAGCGCATGAGCGCCGTGCTGCAGGGGGCGGGCGCCACCGCCATCGCGGTGTCGCAGACCGAGGCCGAGCGCGCGCGCTACTGGTCGGGCCGCAAGAACGCCTTTCCGGCGGCCGGCCGCATCTCGCCCGACTATTACTGCATGGACGGCACCATCCCGCGCAAGCAGCTGGCGCGCGTGCTGTCCGGGATCGCGCAGATGGAACAGGCCTTCGGGCTGCGCTGCGCGAACGTGTTCCATGCGGGCGACGGCAACATGCATCCGCTGATCCTGTTCGATGCGAACCAGCCGGGCGAGTTCGATCGCGCCGAGGCCTTCGGGGCGGCCATCCTGGCGCTGTGCGTCGAAGTGGGCGGCACCATCACGGGCGAACACGGGGTCGGGATGGAGAAGATCAATTCGATGTGCGTGCAGTTCAGCCGCAAGGAGCTGGACGCCTTCTTCGCGGTCAAGCGCGCCTTCGACGCGCCGATGCTGCTCAACCCCGACAAGGCGATTCCCACGCCGCACCGCTGCGCCGAGTTCGGCAAATTGCACGTCCATGGCGGCGCGCTGCCGTTCCCGGACCTGCCGCGTTTCTAAACGAGATCGAAATTCAATCATGCAGGCTATCGAACAATTCCAGGAACGGGTGCGCGCGGCCGCCGCCGGCGGCACGGCCTTATGCATCCGCGGCGGGGGCACCAAGGACTGGTATGGCCAGCGTCCGGAGGGCGAGGTCCTCGACACGCGCGGCTATGCCGGCATCATCGACTACGAGCCGACCGAACTGGTGATCACGGCGCGCTGCGGCACGCCGCTGGCCGAGATCGAGGCCCTGCTTTCCGAGCGCAGGCAGATGCTGGCTTTCGAACCGCCGCACTTCGGCGCGGGCGCCACGTTCGGGGGCGCCATCGCCGCCGGCCTGTCCGGCCCGCGCCGCGCCACCAGCGGCGGCGTGCGCGACTTCGTGCTGGGCGCGAAGCTGCTGGACGGGAAGGGCGACCTGCTGTCCTTCGGCGGCCAGGTGATGAAGAACGTGGCCGGCTACGACGTGTCGCGCATGCTGGCCGGTTCGCTCGGCACCCTGGGCGTGCTGATGGAAATCTCGGTCAAGGTGCTGCCGCGGCCGGTCGCCGAGACCACCCTGCGCTTCGAGATCGGCGAGATCGACGCCATCCGCAAGCTCAACGAATGGGGCGGCCAGCCGCTGCCGCTGTCGGCCAGCTGCTGGGTCGATGGCGTGCTGGCGCTGCGCCTGTCGGGCGCGCAGGCGGCGGTCGATGCGGCCATCCGTTCGCTGGGCGGCGAGCCGATGCCGGACGGCGCCGGGTTCTGGGCCGGACTGCGCGAGCAGCGGCTTGCCTTCTTCGCCGGCGAGGAACCGCTGTGGCGCCTGTCGGTGCCGTCGACCACGGGCGCGATCGTGCTCGGAGGCGCACAGCTGATCGAGTGGGGCGGGGCGCAGCGCTGGCTGCGCGCCGACACCGCGAGCGTCACGGCGATCCGGCGCACGGCGGCGGCCATCGGCGGCCACGCGACCCTGTTCCGTGGCGGCGACAAGGGCGTGGGCGTGTTCCAGCCCCTGCAGCCCGCCGTGGCGAAGATCCACGAACGCCTGAAGGCGTCCTTCGATCCGTCGCATGTCTTCAACCCGGGACGGATGTACTGACACCATGCAAACCAATCTCGCCGATTTCATCAAGGGCACGCGCGAAGGCGATGAGGCGGAGGCGATCCTGCGCGCCTGCGTGCATTGCGGCTTCTGCACCGCCACCTGCCCGACCTACCAGCTGCTGGGCGACGAGCTCGATGGCCCGCGCGGCCGCATCTACCTGATCAAGCAGGTGCTCGAAGGCGTGATGCCGACCCGCAAGACCCAGCTGCACCTGGACCGCTGCCTCACCTGCCGCAACTGCGAGACCACCTGTCCGTCGGGCGTGAAGTATGGCCGGCTGGTCGACATCGGCCGCCGGGTGGTCGAGGAAAGGGTGCCGCGCCCGCTGGGCGACCGCATCAGGCGCACCACGCTCAAGGAATTCCTGCCGCGTGCGGGGCTGTTCAAGCCGGCCTTCAAGGCCGGGACGCTGGCGCGGCCGCTGCTGTCGCAGAACTTGCAGGACAAGCTGCAGCCGGCGCGTCCCGCCGGCCGCTGGCCGTCGCGCGTCCACGCGCGCAAGATGCTGGTGCTGGACGGCTGCGTGCAGCCGGCGATGGGGCCGAACATCAACGCCGCCAGCGCGCGCGTGCTGGACGCGCTGGGCGTGCAGCTGCTCGTGGCGCCGAAGGCCGGCTGCTGCGGCGCGGTGCGCTACCACATGAACGACCAGGCGGGCGGCCTGGACGACATGCGGCGCAACATCGACGCCTGGTGGCCCTATGTGGAGCAGGTCGAGGCGATCGTCATGACCGCTTCCGGCTGCGGCGTCACGGTCAAGGAGTACGGCCACCTGCTGGCGCATGACCAGGCCTATGCGGCCAGGGCGCAGCGCATTTCGGAAATGACGAAGGACCTGTCCGAGATCCTGCCGCAGTTCCAGGACCAGCTGGCCGCGCAGCTGCGCGGGAAGATCGGCAAGCGCGTCGCCTACCACCCGCCCTGCACCCTGCAGCACGGCCAGCAGATCCGCGGCAAGGTCGAGGGCGTGCTGCATGCCGCCGGCGTGGACGTGGTGCTGTGCGCCGACAACCACCTGTGCTGCGGCTCGGCGGGCGCCTATTCGGTGATGCACCCCGAGATCGCGCACGAGCTGCGCGACCGCAAGCTGGCCAGCCTGGCCGCGACCGGGGCCGCAGAGATTGTCTCGGCGAATATCGGCTGCCTGACCCATTTGCAGTCGGGCACCGACACCCCGGTCACGCACTGGATCGAACTGATCGACCGCGCGCTGGCCTGAACGCGGCTCAGGGGCGGGCGGCGCGCGATACCGCGTAGCTGTCCTCGAACATCAGCAACTCGCCGATCTCGCCGTTCGCCACCGTCAGCACGATGGCGAACGGCGACTCGACGGTCTTGCCGGTCTGGCGCGAGCGCGAGGCCAGTTCGCCGAGGATGACGGCGCGCCGCTCGTTGGCGAGGATGTCGCGCACCTCGAAGCGCAACGGCTCGACCAGCTCGCGCAGGCCGCGCAGGAAGTCGGCGGCGGCCTGGCGTCCTGTGCGTTTTCCGATCCAGGGCAGGGCGCCGACATCGCCCGGGATGTCGAAACGCAGGTCGCTGCTGAACAGGCTGGCAAAGGCGTCGATATCGCCGGCGCCCAGGCGCGCCAGGAACTCATCGGCCAGGCGCCGGGTCACAACTGCACTCATGGTGGTCTCCTTCATCGCAGGATTGGCGAAGCAGCGTCGAACATCATACCTGCGCCGCGCCGCCATCGGCGTACACCGCGCTGCCGTTCATGAAGCTGCTGTCGCTTGATGCCAGGAAAGCCGCCACTTTGGCGATTTCCTCCGGCTTGCCGAGGCGGCCGATCGGCACCTGGGTGGCCAGGTAAGCCAGCAGGCCTTCTTCCTGCCCCGCCGGCGCCAGCCCGGTCAGGCCGGGAGTCAGCACCGGCCCCGGGGACAGCACATTGACGCGGATCCGGCGCGGCGCCAGGTCGAGCGCCCAGGAGCGGGCAAGATTGCGCACCGCGGCCTTGCTGGCGCTGTAGATGCTGAAGCTGGCGGTGCCGGTGTCCTGCACGGTCGAGCCGGTGAGGATGACCGAGCTGTCTTCCCTGAGCAGGGGCAGGGCTTTCTGCACGGTGAACACCAGGCCCCGCACATTGCTGCCGAAGATGCGGTCGAAGTGCTCTTCGTCGATCTCGCCGAGCGGCTTCATGTCGCCGCCGCCGGCGTTGGCGAACAGGATGTCGAGATGGCCCGCCTGTTCCCTGATCTCGGCGTAGACCCGGTCCAGGTCGTCCAGCTTCGCGACGTCGCCGCGGATGCCGGCGGCGCCGTGGCCGATCGCCTCCACCGCCGCGTCGAGTTCCTGCTGGCGGCGGCCGGTGACGAAGACGCGCGCGCCCTGGGCGGCGAATTCCTGTGCCGATGCCAGGCCGATGCCGCTGGTGCCGCCGGTGACCAGGGCCACTTTGCCTTCGAGTTTCGTGTTCATGATGTGCTCCTTCGTGTGCAGGTTGGATCGCGGACTGCGATGGACACACTGTAGGCGCCTTGGATTATTGAATAAATCCGCTATTTGCGAATACATTATTTCCTTGCGTGGACAATGCACACACTTGGGAGACATGCATGGACCAGCTTGCGGCGATCCGCGCCTTTGCCCGCGTGGTGGAGGCGGGCAGCTTCACCCGGGCGGCCGATTCGCTCGACATGCCGAAGGCGACCGTCACCAAGCTGGTGCAGTCGCTGGAAGCGCACCTGCGCGTCAGGCTGCTGCAGCGCACGACCCGGCGCGTCACCGTGACGCCCGAGGGCGCGGAATACTACGAGAAGACCGGGCGCCTGCTGGCAGAGCTGGAAGAAATCGACGGCGGCTTCGGCGTCTCGCAAAGCCGTCCGCGCGGCCGGCTGCGCATCGACGTGGGCAGCTCGGTCGCCAACCTGCTGCTGCTGCCGGCCCTGCCCGAATTCCTGGCGCGCTATCCGGAGATCCGCGTCGATCTCGGTGTCAGCGACCGCCATGTCGACCTGGTCGGCGAGAACGTCGACTGCGTGATCCGCGGCGGGCCGCTGTCGGAACAGGCGATGGTGGGGCGGCAGATCGGCGCCGCCGCCTGGGTGACCTGCGCGGCGCCAGGCTATCTCGAGCGTCATGGCGTGCCCGCCGATCCCGGCGAGCTGGAACGCGAGCACCGCGTGGTGAGCTACCTGTCGGCGCGCACCAACCGCGTGCTGCCGATGGAGTTCAGCAAGGGCAAGCAGCATGTCGCGCTGCCGGGAACCCGGAACGTCGGCGTCAACGAGAGCAACGCCCATATCGCGGCCGCCCTGGCGGGGCTGGGGGTGATCCAGACCTTCCGCTATGCCGCCAGGGCGCATCTCGAGGCCGGCACCCTGGCGCCGGTGCTGGAGGACTGGACGCGCCAGCCCTATCCCTTCTACATCGTCTATCCGCCCAACCGCCATCTGCACAACCGGCTGCGCGTGTTCATCGACTGGATCGCGGAACGCTTCCCGGCGCTGCTGTCCTGAACCTCGCGCCGCGATGGCGGGGGCAGGGCTTTTCTCCTATCATCGTGGCGCAGCGCCGACAACGATAACAAAGGAGATCCCCGATGCGCATCCGCAGTTCCACCGCCGCCCTCATGCTGGCCGGCTTCCTGTCCAGCCTTGGCGCCTGGGCCCAGCAGGTCGTCGCCAGCGCAGCCTCGCCCGGCAACGTGAACCTGGTCGAAGTACAGATCGATGGCGGCGGCAAGCTGGGCTACACGGTCAAGCGCAAGGGCAAGGAAGTCATCGGGCTGTCGCGCCTCGGCTTCAACCTGGCCAACGCGTCCAAGCTCGATGGCGGCTTCAGCCTGCACCGGCAGCGCGTCAGCGAGCGTGACGAGACCTGGGAGCAGCCCTGGGGCGAGCGCCAGTTCGTGCGCAACCGCTACCGCGAGCTGCGCGTCGAGGTCGAGCAGAACAGGCACGCCAGGCGCCGCCTCGCCGTGGTCTTCCGCATCTACGACGACGGCATCGGCTTCCGCTACGAATTCCCGTCCCAGCCGCAGCTGCGCGAGGTCGAGATCGTCGACGAGCTGACCGAATTCACGGTGGCGCAGCCCGCCACCGCCTGGTGGATCCCGGCCGGCGAATACCCCGGCCTCGAGGAAGAGATCCGCAAGGCGCCTTTGCGGGAAATCGGCATCGCCAACACCCCGCTGACCCTGCGCCTCGACGACGGCACCCACCTCGCCTTGCACGAGGCGGCGCTGGTCGACTACGCCTCCATGTGGCTGCGCAAGGTCGACGGCCAGAAGCTGCGCGCGATGCTGGCGCCATCCTCGAGCGGCGCGGCGGTGGTGCGCCATGGCGCCTTCACGACGCCGTGGCGCACCCTGCAGATCGCGGACGACGCGGCCGGCCTGGCCATGTCCGACCTGATCCTCAACCTGAACGAGCCGAACAAGCTGGGCGACGTCTCGTGGGTCAAGCCGTCGAAGTTCGTCGGCGTATGGTGGGAGATGCACCTGAACAAAGGCAGCTGGAACGCGGGACCGAAGCACGCCGCCACCACCGCCAACACGAAGCGCTATATCGACTTCGCGGCCAAACACGGCTTCCGCGGCGTGCTGGTCGAGGGCTGGAACCTGGGCTGGGAGAGCGACTGGGGCCACGGCGGCGCGGACTTCAGTTTTACACAAGCCTATCCGGACTTCGACCTGCCCGGCCTGGCCGCCTACGCGAAGGACAGGGGCGTGCGCCTGATCGGCCACCACGAGACCGGCGCCAACATCCCGGCCTACGAGCGCCAGATGGACGCCGCCTACCAGCTCTACGCCAGCCTGGGCATCGACAGCGTCAAGTCGGGCTATGTGCACGAAGCCGGGTCGGCGCTGTTCATGGGCCGCGACGGCCGTCCGCGCTTCGGCCACGCCGATTCGCAGGAAGGGGGGAACCACTTCCTGAAGGCGGTGCTTGATGCGGCGCGCTACAGGATCGCGATCGACACCCATGAGCCGGTGAAGGACACCGGCCTGCGCCGCACCTACCCGAACTGGCTGACGCGCGAAGGCGCGCGCGGCGTCGAGTACAACGCCTGGGGCAATCCGGTCAACAGCGTCGACCACGAGGCGAAGCTGGTGTTCACCCGCATGCTGAGCGGCCCGATGGATTACACGCCGGGCATCCTGAGCCTGGAAGGCGCGGACGGCAAGCCCTTCAACTCGACCCAGGCCAAGCAGCTGGCCAACTTCGTCCTCATCTATTCGCCGATCGTGATGGCCGCCGACCTGCCCGAGCACTACGAGAAGTACCCGGCCGCGTTCAAGTTCATCCGCGACGTGCCGACCGACTGGGCCGACACCCGCGTCATCCATGGCGCGGTGGGCGAGTACGCCACCATCGCGCGCAAGGACCGCCGTTCGCAGGACTGGTACGTGGGCGCGGTGACGGACGGGAACGCGCGCAGCCTGTCCTTGCCCTTGTCCTTCCTCGACCAGGGCAAGCGCTACCTGGCCGAGATCTACCGCGACGGCGAGCAGGCCGACTACCGCACGGCGCGCCGCTTCGACCTGGTGACCGAAACCAGGACCGTGACGGCCGGCGACGTGCTCCAGCTGCGCCTGGCCCCGGGCGGCGGGCAGGCGATCCGCCTGAGCCCGCAGCCATGAATCGCGTCCGGCGCCGGCATGGTAGGATCGGCGCCTGTCTTGAAGGAGGAAGCGATCGTGAGTTTTGTGTTCCGGCTGGTGCGCGAGGATGAAGGACTGCCACCGGCCATCGTGTTCGAGGACAGCGCCAGTCCCGGCCTGGTGCCGGTCTGGGAAGAGGTGGGCGTGTACGACGCGCTGTACAACAGCGACGGCGCGCTCGCGCGCGATATTTCACGCAAGATCGCCTTCGGCCTGGACCGGGTGAGCGAGGATGCCTCGCTGGTGAAGCTGCTCCCGCCGAATGTTTCGCTCGGCGAGGCGGTGCGTTTCCTGGAGAACGTCAACCGCGCCTGCATGACCCACGGGGCGGCGTGGGTGGAGACGCGCTAGGGGGAGCTCAGCCGGCCAGCAGGCGGTCGATGTCGGCGGTGATTTCCTCGGGCTTGGTCTGCGGCGCGTAGCGCTTGAAGACCGAGCCGTCCTTGTTGATGAGGAACTTGGTGAAGTTCCACTTGATGCCCTCGGTGCCCAGCACGCCGGGGGCTTCGCCTTTCAGGAACTTGTACAGAGGATGGGCGTTGTCGCCGTTGACGTCGATCTTGGCGAACATGGGGAAGCTGACGCCGTAGTTCTTTTCGCAGAAGGCGCCGATCTCGGCTTCGGTGCCCGGTTCCTGCTTGCCGAACTGGTTGCACGGGAAACCCAGCACGGCCACGCCGCGCTCCTGGTAGCGGCGGTGCAGCTCTTCCAGCCCCTTGTACTGCGGGGTGAAGCCGCATTCGCTGGCGGTGTTGACGATGAGCAGGATCTTGCCGCGGTATTGGGCGAGGTCGACCGGCTGGCCGTCCAGGGAGGTGGCCTGGAAATCGAATGCGTTCATGTCGTGGACTCCGTCTTGGGTGAGAAGTGGAGTTTACGTCAATATGCGGATCGGCGTGTGGACGAGGCAGGCATGGCCAGGCTGTTCATGCGCGCCGCAGTTCGACCGTCGCCAGCACCAGCGCCAGGCTGCCGACGAACGCCGACACCTGCACCGGAACCGCATCCCCCAGCACCAGCAGCGCAAGGACCGTCACAGGCAGCGCAATCAGCATCCGCCTGGTATTGAAGGCCACCACCGCCTTGTTCCCGCAGGCCGGGCACACCCCGTTCTTGAGTTTCGGCATGGTGGTGTTCCAGGCGAATCCCAGTTTCTGTCGGCAATGCGGGCAGTTCATCATGGCGTTTCCGGAGAAGGTCAGATCAGCCCGAGATTCTCGGTCCCGGCCGAGAAATCGCGGTTCTTCGCATGCTTGCTGTTGAGCTTGATGTTCAGGCGCAGGTCGTTCACCGAGTCGGCATTGCGCAGCGCGTCCTCGTAGCTGATCTTGTCCAGCTCGTACAGGTCGAACAGCGCCTGGTCGAAGGTCTGCATGCCCAGCTCGCGCGACTTCTTCATGATTTCCTTGATCTCGTGGACCTCGCCCTTGAAGATCAGGTCGGAGATCAGCGGGGAATTCAGCAGGATTTCCATCGCCACCACGCGGCCCTTGGCTTCCTTCTTCGGCACCAGGCGCTGCGAGATCAGGCCCTTCAGGTTCAGCGACAGGTCCATCAGGAGCTGCTGGCGGCGCTCCTCGGGGAAGAAGTTGATGATCCGGTCCAGCGCCTGGTTGGCGCTGTTCGCGTGCAGGGTGGCCAGGCACAGGTGGCCGGTCTCGGCGAAGGCGATCGCGTGTTCCATGGTCTCGCGGTCGCGGATCTCGCCGATCTGGATCACGTCCGGCGCCTGGCGCAGGGAATTCTTCAGCGCGGCCTCGAAACTGTCGGTGTCCACGCCCACTTCGCGCTGCGTGATCACGCAGTTGCGGTGCGGGTGGACGAATTCGACCGGGTCCTCGATCGTGATGATGTGGCCGTAGCTGTTCTCGTTGCGGTAGCCCACCATCGCCGCCATCGTGGTCGACTTGCCCGAACCGGTCGCGCCGACCATGACCACCAGGCCGCGCTTGGTCATGATCACGTCCTTGAGCACTTCCGGCAGCTGCAGGTCCTCGAACTTCGGGATCGTGGTCGTGATCACGCGCAGCACCATGCCGACGCAGCCCATCTGCATGAAGGCCGACACGCGGAAGCGTCCCAGGTCGCCCGGGCTGATCGCGAAGTTCGATTCCTTGCTCAGCTCGAACCCGGCCGCCTGCTTGTCGTTCATGATCGCACGCGCCAGGTCGGCGGTGTGGGTGCCGTTCAGCGCCTGGCTCGACACCGGCGTCATCCTGCCGTCGATCTTGATCGCCGGCGGGAAGCCGGCGGTGATGAACAGGTCCGACCCGCCCTTGCTGACCATCAGGCGCAGCAGGTCGAACATGAACTTGGATGCCTGGTCGCGTTCCATTCTCGTTTTCCCTCTGCCTTAGCCGATGAAGTTTTCCGGGATCTTGGCGGCCGCGCGCGCGGCCGGGCTGGAGATCACGTTGCGGCGCACCAGGTCGGTCAGGTTCTGGTCCAGGGTCTGCATGCCGACATTGCTGCCGGTCTGGATCGCCGAGTACATCTGGGCGATCTTGGCTTCGCGGATCAGGTTGCGGATCGCCGGCGTGCCGATCATGATCTCGTGCGCCGCCACGCGGCCCGTGCCATCCCTGGTCTTGAGCAGGGTCTGCGAGATCACGGCCTGCAGCGACTCCGACAGCATCGCGCGCACCATTTCCTTTTCCTCGGCCGGGAACACGTCGACGATACGGTCGATCGTCTTGGCGGCCGACGAGGTGTGCAGGGTGCCGAACACCAGGTGGCCGGTTTCCGCGGCCGACAGCGCCAGGCGGATGGTCTCCAGGTCGCGCAGCTCGCCCACCAGGATCGCGTCCGGGTCTTCGCGCAGCGCAGAGCGCAGCGCGTTGTTGAAGGACAGCGTGTGCGGGCCGACTTCGCGCTGGTTGATCAGGCACTTCTTGGAATCGTGCACGAATTCGATCGGGTCCTCGATGGTGAGGATGTGGCCATACTCGTTCTCGTTCAGGTGGTTGACCATCGCCGCCAGGGTGGTCGACTTGCCCGAGCCGGTCGGGCCGGTCACCAGCACCAGGCCGCGCGGCTTGAGCGCCAGCTCGCCGAAGATCTTCGGCGCGTTCAGTTCTTCCAGGCTCAGGATCTTGGACGGAATGGTGCGCAGCACCGCGGCCGCGCCGCGCTCCTGGTTGAACGCGTTGACGCGGAAGCGCGCCAGGCCCGGGATCGCGAACGAGAAGTCGCACTCCAGCACTTCCTCGTACTGCTTGCGCTGGCCGTCGTTCATGATGTCATAGATCATGCCGTGCACGTCCTTGTGCTCCAGCGGCGGCAGGTTAATCCGGCGCACGTCGCCATGCACGCGTATCATCGGCGGCAAACCGGCCGACAGGTGCAGGTCCGAGGCCTTGTTCTTGACCGAGAAGGCGAGTAATTCCGAAATGTCCATTTATAATCCCTGTGCCGTGAGCGGAGCGAGGGAAGTCCTTGTCTCGACTCAAAAAATATTTCCTATAGAAAATCATTATGTCCACAATCGCCGAGAACTTGCAAGCTGTCGAAGCGACAATCGCAGGCGCCGCCGAAGCTGCCAGCCGGCCCCGTTCCATGGTCCAGTTGCTGGCCGTTTCCAAGACTTTCCCAGCGGAGGCGGTGCTCGAGGCGATGGCTTCGGGGCAGACCGCGTTCGGCGAAAACTATCTGCAGGAAGCGCTGGACAAGATCGAAGCAGTGGCGCGCGCGCAACCCGGCGCGCCCGTCGAGTGGCATTTCATCGGTCCGATCCAGAGCAACAAGACGCGTCCGATCGCCGCCAGCTTCCATTGGGTGCACACGGTGGAGCGCCTGAAGATCGCGCAGCGCCTGTCCGAACAGCGTCCGCCCGAACTGGGGCCGCTGAACATCTGCCTGCAGGTGAACATCAGCGGCGAGGCGAGCAAGAGCGGCGCCTGCGAGCGCGAGCTGCCCGACCTGGCGCGCCAGGTGGCCGCGCTGCCGAACCTGCGCCTGCGCGGCCTGATGGCCATTCCGGAACGCCAGGTCGAACCGGCGCTGCAGCGCGCCGCCTTTGCGCGCCTGCGCGCGCTGGCCGAACAGCTGCGCGCCGGCGGGCTGCAGCTCGACACCCTGTCGATGGGCATGTCGGGCGACATGGAAGCAGCGATCGCGGAAGGCGCCACCATCGTGCGCGTCGGCAGCGCCATCTTCGGCGCCCGCCATTACGAATAAAAGGAAAACGAATGAAGATTGCATTTATTGGCGGCGGCAACATGGCCACGGCCCTGATCGCGGGCCTGGCCGGCCAGCTGACCGAAGCGGCCAACCTGCATGTGGTCGACCCCAATGCCGAGGCGCTCGAGCGCCTGTCCGGGCAGTACGGCGTGAGCACCGCGTCCGCGATCGATGCGAAGCTCGCCGGCAGCGACGTGGTGGTGCTGGCGGTGAAGCCGCAGCAGATGCGCGAGGTGGCGGCCTCGCTGGCGCCGCACCTGCAAGGGCAGCTGGTGCTGTCGATCGCGGCCGGGATCCGCATTGCGGACCTGTCGCGCTGGCTGGGCGGCCATGGCGCGATCGTGCGCTCGATGCCGAATACGCCGGCGCTGATCGCGATGGGCATCACGGGCATGGTGGCGCAGGCCGGCGTGAGCGAGGCGCAGCGCGAGGCGGCCGACCAGGTGATGCGCGCCGTCGGCAAGACGGTGTGGCTGGACGACGAGGCGAAGATCGATCCGGTGACGGCGGTGTCGGGCAGCGGTCCGGCCTATGTGTTCTACTTCCTCGAGGCGATGCAGCAGGCGGCGCTGGAGATGGGCCTGGACGCGGAGCAGGGCAAGGCGCTGGCGCTGGCCACCTTCACCGGGGCGGCGCAGCTGGCGGCGCAGTCGGCGGAGCCGGTCGAGGTGCTGCGCCAGCGCGTCACCTCCAAGGGCGGAACGACCCATGCGGCCATCACGAGCATGGAGCAGGCGGGGGTGAAGGAGGCGATCGTCGCGGCGATGAAGGCGGCGGCGGCGCGCGGGAAGGAGCTGGGCGAGGAGATGGGGCGCGATTGACCGTGCTGCCGGCGGCGCCCGCGAAGGCGCCGCCGGCCTGCTTCGCCTGGCTTACTTGTACAGCACCCCGGGCAGCCACAGTCCGATCGCAGGGAAGGTGTACAGCAAGACAATCCCCAGGACCTGAATTGCCATGAACGGCAGCATGCCCATGAAGATCTGGTTCAGGGTCACGTGTGGCGGCGCGACTCCCTTCAGGTAGAAGGCCGACATCGCCACCGGTGGCGACAGGAACGCCGTCTGCAGGTTCATCGCCACCAGCAGTCCGAAGAACAGCGGGTCGATGTTGAAGTGGTTCAGCAGAGGCACGAAAATCGGCATGAAGATGACGATGATCTCGGTCCACTCGAGCGGCCAGCCGAGCAGGAAAATCACCACTTGCGCCAGTATCATGAACTGCACCGGGGACAGGTTCATCCCCAGTACCCAGGCGTTGATGATTTCCTGCCCTCCCAGCAGGGCAAACGCGGCCGAGAAGATACTGGAGCCGACGAACAGCCAGCACACCATCGCCGTCGTCTTGGTGGCCAGGTGGGCCGATTCGCGCAGCAGGTTGAAACTGAACCTGCGGTAGGCGATCGCCAGGATCAGGCCGCCGAACGCGCCCATCGCCGCGGCCTCGGTCGGCGTCGCCAGTCCGAGCACGATGCTGCCAAGGACTGCCAGGATCATGAACGCCAGCGGAAACAGGGACCCGAGCAGCATCTTGAAAATCTCGAGACGCGCAAAGCTGAAGAAGATGTAAAAGATGAGCAGCGCGACAGCGCCAACCGCCAGCGTGATCCAGAAAGTCCTGGGCGCCGGTTTGGCGAGGGGTTCCTCAGCCTGGGCGGGTACGGCTGCCTCCAGTGGCTGGGAGGGCGCCGCGGCGGGAGCTGCGCTTGCCGCTGGCGGTGTTGCGCCGGCCCCTTCCACTGGAGGCTCGGCAAGGTCGCCTTCGACCGGCGGCTCGGCCAGCCCGCCTTCGACCGGCGGCTCGGCCAGTCCGTCGGCGTCGCCGGGGGACGAGGCGTCGATATCCTGCTGGGCGCTCATTTCGACCAGCTCCGTGGGCGCGGCTTGCGGCGCCGTTACCATCCGGTAGCCGGCTCCCATGACGGCGATAAACGCCAATGCCGGAAGCAATGCCACGAACAGGTTCGACACCAGCGTGCGATTCGGAGCATGCTCGGCGCGCGGGCCCTTGATCGCGCGCACCAGGCCGGACACCGCCATCTTGTTGTAGGCCCCGGGAATGGCTTGCGTAAATGCCGGCAGTGCGACGATGCGCTCCGCGGCAGGCAGCGGCGGCGCGGAAGCCGGCTTGAGCTTGGCGACGAGCAGCACGTAGCCCACATACAGGCCGGCCAGCATGATCCCCGGGAACAAGGCGCCCGCGTACAGCTTGACCACCGATACCCCGGCCGTCGCGCCATACACGATCAGCAGCACCGACGGCGGAATCAGGATGCCCAGGCAGCCGCCCGCCGTGATGCAGCCGGCCGAGAGCTGGGTGCTGTAGCCGGCCTTGAGCATGGCCGGCAGCGCGAGCAGGCCCATCAGCGTGACGACCGCGCCGACGATGCCGGTGGCGGTGGCGAAAATGGCGCAGGTGACGATGGTGGCCACGGCCAGCGAGCCGGGCACGCGCGCCATGGCCAGGTGCAGGCTCTTGAACAGCCGCTCGATCAGGTTGGCGCGCTCCACCAGGTAGCCCATGAAGATGAACAGCGGGATCGAGATCAGCACGTCGTTGGCCATGACCGAATAGGCGCGCTGCACCATCAGGTCGAGCGTGAGCTGGACCGCCTGTCCAGGGTCGCGGCTATGGAAGGCGAACCAGGCGAACAGTACGCCCATGCCCATCAGCGTGAACGCCGTCGGGAACCCGAGCATGATGGCGACCACCACCAGTGCGAGCATCAGCAGGCCGAGGTGGCCGTCGGTCATGTCGGCGGGCGCCGGCATCAGTATGAACAGGCCGATCACGATCGCCAGCAGGATCGACAGGCCGAACCAGATTTCTTTTCTCATTTGGTTTGCACCTCGTCCACCTTCACCATTGCCTTGAGCTTGTCGACGTCGACCTCCTCGACATCGGGTTCGCGCGCGGGCCATTCGCCGTTGCGCAGGCAGACCACACAGCGCACGATCTCGACGCAGCCCTGCAGCAGGAGCAGGATGCCGGCGAAGGGAATGACCATCTTGAAGGGATACAGCGGAGGACCGTTGGCGGTCAGGGTCGAATGCTCCCGAATGGCAAGCGACTCGGCGGCGTAGGTGTAGCCGGCCCAGACCAGGGCGACCACGCCGGGGATGAAGAAGATGAAGTACAGCAGCAGGTCCAGGCCGGCCTGCAGGCGCGGCGGAAAGAAGCTGTACAGCACATCGCCGCGCACGTGGCCGTTCTTGGCCAGCGTATAGGCGCCGGCCATCATGAAGGCGGCGCCGTACATCATGATCATCAGGTCGAAGGCCCAGGGATTGGGCGTATTCAGGGCATAGCGCGCGAACACTTCCCAGGTGATGAGGAAGGTGAGCGCCACGATCAGCCAGGAAAAGGCCTGGCCCACCCAGCTGCTGATCCGGTCGACAAAAAACAATACGTTCTGCATGGAGCGGCTCCCGGTCGCCAAAAAAGCGCCACCCCTCTTGACGCGGGGTGGCGCACATGAAGCTGCGTACGTTGTTTATGCCTTCTTCGGCGGCGGGGCCTTGCGGCCGAAGTAGTGGTTGTAGGCCATGCGGCGCGGGTTGTTGGTGTCCATGTCCCACTTCATCGCGCGCTCGGCGAAGGCGCGCATCGATGCCTCCACTTTCTTGAACAGCGGGTTGTCGGCCCCTTTCTTGGCCACCACCTCGTCCCAGACGACCAGCTGCATTTGCAGCAGCGCGTCCGGCGTCTTGTAGAACTTGACGCCGTTCTTGGTCTGCATGTCGCGGTAGTCCTTGGAGTAGCGGTCGACTGCTTTCCACGACATGTCGGCCGATGCCGCTTCGACCGCATTCTCGATGATCGCTTTCAGCTTGGCCGGCAGCGCGTTGTACTTGGTCTTGTTGAAGGTGATCTCGAACTGCTCCGAGCTCTGGTGGAAGCTCTGCAGCATGCAGATCTTCGACACATCCGGGAAGCCGAGCAAACGGTCGGAGCTGGCGTTGTTGAATTCGGCGCCGTCCAGCAGGCCGCGGTCCATGGCCGGCACGATCTCGCCGCCGGGCAGGGCGTTGACCGCCGCGCCCATGGCCGTGAACAGGTCGATCGCCAGGCCGTTGGTGCGGAACTTCATGCCCTTCAGGTCTTCCTTCCTGGTGACCGGCTTCTTGAACCAGCCCAGCGGCTGGGTCGGCATCGGGCCGGTCAGGAAGGAGACGACGTTGGCGCCGATCCCGTTATACAGCTCGGCCAGCAGTTCCTTGCCGCCGCCGTATTTGTGCCAGGCGAGCACCATGTTGGCATCCATGCCGTAGGCCGGGCCCGAGGTCCACAGCGCAATCGCGCTCTGCTTGCCGTAGTTGTAGCCCATCACGCCATGGCCGCCGTCGAGCGTACCCTTCGAGACGGCGTCCAGCAGGCCGAAGGCGGGCACGACGGCGCCGGCG
The DNA here is from genome assembly GCF_000382345.1 of Massilia niastensis DSM 21313. GTDB lineage: Bacteria > Pseudomonadota > Gammaproteobacteria > Burkholderiales > Burkholderiaceae_D > Telluria > Telluria niastensis. Next base: position 23,522 of record NZ_KB908140.1, read on the forward strand.
GGCAGCACCTCGATGCTCAGCTCGCCGCCGGTCATGTCGTTGACCTTCTTGGCGAAGTCCAGCGCGTATTCGTGGAAGATGTCCTTGCTTGGCCAGGTGCTCTGGAAGCGCATTTTCGTCGGTGTCTGTGCCGACGCGATCATCGGAACGGCCAGTGCGGCGCCGGCGGTGGCGGTTCCCAGGAACTTTCTACGGGTGGATACTGATTGCTTCGACTCGTTATCACGCTGCTTCATGGTGTGTCTCCTGTCTAGTTATATATACATGGACTGAATCGATACACGCACAACTTCTGGCTTTTGAGCGAACTTCTCCTTCGGTTACATAGCCGGCATCACGCAGAATGTTCCTGTTTCCTTACGGATTGCTTACGCCGGGCTTACGCAGGATATTAACGCTTTTGTTGCCTCAGGAACCATTTTGCCTGGCGACCCGGCAAATTAACTGCCTTGGGCCGGTGCGCCTTTATGTAAATACATTCTGGCTGGGCAAACAGTATAATTGGACGTAAGCAACTGAATCGACTGATGGGAAGAAAAATGGGCGTGACGTCAGAACAGGTCGCAGCCGGGCAGGCTGTCTATACGAAGCGTACGTTGGGCGCGTATGACTTCGTCGTGCTGGGTGTATCGAACCGCTTCATCTGGAAGTGCCGCACGCCACGGCTGGTGGATCACTACAACCGGCATATCACGCCGAATCACCTGGATGTCGGTGTCGGCACCGGCTATTTCCTGGATCATTGCAGCATGGCCGCGCCTGCGCCGCGTATCGCATTAATGGACCTGAACCAGAGCACGCTGGATTTCGCTTCGCGCCGGATTGCGCGCTACAAGCCCGAGGCTTATCTGCGGAATGTATTGGAGCCGATTCCGCTGGATGCCGCGAAATTCGACTCCGTGGGAATCAATTACCTGCTCCATTGCGTCCCCAGCAGCATCGAATCGAAGGCCGCGGCATTCGATCACCTGAAGGCGCTGATGAATCCCGGCGCGGTCCTGTTTGGTTCCACCCTGCTGCATGGCGGCGTTTCCCGGAATGGGGCCGCAAAACGCCTCATGGATTTTTACAATAAAAAGGGAATCTTCTCCAACCGGCACGATCATCTCGACGGGCTGAAGGAGGCGCTGGGCCGGCGGTTCCGGGATGTGTCGGTGGAAGTCGTCGGGTGTGCCGCGCTGTTCTCGGCGCGGGTGTGACGGTGCAGTCCGGCCGGCGCCGGCCGGCGCCGCCTCAGTGAACCTCGAAGCCTTTCCACCCCAGCACCGGCAGCGTCTTGCGCGCGAACTTGTACGCCGACACCCCCGCCGTCACGATCCCGACCGCCCATTTCGGCTTGGTCGCCAGGAAGCCCGCCGCCACGCCGGCGACGATCAGGGCGGTGCGCTTGTGCTCCGCCACATAGGCCGGAACGACGCCCAGGGTCTCGGCCGATGTCAGCCGGGCGATGTCATCGGCCATCAGGAAGCGCTGTTCGGCGCACAGCGCCACCAGCTCCGCGCGGCGCGCGGCCAGTTGTTGCGACCTAGTAGCCATCGACCGCTCCTCCCTTGACCGATTCCATGTCCTTGCGCAGCTCGGCCAGCGTGGCGCCCAGCAGCGGGGGACGGGAAGCCAGCCCGGCGCGCAGCTTCGCCAGCGTGAACATGCTGGCGAGCGCGAACAGGGCCGTCATGCCGCCCACTGCCAGCAGGCGGTGGCTGTCCCAGAACAGCACCAGCACGAACAGCACCGCCAGGACGACCGCGCCGGCCGCCAGGAAGGCGGCCGCCAGCGCCCAGGCCAGGTAGCCGAACAGGCGCTGCGTCTCTTCCTGCAGCTCGACGGCCGCCAGTTCCAGCCGGGTGCGCGCCATGGCGAGCACCGTGGCGCCGATCCGTCCGACTGCCGTCGTGATCGCCATTATTTGCGGGCGATCAGCATGCCGACCACGACGCCGATGGCGGCGCCCAGGCCCACCGACTTCCAGGGATTCTCTTTGACGTACTCGTCGGTCGCGCGCGCCGCTTCCTTGGTGCGCTCGACCACGGTTTCCTCGAACTCGATGATGCTGGCCTTGGCGTTGACCAGGGTTTCCTCGAACTTGGCCTTGGCCGCCTTCAGTTCGTCGCCGGTCAGCTGGCCGCCGTTGCGCAGCCAGTTTTCCGCGTCATGGATCACGGTCTTCAGGTCGCTCATCAGCTGTTCACGGGTGCCGGTCTGGGTAGGGATCTTTTCAATCATGCTGCGCCTCTTCTGGTTGTCGTCGAATCTGCTGCCGTGTCACCGGCACCATGCTTTGTCGTTCCGGTTTGCTTTTCAAGCAATATTAACCGAATGCATAGTCTAACGCGACACCCAGGAACAGTGCAGCACCAAGCCAATTGTTGTGTCGAAACGCCTTGAAGCAGGCCATGCGTTCGCGATCGCGGATCAGGGTGTAGTGGTAGAGCGCGATGGCGGCGGCCGCGACCACGCCGGCCACGAACCACCAGCGCAGGCCCAGGTACCAGCCGCACACCAGGTCGATCGCCAGCGCGGCGCCGTAGCACAGCATGACGGCGGCGACGTCGAAGCGGCCGAAGGTGATGGCCGAGGTGCGCATGCCGATCTTCAGGTCGTCGTCGCGGTCCACCATCGCGTATTCGGTGTCGTAGGCCACCGCCCAGAACACATTGGCCACCAGCAGCCACCAGGCCACCGCCGGGACGCTGCCCTGCACGGCGGCGAAGGCCATCGGGATGCCGAAGCCGAAGGCGATGCCCAGGTAGGCCTGCGGGATCGCGAAGAAGCGCTTGAAGTAGGGATAGGTGCCGGCCACGATCACCGCCGCCACCGACAGCTGCTTGGTCAGGGTGTTCAGCGGCAGGATCAGCAGGAAGGACACCAGCGCCAGCACCGCCGCCACCATCACGGCTTCCCAGGCGCGGATCTTGCCGCTGGTGAGAGGGCGGTCGACCGTGCGCTTGACGTGGCGGTCGAAGTCGCGGTCGGCATAGTCGTTGATGGCGCAGCCCGACGAGCGCATCAGCGCGGTGCCGAGCACGAAGATGACCAGCACCAGCGGATCCGGCACCCCGCCGGAAGCCATCCACAAGGCCCACAGGGTAGGCCACAGCAGCAGGAGAATGCCGATCGGCTTGTCGGCCCGGACCAGGCGGAAATAGAGCGCCAGCTTGTTCATGGATGAATCGCTTCTTGTCTAGCAAGAACTGTTGAGCAGAAGACAGCGATTCTAAAGCTTTTGCCGGGTTCTGGCTGGCGCTTGGCGCCGCGCGCGCATCCGCAGGAAGAAAAGCCCGGGCGCTGGCGGGGCCATGAAGTCAGCGGCCCATGCCGCACGGCTCATTTGTCCGGTTGATTGACCTGGCCGGTGTATTTGTCGAGATGGATTTCCACATCGGGCTTCTTCTGCAGCCCGAGTTCCATCAGTCGCTTGATGTTGCGCTGGGCCGCCGGGCGCTGCACCGAGGCGATAAAGGCCGACCATTCCGCCCCGATGTCCTTGTCGGGCGGCAGGCTGGCGACGTTGACCAGGTTCTTGATCTCGCCGATGGATTGCTTGTCGAAGGTCGAGATGCGGCGCGCCAGGCTGTCCACGAACTTGTCGAGCTGGGCATCGGGCAGGGCGCGGTTGACATAGCCGTAGCGCTCGGCGAGCTCGCCATTGATGTCGTTACCGCTCAACAGGATCTCCAGTGCGCGCCCGCGTCCCACCAGGCGCGGCAGGCGGGCCATCGGGCCGCCGCCGGGAACGAAACCGGCGCCGATCTCGAACTGCGACAGCACGGCCTTCTCGCGGCTGGCGAAGCGCATGTCGGCGGACAGGGCCAGTTCGCTGCCGACGCCGGTTGCACGGCCGCGTATCGACGCGATCGAGACCACCGGCGAGCGGCTCAGGCGCACCAGCATGTCGGGCAGCGGCGGCAGGCCGGTCGGCCCGTTCGGCATGCGGGTGGTGACCTCGAGCGGCGGCACGAAATCGTAGTGGGTCAGGAAGAAGCCGGGCACGGCGCTCTCGAACACGACGACCTTCAACTGGGGATCCTTCTCGATCTGGGTGATCACATTGTCGAGCATCGCCATCGATTCCGGGCCGTAGATGTTGAACGGAGGATGGTCGATGATGACACGCCAGTAGGCGGGCGTGACGCGCGTGATCCTGAACTGCTCTTTCGCAGCGGACGGGGCCGCCTGCGATCCTTTGCCGGCGGGCGCGCCTGCCTGTTCGCCCCCCGCCATCGCACCGCCGCCGACGCAGAGTCCGACGACCAATGCCGCCATCGTTCTTTCCAGTGTCATGTTCTTCTCCTCTTGTGAATGAAAAGGCAACACGTAGGCCAGCCCTGGTCGACGCCCGGCCAGTCTAGGCGCGTGGTTTTCGAACCATCAAGGCGGCATTGGTGAGAGCTGTATCTTTTCCTGCTGGCGCGGCTCCCTGATGTGAAAAGAAATGTTGTCTTTTTGTTGTCATTAAACCGACATTTTTGTTTGTTTAAATGCATCAGTCCGTGCCGGGGTGGTATGGACCAGGCTGGCCCGCCGTCCGGCGCCGGCCGACGAATTCCGATGCCGGCACAACCGGCCCGATCCTACTCATTGGAGAAGCACAGCATGACAAACAAGGACATCTCGCCGTCGCGGCGCAATCTGCTCAAGGGCATGGCGGGCGCCTCCGCGCTGCCCTTCGTCGGCGCGTTCGCCGCGCTGCAGTCGCAGCAGGCCCTGGCCGCCAACGGCGCGACCGCCCTGGTCGACAGCCCCTATGGTCCGATCGCTCCCGTCAACGACCTGAGCACCGGCCTGCCGCTGCTGCAACTGCCGCCGGGCTTCAGCTACAAGAGCTTCGGCTGGCGCGGCGACCTGATGACCGATGGCCGCGCCTGCCCGGGCGGGCACGACGGCATGGGCGTGATCGTCGCGCGCAAGCTCGGCCGCAGCACCGAGCTGGTCCTGGTGCGCAACCATGAAATTGGCGGCGCCAGCGCGGCCAATTTCCTCAACGCGCATGGCGTCTACGACGGCGGCAATGTCAGCGCCGCTTCCTCGAACAGGTTCGGCGGCGGCACCACCAACCTGCTGTTCCGTGACGGCAGCTGGGTCGGCATGACCCCGAGCCTGGGCGGCACCCAGACCAACTGCGCCGGCGGCATCACCCCCTGGGGCACCTGGCTGACCTGCGAGGAAGTCGGTTCGGACGCCGTCAGCGTCTCGGGCCGCAAGCACGGCTACGTGTTCGAAGTGACCGCCGATCCGCTCGACGTGAGCGGCCAGCCGATCATCGGCATGGGCCGCTTCGCGCACGAAGCCGCCGCCGTCGATCCGGCCACCGGCAATGTCTACGAGACCGAAGACCAGTCGGGCAAGTCGGGCTTCTACCGCTATGTCCCGGACATCAAGACCGGCGCCCCGGGTTCGCTGGCGCGCGGCGGCGTGCTGCAGATGGCGAAGGTCAAGGGCGCGAACAACGTCAACCTCGGCACCGCCTCGGTCAGCGACACCTATGAACTGGAGTGGGTGGACATCGCCAATCCGGACGCCAACCGCGGCAACGCGACCGGCCTGAACGGCGTCCTGGTCACCGGCGCCGCCGGTCCCTTCGTGCAGGGCTGGACCCAGGGCGCGCTGCGCATGAACCGCGGCGAAGGCATCTGGTACGCGCAGGGCAAGATGTATGTGATGGATACCTCGGGCGGCGCGGTGCAGCGCGGCGCGATCTGGGAACTCGACCTGGCGACCCAGGTGCTCAAGTGCATCTACTCGAGCCCGAGCCCGCTGGTCGGCAACATGGGCGACAACCTGACCGTCAGCCCGCGCAACGGCATCGTGATCTGCGAAGACTCTTCCAGCGTGATCACCGACGGCTTCGGCTTCGGCCAGCGCCTGATGGGCCTGACCGGCGCGGGCGACGCCTACATCTTCGCGAAGAACAACATCGTGCTGAATGCGGCGCAACTGCAGGGCGCGGGCAAGCTGGCCTCGCTGGCGGGCGACCATCGCGGCAACGAATTCGCCGGCGCCTGCTTCGATCCGACCGGCCGCTACCTGTTCGTCAACATCCAGACCCCGGGCGTGACCTTCGCGATCTCGGGCCCGTGGGCCAAGGGTCCGCTGTAATCCAACTCATTCACAGGGGAATACCATGAACATTCTGAAACTCGCCGCCGCCGCCTGCGCCGCGCTGGCGCTCTCGACCACCGCCAGCGCCGCAGTGCTGGTCGGCGCCAGCGGCTCGTCCAACGCCGTCACCGACTACAGCACTGCCGGCCTGGTGTCCTTCAACCTCGACCTGAAGAACTTCAGCGGCAGCAAACTGAGCTTCATGCTGCAGGAAGAAGACCTGCTGGCCCCGCTGAGCCTGAGCGCCATGATCCTGAACCTGAGCGGTTCGCCGATCTCGCAGTTCAACTTCGGCCTGAAGGGCATCTCGTTCGCCAGCGCCGGCAGCGTGACGCCGGGCTTCGGCACGCTCGACAAGGTGAGCTACGGCAGCAACAACGCCGGCATCGGCTTCGCCAGTGCGGAGCCGGCGGAGTTCCACTTCGGGAACCCGCTGGGCCTGTCCGGCCAGAGCGACTGGATCCTGAACACCGCCGGCCTGAAGGCGGGCGACACCTTCACGATCACCGCCCAGGTGCCGGAGCCGTCGACTGTGGCGCTGGTGCTGCCGATGCTGTGCATGGCCGGGCTGATGGCTGCGCGCCGCCGCAAACAGGATTGATTCGGGCCTGGACCAACGTAAGCCGGCGGATAGCCGGCTTTTTTTGTTTCCAGTTGGTCGTTCGGTACGTCGGTTTTGCAGGGGCATTCATGCCCTCAGTTCACCCACTCCCATCTGGCTGTTGCAGGGCGGCTGTATGCAACGAAGCAAAAAGGTGAACTGAAACAACATAAATTTTATATCTGTACACACAACTGAAAAATAGAAACTTTCGGTATTTTTTACACTTCTTCAAAGAATCTAATTTTAGTTCAACATAGGTATTTGATTTTAATCAAGGTATGCAAGCTGGTACATAACTTGCTCTTACTCCTTTGCTTCACCTGGTAGTTACCTCCAAGAACGAAGTCATTCCAAAGGAGCTAGGGAAGTACTGATTTAATCGTCTGCCAATCTGCTGAGCTGTCACAATAGCGCATCCAATTTCCGAGTAAATCGATGACGCAGATGAGCTTTTCCGATGTTGAGTACGCCAGCAAGAAGAAGCTGACTCGACGCGACCGTTTCCTTGCAGAGATCGAGGCTGCAACGCCGTGGCCAACTCTGGTTGCGGCGCTGCTGCCGTACTATCCGAAAGGCGATGGTCGTGGCCGGCCGCCGGTCGGTCTTGAGCGCATGCTGCGCATGTACATTGCCCA
>NZ_KB908141.1 GCF_000382345.1 Massilia niastensis DSM 21313
GGTCAGCGGTTCGATCCCGCTTACCTCCACCACGTAGAAGATAACGTTTTGGCAGTCCAGGGTCCCCATCGTCTAGAGGCCTAGGACATCACCCTTTCACGGTGAGTACCGGGGTTCGAATCCCCGTGGGGACGCCAAGAATTTGGCAAGGTCGTCGGCAGCGGTGGTTACGCTCGATGGCAGGTAGTTCGGTAGCAAGGCAGTTTTAGGTCCCCATCGTCTAGAGGCCTAGGACATCACCCTTTCACGGTGAGTACCGGGGTTCGAATCCCCGTGGGGACGCCAGTTGAAGCCGGAGTAGACCAACGCGCTTGCGCGGAGAGGTGCTCCGGTTTTTCTATTTTAGGTGTAGATTAGTAGCAGTACAGTTTTAGGTCCCCATCGTCTAGAGGCCTAGGACATCACCCTTTCACGGTGAGTACCGGGGTTCGAATCCCCGTGGGGACGCCATACAGGAAACCGGAGCAGCCACGCGCGTGGTGCTCCGGTTTTTCTTTTTCCGATCGGGTAAAATGGCGGCCCTTCCCGATCCGGGGCCGCGCGCCCGCACCAAGGAACACATGTCCCTGACTCCTTCCACCGCGTCCACGCTGGCGATCTTCTGCAAGGTCGTCGACAACTATGGCGACATCGGCATCTGCTGGCGCCTGTCGCGCCAGCTCGCGCACGAGCACGGCGTGGCGGTCAGCTTGTGGGTGGACGACCTGGCCAGCTTCCGCCGCATCTGTCCGGAAGTCGATGTCGCGGCGCAAGTGCAGGAAGTGCAGGGCGTGCGCGTGCTGCACTGGCGCGGCCAGGACGGCGTGTTCGCGCCCGGCGAGGTGGCCGATATCGTCATCGAATTCTTCGGTTGCGACATTCCTCCCGGCTACATCGAGGCGATGGCGGCGCGCACGCCGCGTCCGGCATGGCTGAACTACGAAGGCTTGACCGCCGAAGACTGGGTCGAGGGCTGCCACCGCCTGCCGTCGATGCATCCGCGCCTGAAGCTGACCAAGCATTTCTTCTTCCCGGGCTTTAACGAGCGCACCGGCGGCCTGCTGTGCGAGACCGGGCTGGAGGCGCGCCGCCAGGTCTTCCAGCACGACAAGGCGGCAGTGCGCGCCTTCCTCGGGCGCTTTGGCCTGGGCGAGGCCGAGCTGGCGGCGCGCAAGGTATCGCTGTTCTGCTACCCGCATGCCCCGGTCGCCGAGCTGTTCCAGGCCTGGGCCGAGGGCGGCGAGCAGGTGGCCTGCCTGGTGCCCGAGGGTGTCGCGCGCGATGCGGTCCGGGACTTCCTGGGCGCCGAGCCCTTGCCGGGCGCGCATGCCAGCCGCGGCGCGCTGACGGTGCGGGTGCTGCCCTTCGTGTCCCAGCCCGACTACGACCTGCTGTTGTGGGCCTGCGACGTGAACTTCGTGCGCGGCGAGGATTCCTGGGTGCGCGCACAGTGGGCGGGCCGGCCCTTTATCTGGCACATCTATCCGCAGGACGAAAACCTGCACCACAAGAAATTGCGCGCCTTCCTGGCGCGTTACGCGTCGGAGCTGCCCGCCCTGTGCGCATTGTCGCTGGGCTGGAACGGTGCGAGCGAACCGGAAGGCTGGTCCCGGGCCTGGCAGGCGCTGCACGCCGAGTTGCCCCTGGTCGAAGCCCGCGCCGCGAGCTGGATCCAGGAAGTGCTGGCGCATGGCGATTTGGCGACGAACCTGCTCGATTTCGTTCGTTCGCTGGGGCAGACCCCGGAAAATCAAGTATAATGCCCGGTTAGTCTGTTACGGATTCCCGCTGCGAATCCCCCGAGCATCAAACGTAGGCTTTACGGCATTCGCCACTCCGGCCACCGATGATTTAATGCAACTACTTTTTTACGTAAAATCACTATGAAACCCGCAAAAGAAATTCGTGTTGGCAACATCATTATGGTTGATGAGAAGCCGTTCATCGTTCTGCGTTCCGACGTCAACGGTTCGAGCCGCACCGGCTTCACCTACAAGTGGAAGATGAAGAACCTGCTGACCAACGCTCCGCTGGAAAACGTGTTCCGCGGCGATGACAAGTTCGACGTCGTCGTGCTGGACAAGAAGCCGGTCACCTACTCGTACTTCGCCGACCCGCTGTACGTCTTCATGGACGAAGAGTACAACCAGTACGAAATCGAAGAAGAGAACCTGGGCGACGCGCTGCACTACCTGAAAGACGGTATGGAATGCGAAGCCGTGTTCTACGACGGCAAGGCCATCTCGGTCGAACTGCCGACCACCATCGCACGCCAGGTCGTGTACTCGGAGCCGGCCGTCAAGGGCAACACTTCGGGCAACGTCCTGAAGGAAGCCAAGATCGAGAACGCGATCGAAGCCCACCAGCACATCGTCATGGTGCCGCTGTTCGTGAGCCAGGACGACACGATCGAAATCGACACCCGCACCAACGAGTACAAGAAAGTCGTCCGCAACTAAGCGACAACTTTCCGAAAAAGCGCTGCCTGCGGGCAGCGTTTTTTTTCGCCCATGCTTTCCGCACTGCTATGCTATTGCTTCAAAGACAAAAAAGGAGCAGGCATGGACCGCAGGGATTTCGTACGACTTGGTGTCATGGCCGGCGCCGCCGCCGGTGTGGCGAGCCCGGCCAGTGCCGCCGGTGCGCCGGGCGGGGCCGGCATCATCGTCCGGAACATCCTGGACGCCGGCGTGCAGGAACAGCAGGAAGCCATGCGCACCGGCAAGCTCAGCGCGGTCGCCCTGGTCACGCGCTACCTGGAGCGCATCAAGGCGATCGACCAGGCCGGTCCGCGCATCAATTCCGTGATCGAGACAAATCCCGACGCCCTCAAGATTGCCGCCGAACTCGACCGCGAGCGGGCGGCCGGCAAGCTGCGCGGACCCCTGCACGGCATTCCGGTACTGCTCAAGGACAATATCGCCACCGCTGACCGGATGAGTACCAGCGCCGGCTCGCTGGCCCTGGACGGCGTGCGCGCAAGCAAGGATGCGCATGTCACGGCCCAGCTGCGCGCGGCCGGCGCTGTCATCCTCGGCAAGACCAACCTGTCGGAATGGGCCAACATGCGTTCGACCCGCTCGAGCAGCGGCTGGAGCGGACGCGGCGGCCAGACCCGCAACCCGTATGCGCTCGACCGCAACACCAGCGGCTCCAGCTCCGGCTCGGGCGCGGCGATCGCGGCCAGCCTGGCGACCCTGGCGGTCGGCACCGAGACCGACGGCTCGATCGTCTCGCCGTCCTCCTCCTGCGGCATCGTCGGCATCAAGCCCACGCTCGGGCTGGTCAGCCGCAGCGGCATCATCCCGATCGCCCACTCGCAGGACACGGCCGGGCCGATGACGCGCAGCGTGGCCGATGCGGCGCTGCTGCTGGCGGCGCTGGCCGGCGACGACCCGCTCGATGCCGCGACCAGGGATGCGGCCGGGCGCCCCAGGGATTACGCGGCGGCGCTGCGCAAGGATGGGCTGCGGGACAAGCGCATCGGCGTGGCGCGCAACTTCTTCGGCAGCCACGACGCGGTCGACGCGCTGATCGAGAAGGAACTGGCGGTGCTGAAGGCGCAGGGCGCGCTGCTGGTCGACGTCAAGGTGCCGAATACCGACAAGTACGACGACAGCGAGCTGGAAGTGCTGCTGCACGAATTCCGCCCCGACCTGGAAGCCTGGCTGGCGGCCTATGCGCCGCACGCGCCGGTCAAGAGCATGGCCGACATCATCGCCTTCAACGAAAAAAATGCGAAGCGGGAGATGCCTTACTTCGGCCAGGAGCACCTGCTCGCGGCCCAGGCAAAGCCCGGCCTGGACGCGCGCGAATACAGGGAGGCGCTGGCGAACAACCTGCGCTATGCGCGCGACGAGGGGCTCGAGCTGGTGCTGCGCGAGCACAGGCTCGATGCGCTGGTCGCGCCCACCGGCGGGCCGGCCTGGCTGACCGACTACGTCAACGGCGACCATTACGGCGGCAGCTTCTCGTCGCCGGCGGCGGTGGCCGGCTATCCCCACGTGACGGTGCCGGCCGGTTACACGCACGGCCTGCCGGTCGGCCTGTCCTTCGTCGGCGGCGCCTGGAGCGAGGAAGCCCTGATCGGCATGGCCTATGCCTACGAGCAGGCCAGCCTGCGCCGGCGTCCGCCGAGCTTCCAGGCCAGCATCAAAGTATAGGAACCTGTCCCGGCACCTCAGCGCGCTGCCGACTGCTTGGCCTTGGCGAACACCGGCCCCCATAGCGGGTGGCCGTGTTCGCCGGGGCCGAGGTCGAAGCCCGGATCGAGCCGCAGGGCGCGATCGAAGCTCGAGCGGCACTGGGCCTGGCGTCCGGTGACGCAGTAGCTGAAGGCGGTGTACTTGAGGGCGGCCAGGCGGTTGCGCAGCGAGGCGCGGTTCATGTCGTTCGAATTCAGGCGCTTGATGGCGGCGTTGAACTCGCCCTCGTTGTACAGGTTGATGCCTTCGCGCAGGGCGATGTCGTCGCGGTCGGGCGCCTGGCGCTCGGCGCGGCTGCTGCGTTCGGCCTTCTCGGCGCGCTCGGCGCGGGGACGCGGCTTGTCTTCGGTGCGCGCCTGCGAGCGGCCGGAAGGCCGGCCATCGATCGCCTTCTCCAGCTGGGCGCAGCCCGACAGGGCCAGGACCAGCAGCATGCACAGCGCGGATTGCTTCAGGTGGCTGGACTTCACTCGGCTTCCTCCTCGGTAAAATCAAGCTCGATCACCGACGTCTCGCCCTTGACCGACTGCACCGTCACGGTGTGTTCGGGGAAGCTGGGGTTGAGGATGCGGATGGTGTGTGCGCCCGGCGGAAGGTTCAGGCGCTTCAGGGGCGGGCTGGCGCCGCGGTCGACGCCGTCCACCACGATCGTTCCCCAGGGCTTGATGAGCAGTTTATAGGTGGCGCCGGCGCCGGCCGCCGCTTTCGCACCCGCCTGCGGGGCGGTGGGCGACACGGTGATCGCCGTGGCCGCGGCCGGCGCCGCCTGTGGCGGCGGCGTGACCGCAGTGGGAGCCACCGCTGCCGGCGCCGTCGCGGCGGCGACAGGTGCGGCGTCCGCTGCGGGGGCCGGCGGCAGCGTCGCCATCGGCGGCGGTGCGTCCGCCTCCGCCTCCGCGGGCTTTTCTTCCGGCAGGGCCAGGGTCAGCGCATCGCGTGTGTCGGCCTGGTGCAGCAGGGCGGCCAGCGCCCCCAGTCCGCCCAGCAGGACGGTGGCGGCGGCGACCAGCATCAGCCAGCGCTGCAGGCGGGCCGGCTGGGCGCCGGCATGCTGCGCGGCGCGCGGCTCTTCGACCCACGAGGGCGGGGCGACCGGGGGTGCGCTTGGGGCCGGCGCCGGACCCGGCACGGCCGGGCCGAGCACGACGATGCCGAGCAGGTCGCGCAGCTGTTCGATGGTGCGGGGGCGCTGTTCGGATTCGGGATTGGGCGACAGGCAGCGATCGATCGCGTTCACGAAGGAAGCGCTGTAGTCGCCGGGCACCCGCCCGCGCAGCGGCATGGCGGGCGGCGCTTCGCGCGTGATCGCATAGTGGATGACGGCCGCCAGGTCGTGCATGTCCTGGGCTTCGGTGTCGCCGGGCTGGGTGGCGGGAGTGGGCAGCAGCAGGGGATCGCCCGAGTCGAGCACCAGCACGGTGTCGGGCGTGATCGGGCGGTGCGGCATCTGCATCGCGTACTGCAGCTCCAGCGATTGCAGCAGTTGCCGGATAATGCGGCGGCACCAGGCCTCGTTGACCAGTTCCTGGTTGTGCTCGACGATCTCGCGGACGGTGCGTCCATCGGTCTGCTGCTGTGGCGCGCTGAGTGTACTCGTCATCATGGCATGGTGCCGGACGGTGGCACACCAGCGTGCCCGGCTCCCCGTCCGGATAGTGTTGTTTGTTGCCAATAATGCCAGAATTGCCCGGGTGGCGGTGTTGTTGAGTCAAACGTGCGCGACTGTTACAACTTGCTTACATTTGGGCTGTGTTCGCGTTGAGTCTGGAAACTCATCCGGCTAGTCGCTGTCCAACCCGTTGTCGAGGTAACTCAGCGGGGAGCGAGCGATGGGCGGGCATATACCGGCACGGCGCCGGCCTGGCGAAGCCGATGCCGCGGGACGGAACGTCGACGAGGCACTGGATGCGTTGCAACAGCTAGCCCCGTCCACCGAACAGCAGACGCAACTGCGCAGCTGGCTCGACGGCCTCGACCGGCCCTGCCTCGACCTGATCGAGCAGGCCCGCCCTCCCGCGTGCCCGCATTGCGGCTGCCCGCGCTCGCACCGCTACGGCCAGGCGAACGGCCTGCGGCGCTTCCGCTGCACCCGCTGCCGGCGCAGCTATAACGCGCTGACCGGCACGCCCCTGGCGCGCCTGCGCCAGCGCGGCAAATGGCTGCCCTACCTGGAATGCCTGCTGGAATCCACGTCCGTGCGCAAGGCGGCGCGCAAGGTGAGCGTCCACCCCAGCACCAGCTTTCGCTGGCGTCACCGCTTCCTGTCCGGCATCCGGCGCGACCGGGCCGAGCAGCTGACCGGGATCGTGGAAGCGGACGAGACCTACCTGCTGGAGTCGCAAAAGGGGTCGCGCCACCTGACCCGCCCGGCGCGACGGCGTGGCGGACGGGCGCGCCGCCGCGGCATCTCGCGCGACCTCGATTGCCTGCTGGTGGCGCACGACCGGACCCGGCAGACGCTCGATTTCGTCACCGGCAGGGGCACCCCCGGAAAGGCCGAGCTCGATGCCTGCCTGCGGCCGGTGCTGGCGCCCGATGTGCTCCTGATCAGCGATGGCGCCAAGGCCTATGTCGCGTTCGCCCGCGACGCGCGCATCGCGCACGCCAGCATCGACGTGCGTGCCGGGATCCGGGCGCGCGGCACGATTCATTTGCAAAATGTGAATGGCTGGCACGGCCGCTTCAAGAACTGGCTGGTGCGCTTTCGCGGCGTTGCCAGCCGCTACCTGATCCATTATTCGGGCTGGCAACGGGTGCTCGACGCCGGTGTCCTGTCGACGCCGGCGCTCCTGCTGCGCGCCGCCCTGCGGCGAACTCAGCAGTAAGCAGTTGGCCGATTCCACAGCCAACGCGAACAGAGCCTTACAATTGGGCCCTGTTCGCGAACAGCGCCTTACACCTCGATGAAGCGCATCTTGAAGTAGCGGCCCTTGATCGCGCCGAAGTCCGGCGCGGGCGCATCGCCCGCGCTCAGGCGTTCCACCGCCTGGCGCGCCACGCGCCGGTCGAGGGCGACATAGCTGTTGAATTCGAAGACATTGATCTTGCCGACCTGTTCCTTCGTCAGCCCGGCGTCGCCGGTCAGGGCGCCGAGCAGGTCGCCCGGGCGCAGCTTGTGCTTCTTGCCGCCGGCAATGCTCAGGGTCATCATCGGCGCCGGCGCCCCGGCCTCGGGGTGTTCGCCGAGCGCCTCCAGCTCGTCCCAGGTGGCGGGCGCGTCCTGGTATTCCTCGATCAGGCGCACCCATTTCTTTTCGTTCGGCGCGCACAGGGTATGCGCCATGCCGGCGCCGCCCGCGCGGCCGGTGCGGCCGATGCGGTGCACGTGCACTTCCGGGTCCTTCGACACGTCGACGTTGATGACCGTGTCGAGGTCGGCGATGTCGAGGCCGCGCGCGGCCACGTCGGTCGCCACCAGCACCGAGCAGCTGCGGTTCGCGAACAGCACCAGGATCTCGTCGCGTTCCTGCTGTTCCAGCTCGCCGTACAGGGCCAGGGCCGAGAAGCCCTGGGCGCGCAGTTCGTCGGCCAGTTCGCGGCAGCGCGCCTTGGTATTGCAGAAGGCGAGGGCGGACACCGGGCTGTAGTGCTTGAGCAGGCGCGCCACGGCTTCATCGCGGCCTTCGAAGCCGATCTCGTAGAAGCGCTGGTCGATCCGGGTGGCGTCATGGCGGCTCTCGACGGCGATCTCGAGCGGATCGCGCAGGAAGCCGGCGGTGGCGAAGCGGATGTCGTCCGGGTAGGTGGCCGAGAACAGCAGGGTCTGGCGCTGGCGCGGGGTGGCGCTGACGATGCCGGCGATCTCGTCGTAGAAGCCCATGTCGGTCATGCGGTCGGCCTCGTCCAGCACCAGGGTCTGGACCTTCGACAGGTCGAGGGTGGCGCGTCCCAGGTGGTCGCGGATGCGGCCCGGCGTGCCGACCACGATGTGGGCGCCATGCTCGAGCGAGGCGATCTGCGGCCGCATCGACACGCCGCCGGTCAGGGTCAGGATCTTGACGTTGCCGACGCCGCGCGCCAGGCGCCGCAGTTCGTTGGCGACCTGGTCGGCCAGCTCGCGCGTCGGGCACAGCACCAGGCCCTGGACCGCGAACCAGGCCGGATTGAGCCTGTGCAGGATGCCGATGCCGAAGGCGGCGGTCTTGCCGCTGCCGGTCTTGGCCTGGGCGATCAGGTCGCGTCCCTCCAGCACGGCCGGCAGGCTTTCGGCCTGGATCGGCGTCATCTGGTGGTAGCCGAGCGTGGCGAGGTTCGCGAGAAAGCGCGCCGCCAGCGGCAGGTCGGTGAAGGGATGGGATTGCATGCGAAGCTCCAGCTGAAGTAGCCGGGCCGCGTCAGGCCTGGCGTTGGGTGTCGGGCGCCCAGACCGGCAGGCCGGTCAGGTCGAGATTGTCGTCGCGGCGCCAGACGGGCAGGCCGGTGGTGTCGGTTTCTTCGAGCAGGTGAAGCTGCTCCTGCTTGAGGGAAGCGCGGCGTGGACGAGAACCGATGCGTTTCGGCTCGACAGCGGGAACGAGCGGTTCAGCGGGCTCGAAGCCAGGCAAATCGAACGTTGCGTTGTCTTTCTTGTCTCTCATCTGCCTTTGTTGCCGCAGAAAACAAAAGCCCGGCTCCAAGAGTCGGGCTTCGTTATGGTATTTGGTTGCGGGGACAGGATTTGAACCTGTGACCTTCGGGTTATGAGCCCGACGAGCTGCCAGACTGCTCCACCCCGCGTCTGAGACAGCTAGTATAGCGCTTCCTGGCCGATCATGCAAATGCGTCTGTGCGGGGCTGGCAATGGCGCTGCGCAATCCCCTGAACAGCGCGGCATTCCTGCTTGTTTTCGCCGTTTGCGCTGTATTTACATTGCCCCTCTGCAATGCAATACTGGATTGACAATAGTGGAGGAAATGCGATGGAGATGAATCTCGTCCAAGGCAGGCTGACCGAAAGCGTCATCGGCACTCAGAACACGAAGAAGTTGCGCGAGGGCCCCGATCTGAACGCCACCCCGGCCGAGGAACTGGAGCGCTATGTCAAGATGACGCCCGCCGAGCGCATGCAGGAAAGCATGCTGGAGAAGCTGGGCCTGACCAAGGACGAACTGGAAAAGAAGCCCCCCGAAGAGCAGAAGGCCATCCGCGAGAAGATCGCGGACATGATCAAGGAGGCGCTGGAGAAAGCCCCCGGGAAGGCCAGGCCGGGATCCTTCGTCGACACCACCGCGTGACGCTCGGCCGCATGTCCCCGGCTACGCTGCCGGGGACGCAGGCGATGAAGGCAGGCGGCCCGCCTGTCATCCGGCGGCGCGCAAGCGCCACAGCGAGGTCGATTCCTTCGAGCGCGCCGCGTGCAGAGGATCGTCGGGATCGGAAGCGCGCGGATGGACCGGACGCGTATCGTGCCGCGCCACCACTTCCAGGCCGGCGCCGGCGATCCAGCCGAGCAGCTGTTCGCGCGTGCGCAGGCCGAGGTGCTCGGCGAAGTCGGACAGGATCAGCCAGCCTTCGCCGCCGACTTCCAGGTGTTCCGCCAGGCCGCCCAGGAAACCCCTGAGCATGCGGCTGTCCGGGTCGTAGATCGCGTATTCGATGGCCGAGCTGGGCTTGCCGGGCAGCCAGGGCGGATTGCACACCACCAGCGGCGCGCGGCCCTCGGGGAACAGGTCGGCCTGGATCACGTCGACCTGGGACGCCAGGCCAAGGCGCGAGATGTTCTCGCGCGCGCAGCCGAGGGCGCGCGCATCCATGTCGGTCGCGGTCACGTGCAGCCCGCGCCGCGCCAGCACCGCCGACAGCACCCCGGTGCCGGCGCCGATGTCGAAGGCGCGCTTCGCGGCGGGAGGCAGCGGCGCCTGCGCCACCAGCTCGACGTATTCGCCGCGCACCGGCGAGAACACGCCGTACCAGGGATGGATGCGCTCATCCAGCGCCGGGATCTCGACGCCCTTGCGGCGCCACTCGTGGGCGCCGATCACGCCCAGCAGTTCGCGCAGCGACGCCACGTACGGCTCGTTCACGACGCCGTAGGCTTCCAGGCAGGCCAGGCGCGCGTCCGGCGCGCGCCGCAGCGGGATGCCGTGGTCGGCCTCGAACGGGATCAGGAGCATGGCGAGCGTGCGCGCGCGCTGCAGCTGCTGCAGCCGGTGGCGGTGGAAGGCGTCGGCCGGCGCTGCCGGCGCGCCCGACGTTTTCCCGCGGCGCGCGCGCGGGCTCTTGTGCTCGATGCGGCGCACCAGGGCCTGCAGCAGCTGGCGCGCATTCTGGAAGTCGCCGCGCCAGAGCAGGGCGGTGCCGTCCAGCGCCAGCCGGTAGGCCGCGTCGGCGCTCATGGTGTCGTCGGCCACCACGACCTTTTTCGGGGCCGGCCAGCCGCTCTCGGAGCGCCACTGCGCGGCGCGCGCGGCGCCGCCCTCGATCCACTCGATGCGCGTCGTGGTCATCAGTGGTGGTGGTGCCAGTTGCCGTCGGTCGATTCGAGGTAGGACTTGACCGCGTCCGGGCTGCCGGTCGCGTGGCGCTTCACCTCGCCGCAGTCGCAGATGCCCTGGTAGGGCTGGATGTGCGAGCAGGCGGAAACTTTCTGGAGGAAGACTTTGACCGGCTTGGCGCACTTGGCGCACTTGAAGGTCAGGATACGGGCGGGCTTCATGATTGGATGCTCGAGGAGGAAAAGAGCGGCATTTTACACCGCTCCCGCGCCGCCTACTCGACCAGCACGGCGCTGCTGCCGCCGCCGGCAGGGCGCACCAGCACCTTGGTGGCGATCCGTTCCGTCATCTCCTGCACGTGCGAGATCACGCCCACCTTGCGGCCGAGCGACTGCAGCGCGTCGAGCGCATCCATGGCCACGCCCAGGGTGGCGGTGTCGAGGCTGCCGAAACCCTCGTCGATGAACAGCGACTCGACCCGCACCCGGTTCGACGACAGCGAGGCCAGGCCGAGCGCCAGCGCCAGCGACACCAGGAAGGATTCGCCGCCCGACAGGGAATTCACCGAGCGCACCTCGCCGCCCATGTCCTGGTCGCGCACCATCAGCGCCAGCGACGGCGCGCTCGGGTGCAGCACCCGCTCCAGGCGGTAGCGCCGCGCCAGCTGGGCCAGGTGCGAGTTCGCATAGCCGAGCAGTACGTCGAGCGTGAACTGCTGGGCGTAGTTGCGGAATTTCTTGCCGTCGCTGGAGCCGATCAGCTCGGACAGCCTGCCCCAGCGCTGTTCGATTTCCTGCTGGCGTTCGATCGCGGCCAGCGCGGCCTTGGCCTGTTCGCGGCGGGCCTCGTCCTGCGTCACCTGCATGCGCAGCGTGGTGGCGTGGTCGTGCGCGCTGCGGCGTTCGGCGGCGACCGCCTCGCAGGCCGCCTTGACCTCTTCGAACGGCTGGCCGCCGGCCGGCGCGCTGCCCAGGTGCAGCTCGCGCTGGGCGCGCCGCTCGGCCAGCACGGCGGTGGCGCTGGCGACCTGCGCATCGAGGCCGGTGAGCAGGCTGCGCTCCTGCGTCAGCCAGGTGGCGCCGACGTTCAGGAGCTGGGCCAGCTCGGCGGCGTCCAGCACCGGGTCCAGCTCCAGTTCTTCCTGGGTGCGGCGGTAAGCCTCGAGCCAGTCGGCGAGCGCGTTCGCCGCGGCCGAGCCGGCGGCGTCGAGGTCGGCGATCCGTTCCGACAGCTGGGCGAGGGCGGCGCGGGTGCGCGCTTCCAGCTGGGCGGCTTCGCCTGCCGCCGCCTGGCGCGCCGCCAGCTGGCTGCGCGCGCCGGCCAGGGCCGCGCCCAGTTCCTGCTCGACCTCGCGCGCGGCGCGGCCCTGCCACAGGGCGGCGCGTTCGCCGCGCATCCGGGCCAGCTCTGCGTCGATGCGCCCGAACTCGGCCGCCGTCTGGGCGCCGGCGCGGTCGATCTGGGCGATCCGCTCCGCCAGTCCGGCGACTTCGGCTTCCAGGGTGGCGGCGGCAGCCGTGCTGCGCGCCAGCAGCGCGGTCTGGTCCTGCCATTGCGCGGCATCGAGGGCGCGCGCTTGGCGCCAGCCGGACGGATCGCGCCGCCAGGCGGCCTGCCAGCCGTCGCCGCAGGCGTCGGCCAGGGCCAGGTCGAGTTCGGCCAGCAGCCCGGCCAGCTGGGACACGAGCGTGTCCTGGCGCTGCGCCTGGGCCTGCAGCTCGGCCTGCAGGCGGGCGCTGGCTTCGCGCTCGGCGTCGGCGGCCTGCTGCTGCCGTGCGCGCACGGCCTGGGCGCGGTCGAGCGCAGCCTGGGCGGCGTCGCGCGCGCCGGCGGCCTGGCGCCAGGCCTGTTCGCGCCGCGCCAGCCCCTCGACCGCCTCGCGCAGCGCGCCGCGCTGGTCGTAGAACCAGTCGGTGCGCTGCGCTTCCTCGGGCGCTTCATCCGCGAACGGGTCGGCGTCCCAGTGAGCCTTCAAGGTGTCGGCGCGCGCGGCGAGCGTGCCGCGCTGCTGCTCCAGCGCCGCCAGCCGGGCGCGCGCCGCGCCCAGCGCGGCTTCCTGCGTGGCCTGCAGCGACTGGCTGGCGCGCGCCGCCGCGCGGCAGCGTTCGACCTCGCTGCGCAGGCCGGCCAGCATGGCGTGCAGCTGGCTGTCCTGGTCGCGGTAGGGATGATCGAGGCCGCCGCACACCGGGCAGGGCGCTTCGTTCGTCAAGCTTGCGCGCAGCTGTTCCACGCTGGCCGCGCAGGCCAGTTCGGCCGCCGCCAGCGAGCGTTCGGACTGCGCCATCGCCGCTTCCAGCGCGGGCGCGGCGGCGCGCGCCTCCGTCAGCGTGCGCTCGGCCGCGGCGCGCGCCGTGTCGGCATGATCGAGCTCGCGCGCCAGCGTGCCGAGCGACTCGCGCGCGGCGACCAGCTCGGTCCAGGTCTGCTGCGCCTGGATCATCCGTTCGCGGCGCTGTTCCAGCGCCTGGCGCTCGGTGGCCATGGCCTGGGTGTCGAAGCCTTCCAGCGCCGCCATGGCGGCCTGGCGCGCGCTGTCCGCCGCGCTCACCTGTCCGGCCGCCTGCGCCAGCGCAGCCAGTGCGTCGGCTTCGCGTTGCCTTGCCTGGCCTGCGGCGCGCCGGGTGTTCTCGAGCGTGTTCGCGCCGGCCGCCTGCGCGCCTGCGGCCTGTTCGGCCTGGACCAGTTGACGCTCCCAGCGCTGCCACTGGGTGGCCATCGGTGCGAGGCGCGCGTGATCCGCCAGCCAGCCGGCCGCGCCGTCGCGCGCCTGGCGCGCGCGTTCCAGTTCGGCCGCCTTGCCCTGTTGGGTGGCGCGCACCGCGCGTGCTTCGAGGCGCGCCGCTTCCAGGGTCGCGGCGGCCTGGGTGTGGGCCGGGGCCAGCGTGCCGAGCGCGGCGTCGAGGGCCTTGGCCTGGTCGAGCCGGGGGGCCGCCACGCGCAGGGCTTCCTCGGCCGTATCGACGCGCGCCAGGGCCGCATCGACCTCGGTCGTGGTCAGGCGCCGCGCCTCGAGCGCCGCCGCCAGTTCCGCCTCGGCCTTCGCCGCCTGGGACAGGCCCAGGCGCCGTTCGCCTTCCAGGCGGCCGATGTCGGCCACCAGCGGCCGCGCCGCCTGCACCGCGTCGAGGGTGGCCAGGCGCTGGCGGCGTCCGGCCGCCTCGTCACGCGCGCCGACCGCGGCCGCCAGCGCTTCCCGGGCCTGGGCTTCGCCGCGCTGCAGCTTGTCGGATTCCTGGTGCCAGCGCAGTTCCTGTTCCAGCACCGCCTGGCGCGCTTCCAGCGCCTGTAGCGCCAGTTCGGCGTTGGTCCGTTCGGCGTCGAGCGCGGCGCGCGCTTCCTGCGCCAGCGGGGCCTGGTTCGCCAGCTGCGCGCCCAGGGTCCGGGTGCGCTCCTGTTCGAGCTTGTAGCGCTCGAAGGCGCGGCGCGAGATCTCGCTGTAGACCGTGGTGCCGGTCAGGGTTTCGAGCAGCTCGCCGCGCTCGTTCTCGTCGGTCTTCAGGAAGGCCGAGAATTCGTTCTGCGCCAGCAGCACGGCGCGGGTGAACTGTTCGAACGAGAGCCCGATGCGCTGCACGATCTCGGCCGCCACCTCGGTCTTGGTGCCGCCCAGCGGATCGAGTCCCGGCAGCCGGTGCAGGGTCATCTTCGAGGGCTGCAGGGCGCCGCCCGGCTTGCCGTAGGCGCGCCGCACGCTCCAGCGCGCGCGGTAGCGGCCTTCGTCGCTGCCGACGAAATCGACCTCGGACCAGGCTTCGGCGGTGCCGCGCCGCAGCAGGGTGCGCGGGTCGAGCGCCGAGACGGTGTCGCCGCCGACGTCGGGCAGCTGGCTGCCGGCGCGCTTGAGCAGGCGCGGGGTGGCGTCGTACAGCGCCAGGCACAGGGCGTCGAGCAGGGTGCTTTTTCCCGCGCCGGTCGGACCGCTGATCGCGAACAGGCCGCTGGAAGCCAGCGGCTCGCTCTCGAAATCGACCTTGAATTCGCCCGCCAGCGAAGCCAGGTTCTTGCCGCTGATGCGCAGGATCCTCATGCTGCGCCCCCGTCCAGGGCGTTCGCCAGTTCGGCGAACGCGGCCAGCTGGTCGGACGGGGCCTCGGCGCCGAAGCGCTGCTGCCACAGGCGGCGGAAGATGTCGTCCGGCTGGAGCTGGGCCAGCTGGTCCAGGGTCAGGGCGTCGGCGGCGTCGCTGACGGGGCTGAGCTTGCGGGTCGGCTCGATCTTGGCCAGGCGCACCGGCTTGCCTTCCAGCGCCGCCTCGACGCGCGCGCGCAGGCCCGGCTCGGGGCCGTCCAGCAGCACCCGCACCTCGAGGTAGGGCCAGGCCTGCGGCGGCAGGTCGTCCTCGAACTCGAGGGCGCCCAGCGCCGCCAGGGCTTCCTCGAGCGGCGCCGGGACGGCCGGCACGCGCAGCAGCTGGACCGCGCGCGGCACCGGCAGCGGCGTCACCGAGGCCGCCTGGCTTCCTTCGAGCTCGATGCACAGCACCTGGTGCTGGTAGCCGACTTCGGAGAACGAGAGCGGCAGCGGGCTGCCGCAGTAGCGCACGTGTTCCTGCCGGCCGACGCGCTGGGCCAGGTGCAGGTGGCCGAGGGCGGCGTAGGCGATGCCCGGATCGAACATGGTGGCCGGCAGCGCCTCGGCGCCGCCGATCACGATGCGGCGCTCGGAGTCGTGCGAGGACTGGCCGTCGACCATGTGGCAGTGGCCCATGGCGACGATGGCCTGGTCCGCGCCGCAGCGCTGGCGCGCCAGCGCATAGGCCTGGCGGTAGAGCAGGGTGGTGCCGTGCAGGTAGGGATCGAGCGCTTGCTTGTCCGCTTCGGCGTCGGCGTCGGCTGCCGCGTCGGCTGCCGCGGCGGCGCCGCGCGGCACGTCGCCCGGACGCAGGAAGGGAACCGCCAGGCACCAGGCGCGCACCACGCCGTCGCGGTCGCGCAGCGGCACGACCAGGCGCTCGAGATCGACTTCCCCGTTGGCGCGGCGCAGGACGTTGCCGACCACGGTCGTGCCATGCGCTTCCAGCAAGGGGGTCGGCGCTTCGAGACGGCCCGGCGAATCGTGGTTGCCGGCGATGACGATCACCTGCAGGTGGGGAACCCGCGCCCTGGCGCGCTGCAGGAAGCGGTACAGCTGGCGGTGCGCGGCCGCCGACGGATTGGCGTTGTCGAATACATCCCCGGCGACCAGCAGCACGTCGATGCGCTCGCCGGCGAGCGTGTCCACCAGCCAGTCGAGGAAGCACTGGTGTTCGTAGGTCCTGTCGAAATTGTGCAGGGTCTGGCCGAGGTGCCAGTCGGAAGTGTGCAGCAGCCGCATGGATGGTTCGGGAAGTCGGTTCGGCGCCCACTATAACGCAGGCGCTCCCCATCCCCAAGGAAATGCGCCGCGGATCTTTTAAGGAAAAGATAATTAAACGTCATTACAATATCGGCATGAGTGAACTCGACCTGTCGATCGGCGCCGCGCGCGCCCTGCACCTGGCGGCCCAGGACCTGCTGGTCCCGCGGCGCCGGCGCGCCACCAAGGCCGATGTGCTGGCCGCGATCCGGCGCATGGAGATGTTGCAAATTGACACCATCAGCGTGGTGGCGCGCAGTCCCTACCTGGTGCTGTGGAGCCGGCTGGGCGACTACGCGCCGGGCTGGCTGGACGAATTGCTGGCCGAGGGCCGGCTGTTCGAATACTGGGCGCACGAAGCCTGCTTCCTGCCGATCGAGGATTACGGCCTGTACCGCCACCGGATGCTCGACCCCGAGGCAATGGGCTGGAAATACTCCGCGCGCTGGATGCGGGAACGCGCGGCCGAGGTCGCGCGCCTGCTCGAGCACATCCGCGCCAGCGGGCCGGTGCGCGCCGCCGACTTCGAGCGCAGCGACGGCAAGGCCGGCGGCTGGTGGGAATGGAAGCCCGAGAAGCGCTCGCTCGAAGTGCTGTTCACCTCGGGCGCCCTGATGATCGCGCGGCGCCACAACTTCCACCGGGTCTACGACCTGGCCGAGCGCGTCCATCCGGGCTGGGACGACAGCCGCCTGCCGCCGCACGAGCAGGTCAGGGACGAATTCGTCCTGCGCAGCGTGCGCGCGCTCGGGCTGGCGAAGGCGTCCTGGATTCCCGATTACCACCGCACCCGGCGCCCGCACCCGGACCCGGCGCGCCTGGCCGGGGAGGGCCTGCTGCTGCGCGCCCGGGTCGAGGGCTGGCGCGAACCGGTGTACATCCATCCCGACCACCACGAGCTGGCGCGCCAGGCGGCGGCGGGCAGCCTCGCGCCCAGCCTGAGCACCTTGCTCTCGCCCTTCGACCCGGTGGTGTGGGACCGGCGCCGCGCGCTCGACCTGTTCGGCTTCGACTACCGCCTCGAATGCTATACGCCGGCGCCCAAGCGCCGCTACGGCTATTTCACCCTGCCGATCCTGCGGCGCGGCGCGCTGGTCGGCCGCATCGACGCCAAGGCCCACCGCAAGGCGGGGCTGTTCGAATTGCGCAACGTGGCGCTGGAGCCGGGCGTCCGCCTGAGCGCCCGGCTGGCAGCCGATGTCGCGGCGGCGGTGCTGCGCTGCGCCCGCTGGCATGCCTGTCCCCGGGCCGAGCTGGTCCAGGCCGTCCCGGCCGGATTCGGCGTCCAGCTGGGCGAGCTGCTGGCCCGCGCCGGCGGCGAGGCGGTCGCGGCATGAGGAAACAATCCCGAGGCACGCCTGAGCTTACCCGGCGGGCATTGACGCATCTCAAATCCGTGTCCAACGGTCTCACTACACTACGAGTTCCTTCCGGCCAACAACATGACAACAAGCGCCGGCCATCCCTTACAAGGCATCCCCAGCCACCGGAACCGGGCCGCGTGCGGCCATGCTGGCGGAGCCATTCTGAGAGGAGACACCATGTTGACATCGACGTATACGCTGGTCGCCCTGTCGGTCGAGCAGGCCCGGGCGCGGGTTGAAGTGCAGGGCCTGCTCGACCACTGGCGCCCGGGCGCCTGGTGGGGCGAGGCCCACGGGCCGCACCAGTTCGAGCAGGCCTGCGAAGGGCTGCGCCGCGCCTATGAAAGCTGCCACTGGCGCAAGCTCGACAAGTTCGTGCTGCCGGCGCTGCGCCGCGCCGGCGGCGCCGCCGATGGCTTGCTGCTCCAGCTCGAGGCCATCAGCCGCAAGGCCGCCGCGGCGCGCGCCAGTGTCCAGGCCCATGCGGCGAACGGCAATGCCGCCTGCCTGGCGGCGCTCGCACGCTGCTGCGAACTGCTGCTCGAACGCCTGGACCGCGAGGAGCGCGAACTGTTCCCGCTGGCGCGCACCCTGATTCCCGGCGAAGCCTGGTTTGCGATCGCCAACCAGATGCTGGCCCACGACGCCCATCAGCATGAAAACCGCGCCCATGCCCCGGCCGGACCGGCGCCCGGCCCCGCTGCGGGCCGGGCCGAATATGCTGAGAAGCAAAGCCTGTTTCTCCCTCTCGCCCAATGATGTTGAGCATATGGGGGCCTCGAAAAACCGTAGCGGCGGCAGCAGTGTCGGCCGAGAAGCGCAGCTGTACGGGAGTACGGCGGGCATCGCAGGCCGACAATGCAACGCGCGGCAGGTTTTTCGAGATCATCATATGGGGATGAGGCAATCGATACCATGGTTCTTTGCTATGATGGGGGTTTTGGAAGTGCGATTCCATCATGTTCGAATTCCTATTCAAGCGGCAGGGCGGAGACAAGCCGGGCGCCGGCGGCGAGAAGCCGGGCGGGCAGGCGGCTTCGCCGGGGCAGCCGGCGGCGTCGGGCGGAGCGCCTGGCGCGCCGACTCCGCGCGAGCGGCAAGCCGAACAGCTCAAGCAATTGAACGGTGACGAAGCCGCCGCCGCCGAGTTCATCCTCCAATCCGATTTTTCCGAACTGCGCCTGGCCGCGGCCGAGATGGTCCACAGCCGCGAGCAGCTCGAGCGCATCCACACGGCGATGCGCAACACCGACCGCCGCGTGGCCAAGCTGATGCAGGGCCGGCTGGACGCGATCCGCCACCAGGAATCCGAGTTGCGCCGTGGCCAGGAAGCGCTGGCCCAGGCCCGTAGCCTGATGGCCGACGAACTGCTGACCCCGAACCATGTCGCCGAACTCGACCGCAAATGGGCGATCCTCAAGGCGCCCGAGCTCGACGAGCAGTTCGGGGGCGTACGGGCCGAGCTGGGCCGCCGCCTGGAAGCCCAGGTGCAGTTGCAGCGCGCCATGATCGACCGCCTGGCCGCGCTGCGCCAGCTCGATACGCTGGGCCTGGACGCGGCCGCCCTGGGCGAGCGCCTGGCGGGCCTGCAGCGCGAGCAGGAAGCGGCCCTGGTCGCACGCGAACATGCGTCGCTGCCGCGCGCCCTGGTGGCCGAGTTCGCCACCGAGCACGCGCGCCTGACCGCCAGCCTGGCCACCATCGAGCAGGACCAGGCCGCGCTGGCCGCGCGCGACGCCGCGCTGCTGCAATGGCAGGCCACGCCGCCGGCCGAGCTGAAGGCCGAGCAGCTGCGCAAGGACTGGCAGCGGATGGGGCCGCTGCCGTCGAACCCGGCCGGCGCCGAGCTGGCGCGCCGCTTCGACGAACTGCTGGCCAGCCTGCCGCAGGAAGTGCGCAAGCCGAAACCCGCGCCGGCGCCGAATCACGCCGCCGAGCCGTCCGCCAGGGTTGTTGCGAAACCCGGGGGGCGGGGCGTCGACCAGCAATTCCTCGACAACATGGATGCGCTCGAAGCCGCCCTGCAGCAGGGCTCGCTCGGCAGCGCCGCCGAGCTCGACAAGTCGCTGAAGGACAGCAAGGACAAGGGCATGCGCCTGAACCAGGCCCAGGCCGACCGCCTGGCCCACCTGCGTGCCGAGCTCAAGCGTCTGTCGGACTGGGCGCGCTGGGGCGGCAATGTCTCGCGCGAAGAACTGATCAAGACCGTCGAGGCCCTGCCGACCCAGAACCTGTCGATGAGCGAGCTGGCCAAGAAGGTCGGCAGCATGCGCGACCGCTGGAAGGCGCTCGACAGCCTGTCGGGCGCGGCGCCGCGCAGCCTGTGGGAGCGCTTCGACGCCGCCTGCACGGCCGCCTATGCGCCGGCGGCCGCCCATTTCCGCCAGCTGGCCGACGAGCGCCACGCCAACGCGGCGCGCGGCCAGGCCCTGGTCGAGGAAGCGCAGGCCGAGATCGCGCGCCTGCAGTCCGGCGAGGCCGACTGGAAGCACGTGTCGGGCACGGTGCAGCGCCTGCGGCTGGCCTGGAGCCACCTGGGCGCGGTCGACCGCAAGGAAAAGAAGCGTCTCGACCAGCTGTTCTCCGATGCCCTGACCACGCTCCAGCGTCCGCTCGAATCGCAGCGCCAGGTCGAGATGGGAGTGCGCGAACAGCTGATCGAGGAAGTGCAGCGGCTCGACCCGCACGACCGCCATGCGGTCGACATGCTGCGCGAGCTGCAGCACCGCTGGCAGGAGCATGCGCGCGCGCTGCCGCTCGAGCGCAAGGCCGAGCAGGCGCTGTGGCAGCGCTTCCGCGCCGCCTGCGACACCCTGTTCGCGGCGCGCAAGGAACACGCGCACGCGGCCGACGCCGAGCGCAAGGCCCACGAAGTGGCCAAGGAAGCGCTGTGTGCGCGCCTGGAAGCCGCCGCCCTCGAGGCGACCCCGGCGACCGCCGGCAAGCTGCTGCGCGAAGCGGCGGCCGAGTGGCAATCGATCGGTCCGGTGCCGCGGGCGCACGAGGCGCGCGTCGACAAGCGCTACCACGCCGCCGTCGCGGCGGTGCAGCACCATGCCGACGTCGCGCGCCGCGCCGCCGGGGTGGCGATGGCCGGGGCCGTGCGCGACAAGCTGCGCCTGATCCAGGCGCTCGAGCAGGCGCTGGTCAACGAGGCGCATACGCATGCTTCCGACTGGCGCCAGCGCTGGGATGCGCTGCTGCCGATCGACGGCGCCTACGACGCCGTGCTGCACGCGCGCTTCGACGCCGCCCTGGGCGCGCTCGAGGGCGACCGCGCCGGCCACCTGCGCCAGCTCGAAGCCAACCGCGAGCGCCTGCTGCGCGGCCTGCTGCGCCTGGAAATCGCGGCCGGCATCGACAGCGGTCCGGAATTCGCCCGCGACCGGCTCAAGCTGCAGGTCGAAGTGCTGCAGAGCTCGCTCAAGTCGGGCCACCGGCCGGGCGGGCATGCGGACGAGTTGCGCGAGCTGCTGGCGCTGCCGGCGCTGGCCGACGCGCGCACCGAGACCCGTCTCGAGCATCTCCTGATGCGCCACGCGAAGGACGGCAAATGAACGAGGTGCGGGTCCAGACCGGCGATTTCGACCTCGGCCGCGAAGTCGCGCGCCTGCGCGAGGGCGATGCGCGCGTCGGGGCGGTGGTCAGCTTCATCGGCACGGTGCGCGACCTGAACGACGGCGCCAAGGTGTCCGAGATGGAACTCGAGCACTATCCCGGCATGACCGAGAAGTCGCTCGAGGACATCGCCGCCCAGGCCTGCGCGCGCTGGCCGCTGTACGGCACGGTCGTCATCCACCGCGTCGGCCCGCTCAAGCCGATGGACCAGATCGTGCTCGTGGCCGCCAGCGCCGCGCACCGGGGCGACGCCTTCGCCGCCTGCGAATTCATCATGGATTACCTGAAGACCGACGCTCCGTTCTGGAAGAAGGAACAGACGCCGGAGGGCGCGCGCTGGGTCGACGCCCGCCTGAGCGACGATTCCGCCAAGGCCAGGTGGGCCAGCCCTTGAGCTGGTTGGCGGTGGGCGCAGGCGCCGCCATCGGCGCCTGGCTGCGCTGGGGGCTGGCCATCTGGCTGTCCAGGCTGCATGCCCATGTGCAGGCCGGCACGCTGGCGGCCAACCTGGTCGGCGGCTACCTGGTCGGGCTGGCGCTGGCCTTCTTCGCCAGCCATCCGAACCTGTCGCCGGAATGGCGACTGTTCATCATCACCGGCTTCCTCGGCGGCCTGACGACCTTCTCCAGTTTCGCGGGCGAGTCGGTGGTCCTGCTGCAGCGCGGCCAGGTCGGCTGGGCGCTGGCGCACACGGCGCTGCACCTGTTCGGTTCGCTCCTGCTGTGCGCGGCGGGCTTCGCGACCTGGCGCGTGCTGCGCGCCTGATTTGGCGCCCGACCGCGCGTTGCGCATCTTGAAAAAATAGCCAGCCGTCCCAATTTTGTTTCCCAGTGTAGAACACCAACATCACTAGGGGAGCAATAACATGCGGCAAGACAAATTGACGACCAAGCTCCAGGAAGCGCTGGCGGATGCCCAGAGCCTGGCGGTCGGCAACGATAACCAGTACATCGATCCGGTCCACCTGCTGTCGGCCCTGCTGAACCAGGACGACGGCAGCGCACGCTCGCTGCTGCAGCGCGCCGGCGTGAACGTGGGCGCGCTCGCGAATGCGCTGCGCAGCGCCTTCGAGCGCCTGCCGAAGGTCTCGGGCACCGGCGGCGACGTCCAGGTCGGGCGCGAGCTGGTGGCGCTGCTCAACCTCGCGGACCGCGAGTCGCAGAAGCGCGGCGACCAGTTCCTGTCGTCCGAGATGGTGCTGCTGGCCTTCACCGAGGACAAGTCGGACGCCGGCCGCCTGGCCCGCGAGCACGGCCTGACGCGCAAGGCGCTCGAGTCGGCGATCCAGGCCGTGCGCGGCGGCGAGGCGGTGAACTCGCAGGATGCCGAAGGCCAGCGCGAAGCGCTCAAGAAATACACGCTCGACCTGACCGAGCGCGCCCGCCAGGGCAAGCTCGACCCCGTGATCGGCCGCGACGACGAGATCCGCCGCGCGATCCAGGTGCTGCAGCGCCGCAGCAAGAACAACCCGGTGCTGATCGGCGAGCCGGGTGTCGGCAAGACCGCGATCGTCGAGGGCCTGGCCCAGCGCATCGTGAACGGCGAGGTGCCCGATTCGCTCAAGGGCAAGCGCGTGCTCTCGCTCGACATGGCCGCGCTGCTGGCGGGCGCCAAGTACCGCGGCGAATTCGAGGAACGCCTGAAGTCCGTGCTCAAGGAACTGGCCCACGACGAGGGCATGACCATCGTCTTCATCGACGAGCTCCATACCATGGTCGGCGCCGGCAAGGCCGAAGGCGCGATCGACGCCGGCAACATGCTCAAGCCGGCGCTGGCGCGCGGCGAGCTGCACTGCGTGGGCGCGACCACGCTCGACGAGTACCGCAAGTACGTCGAGAAGGACGCCGCGCTGGAGCGCCGCTTCCAGAAGATCATCGTCGACGAGCCGAGCGTGGAGGCGACCATCGCCATCCTGCGCGGCCTGCAGGAGAAGTACGAACTGCACCACAAGGTCGAGATCACCGATCCGGCGATCATCGCCGCGGCCGAGCTGTCGCACCGCTACATCAGCGACCGCTTCCTGCCCGACAAGGCGATCGACCTGATCGACGAGGCGGCGGCCAAGATCAAGATCGAGATCGATTCCAAGCCGGAAGTCATGGACCGTCTCGAACGGCGCCTGATCCAGCTGAAGATCGAGCGCGAAGCCGTGCGCAAGGAAACCGACGAGTCCTCGCTGCGCCGCCTCGAACTGCTCAACGACGAGATCGCCCGCCTCGAGCGCGAGTACAACGACTTCGAGGAAGTGCTGAAGGCCGAGAAGGCGGCGGTGCAGGGCACCACCCACATCAAGGAAGAGATCGAGCGCATCCGCTACCAGATGGAGGAAGCCACGCGCCAGAGCAACTGGCAGCGCGTCTCCGAGCTGCAGTACGGCAGCCTGCCGGAGCTGGAAGCCCAGCTGCGGCAGGCCGAGGATGCGGCCGACCGCGCCGAGGGCGACGCCGCCCGGCCCCGGCTGCTGCGCACCCAGGTCGGCGCCGAGGAGATCGCCGAGGTGGTCTCGCGTGCGACCGGCATCCCGGTGTCGCGCATGATGCAGGGCGAGCGCGACAAGCTGCTGCACATCGAGGACGAGCTGCACAAGCGGGTGGTCGGCCAGGACGAGGCGATCACCGCGGTGGCCGATGCGATCCGCCGTTCGCGCGCCGGCCTGTCCGACCCGAACCGCCCGTATGGCTCCTTCATGTTCCTGGGCCCGACCGGCGTCGGCAAGACCGAGCTGTGCAAGGCGCTGGCGGCCTTCCTGTTCGATACCGAGGAATCGATGATCCGGATCGACATGAGCGAGTTCATGGAGAAGCATTCGGTGGCCCGCCTGATCGGCGCGCCGCCGGGCTATGTCGGCTACGAGGAGGGCGGCTACCTGACCGAGGCCGTGCGCCGCAAGCCGTACAGCGTGATCCTGCTCGACGAGATCGAGAAGGCGCACCCGGACGTGTTCAACGTGCTGCTGCAGGCGCTCGACGACGGCCGCATGACCGATGGCCAGGGCCGCACCGTGGACTTCAAGAACACGGTGATCGTGATGACCTCGAACCTGGGTTCGCACAAGATCCAGTCGATGGACAGCGACGATCCGGGCGTGGTCAAGCTGGCGGTGATGGCCGAGGTGCGCGGGCACTTCCGTCCCGAGTTCATCAACCGGATCGACGAGATCGTGGTGTTCCATGCGCTCGACGAGAAGAACATCGGCGCGATCGCCAAGATCCAGCTGCACCACCTGGAACAGCGCCTGGCGAAGATGGAGATGGTGCTCGACATCGACGACGAGGCCCTGCAGAAGATCGCCGAGGCCGGCTACGATCCGGTGTATGGGGCGCGCCCGCTCAAGCGCGCGATCCAGCAGCAGATCGAGAACCCGCTGTCGAAGGCCATCCTGTCCGGCAGGTTCGGGCCGAAGGACACCATCCCGGTGCGCGTGCGCGGCGGCGAGCTGGCGTTCGGCGAGCAGGTGGAACTGGCCAAGTAAGCCATGGCCCGGGACTTCGCGTCCTGCGAACGGCCCGGGCCTGCGTACTTTCGAGTACGCGGGGCCCAGCCTAGCGGGTTCGCACGGCCCGCTCCGTTAGCTGGGTCACGTATGCATCGGTTGGCTCAGGGGTAAGCGGAAAAGAACTGTAACAATGTTTGTACGGAAATTCTCGCGCACCGGGGGCGCAAGGACAACGGGCCGCGTGACGCGGCCCGTTCGATGTGCGGCGCCCGCGGGCGCGAGGGGAATTACTTGCGCTGCCGGCGGCGGCGCACGAAGCCGAGCGCGGCAATGCCACCGGCCACCAGGCCCAGCGATTGCGGTTCCGGCACTTCGCCCACCGGCGGATCCTCGTGCGGTGGCGGATCGTTGTCCGGATCCTCGTCCGGAATTTCTCCCTGGAAGGGGAAGTCCTCGGACAGCAGGTCGCCGGCCTTCTTGCCCTTCGCATCGAGGAAGCGGACTTTCAGGTGCGGCGCGCCGAGCGTCACGTCGCCGGCGAAGGTAAAGGTGAACAGCATGTTGTCCGCCAGCGCGACCTTGTCGCCGCTGTAGCACAGCCTGTCGAAGCCGTCGTCGTTTCCTTTCCCGCCACCCCCATCGCAGCCCTTGGCGTTCAGTTCGGCGGCATCCAGCTTCCACAGCGCTGCGGCGGTCGAGCTGCCCATGCTGACGTCGGTGAAGCGGCCGATGGTCTTGATCGAGAGCGCGTCGATGTAGCTGGCCTTGGCCCAGCCGCCGGTGCGGCCGGCGGCGTCGATTTCCAGGGTCAGCACATTGCCCTTGAAGGTGCTGGTGAAGGTCACGCCCTCGGACGTGATGACGCCGGCCGACGCCGACGCGGCGCCGGCTCCGAGCAGGAGGGAGAGCGCCATCCGGCGCAGGGTAGTGACCATGTTTTTCCTTGATCGGCCGGGTGGCCTTCGTTTTCATTGTAAAGAAATCAAGCTCAATGCTGAACGAAAGAGTGATTTTAGTCAACACAAAATTCTAAAATACAACATTTGCATAATTTCATGACAAGGCGTCGCCGACGGCAAGCCGGACGCCGACCGCTTTTCATCATGCGAAATATCGTTGCCGTCATGCGAGATATGCAGCAAAGCCAGTGCGGCGCAAACTCTCATCGTAAGAAATTTCGTTCCATATCATGGAATCGAATTCGTAAGCGCATGAATTAACAAGATAAAAAAATAATGCTATGTCTTATATAAGACTAATTGTGCTGCGCACAATCTGATCTATGATTTGTTCAACGCTTCCACTTTCACTCACCCAGCTTTTTCTACCCTCCAGGAGAATCACCATGGCAAGCCGTGAACAACAGATCAGCGAACTGCAACAGGACTGGGACAGCAACCCGCGCTGGAAGGACGTGAAGCGCAACTACACCGCCGCCGACGTCGTGCGCCTGCGCGGCTCGCTGCGCATCGAGCACACGCTGGCCAGGCGCGGCGCCGAGAAGCTCTGGGACCTGGTAAACAACGATCCCTACGTCAACGCCCTCGGCGCCCTGACCGGGAACCAGGCCATGCAGCAGGTCAAGGCCGGCCTGAAGGCCATCTACCTGTCGGGCTGGCAGGTCGCCGGCGACGCCAACCTGGCCGGCGAAATGTATCCGGACCAGTCGCTGTACCCGGCCAACTCGGTGCCAATGGTGGTGCGCCGCATTAACAACACCTTCCAGCGCGCCGATCAGATCCAGTGGTCGGAAGGCAAGGACGAGATCGACTACTTCGCCCCCATCGTGGCCGATGCCGAAGCGGGTTTTGGCGGCGTGCTGAATGCCTACGAACTGATGAAGGCGATGATCGAGGCGGGCGCCGCCGGCGTGCACTTCGAGGACCAGCTGGCTTCGGTCAAGAAATGCGGCCACATGGGCGGCAAGGTGCTGGTCCCGACCCGCGAAGCGGTCGAGAAGCTGAACGCCGCGCGCCTGGCGGCCGACGTGATGGGCACCCCGACCCTGGTGATCGCCCGCACCGACGCCGAGGCGGCCGACCTGCTCACCTCCGACGTCGACGAGAACGACAAGTCGTTCTGCACCGGCGAGCGCACCGTCGAAGGCTTCTACCGCGTGCGCCCGGGCCTGGAGCAGGCGATCTCGCGCGGCCTGGCGTATGCGCCGTTCGCCGACCTGGTCTGGTGCGAGACCGGCAAGCCGGACCTGGCCTACGCCAAGGCCTTCGCCGACGCCATCCACGCCAAATTCCCGGGCAAGATGCTGGCCTATAACTGTTCGCCCTCGTTCAACTGGAAAAAGAACCTGGACGACGCGACCATCGCCAAGTTCCAGAAAGAGCTGGGCGCGATGGGCTACAAGTTCCAGTTCATCACCCTGGCCGGCTTCCATGCCCTGAACTACAGCATGTTCAACCTGGCGCACGGCTATGCGCGGCGCGGCATGTCGGCCTTCGTCGAGCTGCAGGAATCGGAATTCGCCGCCGCCGAGCGCGGCTTCACGGCGGTCAAGCACCAGCGCGAAGTCGGCACCGGCTACTTCGATGCGGTGACCCAGACCATCCAGCAGCACCAGAGCTCGACCACCGCGCTGCACGGCTCGACCGAGGACGAGCAGTTCTTCGACGAGCAAAAAGTGGCCTGAGCCCAGGCTGGTTCCGGCAAGCCGCCGCCCCGCGAGGGGCCGCGGCTTTTTTCATGCGCGGGCGCGGGCGGAACCATGCATTTCCGGGCGCGGCCGGTTGTAGTGGATAATGGCGCCTATTGCGCCGCCGATCTGCGCGGCGACCACACTTCAAGGAATTCCAGCTTATGTTGAGTTACCGCCACGCTTTCCACGCGGGGAACCACGCCGACGTCCTCAAGCATTTCGTGCAGGTCCAGTTGCACCTGTACATGAACCAGAAGGACGCCGCCTATACCTACATCGACACCCACTCGGGGGCCGGCGTGTACGCGCTCGACAGCGCGCAGGCGACCAAGAACGCGGAATTCGACACCGGCATCGGCCCGCTGTGGACGTGCACCGACGCGCCCAAGCCGCTGGCGGACTACATCAAGCTGGTCAAGGACATGAACCCGAGCGGCAAGATGCGCTACTACCCGGGGTCGCCCTACGTGGCCGAGCAGGTCTCGCGCGAACAGGACCGCCTGCGCCTGTTCGAACTGCATCCGTCCGACAACCGGATCCTGAACGAGAACTTCCGCAAGCTCGAGGCGCACAAGGCGGAGCAGGGCGAGCGCCCGCGCGGCCGCCGCGTGATCATCGAGCATGGCGACGGTTTCCTGGGCCTGAAGTCGCTGCTGCCGCCGCCGTCGCGCCGCGCGCTGGTGCTGGTCGACCCGCCCTACGAGATCAAGGACGACTACCGCCGCGTGCGCGACGCCCTCGACGAGGCGCTCGGCCGCTTCCCGAGCGGCATCTACGCGGTCTGGTATCCGGTGCTGCAGCGCATGGAATCGCGCCAGTTCGCCGACAAGCTCAAGCGCCTGCCGGCCAAGGAATGGCTGAACGTCACCCTGACCATCCAGACCCCGACGCCGGACGGCACCGGCCTGCACAGCAGCGGCATGTTCATCCTGAACCCGCCCTACACGCTGGAACCGATGCTGCGCGAAGTGATGCCCTACCTGGTGCGGGTGCTGGGCAAGGATGCCGGCGCCCGCTTCGTGATCGAGCGCGGCACCCAGGTCACCGGCGCCGCGGCCGGACGCATGGTGGGCGATTCGCCGCGCGCGCCGGTGGGCAATGCGCGCCGCGCCAGCCCGCTGTCGGGCAAGGGCAGCCTGCGCCTGCCGGGGCAGAGCATGCCGCGCGACGACGACGCGCCGGGCCGTCCGGAACGCAGCGACGAGCGGGGCGGACGCAGCGGCGGCCCGCGCACGCCCGGCGCGGTACGCGGCAACCCGGCCGGCATTGGGGGCCGCGAGGCGGCCCCGCGCGATGACGCGCCGCGCAAGGCCGGGCCGCGCAAGGAAAGTTCCAGCACTCCGCGCAGCGCAAGTTCGGGCGGTCCGCGCACTGCGGACCAGCGCGGCAGCGGTCTGCGCGGCGCCAGCGCGGGACCGGCGGGGCCGCGCAGCGGACGCACCCGCCAGGGTGGCGGCCGAAGCTAGGCTTCGCTACGATGTCGAAATGCTAAGTTTGGCATTTTTGTAGTATAGTCGACACAGGCGGCGCCCCGATGCGCCGCCGGCGCCGTGTCGCGCCTATGGCTTCCAGGAGTATTTCGATGCACGCCGAAGTAACGGCAGCGGCATCCGTGCCGTCCAATGAGTTTTTCCTTGCCCGTCAGCCCATCCTCGGCCGTGATCAGCACCTCGTTGCATTCGAGCTGCTGTTCCGCGCGGCCGGCGAGGACGATGACGCCAAGCTGACCGACGGCGCCGCCGCGACCGCCGCGGTGATCTCGCACGCCTCGCAGCTGGGCATGGAGCAGGTCGTTGGCGAACAGCTGGCCTTCGTCAATGTCGACGAAGTGGTGCTGTTCAGCGACTTCGTCCGCTTCCTGCCGGCCCATAAGGTTATCCTGGAAATCCTGGAAACCGTCAGCCCGTCGCGGCAGCTGCTGGCCCGCGTGGCCGAGCTGAAGGAGCTGGGCTTCACCTTCGCGGTCGACGACGTCATCGAGCATTCGGCCGAACTGGACAAGCTGGTCGCCCTGGTCGACATCATCAAGGTCGACGTCAAGGGTGTCAGCCGCGAGGAGCTGGCGCGCCTGGCCGCCTCGCTCAAGTGCACCGGCAAGAAACTGCTGGCCGAGAAAGTCGAGACCCAGGAAGAGTTCCGCCTGTGCATGGAGCTGGGCTTCGACTACTTCCAGGGCTATTATTTTGCGCGTCCGGTGATCCTGTCGGGCAAGAAGATCACGCCCTCCGAGCTGGCCATCCTGCGCCTGCTGGAACTGGTCAATTCGGACGCCGGCAGCGAAGCCATCGAAATGGCGGTCAAGCGCGACGCCCTGATCAGCCTGAACCTGCTGCGCCTGGTGAACAGCCATGCCGCCTCCGGTCCGCGCATCGAATCGCTGGGGCAGGCCCTGGTCCAGCTGGGGCGGCGCCAGCTGGCGCGCTGGCTGCAGATCCTGTTGTATACGTCGGCCGGCGCCAGGGGCGACCTCGAGTCGCCGCTGCTGCTGCTGGCGAGCACGCGCGGCAAGCTGCTCGAACTGATGACCCAGCACGTGCGCCCCGGCGACAGCGCCAGCGCCGACCTCGCCTTCACGGTCGGCATCATGTCGCTGGCCGATGCGCTGTTTTCGGTGCCGATGCAGGACATCCTCGACAAGGTCGAGATCGCGGCCGAGGTGCGCGCCGCGCTGCTCGAGCGGGAAGGGGATTTCGGGACCATGCTGCGCATTGCCGAGATGCTCGAGACGGCCGAGAGCGGGCGCAAGTTCAGTGCGGCGCTGAAGAAGCTGGGCCTGGGCGTGGCGCAGATCCGGGAGATCGAACTCAGCGCGTTCAACTGGGTGCGTGAGTTGACGCACGAGGCGCACTAGTACAGCATCACACTTCGATTTTCGGATACAGGTGCTTGAGTTTGATCCGGGCGTCTGCAGTACGGAATTGCCAGTCGATACCGGTCTGGCGTAGGTTGCGGCGACTGGCCCATTGTCGAGCCAACTGGTCCACGGCATCGACCTCATCGATATGGTGTCCGAGACATTGCCGCGTAGCGGCGCTCAGTTCCGATTCGGCCATGTTGAGCCAACTGCCATGCTTGGGAGTGTGGATCAACTCCAGCCTCCTCATCAGGCGTAGCGC
>NZ_KB908142.1 GCF_000382345.1 Massilia niastensis DSM 21313
AGGGTATCGGCTAGCATCGGAGCCGAAGGTTAACAGAGCCGCTACACGTTTACAACAGCCAAATGATCAAAGGCGGCTTAACTTAACCGCATTAGACTCTGACCCCCATTGAGGGAGGGGTGTTGCAGCGGGAATCAATGAGGGTCGGAGTCGAATTGTGGGCAATTCCGGAAAATTGCTTGGTAATTCGACTCTGACCCTATTGTTAGGCGGCGAGTTTTTTCTTGAGGAGCTCGGT
Organism: Massilia niastensis DSM 21313; assembly: GCF_000382345.1. Classification (GTDB taxonomy): domain Bacteria; phylum Pseudomonadota; class Gammaproteobacteria; order Burkholderiales; family Burkholderiaceae_D; genus Telluria; species Telluria niastensis. The sequence goes on from NZ_KB908142.1 coordinate 239, forward strand.
GACCTGGGCCGGGTTGGCCTTGCCCTTCGAGGCTTTCATCGCCTGGCCGATCAGGGCGTTGATGGCGGCTTCTTTGCCGGCGCGGTATTGTTCGACGGATTTGGCGTTGGCGGCCAGGACTTCGTCGACGATCGCTTCCAGGGCGCCCGTGTCCGAGATCTGCTTCAGGCCCTTTTGTTCGATCACGATGTCGGCCAGGGTCTCGTCGGTCGATTTGGCTTCCCACATGGCGGCGAATACTTCCTTCGCGGCCTTGTTCGAAATCGTGCCGTCGGCGATGCGCTTGAGCAGCAGGGCCAGCTGCGAGGCTTCCACCGGCGAATCGCCGATCTCGACGCCTTCGCGGTTCAGGGTCGACGAGACGTCGCCCATCATCCAGTTCGCCGCCGCCTTGGCGTTTTCCTTGCCGGCCTTGGCCACCACGGCTTCGTAGTAGGTCGCCATCGCCTGCGACGAGGTCAGCACCAGGCTGTCGTATTCGGGCAGGCCATACTCGCCCGTGAAGCGCGCACGCATCGCGCCCGGCAGTTCCGGCATGTCGTTCTTGATGCGGTCGATCCACTCCTGCGAGATCGCCAGCGGCGGCAGGTCCGGGTCCGGGAAGTAGCGGTAATCCTGCGCGTCTTCCTTGGTGCGCATCTCGCGCGTTTCCTTGCGGTCCGGGTCCCACAGGCGCGTCGCCTGCACCACCTTGCCGCCGTCCTCGATCAGCTCGATCTGGCGCCGCACCTCGTAGTGGATCGCCTCTTCCATGAAGCGGAACGAGTTCAGGTTCTTGATCTCGCAGCGGGTGCCGAATTCCTTCTGGCCCAGCGGACGCACCGAGACGTTGACGTCGCAGCGGAACGAACCTTCCTGCATGTTGCCGTCGCAGACGCCCAGCCACATGACCAGCGAGTGCAGCGCCTTGGCGTAGGCCACCGCTTCGGCCGCGCTGCGCATCTCGGGCTCCGAGACGATTTCCAGCAGCGGCGTGCCGGCGCGGTTCAGGTCGATGCCGCTCATGCCGGCATAGTCCTCGTGCAGCGACTTGCCCGCGTCTTCCTCGAGGTGGGCGCGGGTCAGGTTGACGGTCTTCATCTCGATCTTGCCGTCTTTTTCGTAGGCGAAGCTGATCGTGCCGCCCTGGACCACCGGATCCTCGAACTGGCTGATCTGGTAGCCCTTCGGCAGGTCGGGGTAGAAGTAGTTCTTGCGCGCGAATACCGACTGCGGCGCGATCTTCGCGCCGACCGCCAGGCCGAACCGGATCGCGCGCTCGACCGCGCCGCGGTTCAGCACCGGCAGCACGCCCGGCAGCGCCAGGTCGACCGGGCTGGCCTGGGTGTTCGGCTCGGCACCGAAGCGGATCGAGCTGCCGCTGAAGATTTTCGAGTTGGTCGTGAGCTGGACGTGGTTCTCAAGACCGATGACGACTTCCCATTGCATGATGTGTTCTCTCTGTAGTCTGTACGGGTCTTACACGCCTTCGGGCGCGCGCTGGTGCCAGTCGGTCGCCTGCTGGTACTGATGCGCGATGTTCAGCAGCTTCGCCTCGGCGAAGTAGTTGCCGATGATTTGCAGGCCGACCGGACGCTTGCCGTTCGCGCCGCCGAAGCCGCACGGGATCGACATGCCCGGCAGGCCCGCCAGGCTGGTCGACAGCGTGTAGATGTCGGCCAGGTAGTTCGCCACCGGGTCATCCGTCTTCGAACCCAGGTCCCACGCGACGGTCGGCGCCACCGGCCCCATGATCACGTCGCACTGGTCGGCGAACGCGGCCTGGAAGTCGTTGGCGATCAGGCGGCGGATCTTCTGCGCCTGCACGTAGTAGGCGTCATAGTAGCCATGGCACAGCACATAGGTGCCGACCATGATGCGGCGCTGCACCTCGCGGCCGAAACCTTCGGCGCGGGTTTTGCGGTACATGTCCTGCAGATCCTTGTACTCGGCCGCGCGGTGGCCGTAGCGCACGCCGTCGAAACGCGACAGGTTGGACGAGGCTTCCGCCGGGGCGATGATGTAGTAGGTCGGGATCGACAGCGCGGTCTTCGGCAGCGAGATGTCGACCAGGGTCGCGCCCAGCTTGACGAACTGCTCCAGCGCGGCGCGCACCGCGCCTTCGACGTCGGCAGCCAGGCCTTCGCCGAAGTATTCCTTCGGCACGCCGATGCGCAGGCCGTCCAGGGGCTTGTTCAGGTCGCGCGTGTAGTCTTCGCTGACGTTGCCCTGGTCGGGCGTCAGGCAGGTCGAGTCGCGCTCGTCGAAGCCTACCATTTCATTCAGCAGCAGGGCGCAGTCCTCGGCGGTCTGGGCGATCGGGCCGCCCTGGTCGAGCGAGGAGGCGAACGCGATCATGCCGAAGCGCGACACGCGGCCATAGGTCGGCTTGATGCCGGTGACGCCGCAGAACGCGGCCGGCTGGCGGATCGAGCCGCCGGTATCGGTCGCGGTCGCGCCCGGCGCCAGGCGCGCAGCCACCGCGCACGCCGAGCCGCCCGAGGAGCCGCCCGGCACCGCCAGCGGATCCCACGGGTTCTTCACCGCGCCGAAGGCCGAGTTCTCGTTGGCCGAGCCCATCGCGAATTCGTCCAGGTTGACCTTGCCCAGGGTGACCATGCCGGCCTCCTTGAAACGGTCGACCACGGTGGCGTCGAAGGGGCTGACGTAGTTGGCCAGCATCTTCGAACCGGCAGTCGTGCGCCAGCCTTGCGTGACGAAGATATCCTTGTGCGCGATCGGTACGCCGGTCAGCGGACCGGCGGTGCCGGAAGCGAGCCGCTCGTCGGCGGCAGCCGCCTGGGCCAGCGACAGTTCGTGATCCAGGTGCAGGAAGGCGTTATGTCCGCTCGCTTCGATACGGCCCAGGTAGTGGCGCGTCAGTTCGGTCGCCGACACCTGTTTCGAGTGCAGCAGCGCGGAGAGCTCTTTGATGGTCTTGTTGTGCATATGCTTGTGCATTCTCTCAATTCGGGGGAGCGGATTACTCGATGACTTTCGGCACCAGGTACAGGCCGTCCTGGGCTTTCGGCGCCGGCGCCTGGTAGTGCTCGCGGCGGTTGGCTTCGGTCACCACGTCGTCGCGCAGGCGCAGCGGCAGGGCCAGCACGGCCTCGAGCGGCTGCGACAGCGGCGCCACGCCGGCGGTATCGACCGCCTGCATCTGCTCGGCCAGGGCGAAAATGCCGTTCAGCTCGGCCAGCATGGTCTCGGCGTGGGCTTCGTCCATGTCGAGCTGGGCCAGGTTGGCGATGCGTTTTACGTCTGAAAGTGTCAGGGACATGGCAAAAGGGCGCGGGGCTGGCCGCGCGCAAAATGTGGTTGGGCGAATAATGTAAGTTGGCAAGTTGCCAGCCAACGGCGCGCTACAGCCGATAAAAGCTTAGAAACACCGTCGATCTCGCTGTGCTATTAGGGGGTGAAAACCACCCGTATTCAGCATTTAAACGTCAAATTATAAGGTAGAATGGCGGGCTATTGCGTTACCGTGCCGAAACGGCTGGCGCAGCGCAGCACAAGACCGCGACGCCGGCGACGGCGGGTGCGGCAAGAATCCCCGATCAATGTTTAGGCGCACTACGATGCGCATCAGGACACACATGTTTGGTTTTTTACGTAGCTACTTCTCGAACGATCTGGCGATCGACCTCGGTACCGCCAACACGCTGATCTACGTCCGCGGCCTGGGCATCGTACTGGATGAGCCGTCGGTCGTGGCGATCCGCCAGGAAGGTGGCCCCAACGGCAAGAAGACGATCCAGGCGGTCGGCAAGGAAGCGAAGCAGATGCTGGGCAAGGTGCCGGGCAATATAGAGGCTATCCGCCCGATGAAGGACGGCGTGATCGCCGACTTCACGGTCACCGAGCAGATGCTCAAGCAGTTCATCCGCATGGTCCACGACTCGAAGTTCTTCCGTCCGTCGCCGCGCATCATCATCTGCGTTCCCTGCGGCTCCACCCAGGTCGAGCGCCGCGCGATCCGCGAATCGGCGCTGGGCGCCGGCGCTTCGCAGGTGTACCTGATCGAAGAGCCGATGGCGGCGGCGATCGGCGCCGGCCTGCCGGTGTCGGAGGCGACCGGTTCGATGGTGGTCGACATCGGCGGCGGCACCACCGAAGTGGGCATCATCTCGCTGGGCGGTATGGTCTACAAGGGCTCGGTGCGCGTCGGCGGCGACAAGTTCGACGAAGCGATCGTCAACTACATCCGCCGCAACTACGGCATGCTGATCGGCGAACAGACCGCGGAGGCGATCAAGAAGGCAATAGGGTCCGCCTTCCCGGGTTCCGAAGTCAAGGAAATGGAAGTCAAGGGCCGCAACCTGTCGGAAGGCATCCCGCGCTCGTTCACCATCTCGTCGAACGAGATCCTGGAAGCCCTGACCGACCCGCTCAACAACATCGTGTCGGCCGTGAAGAACGCGCTCGAGCAGGCCCCGCCGGAGCTGGGCGCCGACATCGCCGAGAAGGGCATGATGCTGACCGGCGGCGGCGCGCTGCTGCGCGACCTCGATCGCCTGCTGATGGAAGAGACCGGCCTGCCGGTGCTGGTGGCCGAAGATCCGCTGACCTGCGTGGTGCGCGGCTCGGGCATGGCGCTGGAGCGCATGGACAAGCTGGGCTCGATCTTCTCGTACGAATAAGACGCGGTGCAGCCGGTTCGGGACGGGCAGGGCGTGCGGCGGACAGCCGCGCGCAGCTGCCCGTCTTGACATTGGCCGCCCGCGTTGCCATTACTGGACGCCATACTGGGATCCATGGAATACAGTCCTCCGCCGCTTTTCAAACAAGGCGCACCGGCGCGCGTCAAGGTGACGGTCTTTGCGCTGATCGCGATCGTGCTGCTGGTCGTCGACGCCCGCATGAACCTGCTCGCGACCGTGCGCCAGGTCGCCGCGACCGTCCTTTATCCGGTCCAGATGGCGGCCCTGATGCCGCGCGAGGCGCTCGGCTCGATGGGCGGCTACTTCTCCTCGCTGTCGACCCTGCAGCGCGAAGTGCGCGAGCTGAAGAGCCAGCAGCTGGTGGCGGCGCGCCAGGTCCAGCATGCGCAATACCAGATGGCCGAGAACGCCCACCTGCGGCGCCTGATGGAGGCGCGCGAACAGCTTCCGGTCAAGACCCTGATGAGCGAGATCCTGTACGACGCGCGCGATCCCTCGACGCGCCGCATCGTGCTCGACCGCGGTTCGCGCGCCGGCGTCGTGCTCGGCCTGCCGGTGGTCGACCATGCCGGCGTGATCGGCCAGGTCACCCGCGTGTTCCCGTTCACTTCCGAAGTCACCCTGCTGACCGACAAGGACCAGGCGATCCCGGTGCAGGTGCTGCGCAGCGGCCTGCGCAGCATTGCCTACGGCCGCGGCCAGTCCGGCCAGCTCGACCTGCGCTTCGTGGCGCAGGACGCCGACATCCAGGTGGGCGACATCCTCGTCACCTCGGGCCTGGACGGCATGTATCCGGCCGGCCTGGCGGTGGCCCGCGTGACCCAGGTGGAAAAGGCGGCCGGCTCGTTCGGCCGCGTCGTCGGCCTGCCGCTGGCCGGCATCGACCGCAACCGCCAGGTCCTGGTCATCATGTCGCAGATGCCGCTGCCGCCGCGTCCCCCGGCCGAGACGGCGCATGGCGGCCGCCGCCTGCCGAAGATGGAGCCGGTGCCGCAGCCGCCGCTGCCCGCCAACCCGCTGCCGCCGCAGGCGCCGCCCGCGACCGCGGCCGGCGTGGCGCCGGCGGGAACGCCTCCCGGCGCCGCGGTGCAGGGCGCCGCCACGCCGGGCGCCGGAGCGCAGCCGTCCCCGGTGCAGCGTCCGCCGCTCCAGGGCGCCGCGCCGGCCGCAGCGCCGGCCGCTGCCCAGGGCGCACCCTTGTTTACGCCAGGGTCGCGCGTCACGCCGACGCCGACGCCGCCCCCGGCCGGACCCTGATTCGAGATATCCGACATGCCCGGTAACCGTCCGCATTACATCCTGCTGCCCGTCAGCCCGCTGTTCATCACGTTCAGCCTGGTGTGCGCCTTCATGCTCAACCTGCTGCCCTGGGGCCGCTGGGTCGGCGTGCCCGACTTCGTCGCCCTGGTGCTGGTCTTCTGGGGCATCCACCAGCCGCGCAAGGTCGGCATCGGCGTGGCCTTCTGCATGGGCCTGCTGATGGACGTGCACGACGCCAGCCTGCTGGGCGAGAATGCGCTCGCCTACACGCTGCTGTCCTACCTCGCGATCATGATCCACCGGCGCGTGCTATGGTTCAAGGTGATGACCCAGGCCATGCACGTGTTCCCTCTGCTGCTGCTGGCGCAGGCGATCCAGGCCTTCGTCCATTTCACGGTGTCCGGGCGCTTTCCCGGCCTGCTGCACTTCGCCGAAAGCATCCTCGCCGTGGCCTTGTGGCCGGTGATCACCTGGCTGCTGCTGGCTCCGCAGCGCCGCGCCGTCGACCGCGACCATACCCGCCCGATCTGAGCCGCGATTTGAGCATTCATTGGCATTCTCCACTCGCATGACCGAGTTCAAAGACAACGACCGCGAGATCCACCAGTTCCGCATGCGCCTGACGGCGCTGGTGGCGCTCGTCTTCATCTGCTTCGGCCTGCTGGTCGCGCGCTTCGTCTGGCTGCAGGTGCTGCAGCACGACCAGTACGCGGCCCAGGCCGAGGACAACCGCATCGCGCTGGTGCCGATCGTGCCCAACCGCGGCCTGATCGTGGACCGCAACGGCGTGGTCCTGGCGCGCAACTATTCCGCCTATACCCTCGAGATCACGCCGTCCAAGCTGCAGGCCAACATGGATTCGGTGATCGACGAGCTGGCCAAGCTGGTGACGATCGAGGCGCGCGACCGGCGCCGCTTCAAGCGCCTGCTGGAAGAGTCGCGCAGCTTCGCCAGCGTGCCGCTGCGCACCCGGCTGACCGACGACGAGGTGGCGCGCTTCACCGCGCAGCGCTTCCGGTTCCCGGGCGTGGAAGTGCAGGCGCGCCTGTTCCGCCAGTACCCGCTGGGCGAGGTGGCTTCGCACGTGATCGGCTACATCGGCCGCATCAACCAGAAGGAAGCGGCCGTGCTGGAAGAGAGCGACGATGCCGCCAACTACAACGGCACCGACCATATCGGCAAGGAAGGCCTGGAAAAGCGCTACGAGCGCCACCTGCACGGCCAGACCGGCTACGAGGAAGTGGAGCGCTCGGCCGGCGGGCGCGCGATCCGCACCCTGCGCCGCACGCCGCCGGTCCCGGGCAGCAACCTGATCCTGTCGATCGACATCGAGCTGCAGAAGGTGGTCGAGGAAGCCTTCGGCGACCAGCGCGGCGCGCTGGTGGCGATCGAACCCGCCACCGGCGACGTGCTGGCCTATGTGTCGCGCCCCGGCTTCGACCCCAACCTGTTCGTGGACGGCATCGACACCCAGAGCTGGAACGAGCTGAACACCTCGCTCGACCGCCCGCTGATGAACCGTCCGCTGTCGGGCACCTATCCGCCGGGGTCGACCTTCAAGCCCTTCATGGCGCTGGCGGCCCTGGAGCTGGGCCGGCGCCGTCCGTCGGACGCGATCCGCGACGCCGGCTTCTTCATGCTGGGCGGGCACCGCTTCAACGACGACAAGCCGGGCGGCCATGGCTATGTCGACATGTACAAGTCGATCGTCGAGTCCTGCGACACCTACTACTACCAGCTCGGCAACGAGATGGGCATCGATGCGATCGCCAATTTCATGCGGCCGTTCGGCTTCGGCGTGCCGACCGGGATCGACCTCGAGCACGAGAAGGTCGGCGTGCTGCCGTCCAAGGAATGGAAGGCCGAGCGCTTCAAGCGCAACCGCCAGGCCCAGAAGTGGGTCGGCGGCGACACCATCTCGATCTCGATCGGCCAGGGCTTCAACAACTACACCATCCTCCAGCTGGCGCACGCGGTGGCCAACCTGGCCAACAACGGCGTGGTCATGAAGCCGCACCTGGTCAAGCTGATCGAGGACGGCGCCACCCACCAGCGCACCCTGACCGTGCCGAAGGAAAGCCGCCGCATCCCGCTCAAGCAGGAGAACATCGACTTCATCAAGCACGCGATGGTGGGCGTCACCCAGGAATCCTACGGCACCGGCTATCGCGTCTTTGCCAATGCCGGCTACATCTCGGGCGGCAAGACCGGCACCGCGCAGGTGATCGGCCTGAAGGGCCAGAAATACAATGCCCACGCGATCGACGAGCGTCATCGCGACAACGCGCTGTACACCGCCTTCGCCCCGGCCGACAATCCGCGCATCGTGCTGGCCCTGGTGGTCGAGAACGCGGGCTTCGGCGCCGCCGCCGCGGCCCCGATCGCGCGCAAGGCGCTCGACTACTACCTGCTCGGCAAGCGCCCGGCGCCGCCGAAACCCAAGGATGGCGCCGTGCCCGCGCGCACCGTCACCGCGGCGAAAAACCCGGCCCCGGCCCCGGCCGCCGCCGCCCCGGCCGCCGCGCCCGCGGCGACCACGCCGGGCGCGCCCGCCCGGATGGCGACCGCGCCCGCCACCGCCCCCAGAAAGGAATAAGCCATGGCGCATATCCCAGAACGACGCTCCCTGCGGCGCCGCCTGCGCCCGTATTTCACCGTGTTCGACCTGCCGCTCGGACTGATCCTGTTCATGCTGATGACCACCAGCATGATCACGATGATGTCGGCCGGCGCGGACTTCCCCGACCGCGTCGAGCACCAGGTCCGCAACTTCCTGCTGTCCTTCGCGATCATGTGGATCGCGGCGAACATTCCGCCGCAGACCCTGATGCGGCTCGCGGTGCCGATCTATACCTTCGGGGTCGCGCTCCTGCTCGCGGTGGCGATGTTCGGCATCATCAAGAAAGGCGCACGGCGCTGGCTGCACGTGGGCATCGACATCCAGCCCTCCGAGATCATGAAGATCGGCGTGCCGCTGATGCTGGCCTGGTACTTCCAGACCAGGGCGCAGGTGGGGAACTGGAAGTCCTTCCTGATGGCGTCCATCCTGCTCCTGATCCCGGTGGTGCTGATCATGAAGCAGCCCGACCTCGGCACCGCGCTGCTGGTCGGCGCTTCGGGCTTCTACGTGATCTTCCTGGCAGGCCTGTCGTGGAAGGCGCTGTTCGCGCTGGCGGCCGCGGGTGCGGCCAGCCTGCCGGTCGGGTGGTCGCTGATGCACGATTATCAACGCGAGCGGGTGATGACCCTGATCGACCCCACCTCGGACCCGCTCGGCAAGGGCTTCCACATCATCCAGTCGATCATCGCGATCGGCTCGGGCGGCGTGACCGGGAAGGGCTACATGAAGGGGACCCAGGGCTACCTCGAGTTTGTGCCGGAACGAACCACCGACTTCGTGTTTTCGGTCTATTCGGAGGAGTTCGGGCTGGTGGGTAACCTGTTCCTGCTGTTCATCTATTTGCTGCTGATCGGGCGCGGCCTGATGATCGCGGCCAATGCGCCGAACGCGTTCAGCCGCCTGCTGGCCGGCTCGATCACGATGATTTTCTTTACGTATGCCTTCGTCAACATGGGCATGGTGGCCGGCATCCTGCCCGTCGTGGGTGTGCCGCTGCCCTTCATGAGTTACGGCGGAACGGCCTTTATTACACTCGGACTTGGCGCTGGGATATTGATGAGTATCCAAAGACATCGTAAACTAGTGCAGACGTAACGTAACAATTGAAGGAGGACGCGATGGCCGTTCCAAGAAATCATGCAACGGTCATTGCGGTGGCAATTTTCGTCAGTGGCTGCAGTAGTACCGGGGAACACAAGCGCATCATCCCCTTGCCCTGGCCGCAGAAGCCGGCCGCCAAGCATGGCGCGGCGCCGAAGCTGCCGCCGGCCAAGTCCGGCCGCGGCGGCTACTACAAGGACGACGGTCCCGGCGAAAACATTCCGCCGGGCCTGGAGGATGTCCCGGATGCGGTCGTGAAATACGAGCCGTATGCGAAATGGGCGAACCGTCCGTACACGGTCTTCGGCCAGACCTATACCCCGATCCTGCACGACGACGCCTTCGTCCAGCGCGGCGTGGCCTCCTGGTACGGCGTCAAGTTCCACGGCCAGCGCACTTCCTCGGGCGAACCCTACGACATGTACAAGATGTCGGCGGCGCATCCGACCCTGCCGATTCCTTCGTATGCGCGGGTGACCAGCGTCGAGAGCGGCAAGTCGGTGGTCGTGCGCATCAACGACCGCGGTCCCTTCCATGCCAGCCGCATCATCGACGTGTCGTACACCGCGGCGCTCAAGCTCGGCCTGCTGGGCAAGGGTAGCCACGTGGTCGAGGTCGAGCGCCTGCTCCCCAACGATACGAGCCGGATCGCCACCATGCGCCGCGCGATCGCCTCGCAGGCCCAGTCGGCGGCGCCGGAAATTGAGTCGCTGATGCTGGAAGCCAAAGTGGAATCGGACAGCGCGGCCGTGGCCCAGGTGGCGCCGAAGGGCACGGCGGGCGGCAGGTTCTACGTGCAGCTCGGCTCCTACAGCCGCGCCGGCACCGCCGAAGCCATGAGCGAGAAGCTGGCGCAGGCCGGCGTCGAGCTGGGCACCCTGGAAGTGGTCAAGGCCGGGTCGCTGAACCGCCTGTACGGCGGTCCGTTCGAGACCCGCGCGCAAGCCCGGGACGCCGCGCGCGCCGTGCCTTCCTCCCTGGGCCTCAAGCCCCTGGTCGTCAAGCGCTGAGGATTGGCGGTCGCGCAGCAGGCGCTGGCTATTTGCAGTCGCGCAGCTGGGCGCCGGCGAAGCCGTCGGCGATGCCGGCGATGCGGGTCCGCTGTTGCGGATCGATGCCGCGGAACTGGTAGGCGCCGCGGTTGCCCTGCGGTCCGCGCGGCAGCACGCGCACGCCGCGCACGCCCTGGCGGCCGAGCGTGGCGGCCAGGTTCTGCGCCGCCGCCTCGGTCTTGAACACGCCCAGCGAGATCGCCCACTTCAGCGGCGACTCGTTCTGCATGATGTAGAAGTTCTCGATGCCGCTTTCCTTCAGCTCGGCCGCGCGGCGGTCCGCGCCTTCCTTGCCGCCGCCTGGCGGCAGGTAGACCATGTGGCTGCTCACTTCCTGGAACGGCACGTTGATGCGCGCCTGGCGCGACCCGAGCTCGAGGCGCGCGAGGCGCGATTCGAAGCGGCGCAGGTCGCCCGGCGCCAGCGGGCCGGTCTGCACGCAGGCGACCAGGGTGGGCGCGATGGCCACGGGCGGTACGGGCGCCGGCGTTGGCGCCCTGGCCGGCTCGGGCGCTGCCGGTGCGGCCGCCTGCGCCGGCGCGCTGGCGGCTTGCGCGGCGTCGCGGGCCTGCACCGCGGTCAGCAGCGCGAGACGGCCGGGCGCCAGCTGGTTCGCCAGGCGCGCCGGCTCGCGTTCGCTGCCTTCCGGCTTGCCGAGATAGCCCCGGCCATAGGCGAACAAGACGGCGTTCGCGCCCAGGAGCGCCCAGAATACGAATTTCAACACGAATGTCTTCCCATCTTCAGGTGGCGACGGCGGCCGCATGCAGGCCGACCAATACGATGTTATCGACCACCTGGTGCGGGAGCTTGAGGGCCGGCGCGATATACGGCGCGGCGCCGCCGGACACGATGCAGGCGCTGGCGCGGTGCGCCGCCGCCGCGCGCTCGATCGCGCCGGCCTGGGCCGACAGGCAGCCCGAGACGATCGCATCGTCGGTGTTGTCGCCGAACAGGGGAGGCGGGGCGGCGCCCGGCGCCACCTGGGGCAGCTGCGCCGTGTTGCGGGCCAGGCTGGACGCCATCAGGGCCAGGCCGGGCAGGATCATGCCGCCGATGAAGCGGCCGTCCGCCGTCACCGCGTCGACCGTGGTCGCGGTGCCGCAGGTGGCGACGATCAGGTCCTGGCCGGGCGCCAGCGCGCGCGCGCCGAGGGCGGCGGCGAAGCGGTCGCAGCCCAGGCGCCCCGGCTCGCGGTAGCCGTTGCGCAGGCCGGCGCGTTCCGGCGTCGACGCGAACCATTCGACCGCCAGGCCGGGCGGCAGCGCGGCCTCGATGCGCGCGCGCACGTCAGGCCCGGCCACGTTGGCGACCACGGCGCGCGCAGCGCCGGCGGCGAGCCAGGTGGCGCCGAGCTCGGGCAGCCCGGCGTGCAGGACCGCTCCTTGCGCGGTCCAGCGGCCGGGCGGCGCGTCTTCCAGCGCGAGCGCCCACTTGATGCGGGTATTCCCGGCGTCGATCAGCAGCAGCATGCTCACCCCTTCACGCGCAGCGACACGTCGCCCGCCAGCACCGCGATGCGGCCCTCGAGCGTGTCGAGCAGCAGGCGGCCGGCGTCGTCCACGCCCGCCGCCAGGCCTTCATGCACCACCTTCCCGCCGTCGAGGACGGTGACGGTCTCGCCCTGCCAGGCGTGGCGCATGTTCCAGCGCGCGCTGAATGCGCCGAAGCCATGCAGGGCGAATTCGCGCAAGGAGCCGGCCAGGCCGTCGAGCAGGGCCGCCATCAGGGCGTCGCGTTCCATGCGCGCCAGCCAGGGTACGCCGGCCGCGCTGCGCCCGATGCGCTGCTCCATCTCGTCCGGCATCAGGAGATTCAGGCCGATCCCGATCACGGTCCAGACGCCGCCGCCTTGCGCGGACTGGGTCTCGATCAGGATGCCGGCCAGCTTGTCGCCGTCCTTGAGCAGGTCGTTCGGCCACTTCAGCTGGACCTGCACGCCCAGGCCGCCCAGGGTCTCGGCCAGCGCCACGCCGACCGCGAGCGGCAGGCCGGCCAGCTGCTGCGGGCCGCCGTCGAACTTCCAGGCCAGCGAAAAGGTCAGCGAGCCCTCCGCCGAGGACAGCCAGCTGCGCCCGGCGCGGCCGCGTCCGGCGGTCTGGTTCTCTGCCACCAGCAGCAGCGGCTGCTCCAGCCGCGGTGCGCGCGCCAGCAGGTCGGCATTGGTGGAGCCGGTCTCGCGGACGACTTCGACCGCCACGTTGGCGTGGGAGAGGGCTGCGATGGCGGCGGCGTTCATGGCTGCCCCTTGCGCTGCTTGGTCGGGGCGCGCGAGAACAGGGCGTCGAACAGGAAATTGGGCAGCACGCGGAGAATCCTCGCGGCGACGCCCATCTGCCAGGGCAGGAAACGGATGCTGTCGCCGCGTGCGATCGCGGCCACGGCGCGGGCGGCGAAGCGTTCGGCGCTCATCAGGAAGGGCATGGGAAAACGGTTGTTGCGGGTCATGGAAGTATCGATGTAGCCGGGGACGAGGGTGACCACCCGGATGTTCGAGGCGCGCAGTTCGAGACGCAGCGACTCGCAATAGCTGTGCACGGCCGCCTTCGAGGCGCAATAGGCGCCGGCGCCGCGCACGCCGCGGATGCCGGCCACGCTGCCGATGCCGACCAGGCGGCACGGCGTCGGCCGGGTCTTCATCGGCGCGATGAAGGGGGCGAAGGTGGCGGGCATGGCACTGACATTGGTGGCGAACATGGCGTCGAACACCGCCTGGTCCTCGAGCCGTTCGGTCAGGGTGCCGTGCGAGATGCCGGCGCAGGCGATGACGATGTCGGCGCCGCCTTCCTGCTGGATGAAATCGGCGGCGGCGCGGGCCAGGGCGGCGTGGTCGGTCACGTCGACCGCATAGATATGGTGGCGCTGCTGGCCGGGCCGGGAGGCGGCCAGTTCGATGAGCAATTCGTCGAGCCGTTCGCGGCGCCGCGCCAGCAGGCCGAGGGTGGCGCCGCGCGCGGCGTATTCGCGCGCCAGCGCCGCGCCGATGCCGCTGGACGCGCCGGTGATGAAGACCCGGTCCACATGGCCCGGCGGCGCGCTCATCTTACTTCTGGTTGCGCACGATGGCCACGTCGATGCCGCTGTCGAGCAGCTTGGCGCGCGCCCGGTTCATCGCTTCGTGGCTGAAGGGGCCGATGCGCACGCGGTGCAGCACGCCGGCGTCGGTGGTGCGGTCGGTGATCGCGGCCTCGAAGCCGAGCAGGGCCAGCTTGGCGCGGGTGTTCTCGGCGTCGGACATCTCGCGGAAGGCGCCGGCCTGCAGGAAGTAGATGTAGCCGTCGGGGCCAGGCGCGGCTGCCGGCGCGGCCGGCGCCACTGGCGCAGCCGCGACCGTCACCGCCGGGCGCGGAGCAGGGGCGGGGGCCGCCGGGCGGGCGTCCTGCATGCCGGCGATCGCGGCGCCGAGCGGATCGGCCTCGGCCGGCGCGCGGGCGGGCGCGGGCGCCGGAGCCGGCGCGGTTTCCGGCGCCTCGGCCGGCGCCGGCCTGGTGCGCTCGGCCAGCTCGCGGCTGGCTTCGCGCGCGGCGTCGCGGTTGCCGTACAGCGGCTTGTTCGGATCGGTCGCCTTGCTCGGGTCGAGGTCGGCCGGGCGGCCCATCTTGTTGGAACGCTCGGTGAAGGGCGAGGCGCCCTTCGTGATCACGAGCGCGACCGCCACCGCGATGCCCAGCCCGATGATCAGGCCGATGATGATGCCGGTCAGGGTGCTGCCGCGCTGGCGCAGCGGAGAAAATTGTCGGATGACGGTCATGACGCTTTCTTTGTTTGCAGTCTTACATCTTGCTCGGGGCCGAGACGCCGATCAGGGCCAGGCCGTTGCGCAGCACCTGGCGGGTGGCGGCGACCAGGGCCAGGCGCGCCAGCTTGACCGCTTCGTCGTCGACCAGCACGCGCTCGGCGTTGTAGTAGCCGTGCAGCTCGCCGGCCAGTTCGCGCAGGTAGAACGCGACCTGGTGCGGACCGAGTTCGCCCAGCGCGCGCTCCAGCACTTCGGGATAGGCGGACAGGGCGGCCAGCAGGGTGGCTTCGCGCGGAGCGGTCAGGGGCGACAGGTCGACGCCGGCCAGCAGGGCTTCGTCGCCGCCCCACATCTCGAGCATGCGGCAGATGCGCGCATGCGCATACTGCACGTAGTAGACCGGATTCTCGTCCGAGGTCTTGAGCGCGACATCGACGTCGAACACGAACTCGGTGTCGGCCTTGCGCGAGATCAGGAAGAAGCGCACGGCGTCGCGGCCGCGCGTGACGTCGCCGTTGCCCGACCATTCGATCAGGTCGCGCACCGTCACGTAGGAGCCGGCGCGCTTGGAGATCTTGACCTCTTCGCCGTTCTTCATCACGGTGACCATCTTGTGCAGCACGTAGTCGGGGTAGCCCTGCGGGATGCCGATGTCGACCGCCTGCAGGCCGGCGCGCACGCGCGCGATGGTGCCGTGGTGGTCGCTGCCCTGGATGTTGATCGCCTGGTCGAAGCCGCGGCGGAATTTCTGGATGTGGTAGGCGACGTCGGGCACGAAGTAGGTGTAGGTGCCGTCGGACTTGCGCATCACGCGGTCCTTGTCGTCGCCGTAGTCGGTGGTCTTGAGCCACAGCGCGCCTTCCTGTTCGTAGGTCTTGCCGGCGTCGACCAGGGCCTGCACCGCGGCGTCCACCTTGCCGTCGAGGTAGAGCGAGGACTCGAGGTAGTAGTTGTCGAACTTGACGCCGAAGGCCTGCAGGTCGATGTCCTGCTCGTTGCGCAGGTAGGTCACGGCGAAGCGGCGGATCGATTCGATGTCCTCGACGTCGCCGCTGGCGGTGACCGGCTCGCCGTCGCTGGCCGACACGGTCTTCTTCGCCAGGTAGTCGGCGGCGATGTCGGCGATGTAGTCGCCGTTGTAGGCCGACTCGGGCCATGCGGCGTCGCCCGGCCTGAAGCCGCGCGCGCGCGCCTGCACCGAGGAGGCGAGGGTGGCGATCTGCACGCCCGCGTCGTTGTAGTAGAACTCGCGGGTGACCTGGTGGCCCTGCGACTCGAACAGCGAGGACAGCGCGTCGCCCAGCGCGGCCTGGCGGCCGTGGCCGACGTGCAGCGGACCGGTCGGGTTGGCCGAGACGAATTCGATGATCGCGTGGTGGCCGTTGCCGGCCGTGCCGCGGCCGAACGCTTCGCCCTGCTGCAGGATGGTGCGCGCCACCGACTGCTTGGCGCTGGCGGCCACGCGCAGGTTGATGAAGCCGGGACCGGCGACGTCGGCCGATTCGACCAGGCCTTGCGCGGCCGGATCAGCCAGCAGCGCGGCGACCAGGCGGGTGGCCAGCTCGCGCGGATTGGTCTTCAAAGGCTTGGCCAGCTGCATCGCGATGTTGCAGGCGATGTCGCCATGGGACGGGTCGCGCGGGCGTTCGAGCACGACGTTGGGGGCCAGGTCGCTGCCGGCGACGATCGGCGCGAGGGCAGCCTGGAACAGGGCAGCGATTTGCTGTTTTTGATGGGCGAGCATGGAGGATGGTCGAATAAGTAATGAAGCGGTGCCTTATTTACAGGCAAACAGCAATCATTATACTGGTTTGGCGCAATGCGGAATATCTCTGCTCGGCGCGGCGGCCGCCGCCTGTCGCAGCATTAAGCGCCGCCAAAGCCTAAACCGTTACAATGGGTGCATTTTTCGCAGGATCCTACCAGCCATGACCGACAAGCGCCCGACGCTCACCCTGAAACCCAAGGCCAAGCCGAGCGCGGCCAGGAAGGCCTCGAGCCGGCCTTCCGCATCCTGGCCGCCGGCCGGGGACAAGCCGCGCGAGGCGGGGCAGGATCGTCCAGCCCAGGGTGAGGCCCGCCGCAACGACGCGCCGCGTGCGCCCGCCCGCGAGCGCAATCCGGCCCCGCCTCCGGCCCCTCCGCTGCGCGCCAGCCATGAAGTCCGGGTGGCGGCGCAGCGCGATTTCCGTCCCGACCTGAAGGCCGACTCGCTGGCCCTGGCCCTGCTGGGAGCGGCCAACGCCGTGGCCCGGGTGCGCGCCGGCAGCGCGCTGCCGCAGGCGCTGGCCGGGGTGTTCAACGCCTACGACGCGACGCCGCAGGCGCGCGGCGCGATCCAGGACATCGCCTACCGCAGCATGCGCCAGCTGGGCCGCAGCGAAGTGCTGCTGGGCCTGATGACCAGCAAGGCGCCCGAGCCCCTGATGCTGGGCGGCCTGCTGAGCGCCGCGCTGGCGCTGCTCGACCCGCCGGCCGGCAGTCCCGCGCCCTACGAAGCCTTCACCGTGGTCGACCAGGCCGTCAGCGCGGCCGCCGCCCATCCCGACTTCGCCCATGCCAAGGCCATGGTCAACGCCGTGCTGCGCCGCTTCCTGCGCGAGCGCGAAGCCCTGCTCGCCGAGGCGCTGCGCCAGCCGCTGGCGCAGTGGAACTACCCCCAGTGGTGGATCGACGCCACCCGCGTCGCCTACCCGCAGCAGTGGGAAGCGATCCTCGCGGCCGGCAATGTCCATCCGCCGCTGACCCTGCGCGTCAACCTGCGCAGGACCGCCGTGGCGGCCTACCTGGAGACCCTGGCGGCGGCCGGGATCGAGGCCGAACAGGTGGGCCCGACCGCGGTACGGCTGGCCCAGGCCGTCAATGTCAGCCAGATCCCGGGCTTCCACGACGGCCTGGTGTCGGTGCAGGACGCGGGCGCCCAGCTGGCCGCGCCGCTGCTCGGCCTGGAGGACGGGATGCGGGTGCTGGACGCCTGCGCCGCCCCGGGCGGCAAGAGCGGCCATATCCTGGAAACGGCCCGGGTCGACCTGACCTCGGTGGACGCCGATCCGGCGCGCCTGGCGCGGGTGGGCGACAACCTCGGCCGCCTGGGCCTGGAGGCGACCCTGGTCGCGGCCGACGCCCAGGAGTCCGGCTGGTGGGACGGCCGCCCCTATGACCGCATCCTGGCGGACGTGCCCTGCACGGCCTCCGGCATCGTGCGCCGCCACCCGGATATCCGCTGGTTGCGCCGCAAGTCGGACTCGCTCCAACTTGCAACACTTTCCGCCAAAATACTCGACAATCTTTGGCAGATGTTGCTGCCAAATGGTAAATTGCTGTTCGTGACATGTTCGCTCTGGCCCCAGGAATCGGAGGCGCAGGCTGCCGCCTTCGCGGTACGCCACAATGCGCTGCGCCTGGACGCGCCGGGCCAGCTGCTGCCAGCCAGCGGCGCCGGGCAGGATCATGACGGTTTGTTCTACGCCCTGTTCCAGAAGAGAGCGGAGTAGTGCCGTTCCCCGTTCTCCGAACAACACGCTCAATTTTGAAGGCTCCGGCTCACCTGTGACGTTACGATTTTTCCGCTTCCTCGCCTGCCAGCTGCTGCTGGTCTTCGCGTGCGCG
The DNA here is from genome assembly GCF_000382345.1 of Massilia niastensis DSM 21313. Taxonomy (GTDB): domain Bacteria; phylum Pseudomonadota; class Gammaproteobacteria; order Burkholderiales; family Burkholderiaceae_D; genus Telluria; species Telluria niastensis. Next base: position 18,263 of record NZ_KB908142.1, read on the forward strand.
ACGGCGCAGGCGGCAGACGGGATCGAGATCACGCGCGCGGCGATCGAAGCCAGCGAGGATGGGTACCGGCTCGACACCGCCTATGCCTTCGAACTGAACCACGGCCTCAAGGACGCCATCCAGCACGGGGTCCAGCTGCACTTCACGACCGAGATCGAACTGACCCGCCCGCGCTGGTGGTGGCGCGACGAAAAGGCGGTCGCGGCGCGGCGCACGATCCGGATCTCGTACGATGTCCTGACGCGCCAGTACCATGTGCTGGTGGTCGGCAGCTTCCAGCAGAGCTTCCAGACCCTGGACGAGGCCATGTTCCTGATCCGTCGTCCGACCCGCTGGCTGATCGCGCCGCGCAATGCGCTCAGGCCGGGCGAGGTCTACAACGTGTCGATGCGCATGTTCATGGACCGCGAATACCTGCAGAAGCCGCTGCAGGTCAATGCTTTCAACGATTCCGACTGGCGTCTCGCCTCCAACAGGAAGACTTTCACCTACCGTGCGGAGTAAATCGGTCAATCAGGCGCTGCGCTATGCGCTCGTCGTCGGCGGCGCCGTCGTTTCCATCCTGTTGTTCCTGCTCGCCTCGGCGTCGGACAACTCGGGCTTCTTCGACCGTTACTACGGCTGGCTGCTCGGCCTGAACGCCGCCATGGCCTTCCTGCTGCTGATCCTCGTGATCGTGGCGCTGGGACGGCTGTATTCACGCTACAAGGCCGGCAAGTTCGGCTCGCGCCTGATGGCGCGGCTGGTGCTGCTGTTCGCCGGCATCGGCATCCTGCCCGGCCTGGTCATCTTCATGGTCTCGGTGCAGTTCGTGTCCCACTCGATCGAATCCTGGTTCGACGTGAAGATCGAGGCGGCGCTCGAGTCCGGCCTGAACCTGGGGCATGCGGCGCTGGACGAGGCGCTCACCGAACTGAGCGCCACCGGCCAGACCGCCGCCGCCGCGCTGGCGGGGCAGGACGACCTGATGGCGCAGACCGTGATGACGCGCCTGATGGCCGACACCGGCGGGCTGCAGAGCGCGATCCTGGTGGACGCCAGCGGCGCCGTGCTGGCCTCGGCGACCGCGGACCGGCGCAGCCTGTCCGCCGATGCGCCGAACGGGCAGATGCTGAAGGCCGCCGCCATCCCCGGCGGGTATGCGCGCGCCGAGGGCGGCATCGACCGCGACTTCCGCGAGCAGCAGGTCGACGCCGCCGGCGGCGAGGCCAGCGCGCTGGACGCGGTCACCAGCCTGCGCCTGCGGGTGGTGCTGGCGGTGCCCGAGCCGCCCGGGGTCGAGGCGCGCTACCTGCAGCTGCTGCAGTCGGTGCCGGTCAACCTGGCCTCGAACGCGGAAGTGCTGCGCACCGCCTACAGCGAATACCAGCAGCGCTTCGTGGCCCGCACCGGGCTGCGCAAGATGTACATCGAGACCCTGACCCTGACCCTGCTGCTGGCGATCTTCGGCGCCATCGGCAGCGCCTTCCTGATCGCGGGGAACCTGGCGCAGCCGCTGCTGGTGCTGGCGGAGGGCACGCGGGCGGTGGCCGAGGGCGACCTGTCGCCGCGCCCGATCGTCGAGACCAACGACGAACTGGGCACCCTGACCCAGTCGTTCAACGCCATGACCGGCCAGCTGTTCGAGGCGCGCAGCGCCGTCGAGCGCAACCGGGCGGCGCTGCAAAGCGCGAAGGCCCACCTGGAGTCGGTGCTGGCGAACATGTCGGCGGGCGTGATCGTGCTCGATGCCGACGGCACCGTGGTGAACTCGAACGACGCCGCCTACCGCATCCTGCAGGTGGAGCCGGGCGCGCTGGCCGGTCCGCTGAACCGGATCGGGGGACTCGAGCATTTTTCGAACTGCATCACGCGCGCCTTCTCGGCCCAGAACGCGCATTCGGCCGCGGCCAGCGGACGCAAGCGCGCGCACTGGCAGCAGCAGATCGAGATCCCGCGCCGTCCGGGCGCGGGGGAAGAGCACGAGCACGACATCACCCTGCTGGCGCGCGGTTCGCGCCTGCCGGTGGGGGCGGGCAGCGGCTTCATCGTCGTGTTCGACGATATCTCGGACGTGATCTCGGCCCAGCGCTCGGTGGCCTGGGGCGAGGTGGCGCGCCGCCTGGCGCATGAAATCAAGAACCCGCTGACCCCGATCCAGCTGGCGGCGGAGCGCATGCAGATGAAGCTCGAGGACAGCCTGCCCCCTGCCCAGGCCGAGCTGCTGAAAAGGGGCACGACGACGATCGTCAACCAGGTGGACGCGATGAAGCGCATGGTAGACGATTTCCGCGATTACGCGCGCACGCCGCCGGCGGTGCTGGAGCCGCTCGACCTGAACGCCCTGATCGACGAGATCCTGCGCCTGTACCTGGCCGAGGACGACTCCGACACCATCCATGCCAGCCTGGCGCCGAACCTGCCGCGCGTGATGGGCGACGCCACCCAGTTGCGCCAGGTGATCCACAACCTGGTGCAGAACGCCCAGGACGCGCTGGCCGACCGCCGCGCGCATGGGACCACCCCGCGGGTCGACGTGACCACCGAGGCCATCCACTACATGGCGGCGGACGGCCTGGCCGGCACCGCGGTGCGCCTGGCGATCGTCGACAACGGCCCCGGTTTCGCACCGCGGATCCTGGCGCGCGCCTTCGAACCCTACGTCACGTCGAAGGCGCGCGGCACCGGCCTTGGGCTTCCCATGGTCAAGAAAATCGTGGATGAGCACGGTGGACGTATTGACATCACGAACCGCTCCGACGGAAGTGGCGCGGCCGTATTCATTTTGCTGTTAAAGTTAGCACCCGAGGCGAACTTGGCCGAAGTATAAAAGCCTTATAAAATCACACACACTGTGACGGGTAGAAGATCAGGAAGGCATACAGATGGCGAATATACTCGTAGTCGATGATGAAATGGGCATCCGGGAGCTCCTGTCGGAAATCCTGGGAGATGAAGGCCATGCCATCACCCTGGCCGAAAACGCGCAGCAGGCGCGCGAGGCGCGCGCGTCGGGCACGCCCGATCTGGTCCTGCTCGACATCTGGATGCCGGATACCGACGGCGTGACCCTGCTGAAGGAGTGGCAGCGCGATGGCATGCTGACCATGCCGGTCATCATGATGTCCGGCCACGCCACCATCGATACCGCCGTCGAGGCGACCCGCATCGGCGCGCTCAATTTCCTCGAGAAGCCGATCGCCCTGCAGAAGCTGCTCAAGGCGGTGCAGCAGGGCCTGACGCGTGCGCAGGAAGTGGCGCGCGCGCCGATGATGGCGCCGCGCCCGATCGCGCCGATCGCGCCCGCGGCGACCGCGGAACCGGCAGCGGCCGCGCCGATGTTCGCCGCCGCGCCGGCGAACCCGGGCAGCGGCCCGCGCCTGGTGCACGCCATCTCGCATGGCGAGAGCACCGGCTACACGCTGTCCTTCGACCTGCCGCTGCGCGAGGCGCGCGACGCCTTCGAGCGCATGTACTTCGAACACCACCTGGGCCGCGAAGGCGGCAGCATGACGCGGGTCGCCGAGAAGACCGGCCTGGAGCGCACCCACCTGTACCGCAAGCTCAAGCAGCTCGGCGTCGAACCAGGCAAGCTGGCCAAGAAAGGGGGATGATGGTCGCCCGCGTGGACACGACCCTCGTCACCGGCCCCTCCGCCAGCGTACGCGAGCAAGCCATTGCGGCGCTGCTCGCGCAAGATCCTTCCCATCCGTCCTCCCTCTCTCACGCGCCTCACGGGCCCGTCCGTGCGCGCCTCGACGCCGTCATCCTCGAAGGCCTGGGCGCATCCGGCGAGCCGCTGCTCGCCACGCCCACGCTGCAGGTGGTGCGCATCGCGCCCGGTTGCCTGTGCTGCGACGGCAATCTGGTTTTGCGTGTAACATTGAATCGACTGTTGCGCCAACGACCTCAGCGGCTGTACATCGGCCTGGCGCGCAGCGAGCATATCGATCAGTTGCGATCGTGGCTGCAAGACCCGCCATACGATCAGCTGTTGGCGCTGAATCCGGTTGTCACACTTGAATTTGGTTCGGCCAGCCCCACCTCTTAACCGAAGTGATCAGCCAGTCGCCCGCCGCCGCGCGGCTGGTGTGCACAACCACTCTGATCGAGAGAAGGAGTCATCATGAACATGATCTACAACAGTGAACAGTACAGCGTCGTCGAATTCGGCGTCGACCGTGAGCTCGAAGCACTGCGTTTTGGCGGCTTCGAGATCGTCGACAAGGCCGGACGGCGCGAAGCGTTCATCGGCGGCAAACTGGCCCAGTCGTTCCGGCGCGACGTCAACAACCTGATCGCCAGCGAACCGACCATGGAGGAGATCGACGACTTCCTGGGTTCCTATGACACCCTGATGAGCCAGCCGGTCGTCCTGCACTGAAGGGCCCGGCGCCATTGTCGCTCCGAGGGCAATGGCGCCCTTTTATGCTGACGGCGTGGTAAGCTGCGCTCATGTGTCAGCTACTCGGAATGAACTGCAATGTCCCCACCGACATTGTCTTCTCTTTTACCGGCTTCGCCCATCGCGGCGGCCGCACCGATACCCACCATGACGGCTGGGGGATCGCGTTCTTCGAAGGTTCGGGCGTACGCCATTTCGTCGATCACCAGGCGGCGATCGCTTCGCCGATTGCCGAACTGATCAAGCGCTACCCGATCAAGTCCACCAACGTCATCGCCCACATCCGCAAGGCCACGCAAGGGCAGGTCGCACTCGAGAACTGCCATCCCTTCGTGCGCGAGCTGTGGGGACGCTACTGGGTATTCGCCCACAACGGCGACCTGAAGGAATTCCAGCCCGTGCTCGATGGTCCGTTCCGCCCGGTCGGCAACACCGACAGCGAACTGGCCTTCTGCTATCTGCTGCAATGCCTGCGCAAGGAGTTCGGCGACCAGCCCCCGCAGCGCGCTGTCCTGCGCGCCGCGCTCGAGCGCCTGGTGCCGGACATCGCCGCGCACGGGACCTTCAACATGATGCTGTCCGACGGCACCGCGCTGTTCACCCATTGTTCGACCAAGCTGTGCTACGTGGTGCGCAAGTACCCGTTCACGGCCGCCTGCCTGTCCGACGAAGACCTGTCGGTCGACTTTTCCCAGGTGACGACGCCGAACGACCGGGTCGCCATCATCGTCACCGAGCCCTTGACCACCAACGAGCAGTGGACCCATTTCGCTTCCGGCGAGCTGGCCATGTTCGTTGATGGGCTGCCACAGTGAAGCATATCGTTCCTACAATAAATTAATGCCAAAAAGCCACTAACAGTGCGGGATGCGGTAAAGTAGTTCAGTTCGCTGCGAGAAGAGAGACGAGATGACCGATACCGCCAGCCATGAACAGGCTTCCCAGCCCCTGCGCATGCGCAATTTCTACCTCGGGCGCCAGCCTGTGCTGGACCGCAACCAGGCGCTGTATGGCTACGAACTGCTGTTCCGCGGCAGTGCCCAGGGCCCGGCGCAGATCGACCCGGCGCAGGCGGGGGCGGGGCTGTCGGCCAGCGCCAGCGTCATCCATCATGCTTCCCAGCTCGGCCTGCCGCGCGCGATCGGCGACGCCACCGCCTTCCTGAACGTCGACAAGGAAGTGCTCATGAGCGACATGTTCGCGTTCCTGCCGCGCGAGCGCACGGTGCTGGAAATCGTGGGCTCGGTGGAGCCGGACGATGCCGTCATCGGGCGCATGACCGAGCTGGCCTCGCACGGCTTCCGCTTCGCGGCCGAAGCCTCGGCCCACGGCGCCAGCCTGGCGCGCCTGCTGCCGGTGATCGACTTCGTCAAGATGGACCTGCGCGCGCTGCCGGTCGTGACCCTGCTGTCGCTGGCGCCGCGCCTGCGCACCACCGGCAAGCGCCTGGTGGCGGAGAAGGTCGAGACCCACACCGAATACCGCACCTGCCTGGACGTCGGTTTCGACTACTTCCAGGGCTATTACTTCGCCAAGCCGACCGTGATGGCCGGCCGCAAGCTGTCGCCGTCGCAGACGACGGTGCTGGACCTGATGAACCTGGTGACCTCGGACGCCGACAACAGCGAGATCGAGCGCGTGGTCAAGCGCGAGCTCACCCTGGGCCTGAACCTGCTGCGCCTGGTGAACACGCCCGCGATGGGGCCGGGCCGGCGCATCGAGTCGATCAGCCAGGCCCTGATCCTGCTGGGGCGGCGCCAGCTGCAGCGCTGGCTGCAGATCCTGCTGTATGCCGAGCCGGGCGTGCGCGGCCACAGCCAGAGCCCGCTGCTGATGCTGGCCACCACGCGCGCGCGCCTGATGGAGCTGCTGGCCCAGCGCCTGCGCCCCGGCCAGCGCAACGTGGCCGACGTCGCCTTCACGGTCGGCATGATGTCGCTGATGGACACCCTGTTCTGCATCCCGATGCTCGACATCGTCGAACAGATCCCGGTCATCGACGAAGTGCGCAATGCGCTGCTCAAGCGCAGCGGCTTCTTCGGCGAGCTGCTGAGCCTGGCGGAAGCCTTCGAGCAGATGGAAGAGGGGAAGGACGACGTGCTGCCGGCGCTGCACGCGCTGTCGATCGACGGCGACGACCTGGCCGAGCTCGAAGTATCGGCCTTCGAGTGGAGCGACAAGGTCGTTCGCTACGCGATGTAGGGTGGGCGGATCCCGCCCACGCGGTGATAGTTGGCAGCAAGATCATCGAGCCCGATATCAGAGCCGGTAACAATCACCGCGTGGGCGGCATAGCCGCCCACCCTACTAAAGATTCGGCGCCAGATACCGTTCCAGCTCGGCCTTGTCCATGCCGCGGCGGCGCGCCATGTCTTCCACCTGGTCGTCCCCGATCTTACCCACCACGAAGTACTTCGACTCCGGATGGGCGAAGTAGAAGCCCGACACCGCCGCTCCCGGATACATGGCGAAGGACTCGGTCAGCTGCATGCCGATCTCCTCCGCCTGCAGGGTGCGGAACACCTCCGCCTTGACCGTGTGCTCGGGGCAGGCCGGATAGCCCGGGGCAGGGCGGATGCCCTGGTACGCCTCGGCGATCAGGGCTTCCTTCGACAGGTCCTCGCCGCTCGCATAGCCCCACAGGTCGACCCGCACGCGCTCGTGCAGGTACTCGGCGAAGGCCTCGGCCAGGCGGTCGGCCAGGGACTTGAGCATGATCGACGAGTAATCGTCGAGCGCCGCTTCGAAGCGCTGCTCGTGCTTCTCGATGCCCAGGCCGGCGGTCACGGCGAACATGCCGATGTAGTCCTGCACGCCCGAGTCCTTCGGCGCGATGAAGTCGGACAGGCACTGGTTCGGGCGCTGCTTGCCATCCACCACCGGCTTGACGCCCTGCTGGCGCAGGCCGTACCAGGTGAACGCGACCTCGTCGCGGCCTTCACCGGTATAGATCTCGATGTCGTCGTCGTTCACGCTATTGGCCGGCAGCAGCGCGATCGCGCCGTTGGCGGTCAGCCAGCGGCCTTCGATGATCTTCTTCAGCATCGCCTGGCCTTCCTCGTACACCTTGCTCGCGGCTTCGCCCACCACCTCGTCGGTGAGGATGGCAGGGAAGGGCCCGGCCAGGTCCCAGGTCTGGAAGAACGGACCCCAGTCGATGTAGCGCGCCACCAGGCCCAGGTCGACGTTCTTGAACACGCGGCGGCCGATGAACTTCGGCTTGACCGGCGCGTACGCCAGGTGCGCCTTGTTGCCGCGCGCCTGTTCCAGGGTCAGCATCGGCAGCGCCTTCTTGTTCGCGTGCTGGATGCGGATGCGCTCGTAGTCCTGGGCCAGTTCGATGATGTACTGGCCGCGCGTGTCCTCGGTCACCAGCGACTGGCCGACCGACACCGAGCGCGACGCGTCCGGCACGTAGACCACCGGGCCTTCGTAGTGCGGCGCGATCTTGACCGCGGTGTGGGCGCGGCTGGTGGTGGCGCCGCCGATCAGCAGCGGGATCTTGCGTTCGCGGAAGTAGGGGTCGCGCTGCATCTCGCGCGCCACGTGCGCCATCTCTTCCAGCGAAGGCGTGATCAGGCCCGACAGGCCGACGATGTCGGCGTTCTCTTCCTTCGCCTTGGCCAGGATGTCGGCGCACGGGACCATCACGCCCATGTTCACGATCTCGAAGTTATTACATTGCAGGACCACCGAGACGATGTTCTTGCCGATGTCGTGCACGTCGCCCTTGACGGTCGCGATCACCATCTTGCCCTTCGGCCGGGCGACGATGCCGGTGCGGCGTTCTTCCGCGGCCTTCTCTTCCTCGATGAAGGGCACCAGGTGGGCCACCGCCTGCTTCATCACGCGCGCCGACTTGACCACCTGGGGCAGGAACATCTTGCCCTGTCCGAACAGGTCGCCGACGATGTTCATGCCGTCCATCAGCGGGCCTTCGATCACGTGGATCGGACGGCCATTCGCCGCCAGCACCTGCTGGCGCATCTCTTCGGTGTCCTCGACGATCCACTGGGTGATGCCGTGCACCAGCGCGTGCGCCAGGCGCTTCTCGACCGGCGCGTTGCGCCACTCGAGGTTCTGTTCCTGTTTGTTGCCGCCGGCCTTCAGGGTGCCGGCGATCTCGATCATGCGCTCGGTGGCGTCGTCGCGGCGGTTCAGCACCACGTCTTCCACGCGCTCGCGCAGTTCCGGCGACAGGTCGTCGTAGACGCCGACCATGCCGGCGTTGACGATGCCCATGGTCAGGCCGGCCTGGATCGCGTGGTACAGGAACACGGTGTGGATCGCCTCGCGCGCCGGGTCGTTGCCGCGGAAGCTGAACGAGACGTTCGACACGCCGCCCGACACCTTCGCGTGCGGCAGGTTGGCGCGGATCCAGCGCGTCGCCTCGATGAAGTCGACCGCGTAGTTGTTGTGCTCCTCGATGCCGGTGGCGATCGCGAAGATGTTCGGGTCGAAGATGATGTCTTCCGGCGGGAAGCCGACCTTCTCCACCAGCGTGTGATACGCGCGGGCGCAGATCTCGGTCTTGCGCGCGAAGGTGTCGGCCTGGCCCTGTTCATCGAAGGCCATCACGATCACGGCCGCGCCGTAGCTGCGGCACAGGCGCGCCTGGCGCAGGAATTCCTCTTCGCCTTCCTTGAGCGAGATCGAGTTGACGATCGCCTTGCCCTGCACGCACTTCAGGCCGGCCTCGATGACCGACCACTTCGACGAGTCGATCATCACAGGCACGCGCGAGATGTCGGGTTCGGAGGCGATCAGGTTCAGGAAGCGCGTCATGGCCGCCTGCGAATCGAGCATCGCCTCGTCCATGTTGATGTCGATGACCTGGGCGCCGTTCTCGACCTGCTGGCGCGCCACCGACAGCGCCTCGTCGAACTGCTCGTTCAGGATCATGCGCGCGAAGGCCTTCGAGCCGGTGACGTTGGTGCGCTCGCCGACGTTGACGAACAGCGAGGACTCGTCGATGGTGAACGGCTCCAGGCCCGACAGGCGCATCGCGACCGGTACCAGCGGCAGCTGGCGCGGCGGCATCGGCGCGAGCAGCTCCGCGATCGCCTGGATGTGCTCGGGCGTGGTGCCGCAGCAGCCGCCGGCGATGTTGACGAAGCCGGCGTCGGCGAATTCGCGCAGCAGGGCCGAGGTGTCGGCCGGCAGCTCGTCGAAGCCGGTGTCGCTCATCGGGTTGGGCAGGCCGGCGTTCGGGTAGATGCAGACGAAGGTGTCGGCGATCTGCGACAGCTCTTCGGCGTAGGGGCGCATCAGGGCGGCGCCCAGCGCGCAGTTCAGGCCGATGGTCAGCGGCTTCGCATGGCGCACCGAATTCCAGAACGCGGGCACGGTCTGGCCCGACAGGATGCGGCCCGAGGCATCGGTCACGGTGCCCGAGATCATCAGGGGCAGGCGCGGCGTGCCGGGATGCTCGTCGAAGTACTGGTCGATCGCGAACAGCGCGGCCTTGCAGTTCAGGGTGTCGAAGATGGTCTCGACCAGCAGCAGGTCGGCGCCGCCGTCGACCAGGCCGCGCACCTGTTCATGGTAGGAGGCGACCAGCTGGTCGAAGGTGATGTTGCGCGCGGCCGGGTCGTTCACGTCCGGCGAGATCGAGGCGGTCTTCGGCGTCGGGCCGAGGGCGCCGGCGACGTAGCGCGGCTTGTCCGGGGTGCTGTACTTGGCGCAGGCGGCGCGCGCCAGTTTGGCGGCCTCGACGTTCATCTCGTAGGCCAGGTGGGCCATGTGGTAGTCCTCCTGCGCCACGCCCGTGGCGCCGAAGGTATTGGTCTCGATCAGGTCGGCGCCGGCCGCGAGGTAGCGCTCGTGGATTTCCTGGATCACCTGCGGCTGGGTCAGGGTCAGCAGCTCGTTGTTCCCCTTGACGAACAGCTCGCGCTGGCCGCTGCCTGCGGGCGCGGCGAAGGTGGCGAAGCGCTCGCCGCGGTAGGCCTGCTCGTCGAGCTTGTACTGCTGGATGATCGTTCCCATCGCGCCATCCAGGATCATGATGCGGCGCGACAGGATCTCGCGCAGCTGGGTTTCGATCGGGGACATGGCTTGCGTTCGGGCGGTCATGATGAATGTTCTCTCTGTGAAGGCGGCTTGACAGGCCGTTTTCTATTGGGCGGTCGACCATTATACGTCATGCGTGCAGGATCGTTTTCTGACGCATCTGCAACAGATTGCGTTTGTATCTTTTTGTATTCAAACACACGAATGATACATGGCGTTACAATTCCTGCCTCGTCAGCAATCTTTACGTTACATACCCCGACGACAATCGAAGTCCGCCTCGACTAGTGGCGTATGTACTTACGGGATAAATCGCATGAACAAAGAATACGAAGCGGATTGGGATCAGTCAGCCCTTCGCACCTCGGACGCCGCAACAACGTCCAAACCGCAAGCCACCAGCGGCGTCAAGCAGATCGTGACGATCCGCCTGGATGTCGACATGCTGGAATGGTTCAAGGCCGCCGGTCCGGGTTACCAGACCCGCATCAACCAGGTGCTCCGCGAGCACATGGAAGCCCAGCGCGTCGCTTCGGCAAGCGCGGAATAATCGCCGTTTTATTTGTCGCAACTTGGTCCGGTCGAAGCTGCCGGCCTTGGACCAGAAGGCCAATCGCAGCATGACGGTTTGATACCGGCAGGTGGGTGACGCACCCATCCTGCAAACAAAAAAGGCAGCCAATGGCTGCCTCAGACTGCTGACAAAGTCAAAAGCCCTCGCCAACGGCGGGGGCTTTTGATTTAATGTCATCATGCTCAAGACACCTTCTCCCTTCCAGCACGAGCTGGAGATGGTCACGCTGGAACAGCTGGTACCGCAAGACCATTTGCTGCGTCTGATCGACCGCCACATCAAGTTCGATTTCATCCGGGAACAGACCGCGCATTTGTACTGCGCCGATAATGGTCGCCCAGCACTGGACCCTGTGACGCTGTTCAAGATGCTGTTCATCGGCTACCTGTTTGGCATTCGTT
>NZ_KB908143.1 GCF_000382345.1 Massilia niastensis DSM 21313
TCCCATTCGTAGCGCTTGACCTCGTCCTGCGCCTTCCAGTGGTAGGTGTCGGTGATCTCGACGTCGCAGTCCTGGTGCAGGTCATAGCCCCGCCCTTCCACCACGTACAGGCATTCCTCCGCCAGGTGGCGGTGCTTGCCCGAGCGGCTGCCCGGCGGGATGATCTGCATGTACGCATCCACCGTTTCCATGCGCGTGTTCATCTGCTCGTTGAGCAGGTGCTTGAGCAGGCCCTGGCGCGACATCTCCCACGGCATCTCGTGCGGATGCACGACCTTCTTGCGCTTGCTGTTGCGCGCCGGCGCCGCCGCCGCGTCGTCCAGCAGGTTCTGGTACAGCTCCTGGTTGGCCAGGCCTTGCAGCCATGCCTTCGATTCACCCCATGCCATCGTCAATCCTCCCCTTGAATGTCGCTGTAATCCGCGTAGTTGTAGTTCTCTTCCTCCTCGCGCACCTGGTAGCCTTCGCCGCCGGGCGCCGCCGTGCTGTCGCGCGCCTCGACCTGCTTCTGGAACAGCATGTTCATGAACATGTACATCGGCTTGGTCTTGAGCACGAGGGCGCGCGCCGGCTTCTCGGACGAGGCGTTGAAATGCTGGTGCACGCAGTTGTTGTGCACGATCGCCACGTCGCCCGCCTGCCAGTCGTAGCGGATGCCGTCGTGCACCTCGTAGCCGGTACCGTCGAGGATGTAGAAGGCGGCCTCGTTGACGTGTCCGTGCTTCTGCGACTTGCCGCCCGGCCCGTACTCCTCCAGGTGCAGGTGGAAGTTCTGCGTGATGCCGTCCTTCGGTTCCACGTAGTGGCGGCTGAAGGCCTGCGGCCCGTCGACGAACTTGATCTCCTTCGCCTTGCGCACGCGCGGCATGGAGCGCAGCCGCACCAGTTCGTCCTGCAGGTTGTACGGGCCGGCGATGGCGCGCACGAACACCCGCTCTTTGTTGCTGTGGTAAAACTTCTTCTCATTGCTCACGGCCACTCCTCCAGATGGTGATCACAGATTTACTTCTTGGGCTTGACGATGATTTCCTCGTACAGGCGGGTCCATTTCTCGTTCTCGTCCAGCATGAGGGCGGCATCCACCAGCCTCAGCGGGGTCTTCCCGAGCGGCGAAGGCAGCCTGGTACTGGTCGTGACGAAGTCACGCCTGGCCAGGATCTGCTGGCCTTCGTCGCTGATCATGAATTCGTAGTACAGGACTGCGGCATGCGGATGGGGCGCACGGGCCGCCACCGCCAGGCCGTTGACCCTGGCCACCGCCGGCTGCATCACGTACCACGCCACCGGCGCGCCTTTCTCCCTGAGCTGTTCGGCGGTAAAGTTGTAGACGGTCAGCGCGAACGGCACTTCGCCCGATGCCACCAGGTTGGTCAGCAGCGTATGGCCCTTGCGCACCGAGATGCCGTTGGTCGCGCTGATGTCGCGGAACAGCTTCAGGCCTTTCTCCTCGCCCAGTTCGCTCACCACGGTGGCGAACCAGTCCTCGTCGGCCGACTCGATGCCGAGCCTGCCCTTCCATTTCGGGTCGAGCAGGTCCTGGTAGCTGGCCGGCGCGTCTTCCTTCCTGATCTGGCTGGTGTTGTACGCATGGACGAACACGTTCATGCGCGAGCCGACCCACTCGCGGTGCGCCGGCACCGCCTGCGCCATCAGGTCGGCATGGTGGGGCGAGCGCACCGCCGCCAGCAGTTTCTCGCGCCGCAGCGATTCGAGCGCGGGTGTGCTGGCCTCGGCCACATCGACGTCGAAACGGTTGCCGCGCGCTTCGGTGACCATGCGCTGCAAGACCTTGTCCGCGCCGGCCCGCCACATCTTGACCTTGACGCCGTATTTCTTTTCGAAGGCGGCGTTGATCACCGCCATGTCCTCCACCGTCAGCGAGGTATACAGGGTCAGCGAACCTTCGCGCCGGGCGCCTTCGATCAGGCGCTGGGTACGGTCCGCGCCTTCGTACTGGGCGATCGCGGCAACGGCGGCCGGATCGGTCGCATGGGCCAGCGGCGCCGCCAGCGCCAGGGCAAGAAAGGCCAGGGAGAACAGGCGCATGGTCAGACTCCGTACTTGTCGAGCTGGTAGCGGCGCGGCTTGAGCGTGCGGCACACTTCCCGCACCACCCCCGATTGCGGCAGCGAGATGCCGCAGTCCTCGGCCATGTCGGCCACGATCGCCATGTCGTCCTGGGCCCAGGCCATCGACTGCTGGCCCCAGTTCCCCAGCGCGCCGTTGGCGGCGCTGCTGGTCATCAGGGCGGCGCGCAGGGCATCGACGTTGACCTCGTAGCGCTGCGCCAGCGCCAGGCCCTCGTGGCTGGCCACCAGGCAGGCCCACAGGATCAGGTTGTTGGCCGCCTTCGACACCTGGGCGGTGCCCACGCCGCCGCTATGCACCACGTCCGAGGAGTAGGCGCGCAGCACCGGGGTCAGGCGGTCGACCACGTCCGCCGCGCCGCCCACGAAGGACAGCAGCGTGCCCTCGTCGGCGGCGCGGCCGCCGCGGCAGACGGTCGAGTCGACCACATGCACGCCGTACGGGGCGGCGTACTGCGCCAGCTCCTGCATGGTCTTCGGATGGATCGTGCTCAGCACGGCGATGATGGCGCCGCTCCGGGCCGATTCCAGCAGGCCGCCGGGCGTCTGCAGCAGTTCCCTGACCTCCTTGTCGTAGCCGACGCATACCAGGATGGCCTCGGATTCGGCCGCCAGCACCGGCGACTCGACCAGCTCGCCGCCGCGCGCGGCCACGTCCGGCTGGCGCTCCGGATTACGCTCGCTCACCAGTACCCGGAAGCCCGCGCGGCTCAGGTGGCCGATGATCGGCATGCCCATCCGCCCGGCGCCTATCAGTCCTATCGTCTGCATGGAATCCTCTTATGAAAGTTGTTCAGGTTGACGACGCGTCACTTGCATTTCAGGGGCCGACTGCAGCGGCGCCGCGTGCGGCAGGACCGCGGCGAAGGCGCGCACCCGCTGGGCCGCGCGGTCCAGTCCGGGCGGCTCGCCGCCTGCCTGCACGGTGCGGACCGCCTTCAGCAGGCGCTGGCGGGTCATGATGATGCCGTTGTCGGTCCCGACCAGGTTCTCGCGGGTGCGGTCTTCGATCGGGCCCATGCTTTCCTGGACCGCCGCATCCTGTTCGGCCACGCCCAGCACGCCGCAGAAGCTGCGGCGCTCCTTCTGCGCCACGCGGTCGATCAGGTAGTCGTTGTCCTGGTTGGCCACCGGGCGGAACGTGCCGGGAATGGTCTTGCTGTGGATGCCCTTGCCCGCTTCCATCGCTTCCAGTTCGGGCGCCGTCAGGGCGCGCTCCGGGTGGTAGTCGATGCTGAAGGTCCAGGCATGCTCGTCGTCGATGGGCACCCAGGCATGTCCGCCGTAGGGGTTGCCCTCATAGGGCGGGAACAGGTTAAAACAGGGCATCAGCCACTGCGTGACGCGCCAGTAATAGCGCTCCTCGTCGGCGTTGCGGCGGGTCGCGATGTACAGGCCGCCGGGCGACTCGAGCGGCACGAACATCGGGTGGCGGTCGGCCGCCAGCCAGGCCGCGCTGGCCGGGTCGCGCTTGAGCAGCGGGTCGTCGCCGACCGACATCCGGTGCAGGAAGCTGGAATGGAAGGAATCCAGTCCGCCCTCCATCGCCTGCAGGTAATTGCAATCCTGCTGGCGCTTGGAAATGTGGCGCTGGCTGGCCGGCACCGTGGCCCATTCGTACATCGGCAGTTCGGGCTGCAGCTCCGGCGGTCCCATATAGGTCCACAGGATGCCGCCGCGCTCCACCAGCGGGTAGGACTTCAGCTTGATCTTCTTGCAGTAGCCGCTTTCCAGCGGCTCGGACGGCACGTCGACGCACTGGCCGCTGGTATCGTATTTCCAGCCATGGTAGGGGCAGCGCAGGCCGTTTTCCTCGTTCCGGCCGAACCACAGCGACACCCCGCGGTGGGCGCAGAACTCATCCATCAGGCCCAGCTTGCCGGAACTGTCGCGGAAGGCGATCATCCGTTCCGACAGCAGCAGCACGCGCACCGGCGGGCAGTCCGGTTCCGGCAGTTCGCTGGCCAGCAGCGCGGGCAGCCAGTAGCGGCGGAACAGCTCGCCCATCGGCGTGCCGGGTCCGGTCCGGGTCAGCAGTGCGTTTTGTTCCGCATTCATTTCTGGTCTCCTTTGACGCGTCCGTTCAGGGTGTCGTCGTACAGGCTGGTCCATTTCTCGTAGTTGTCGAGCACGCTCACCGGGTCGATGTAGACCGGCTTGTACCTGGCCAGCAGCGCCTGGTCGCGCTTGTCGGTGGTCAGCGCCTTGAACCCGGCAACGATGGCCTGTCCTTCGTCGAGCAGGAAGTCGTAGAACAGCGTGGCGGCATGCGGATGGGCGGCGCGGCGCGCGATGCCGATGCCGTCGGTGTAGGCGACCGCGGGCGACAGCACGACGTAGTCGACCGGTGCGCCGGCGGCGCGCGCCTGCTCCGGCAGGTAGCTGTACACGTTCAGCGCCAGTGGCACCTCGCCCGAGACCACCATGTTGTTCAGCAGCGAGCTGCCGGTGCGCAGCGAGGGCGCACTGGTGGCGACCAGCTCGCGGAAGTAGCGCAGGCCCTTTTCCTCGCCCATCGCCTGTACCAGCGCATGGAACCACTCGGCCTGCTTGGCCTCGATGCCGAGCCGCCCTCTCCAGCGCGGATGCAGCAGGTCCTCGAAGCTGGACGGCACTTCGGCAGCACTGACCTGGCGGGTGTTGTAGGGCTGCGCGAACAGGTAGACGCGCATGCCGGTCCATTCGCGGTGCGCCGGGAGCGCCGCCGGAATCAGCTCCGCCTGCCTGGGCGACCATACCGGCTGCAGCAGCTTCTCGCGGTGCAGCGCTTCCATCTCGGGCGCCGGATTGAGGATGACATCGGCCTCATGGCGGCCGGCCCTGGCTTCGGTGATCACGCGCTGCAGCACCTTGTTCTTGCCCGAGCGCCAGACATTCACCTCGATGCCGGTCTTCTTTTCAAACGCCTCGACCAGCCGCGCACTATCCTTCTCGGCCATCGAGGTGTACACGTTCAGCGTCCCTTCCGCGCGGGCTCCCTTGAGCAGCCGCTGCGCGCGGTCCGCCCCCTGGTAGGCCGGAACCTGGGCCTGCGCGGCCCCCGCCACGAACAGCAGGGACGCAAGCAGCCAGCACGTCGCAAATCGCATGCAAGTCATGATGAATCCTTAGGCAAAAGGGGGCCCGCGTCCCGCCGTGGTCACGGCGGACGTTCTACAGGGACGGGGCTCCCGGACGGGGGGTCAGGCGGCCTGGCGGTACTGCTTGTCCTCCGGAATACAGATGCACTTCTCCGGATTCATGTGCAGGTAGACCTTCGACCCTGTCGAAACATTGAACGAAGGATGGACGCGGGCCAGCATGACCTGGTCGGCCACGCGCACCTGGTAGTCCATGTATTCGCCGAGGAAGACCTTGGTATCGACCACGCCCTCGGCCACGTTGTCGCCGTTCGGACGCTCCACGCTCAGGTCGACGTCTTCCGGGCGCACCGAGATCAGGGCCGCATCGCCGGCGCGGAAGGATTCGGACGAGGTGACGCACAGCTTGCCGATCGAGGAGTGGACGCGGAAGCGCGAATCGACCGTGCCTTCCGGCGCCTCGATGGTGGCGTCGAGGAAGTTGGTGATGCCGACGAAGTCGGCGACGAACTTGTTGCGTGGACGTTCGTAGATGTCGCGCGGCGAGCCGCACTGCACGATCCTGCCCGCGCTCATGACGGCGATCTCGTGCGACAGCGCCAGCGCCTCGCTCTGGTCGTGGGTCACGTAGATGGTGGTCAGGCCCAGCTCGCGCTGCATGCGCTTGAGTTCGAAGCGCATGCGCTCGCGCAGCTTGGCGTCGAGGTTGGACAGCGGCTCGTCCAGCAGCAGCAGCTTCGGCTCCATCACCAGGGCGCGCGCCAGCGCCAGGCGCTGCTGCTGGCCGCCCGACATCTTGGTCGCTTCGCGGTCGGCATACTGGTCGAGGCCGACGGCGCGCAGCACGCGCATCACCCGGGTTTCGATTTCCTGCTTGCCGTACTTGCGGCTGGAGACCTCGAGCGGGAACGCCACGTTCTGGAACACGTTCATGTGCGGCCAGATCGCATAGGACTGGAACACCATGCCGAAGTTGCGCTTGTTCGGCTGGATGAAGATGCTCTTGCCGGACGAGTAGACGGCCACTCCGCCGACCGTGATCTCGCCCGACTTCGGCCGCTCCAGGCCGGCGATCGAACGCAGGGTCGTGGTCTTGCCGCAGCCGCTGGGTCCGAGCAGGGTGAACAGCTTCCCTTCGGGCACATCGAAGCTGACGTCCTGGGCCGCCTTGACCACTTCACCCTTGTCGTTCGGATACTCGGTACACAGATTTTTTACGCTAAGCATGTTTGTCTCCTGTTATGGCACATTGACTGCCTGTTTTCCATTCGTCCTGCCGCCTGCCTGTGCAGGCGGCTGTGGCTCATTCCTTGACGCCGAATTTCTTGCCTAGCATCTGGGCAATCATGACCAGCGTGAACAGCAGCATGATGAACATCACGCCGAGCGCCGACAGTTCGACGTATTGTCCGTTTTCCCACAGTTCCCAGATCAGGATCGCGATCACTTCCGTGCCCGGGCTGTACAGCAGGATCGACGAGGACAGCTCGCGGATCGAGACGATCACGATGTAGATCCAGCCCGCCAGCAGGCCGGGTTTCAGCAGCGGCAGGATGACGCGCCAGAAGGTGGTGCTCCAGGAGGCGCCGCTCATGGCGGCCGACTCTTCCAGCTCCTTGTGAATCTGCAGCATCGAGGTGGTGTTGTAGCGCAGGCCGTACGGCAGGAAGCGCGTCACGTAGGCGATGAACAGGATCCACATGGTGCCGTAGACGCCGACATCGACATTCAGGTAGAACACCATGATCGCCAGGCCGAGCACCAGTCCCGGGAACACCATCGGCAGCGAGGCCAGGTTATCCAGCAGCCAGCGGCCGGGCAGCTTGGTCTTGACCACGATCCAGCAGATGACCGAGGTGACCAGCATGATGATGGTCGCGCTGCCCAGGGCCAGCACCAGGCTGTTCCAGGTGGACGAGGCCAGGGTCGGGTAGTCGAGCATGAAGCGGTAGGCGTCCAGCGTCAGGTTCTGCATCGCGGCCATCGACGGGACGGCGTAGAACTTCTGCAGCGAGGACCACAGCAGCACCAGGAAAGGCAGCACCACGATCAGGGCGAAGTAGACGACGAAGATGCCGGCCGTCAGGTAGCGCCATTTGCCCAGGTCCATGGTGCGCGGGCGGAAGCCCTTGCCGGTCACGGTGGAGTACTTGCTGCCCTGGCTGGACAGCTTCGACTGGAAGTAGATGCCGACCGTGGTGATGAGCAGCAGGGTCACCGCATAGGACGAAGCCAGGCCGACCTTGCTCGGATACTGGTGGATCGCCTGGTAGATCGACGAGGTGAACACCTGGATGCCGACCGGCAGGCCAAGCAGCGCCGGCACTTCGAAGGATTCGATCGCGCGGATGAACAGGATCAGGAAGGTCGCGAAGATCGCCGGCCAGGTCAGCTTGAAGGTGACGCGCCAGGCGATCTGGCGGATGCTGGCGCCGCACATCATGGCCGACTCCTCCAGCGACGGGTCCATCGAGCGGAAGGCGGCCGTCATGATCAGGAAGGCCATCGGCGAATAGTGCAGGCCTTCGACCCAGATCATGCCCCACATCGAGTACACGTTGAACAGCAGGTAGTCCGTGTTGAACCAGTCCTGGAACAGCAGGTTGATGATGCCGATCTTCGGGCTGCCCAGCAGGATCCACGCGACCGTGAACAGGATGCCCGGGATGATCAGCGGGATGATCGAGAGCGCGAAGAACAGCGACTTGAACGGGGTGTTGGTGCGCTCGTTCATCCATGCCAGCGCGGTGCCGGCGATGAAGGCCACCACCGAGGTGCCGGCGGCGAAGGTCACGGAATTGCCCAGCAGGCGCAGCGTTTCGACGCTCGTGTACGCGCTGAGGTAGTTTTCGAGGGTGAATGTGGCTGCCTGGGTGGCGGTCTGCGGCGTGAAGAAGCTTTGCCAGACCAGGAAGAAAAGCGGCATCAGCGCGAGGTAGGCGACCCCGAGTACGCAAATGCCAATGACCAGCCACTTCGCATCGAAGCGCTGCCATAACGAAGGTTTGTCGACATACTTTGCTGATAGCGCTCCTGCTGCTGCTTCCATAACCGCGTCTCCTTTTATTGGTGTCACCGTCGGCATTCCCTGGGCTCTTGCTGGCCTCGATCCGGCTCTTTCCGGGCCGGATTTTGTCGTTCCGTTATATGGAACATCGGTTCACATAGAAATACAGGCCAAATTTACCGAGAGCTTTTGTTCATGTCAACAAAAACCAGTTTATTTTCTTGTGTAGATTTCAATACGTGCGCGCCTGTGCACGTCCCGCGTTTTCGCTGGGCGTGACAGCGCCGGACGCGGTGGGTTACCGCGTTTCTCGAGGACGTGCGCGGGTCAGTAAACCAGCTTGGCCCTGTGGTAATCCCATACTTTCTGCAGCAGGTTCGGCTTCCACAGGTTGCGCCCGATGGCCTTCACCTGTTCCGGCGCCAGCACTGCCGGCGTGCCGATCTGCGAGGCCAGGTACTGGCGCTGCGCCGTTTCTTCGAGGTATACCGCGAGCACGAAGGCTTCCAGGATGCCTTCGGCGGCCACCACCGCGCCATGCGACTTGAGGACGGCGACGCGGGCGTCGCCGAGGACGTCGGCCAGCTCCGCGGCCAGCTGGCGGTTGTTGATCGATGCGGTGGTCGGGAATTCCCGGATCTCGCCCAGCACGGCCGCCTGCATGATCACCGGCAGCACCGGCTTGCCCACCATCCCGAGCAACGTGGACCACAGCGGATGGGTATGCGCCACCGCGCCGACCTCGCGCCGGCGCCGGTATATTTCGGCATGGATGTGGAATTCCATCGGCGGGGGCGCATCGCCCTCCACCAGCCTGCCCTCGAAATCGATGGTGACGATGTCGTCCACCGTGAGCGCGCTGCGTACCGACTTGCCCGAATTGATCAACATATGGCTTTCGCCGACCCGGACACTGACGTGTCCGTTGAAATCGATGATGCCCGCCCGTTCCATCATCAGGATGGCGTCCGCAAGCATCTGCTTGCGTTCCAAAATCTCCAGCATGTCTCCCCCGAGTTCAGCGTTCATGGCCGCGTCTTGTTCTGTCCTGACCTGCACTGCTTACTTGCCGTGCGCGTGGTCGTGCGCGTGGCCGTGCCCATGGCCGTGGGAATGCCCGTGGCCGTGATCATGACCGTGGCCGTGATCATGACCGTGGCCGTGATCATGGGAATGTCCGTGGCCGTGCCCGTGCGTGTGCACATGCGGCCGGTACTTGAGGTCGCTGCGCGGCTTGCCGGCCGGCGTGCGCGGATCCTGGCTGAACACCAGCGACTTCACCGTCACCGGCACCGTCTGCGACGGCAGGCGTATGCGTCCCAGGTCGATATAGTCGAAGTCCCACAGCACGATGCCATCGATGACGAGGATCTCGCTGGCCAGCCCCATCTCGTCGTGCATCAGCCGGCCCAGCGTATGGGCAAGGTCGCCGTCCAGGATCAGGTACAGCGGCCTGCGCTGCGCCAGCGTGACGGGCATGGCGGCGGCAATGCCGGCTGCAAACGCGGCGATCCGCGCGTACGACGGCGGCCCCGACCAGCGGAATGCCAGCGCCACCTCGGCCTCCCCTTCGACCAGGTCGAAGGCCTTGAAGTGGCTGCGAATGGCGTCGGCCAGGGCCGCGCTGTCGATCTCGGCCCGGCATTCGAAGGCCGGCTGCAATACCTGCAGGTTGCGGCGCGGGAGCAGCTTGCCGGGGCTGGAGATATAGGTCGTGTTCCCGCTCAGCTGCACCGAGTACTCGGAGGCGCCGAGCGCGGTGGCGCGGATGCATTCGCCGGCGGGCAGGAGCGGCCAGCCGAACGCGCCCGCGTCGATCCGGCGCCGCAGCGCCGCGCCGAGCAGTTTGCCCATGTCGCCGAAATGGCGGTCTTCGCGTTCGTACACGTACTCGGCCACGCCGCCGGAGAACATCATGCCTTCGATCTCGCCCAGCATGGACAAGGGATCGGTCAGGTAGAGCGCGTCGACTTGCGGGGTCATGCCGGTTCTCGAGATCGCGGCGACCAGGGCGTCCGCCATCCAGTCGGCCACCTGCTCCATCTGGGCGCTTGACGCATGGCTGCCGATCTCCCAGGCGTAGCCGGCCTGGGCGGCGTGGTACTGGCCGGCGGGATCGAGGCGCACGATCCTGCCTTCGTCGTCGGCCACCAGCAGGCGTCCGCCGATGTGGATGGCGGCGGTACCGACAACCTTGCCGCCCTCCACCACCGCCAGCTTGGTGGTGCCGCCGCCGATGTCGATGTTCAGCAGGCGCTTGCCCAGCGCGTGCGAGACCCGCGCGGCGCCGGAGCCATAGGCCGCCAGCATCGATTCCATGTGGTGGCCCGCGGTGGCGCAGACGAATTCGCCGCCCTGGTCCGCCAGCACGTCGGAAATCGCCTGCGCATTCTCGCGGCGCAGCGCTTCGCCGGTCAGGATGACGGCGCCGGTATCGATCTTGTCCGGATGCAGGCCGGCATCGCCGTAGGCCTGGTCGATGATGGCGCCGAGCGCCGCTTCATCGATGCGCGCATTGTCCTGGTAAGGCGTGAGCGCGACCGGCGACTGGTACAGGGTCTCGCGCGCCACCACGAAGTAGCGGCTCGACAGGTCTTCGCCCATGCGGCGCAGCTTGATGCGCGAGAAGATGACCTGGGTGCCGGACGAGCCGATGTCGATGCCGACGCTCACCAGCGACACATGGTCCTGCTGCCAGATCGGATTGTCCTCGAGCGGACCGAGGGAACTGAAATCGTCATGGTCGTGGTCATGGTCGGCGTCCTCGCCATCCTCATGCACGTGGTCGTAGTCCTGGCCATACAGATGGTCCGCGATCTGGTGTCCCGGCCCTGGGCCGCCTGCTTTATCGTCCGACATGTGCTTGTTCCAGAGTTGATGTTGGAATATGGGGCTGCCTGCCCCGGGTTGTCCGGCGCCTTCTCAATAGAATGCGTCGTAGTGCACCTGCTCCCCGGGCACGCCGGCCTCGAACAGCATGCGCTGCACCGCCTGCGCCATGGCGGGCGGACCGGCGAAATAGATTTCGTGATCCCGCAGGGAGGCGCCCAGCACCTCCGCCACCAGTTCATGCACGAAGCCGGTGCGGCCGCTCCACGGCGCCGCATCCGCTTCGGGCATCGAGATGGTCGGGTAATAGTGGATGCGCTCGCCCCAGCCCGGCAGCTCGGCCAGCATGTCGCTGCCGCAGATGTCGCGCGCGGTGCGCCCGCCGTAGAAGAAGTGCAGCCTGCGCCCGGCCAGCGCAGGATCCGCCGCCAGCCCGCGCGCGATCGAGATCATCGGCGCCAGGCCCGAGCCGCCGGCGATGCAGACGATGTCGCGCTGGTTCGCGGTGCGCAGGTAGGCCAGGCCGTAGGGCCCGTCGATCGTCAGCCGGTCGCCGACCTTCATCCGGTCGAAGATGGCGGCGCCGCCCTGGCCGCCGGGGACGCGGCGGATCTGGAAATGCCAGGTGGCGCCATCCCGGGCGATGTTCGACATCGAGTAGGCGCGCGGACCGTCCACCCCGGGCAGTTGCAGCAGCGCATACTGCCCCGGCAGGAAATCGACCGCTTCGGGCAAGCTGAAGCGCAATTCGCGCATGTCATGAGTGAGGTCGCGCTGGCCGGCCAGCACCGCTTCGAAGCGGCGCGGCACGCGGCCGGTCAGATACTGGTCGCCCACCCTTGCCTTGACGGTGCAGTCGCTGACTGGACGCGACTGGCAGCCCAGCACGCGGCCGCGCATGCGGTCGCGCTCGCCAAGGCCCGGGGCTGCGGGCCAGTTCGATTCCACCGAGCCGCTGAGCAGCTCGATCTTGCAGGTGCCGCAACAGCCGACGTTGCATTCGTAGGGAATGCCGATGCCGGCGCGCAGGGCGGCACGCGCGATGGTGTCTCCAGGGGCGCAATCGAAGGCAAGCTGTGAACCGGCTATATTTATCTTATACATGGCCATCCTATTTCCGTGTTTAGCGGATCGGACCGGCGCGCGCCACCGCCTGTCCGTACAGCGCCTCCGCTTGTTACAGCCGACCGCCGATCCGGCGATGCGACATTGGTTGGTACCCCAGGCGCTTGGAAATCACATCCGCACTCTCCATCACTTCCGTCGCATAGCTTTCCAGGATCTTCTTGGTCAGCCGCTGCGACGGCCCCGCGACGCTGATCGCGGCAATGACGTTGCCGTAGTGGTCGCGCACCGGCGCCGCGATGCAGCGCAGGCCGACTTCGCACTCCTCGTCGTCGATCGCATAGCCGCGGCTCCTCACCGTGGCCAGCTCCTTCTGGAAGGCCAGCGGATCGGTGATGGTCTTGGGCGTGCGCTCCGGCAGGCCGTAGCCGATGATCGCCTCGGCGACTTCCGGCGACTTGAACGCCAGCAGGACCTTGCCCTCGGCCGTGCAGTAGGCAGGCTTGCGCATGCCGACGTCGAGCGTCATGCGGATCGACTTGGTGCTTTCCAGCGTATTGATATAAATGACACTGGTCGCCCCCAGCACCGTCATGTGGACGGTCTCGCCGGTCTTTTCCCGCAGCGCCATCAGCTCCGGCTTTGCCGTGCTCGAGAAGTCCATCTTGCGGCGGACCAGCGAGCCCAGTTCGAACATCACCAGGCCCAGCCGGTACTTCCCGGTTTCCTCGTTCTGTTCCAGCATGCCGCTGTCGGCCAGGGTGCTGGCCAGGCGATGCACCGAGCTCTTCGGCAAATGCAGGCGCTTGCTCAGTTCGCTGATGCCGATCTCGTACTCGTTATCCGAGAACGACTTGATCAGGCGGATTGCATTGGCGACCGACGACAAACGGGTTTTTGGTTCATCATCCTCGGCCGGCACGACTGGCTCGGCGGACTGGACGCCGTTCCCCGATGTGCGAGATTTGCGCATCTTGTTTCCTTTCGATGGTGCGATGTCTTTCGACACGACGGTTAAGAGAGCCGGAAGCATATCAAGAAACCGGTCCCGTGAGATCAAACCGCCTGCACCCGACCCAGCCAGCCGTGTGGCATCGATCCATACTTTGCACTCCCCAGTCGAAGTTCACTCTGCCAGCGAATCCGGCGACGCCGCCCGGCCTCAGCGCTTGATGAAATAGTTGTCCCACATCGTTTCCCACTTTTCACGCTCGTCGAGCGCGATGGCGGGGCTGATCATGGTGTACGGGAAGTTGTTCAGCGCGGTCTTGACCTTGCGGCTGGCCGGTATCCGGCCCATCGAATGCAGCAATTGCTGACCTTCCGGCGACAGCACGTAGTCGGCGAACAGGAGCGCCGCGTTGGGGTGCGGCGCATTCCTGGTCACGGCGATGCCCTGCGGACGTCCGACCACCGGCTCGACCGGCTGCCAGTCCACCGGGCCGCCGCGCTGCTTGAGCGACTCCACTTCCGAGTTGTAGACCGTCAGCGCGACCGGGACTTCGCCCGCGCCGACCATTTCCGCCAGCAGGATATGGCTCTTGCGCACGTCCGGCCGCATCGCCGCCAGCTGGTCGAAGAACCTGGTGCCGCGCTCGCCCCAGTGCTTGACGATCGCCGCCATCCATTCCGAATCGGTGGCTTCGATGCCGAGCTGGCCTTTCCATTTCGGATGCAGGAAGCCGTCGTAGGAGGCCGGAAGGTCGGCGCGCTTGACCTTGTTGGTGTTGTAGGCGACGACGAAGAAATTCAGGCGGTCGGCAACCCACAGGCGGTGCGCCGGGAAGGCCGACGGCGGCAGGTCCGCGAAGTACGGGCTGTGGAATTCGGACAACAGCTTCTCGCGCGCGATCATCTCCACTTCCGGACCGTTGGTCTCGACCACGTCGACCGTATAGCGCCCCGCGCGGCCCTCGGTGACGGTGCGCTGCACCACCTTGTCGCTGGTGGCGCGCCACAAGACCACCTTGATTCCGTATTTTTCCTCGAAGGCCTTCGCCAGCGGCATCGACTCCTTGCTCGCCAGCGAGGTGTACACGACCACCGTCCCCTCCTTGCGGGCATTCTCGAGGAGGCGCTTGTCGCGGTCCAGGCCGCGGTACATGTACACGGCCGCGTTCTTGTCGGCGGCAGGCGCCTGCGCCAGGGCCGGCTGGGCCCAGCTCATGGCGGCCGAGAAGACGGCCATTCCCGCGGCCAGGCAAAATGCGCGCTTCCGGTTGATGCTCTTCATATCTCCTCCGTTTCCACTCGTTCTGCTGTGATGCCGTGCGACGCTGCCCTGCCGTCTGCCGGCGCATTCTTTATCCCGCTGCCCGCATCGACTTGCGGTTTTTGTTGGGTTTGATTGTAGGATGAATTCCCATCCCATGCAAGATAATGAAACGGTGTTCCGTATATCAGAACGAAATACCCGTCACTATCGGTCAGCCTCCGGCGAAGCCGTCGGTCGCCCCGACCAGCCGGGCGCTCACGCCCGGCTCGCAGGAAGCGTGGCCCGCACCCGGCACCATCTCCAGCCGCAGCTCGGGCCAGTGGCGCAGCAGTTCCCAGGCGGTCGAGGCCGGGGTCACGGTATCGTGCCGCCCCTGGACGATCACGCCCGGAATGCCTCTCAGCCGGTGCGCATTGGCGATGATCTCGCCCTCCTCCAGGAAGGCCCGGTGCCGGAAGTAATGGGTCTCGATGCGCGCCAGCGCCAGGTCGGCAGCCGCATCGATGCGCGCGCCGCCGGGGTCGGGCAGCAGCGTGGAGAGGGTCTCTTCCCACGCGCACCAGGCACGCGCCGCCAGCGCTTCGATGGCGGCCTCGCCGCAGGTCAGGCGCCGGTGGTAGGCCTCGACCAGCTGCTCCCGTTCGTCCACCGGGATGGGCGCGAGAAAACCGTGCCACGCTTCCGGAAAAAAATGGGAGGCGCCTTCCCGGTACAGCCAGTCGAGTTCGCGCCGCCGCGCCGTAAACACGCCGCGCAGCACCAGCGCGCTGACCCGCTCCGGATGCGCCTCGGCGTAGGCCAGCGCCAGGGTCGCGCCCCACGATCCGCCGAACAGCAGCCAGCGCGCGATGCCGAGATGCGCGCGCAGGCGCTCGATGTCGGCCAGCAGGTGGGCGGTGGTGTTGGCGTGCAGCCCGGCATGCGGCCGCGAGCGTCCGCAGCCGCGCTGGTCGAACAGCACGATACGGTAACGCGCCGGGTCGAAGAAGCGGCGGCTGGCGGGCGTGCATCCGCCGCCAGGGCCGCCGTGCAGGAACAGCGCCGGCTTGCCGGCGGGGTTGCCGCAGGTCTCCCAATACACCCGGTGGCCGTCACCGACCTCGAGCATGCCGCTGTCGTACGGTTCCAGCGGCGGATAGCCGCCGTGCGCGCAGGCCCGCGGTTCGTCGAGCGCCAGGATCATGCGGCTACCGGCTCCATGGCCTGCTGCACCGGACGCCCCAGGGCGGCGCTGGCGGGAAACACCAGCGACTTGATCACCACCGGCACCGCGCCCGAGGTGTCGAGCAGCGCGCCGATATCGACGAAATCGAACTCCTTGAGCGTGATGCCGTCGATCGACACGATCGGGTTGCGCAAGCCGAGTTCCTCCTTGCAGTGGATGCCGATCAGTCCCCCGATGTCGCCTTCGCCGACCAGCACCAGCGGCAGGCCGCGCGCGAGCAGCGCGGACATGCCCTCCATCACTCCGCGGCAGAACGCATCCATGCGGGCGAAGGTGGCCGACTCCTGCCAGCGGTAGCACAGGGCGACCGCGCGCTCTCCCTCGCTGTGCTGCAGGTCGGAGCGGCGCAGCGCGGCGCGCACCGCGGCCGCGATGGCGCCGCTGTCGAGGATGTCGCCGGCCAGCGCCAGGGCGGGCACGATGACCTGGGCGTTCTTCAGGGGCAGCACCTGGTGCGGCTCGACATAGATGGTGGCGCCGCTCACCTGTATCGTGTACTGCGACGCGCCGACCACGGTCGCGCGGATCCCCTGCTCGGGCTTGTCGATGCGCGGGCCCCAGGCCTTCACCCGTTGCAGGATCGCGCGCGCCAGCTGGGGTCCCAGGTCGCCGTAGACCTGTTCCTGCAGGCCGTAGATATATTCGGATACGCCGCCCGAGAAGGTGACCACGTCGGGAGTACGCCCGGGCCCCAGCGGGTCGATCCTCAGCAGCGAGGCCGCGTCCTCGCTGAGTTCGCTGCTGCTCAGGATCTCGAACAGCCGGTCCGCCATGCGCGCCACCATCCGTTCGAGCAGCGCGGGGTCGGGCCGGACGCCCACCTCCAGGCGCAGGCCGACCTCGCCTGCGAAGCGGCGGCCCGCCTCCTCGATCCTGCGTACGCGGCCATCGGCATCGAAGGACACGATGCGCGCGCCGACGTCGACCGCCGTCATGCCCGCCAGCTCCCCGCCTTCGCAGATGGCGATCTTGGACGTGCCTCCGCCGATGTCGATGTTCATGACCCGGGCCGCCTCGCGGATCGAGCGCGCCGCGGCGCCCGAGCCGAAGGCGGCCAGCGTGGTCTCGAGCGCGTCGCCGGCGCTGACCGACACGAACTTGCCCGCCTGCGCGGCGAACAGGTCGGCGATGGCGCGCGCATTGCTGCGCCGGACCGCGACACCCGTCAGTATCAGGGCGCCGGTATCGATCCCCTGCGGGTCCACCTGCGCCAGCTGGTACTGGCGTTCGATGAAGGCGCCGAGCGCGGCGGCGTCGATCGACTGGTCGTCGAGGTAGGGCGTCAGCAGGACTTCGGATTCATGCAGCACTTCGCGTTCCGACACGATGTAGCGGTTGTCGAGCCGTTCCAGCACGATGCGCGAAAACACCAGGTGGGAAGTCGACGAACCGATGTCGACGCCCACGCTCACCAGGCGGATCTCGTCCTCTTCCTCGAGGCTGCGCCTCACGTTGCTAAAGAAGATGCGTCCGCCCTCTTCCCCGTTCATGCCGCTCATGGATAGCACCTCATAGGACAGTGTTCGTGGTATCGCCATGCGCGCGGCCGCAGCTGCGGCCGCCGCATGCCGTCTGCTGTTACTTGATGTTCGGCGGCAGGTACCAGTTCGGGTCCATGCGGTTGTCGACGCCGCTCTGCCTCAGCTTCGCCTCGTACTCCTGGCGCACGAACGGGTCTTCCATCCAGTACGGGATCGCGGTGCCGCCTTCGTTGACGTCGATCGCCGTGTAGTCCGTGTGCTTTTCGCCTGGAGGACCGGGATCGCGGCCCGGGTTGTGCGGCCCGAACCAGGCGGTCAGGCGGAACGGCTCTTCCGATACCGAGAAATGCTGGTGGTACCAGCGCGCGCCGCCCGGGGCCGCAGTCACCATGCCGCCCGGCTCGTAGTCGAGGCGGCGCACCTGGTCGCCGAAGCCGTCGCGCCATGGATTCACGCCGAGCCGCTCCGGCCAGGTGTAGGTGTAGCCCTTGCCCTTCAGGCAGATCAGGATCGCCGCCGAGGTGTGCGCGTGCGCCTTCGAGTAGCGCCCGTTCTCGTGCTGGCCGATCCAGAAGTAGAAGCAGTTGTTGGTCATGAAGGGCTCGACCCGGCGATACCCCGGCGAGCGGCGGTTGTCCAGCGGCAGCTCGCAATTGGCCGCGTCCGGGATCAGGTTGGTGCGGCGCATGGCCAGGCCGCGCACCGGATCCGGTTCGATCTCGTCGCGCGCCTTGTAGAAATCGTCGGCGCTGCTGAAGCGGTCGTGGAAGATGAAGGGGTTGTGGAAGACGGCGTCGAAGTTGTTGATCATGTTGATCACATTCGGCGCGGTATTGCCAGCCAGGAGCAGCGCGCCGCTCGAGGTGGCGTTCACGATGCGGTACATCGCGTTCATCGGGATCGAGAACAGCGAACCGGCCTGCCACTCGAACACATGCTTCCTGGTGTCGCCTTCCTGCCATACCTCGGTGGTGCCGCGGCCTTCGATCACGAGGAAGATTTCCTCGTACATGTGCTTTTCCACGTTCAGCGCGCCCGCAGGCGGCACTTCGATCACATAGCAGCCCCACTTGCCTTCGGTGCCGTACAGCTGGATGAAGTGTCCGCGGCCGCCGCGGCGCTTCCACGGCACCAGCGGCAGATTGCGCACGTTGCTGATGCCGATGTCGCGGAACACGGGAATGTCTTCCTGCTCCATGTAGGCGTCGTAGGGCGTCGGCTGCTTCCTGAATTCGCCGAAGCCGGCCTTCTTGTTGGCGGCGGGTTCGTGCCAGTGCGTCCGGTCTTTATCGTGTGGCATGGTCTCTTCCTATCCTCATGAACAGTTGGCCTCATTCAAGGCATGGTGAAATCCGGTCAGGTTCGCTGCCCGCGCCGGCGGATCGCGAGAAACGCCGCAGCATCCCATGTTCTGATATGCGGAACACCGTTCCTCCTATAGGATCGATACTACAAGCGCCGAATTTAAAAGTCAACAAACCGTCTGCGCGGAGCGAGGGAAAGGAAGGGCCGGAAGGAAGGGGCTGGCCAGGCCGGGAGGCAGGTGGGAGAGCGGGCCGCGAGGCCCGCCGTGCTTCAGTCGTCCGCTTTCTTGGGCGCCTGGCCCTTGTGGAACAGCTGGGCCCACAGCTGCTCCCATTTCTGGGATTCGTCCAGCACGATGACCGGATCGATCATCTTGTAGGGGAACTTGTTGAGCGAGGTCTCGACCGCCAGGCTGGCCGGTACGCGGTTGCGCTCCTTGATCAGCTCCTGTCCCTCGCGCGACAGCATGAAGTCGGTGAACAGCAGCGCGGCGTGCGGGTGCGGCGCATGCTTCGCCACGCCGATCGCGTTCGGGCGGCCGAAGGTCGGTCCCAGCGGCACCCACTTGACCGGGGCTCCCTTCTTGTTCAGGCGCTCGACATTGTGGTTGTACACGGTGGCGGCGATCGGCAGTTCGCCGGCCGACAGCAGCTCGGCCATCAGCGTATGCCCGGTACGCATCTGCGGCTGGGTTGCCGCCAGCTTGCGGAAGTAGGCCAGGCCTTCCCTCTCGCCCATGGCCTTGGTGACGGCGGCGAACCAGTCGCTGTCGCCCGATTCGATGCCGATCTTTCCGTGCCAGCGCGGATTGAGCAGGTCCTCGTAGGACTTGGGAACGTCCTCCGCCTTGACCAGGTTGGTGTTATAGCCGAGGACGAAGAAGTTGAAGCGGTCGGCCACGTATTGGCGGTGCGGCGGAAAGGTGACGGCCGGGATATCCTTGAAGGCCGGACTGTGGAATTCCGACAGCAGCTTCTCGCGGTACAGGGCTTCCATTTCGGGGCCGTTGGTCTCGATCACGTCGGGCGAAAAGCGCCCGGCGCGCGCCTCGGTGACGGTCCGGTGCAGCACCTTCTCGCTGCCGGCGCGCCACAGCGACACCTTGATGCCGTATTTCTTCTCGAACGCGTCGGTGATGGGCACCGAGTCCTTCAGGTTGAGCGAGGTGTAGACCACCACCGTGCCTTCCTTCCTGGCGCCCTCCAGCAGCCGCTGCTCGCGGTCGGCGCCCTGGTAGTTGTACAGGTCGTGGTGCTTGCCCTTGTCCTGGGCCGAGGCCGAACAGGACAATCCGAGCAGGACAGCGAATCCCAGTGTCGCCAGCACGCCGGCGCCCCGCATTGCATGAGTCTTCATTCATTGTCTCCTGTGCCTGTCGAGCAGGCAGGTTATCGATATGAACTACTGCACTACTTGCTTACCTCAAGCCCTACTTGCTGCCTGATCCGGTTTCAACGCTTCTGGGTGATGGTGTCGACCAGCGCCGGCTGGCCGGCCTTGACGCGTTCGATGGCGCGCTTGAGCGCCGCGGCGACGTCGCCGCCCCGCTCGATCGGGCCCTCGGCGTACCAGCCCATCGAGCGCGCCATGGTCGCGAAGTCGGGCGCCGGATCATCCATGTCCATGCCGATGTGGGCGCGCTCGAGCGCGGTGCCGCGCTGCTTCGCCATGCGTATCTGGTGCTCCCAGTCGTTGTAGTAGGCGCGGTTGTTGTACATGACGACCAGCAGCGGGATCCTGTGCTTTGCCGCCACCCACAGCGCGCCGGCGTCGAACATCAGGTCGCCGTCCGGCTGGATGTCGACCACCAGCCGGCCGGCGTCGCGGTGCGCGAGCGCGACGCCGAGCGAAATGCCGATCTGGGTGGCGGTGCCGAGCGACTTGCCCGGATGGCGGTGCGGCAGGTCGAAGTCCCACAGCTTGCGGGTCCAGTCGTTCAGGGTGCCCGCGGTCAGCACCCAGTCCTCGTCGCGGATGACGTCCCATACCTCGCTCGCCAGGCGCGCCGGCGTCATCGGAACCTGGTCCCAGTTCTCGCGCGCCTGGGTCGCCCATTTGGCGCGCGCCGCGTAGTGCCTGGCCGCGGTCTGTTCCGTACGCCGGAGCACGCGCTCGGCCAGCGCGCGGTCTTCGCCCACGCGCCGCTGCGCCAGGCGGGTCAGCTGCGGGATCGCGAGGGTGGTGTCGCCCAGGATGCGCAGGTCGGCATGCAGCAGGCGCTGGTAGTCCATCGCCCAGCTCGACAGTTCAAGATCGCCGAAGCCGATGTCGATCCAGCGCGCGCCCGCCGGCACCAGGCTGACCAGCTCGCGCGTGGTGCTGGTCAGTTCGGTGGTCGGCTTTTCCCAGTCGCGCACGTCGAGGCACAGGATCAGGTCGGCATCGCGGAACACGTCCTTGACCATGCTCATGTTGAGCGGATGGCGGCTCGGGAAATTCAGCCGGCTGTTGATGTCGAACACCGGGATGCCCAGCGTTTCGGCGAATTCCACCAGCGTGTGGAAGGCCTCGTGCTCGCGGCCGCTGAACTCCGCCATGAGGACCGGACGCTCGGCCGCCACCAGCATGTCCATCGCCTTCTCCAGGGCGCCCTGGTCGGGCGCCATCAGGGTCGGCACCGCCGCTGCCGACGCCGGCGGCAGCGCCACCTCATGGTCCAGCGGGGCTTCCTGCAGCCAGGCGTCGTAGCACATGTAGATCGGTCCGCGCGGCTCGGTCATCATCACGCCGTAGGCGCGCGCGAACGATTCCGGTACGCCGTCGACCACGGTGGGCTGGTAATCCCATTTGGTGTAATCGCGCACGGCCTGGCCCTGCACGTTGGCGCTATGGGTCCAGTCGATGCGCGGGCGGCGCTTGGTCTCGTCCATCGGGCCGGTCGCGCCCACGATGAACACCGGCGCACGGTCGATGTAGGCGTAATAGACCGCCATGTTCGCGTGCAGCAGCCCGACCAGGTTATGCAGGATCGCGACCATCGGCCGGCCGCTCGCCTTGGCGTAGCCATGCGCGATCTGCACCGCGGTTTCCTCGTGCTGGCACAGCATCATGGTCGGATAGTTCTGGCCGTAATTGACGATCGAGTCGTGCAGGCCGCGATAGCTGGCGCCCGGGTTGAGTGCCGCATAGGACAGCTTGTACTGGTGCATCAGGTCGACGATGACGTCCGAGCCCCAGCGCTGGTCGGCCGGCACCACGCCAGGCGGATCCCGGGTATCACCGATCGAGGTCGTCAGTCCGCGAATTGCTCCTGTTTCGACAGGCTTGTTCATCTGCGTCTCCTTGGTTTTTCCTGTTGTACTGCCGGGAATCTAAACACAGATAATCGAAAAGATAAACAAAATTAGAATCACGTTCTGATTAGCGGAACAATCTGCACTGGGAAGCATGTTTCCAGAGGGTGTACTAAGGTATGATTTATTGTCCGCGTTCCGATATATGGATCGACCATGGGAACAGCCTGCAAACGTCTTCGCGAGGGAGAGTCGACATGACCAAGGGGGTGCTGTATGCGCTGGCGGCCGCTGCACTGTTCGGCGCCAGCACGCCATTCGCCAAGCTCTTGACCGGCGATGCGGCGCCGGTCGCCCTTGCCGGCATTCTCTACCTGGGCAGCGGCCTCGGCCTGGCGGCCTGCCTAGGCTGGCGCCGCATCGCCCGCACGCAGGCGCGCCACGCCGATGCAGGCCTCAGGCGACAGGACCTGCCCTGGCTTGCCGGCGCGGTGGCCGCGGGAGGACTCTGCGGCCCGGTCCTGCTGATGACCGGGCTGGCGCAGCTTCCCGCCTCGTCGGCGTCCTTGCTGCTGAACCTGGAAGGCGTGCTGACGGCTGCGCTGGCGTGGTTCGTGTTCAAGGAAAACTGCGACCGCCGCGTCGTCCTCGGCATGGCGCTCATCGTCGCCGCCGGCGTCCTGCTGTCGCTCGAGGAGACCGGCGCCCGCGGCCTGGCGCCTGGCGCGCTGGCCATCGCCGCGGCCTGCCTGTGCTGGGCCATCGACAACAACCTCACCCGCAAGGTGGCCGCCGCCGATGCCGTCCAGATCGTCGCGGTCAAGGGCCTGGCGGCCGGCACGGTCAACCTGCTGATCGCCGTCGCGACCGGAGCGGCAATGCCGGGCCCCGGCCCGGCGCTTGCCGCGGGCGTGGTCGGCTTCTGTGGTTATGGACTGAGCCTGGTGATGTTCGTGATCGCGCTGCGCCACCTGGGCACGGCGCGCACCGGCGCCTACTTCTCCGCCGCCCCGTTCGCGGGCGCGGCCATGTCGATGCTGCTGCTGCGCGAAACGCCGGGCATGGCCTTCTGGGTCGCAGCGGCGCTGATGGCGGCAGGAATCTGGCTGCACCTGACCGAGCGGCACCGCCACGCGCATGCGCATGAGGCGCTTGAACACAGCCATGAGCACCAGCATGAACAAGCCGACGAACACCACCGCCACCAGCATGCATTCTCCTGGGACCCGGCAAAGCCGCACGTGCATATGCACCGGCATCCGCCTCTGCGCCATACGCACGAACACTATCCGGACCTCCATCACCGCCACCGGCACGACGCCTGAGGCGCCACAGGGATGTCTTTCCGGTTGACACGAAACTGACGGGTCGTTACAGTACAACTCATGAAAATCGGACCGTCGTTCCATATGCAGGAACAATGAAGCCCGACCAGCCACGCGCAAGCCCCGGCTGGAAATCTTCAGCACCAGGCCAGCCCTTTCAATCCAGCATAGAAGGTGACACAGACATGGCAGGTAACGGCAGCATGACTTCAGCAGGCGAGACAACCCCGGTCGCGGAAGCCCGGGTGCTCATCGATCCCTACCGCGACTGGACGGAAGGCGAGAATATCCCGATTCATCTGGACTTCGGGCATAACCTGCTGGCGCTCGAGACGGCGCGCTGGGATCGCTACGACGCCCGTGGCTGCTTCGCCCATACGCACGGCGCCGGCGATTTCATGGCGAACTATGTGCTGGAAGTCGAGGGCGGCAAGAAGACGCGCCCGGTCAAGCATCTGTACGAGATGTTCTGCTACGTGCTGGCCGGCCATGGTTCGACCAAGGTCTGGTTGCCGAACGGCGAAACCCGGGTCTTCGAATGGGGACCGAAGGCCGTGTTCGCCATTCCGCTGAATTGCCATTACCAGATCTTCAACGCCACCGGCGCCACGCCCGTGCGCATTTCGTGCACCAACAACGCCCCGATCACCATCAACCTGTACCACAACATCGATTTCGTGTTCGACAATCCGTTCGCCTTCCCGGAACGTAGCGGCGCGGCCAGGCATTTCGACGGCGAGGGCGAGCACACGGCCTATACGCACAAGTCGAACACGATCAATCGCAATGTGTGGGAAACCAATTTCGTTCACGACGTGTCGAGCTTCAGGCTGTACGAATTCGAGGAGCGCGGCCCGGGATCGACCAACGTCAGTTTCATCCTGGCCGACGGCACCATGCATGCGCACGTGTCGCAGATTCCGAAGGGACGCTACAAGAAGGCGCACCGCCATGCGGCGGGCACCCACGTCCACGCGGTCGACGGCGAAGGCTATTCCCTGCTGTGGTACGAGGGCGATTCGGAATTCCGCGAAATCCCGTGGAAGCACGGCTACATGTACACGCCGCCGTTCTGGATGTTCCACCAGCACTTCAATACCTGCGCGCAGCCGGCGCGCTACCTGGCCTGCAGCCTGGGCAGCCGGCGTTATCCATTCATTTCGCTGAGGCGCAAGAGCTCCGAGGGTGCGGGGTCGATCTCGCTCACCCAGGGCGGGCGCCAGCTCGAGTACGAGGACCAGGATCCTCGCATCCATCGCAAGTGGCTGGAGGCACTGCGCGCGAGTGGCGTGGCGTCCGAGATGGGCGGCGTGTTCGACGAGCCGGCGATACTCGCATTGCCGCCCGAAAGCCTGTCCGGACCGATCCGCATGCCGAGGTCGACCGGCCCCGCCGTCTAGCCCAGGGAGGCCGGGATGCCGCACGATCTCGATCTGGATCACGAGCATGAACAATTGGACGAGGCCAGGCGGGCGGCGATTGCACAGCTGATCTGGGAGCAGGACACGATCGCACTGCGCACGGTAGGCATCGACATCGGCAGCTCCACCTCGCACCTGCTGTTCGCGCAGGTGACGCTGAGACGCTGTACCGAAGGCCTGTCCAGCCGCTTCGCCGTGGTCGACCGGCGGGTGCTGTGGCGCTCGCCCATCATGCTGACGCCTTTCCTGCCGGATGGCACGATCGACTCGCACGAGCTTGCCCATTTCGTGGACCACGCCTATCACGACGCAGGCCTCGCCAGGACCGACATCGACAGCGGCGCCGTGATCCTGACCGGCGAGGCCATCAAGCGCAGCAACGCGCGCCTGATCGACGAGATCTTCGCCCGGGAATCGGGGAAATTTGTCTGCGCCACGGCCGGCCACAAGCTGGAAAGCATCCTGGCCGCGCATGGATCGGGCGCGACTGCCTTGTCCCGGCGCAGGGGCGAATGCGGCCTGCACATCGACATCGGCGGCGGCACCACCAAGCTGGCCCTGATCGACAAGGGCGAGATCGTCAGCGTGGCGGCGTTCGCCGTTGGCGGCCGCCTGCTGGCCCAGGACGCAAGCGGTGCATGGACGCGCTGCGACGAACCCGCGCGCCTGGTGGCCGGGCAGCTGGGCATCGACGTGTCGCCAGCCAGTCTGGCGCGCGCCTCGGCCCGACTGGCGATTGCCAGGCGCCTGGCGCACATCGTCGCCGACCAGATCGCCGGAACCACCCTCGACGGCCTCGGCCGTGCCCTCGCCCTGACCGCACCGCTGGAGCGCAGCGTGCAGCCCCGTTTCATGAGCTTTTCCGGCGGCGTGGCGGAATACATTTTCGGCCGCGAGCATGCGAGCCACGGCGACATCGCCGAGTTGCTGGCGCGCGAAATCGTCGGCCAGATCAAGGCGCGCATCGCGATTCCCGTCATCGAGCCCCTGGAGCGCATACGCGCGACCGTGATCGGCGCATCCCAGTTCACGGTACAGGTCAGCGGCAAGACCATCCATGTGTCCGACCCCGGCCTGCTGCCGGTGCGTAACGTGCCGGTGCTTCACCTGGGTGCGGACATGTCCGGCCCCATCGATCCCGGGCAGGTGGCCGCAGCCCTCCACGACAGCGCCGCCATGCTGGATCTTGCGCCTGGTGCGCAGCTGGCGATCGCGTTCAAGTGGCAGGGAGAACCCGAGCATGCCCGGCTGTTCGCGATGGCCAGCGCGATCATGCGCTTCGCGGCGCCGGCCGGCAAGCGCAGCGCAGCCCTGTTCCTGATGATCGATGGCGACGTGGCGGCTTCCCTCGGCCGCATCCTGCACCGGGAACTGGGACTGGACGGCAGCCTGGCGGCGATCGACGGCGTCAGCCTGCGCGAGCTGGACTTCGTCGATGTCGGTGAGCTCCTCGAACCGCCCGGCGTGGTGCCGGTGGTGATCAAGTCCCTGCTGTTTCCTTCCGATGAAGGAACAGGCGCCCAATCTCCCATTGTCTGAAGTCTAAAGAAAGCTTATGCATAAAATTGTCTTCATGCGCCACGGTGAATCCACCTGGAACCTCGAGAATCGCTTCACCGGCTGGACCGACGTCGACCTGACGGAGAAAGGCGAACACGAGGCGCGCAGCGCCGGCGCCATGCTCAAGGAAGCGGGTTTCAGCTTCGACCTGGCCTACACCTCGGTGCTCAAGCGTGCGATCCGCACACTGTGGCTGACGCTCGATGAAATGGACATGATGTGGGTGCCCGTGAAGAACGACTGGCGCCTCAACGAACGCCACTACGGCGCGCTGTCGGGCCTGAACAAGGCGGAAACCGCCGCCCGGTATGGCGACGCCCAGGTGCTGGAATGGCGCCGCAGCTACGACACCCCGCCGCCGCCCCTGGCATCGGATGCGCTGGGCAAGCTGTCCAGTGACCCGCGTTACGCCCATGTGCCGAGGACTAGCATTCCGCACACCGAATGCCTGAAGGATACCCTCGCCCGCGTGATGCCGGCATGGAACGAAGAAATTGCACCTGAGATCCGCGCCGGCAAGAAGGTCCTGATTTCAGCGCATGGCAACAGCCTGCGCGCCTTGATCAAGATGCTCGATGGACTCAGTGACGAAGCCATTGTCGGTCTAAACATTCCTAACGGCCAGCCGCTGGTGTATGAACTGGACGCTGAGCTCAGGCCGATCCGCCATTATTACCTGGGTGACCAGGAGGCGATTGCCGCTGCCGTGGACGCGATGAGCAATCAAGGAAAGGCCAGGTAAGCCTGCTTGTTTGCCTGGTGTCTTAGCGCAGGGAGGATCGAACTCAAGGCCGATCGTCATCGAGCGCCGCGACAGCGGCGCGCAAAAAAGCCTCGGTCATGCGCCGGGGCTTTGCTGTTTATCCTCCCTCCGGGTACTCCCGAGCGTGACGGGCTCATTGCCCGCTGACAGAGTGCACCGGGGCAACCGGGGGCTTTGGGCCGATATGCTTGCTGAGGAAATCGAGCAAGGTGACGTAATACTTGTATTGGTTCTTCACATAGACCAGGCCATGCCCTTCTTCCTCGAAAGCGAGCCAGGTTACGGTTTTTCCGTACTGCTCCAGTGCCTCGCGCATCTTCTTACCGTGCGATATCGGCACCCGCTCGTCTTCTTCACCGTGCATCAATAACACCGGCGACTGGATCTTTGCGGCGTGTTTGAGCGGTGAAACAGGATCGAAGAATTCGGCGCCGAGATTCTTGTCCCCGATCCGATGCATCATCATTTGGCGACTCACCTTGTTGAATGATCTATCGGACCAGTCGGTATACATGTGCGCGACGTCGGTGACGCCAGCGAAGCTGACGCCGCACTTGTACAGGTGCGGCGTTTTTACGAGGCCCCACAATGCGGCATAGCCGCCATAGCTTGCGCCGACAATACACACCCGGTCCGGATCTGCGATGCCTTGTTTGACGAGATGCTCGACACCGGCAGTAATATCGTCCTGCATGGCGCGTCCCCATTGGCGATAGCCGGCTTCCTCGAATTTCCGGCCGAAACCCGCTGAGCCGCGAAACTGGGGTTGCAACACCAGATAACCCTGGCTTGCGATGATCTGGACATCTGCATCGAAATACCAGGCGTCGCGTGCAATCGGGCCGCCATGGATCAACACGACCAGCGGCGCCGGTCCTGCAGGACGTTCAGGGCGCGTCAGGTAGGCCGGAATCGTCAACCCGTCTGGAGTCGGATACGCGATCACTTCCATCGGCCGAAGCTTTTCACGATCGAGCTCGGCCTGCTTTCGTCCCAGTATCACCAGGCGCTTCTTTGCGATGTCGAACAAATACCAGGAACCGGGGTCGACATCGCCGGCGGATTCGATCAACACCACCGTTTTCGGATCGCCCGACAGCACATTGAATCGCTTCGGGAGCAAAGCATCGACCTGCAGCTGCATGCGCCGCCATGCGGCGTCGAACCAGACCTGTTGAGGCAACATGCCGGAGGTGACCACATAATCGAATGCTTCCCGGTCGATACCATCCCAGGAGACGATATCCTGCGCGGGATGCCCGGCCAGCATGTCGGTCTGTTTCAGCTGTTTGACGTCATAGTTGAACAGGGCGTAGGTGTCGCGGCCGAAACGTGAATTGATCACCAGCGTGTCCGGCTCGTCGGGCACGTACACGGGAACCCAATAATCGTCCGTGATCTTGAACTCGGCCAGTTTCGTCCACTCGCCTCGCTCGCTCGGCCGGTACCAGTTGGTGATCGTGGTGACATCCTTGAAGAAGGCCGAGTTCATCAGCGTGACCGCACGCAGGTTGCCTTTCCTGTCGAGCGCCCATTTGATCGGCTTGCCGGACGGCGTGGAAAAGCTCTTGCATTTGACGGCACGGATATCGCACAGGGACAGATCGCCACCGTCGACGTCCCTGCTGACCAAGACCTTTCCAGGATCCTTTACCGGATCCACAGCCTTCATCACGCGCTCGCCCACCCCCATTAGTCGTTTTCCTGTCAGGCTGAGGGCCTCGGCCTCCAGGCCATAGTCGACTAGGAGCACATCATTCGCCGCCCAGGATACGCCACGCGGAGACTTGTGATATCTCCATCTGCTGGTTGTGGCATATCTCCCTTCGACCAGCTTCTTCGTCTCCAGTGTTTCCGCATCGATCAGGACCAGGCCGTGGTTGGTGCCGTTATAGAGGATTGCCGCGACATGTTTGCCGTCGGGCGAAAGGCTTGCGCTGAGCATGCCTGAAGGGTCGATCGCTTCGTCGATCGTCAGCGGCTCGGATCGAACAGATGGCATGAGCAATGCGCAAAGCAATGCGCAGATAACGAGCCGTGGCATTGTGATTTTCCTGATGAGGAAGCGCTACTACAACAAAGAATATTAATTATGTACCAAATGCCGACCGGCAGCGATCTAGCTGGTATGGTCTGCCGATGTGGAGGCCGGCTGCATGGATGCGAGCAGCTCGTCGTACCATCGGGACTGGCGTGTCTTGTTCAGCCGGTACCAGGCCTTGGCAGTCTCCGGACGCCACACCTTGAGCATCTTGAGCACTTCATACGAGAACTCGAGCGGCGCCAGGCCGGTTGCGGTAATCAGGTTGGCGCCGCGGACTGCGGGCTCCTTCCTGTAATGCGTTTCGCCCCGGTACTTCGGGCATGACTGCTTCAGGAAACCCAAGTCATCGCTCGTGTGGCGGCGGGCATCGAGTGCACCGACTGAGGCCAGGCCAACCGTGGCGCCGCAAATTGCGGCGA
Organism: Massilia niastensis DSM 21313; assembly: GCF_000382345.1. GTDB lineage: Bacteria > Pseudomonadota > Gammaproteobacteria > Burkholderiales > Burkholderiaceae_D > Telluria > Telluria niastensis. Next base: position 29,060 of record NZ_KB908143.1, read on the forward strand.
CGTGATGACCTTGGTCGAGCGCGTCACGGGCAAATTCCAGGATGGGCTTCACTCGCGGCTGGTCCCAGATTTCCGAGCCCGGCAACAGCAAGAGGTCATCCTGCTCGAGGCGGAGCTCGTCAATTGAAAGGTCGGGAACCAGAGTCATGCCGCCCATGCTTCTGACTTCAGCGTTTGTCGCGCCGACTTTCAGGAGACTGAAGTCCATCGAGGGATTGGCGAAGAAGCGGCGGCTGTGCAATTCGGCCGTCAGGTAAGCAATTTCCCAGTCGGCCAGCGTATCCAGTACGACAAGATAGACTTTCAACATGCCCTCCTTCACCAAGTATGGAAGAGAAAAACAAAAAACCCCACCAGGATCACCTGGTGGGGTTTTTCTTATAACTAGCCTGACGATAACCTACTTTCACACTGGTTGCAGCACTATCATCGGCGCAAAGTCGTTTCACGGTCCTGTTCGGGATGGGAAGGGGTGGGACCGACTTGCTATGGTCATCAGGCATGACTTGTACGAGTG
>NZ_KB908144.1 GCF_000382345.1 Massilia niastensis DSM 21313
TGCCCTTTTTCGGCGCCGAGCCGGCTGCCAGGTGGGCGCGGGTGCGGCGGATATGGTGCTGGTCCTCGGCGATGTTCGCCAGCAGGGAGAAATAGCTGAAGGCCCGGATGAGATGCGTGGCGTCGTCGGACGACATCCCGTTCAGCGTGGCGTGCAGCGCTTCATCCGTGGCCTGGTCCTGGTCGCGGCGAAAGCCGGTCGACATCTTGCGGATCGCCTCGATGCCGTCGAACACCTGTTCACCGTGCTGCGCGCGTATGGTATCGCCGAGCAGCCTGCCGAGCTGGCGGATGTCGCGTCCCAATAACTCTTCCTTGAAGTTTTGTACTTCTTCACGAATCATGCGAGGTCTCCCATAGAGTTTGCCGTGCTTAATTGAAGTAGAGTGCAGAAATGTAGTAAATTTACCAAAACATGGGGTTGCGAGGCGCCGCCGGGGCTAGTGATCCTAAAGTTTGGTGCCGGCTAGCGTCGTGTTTGGCATATTTTGTAAAAAGTCTACACAATCCTACTTCAAAACCCAGGACTCAGGCATTGGAAAGCTTGATTCTTTCAGCAAAAACAACAATGGACCGGTCCTTCAGGCGCGGGAGGTCGTGCCTTCAGCGCGTGATATCGACCGCAATGGTCTCGACGATTTCCCTGGTCAGCTGCATGACGGCCCGGCACGCCAGCGTGAGCTCTCCATGGCGCGACATGGCCAGGGCAATGTGGCGCGACACGATGGGGTCGACCAGTTTGGATGACTGGAGGCGGCAATCCGCCAATGCCTCGGCGATCGCGTACGGTCCCAGTAATGCATGCATGCTCCCATCCGCGACCAGGCGTGTCTGTAGCCGCAAGGAATCGGCTTCGAGCACGACCTTGAGCGAAACCCCGCGTTCGCTGCCGAGCTGGTCGAGGCGATCGCGCCAGCTGTTCGGGCGGCAGAACGTCACCAGCGGCAGATTGTGGAGCGCCGAGAACGGTACTGTCGGCTGCGACGTCAGCGGGTCGCCGACTGGACCGACGAGATAGGTCGCCGTCTCGTTGAGGTAGATATCGCCGTCCTTCGGTGTCGGACTATGCCGGAACAGGATGGCGAGATCAACGCTGCCATTCTCGAGCCAGGTCTCGAGCTGCGCCCCCTGGCCCTCGCGTACACGCAACTGTACCAGCGGATAGCGTTCCCTGAGGCGGTAGAAGAGGGTGGTGACCAGGGGATGCGCGGTCGACGGCAGCATGCCGATCCGCACCAGACCGATGGGCTTGCCCGCAGCGGTATGGATATCGTAAGCGAGCTGGTCGGTGCTGGCGAGCCAGGCCCGCACCTTGGGCGCGATCCGCTGTCCCAGCTCGGTCAGGACGACGCCGCGTCCGGTGCGCTGCAGCAGCCGTCCCCCGCATTCTTCTTCCAGCGCGCTCATCTGGCGGCTGATGTGGGGCTGGCTGGTGCCGTGGACCTCCGCCACCTTGCTCAAGCTGCCGAGCTCGGCAGCGTCAATGAATAGTTTCCAAGCGGCATAGTCCACGATCTCGTCTCCGGTCGATATACCTGTTTAGTATATCTGGAATGCGCGTTTGACCAGTTCTCGCATGGCTCGGCGACTCCTACACTGCATGCACGTTGTCCGACTTTGAAAGCACGGGAAGTCGGCGGCCAGAAGGCTCTCGTAGGCGACCGGTATTCGCCCCAGGGCCTTACATCCAACCCCTGAAAGGAAATGTCATGCAAAACATCGATCTCCGAGGCCTCGTTCCTGCCCCTGTTACCCCGTTCACCCAGGACGGTGCGGTTGACCACGCCGCCATCCAGCGACTGGGCTCCTGGCTCGGCAGCATTCCTGGCGTCAAAGGGCTGGTGGTGCTCGGCCATGCAGGGGAAGGCACCTTCCTCTCCCAGGATGAACAGGCGGCGGTGATCGACAGCTTCAAGAAATCGGTCGACGGCAAGCTGCCCATCATCGCCGGCATCACGCTGGAAGGCACCCAGGTCGCTGTCGAGGAAGCCAGGCGCGCAGTCAAGGCGGGCGCCTCGGCCGGCCTGGTGTATCCGTCGCACGGCTGGCTGCGCTTCGGCTACCAGAAAGGCGCCCCGCAAGACCGCTACCGCGCGATCTACGAAGGCAGCGGCCTGCCACTCATCCTGTTCCAGTATCCGGATGCGACCAAGGCCACCTACAACCTCGAGACCCAGCTCGAGATCGCCGCGCAACCGGGCGTGTTCGCCATGAAGAACGGTGTGCGCAACATGAAGCGCTGGGACACCGAGATCCCAGTCATCCGCCGCGAGAATCCCGACCTGCAGATCCTGACCTGCCACGACGAATACCTGCTGCATACCATGTTCGACGTCGATGGGGCGCTGGTGGGCTATGGCGGCATCGCACCGGAGCCGCTGATCGAACTGATCGCGGCCGGCAAGGCGAAGGACTACGCCAGGGCGCGCGCCATCCACGACCAGCTGCTGCCGGTCACCCGCAGCGTCTACCATCGCGGCTCGCACATGGAAGGCACGGTGGCGCTCAAGCACGCCCTGGTCGAGCGCGGCATCCTCGATCACGCAACGGTCCGCTCGCCGCTGCTGCCGCTGGAAGCCGGCGCCGACCTCGAGATCACGGCAGCGGTGCGCTCGGCAGGTCTCGGCCGCGTCACGAACCGACAGTAAGTGCTGTCGTCCTGAACGGCTGCGAGGAGGGGCGATTCCTCCTCCGGCCCGCTTTGATTCTCCCCACCTGGCTTCCAGCAAGCTTGAGTGATGTCTGATAATTAAATGGATGGGCAAACGACTCCTTTATTTCATTAACAGGAAGCGATTTGCACGATGATTCATGGATGATGGAGACCGGTGATGAAAAATTCCTGCAAGGCGCTCATTGCGATGACCGCAATGATTTTTTCCACCTTGGCATGCGCCTAGGCGTATCCGAACAAGGTGGTCAGAATCATTGTGCCCTACCCACCTGGCGGGACTGTGGATGCGGTGGCCCGTATCCTTGCCTCACGGCTGACCGAAAACCTGGGTCAACAGTTCATCGTGGATAACCGGCCAGGAGCGAATGGGACGCTCGGCAGCAGCCTTGCTTCGAAATCGGATCCGGATGGCTATACCCTGCTGGTACAGGCGTCCACGTTCGTGGCGGCGCCGCTGCTAATGAAAAAAGTCCCGTACGACATCCATAACGACTTCACCCCGATCACGCAACTCGGCGCAGTGCCTTTGCTGGTGAGCTCCTCGCCAGGAATCCCGGCGAAGAACCTCCAGGAGTTCATTGCTGCGATCAAGGCCACCCCCGGCAAATATACCTTCGGTACCTCGGCCGAGGGTTCCGCCAGCCATCTGGCAGAAGTCGCCATCCGGCGCGATGCAAAACTGGACTTCATGATCGTTCCCTACAAAGGGACTGCGCCGGCGCTCACCGACGTGATGGGCGGGCATACCAGCGCCATGGTCGATGCCTTGCCGTCCACGTTACCCCACGTCAAGAGCGGAAAGCTCAAGCCGCTTGCCGTCACGAGTGCACAAAGGATCCCTTCATTACCCGACGTGCCCACCGTTGCCGAATCGGGACTGGAGGGCTTCGAGATGGTTTCCTGGTACGGGTTGTGGGGTCCGGCAAAGATGCCAGCCGAGCTGGTGGCGAAGATTCACCAGGAAGTGGCGAAGGCCTTGAATTCGCAACAAGTGGCAAGGAGTCTCGGCGCCCAGGGCTTTATCGTCTCCGGCGCGGCGCCCGAGCAGTTCAAATCCTATATCAAGCTCGAGTCCGACAAATATGGCCGAATCATCTCGGCCGCGAAAATAGAGCTCGACAAATAGCACCGTGCGCCGGGTAGGCGGGCCATACCCGGCGCCGGTCGACGCTCGCTACCTTGCCGCCCACGCTTCCCCCAGCCTGAACGCCAGGCCGCCACACGGCGCGGTGCGGCTGAATTCGTCCCTGAAAAAGGAAAAGGAGACCCCATGACACTCCCAACACATCAATTATTCGCCATGGCGCTGGCAGGGCTGGGCAGCCTGGCGTCGATCGGCGCGCAGGCCCAGAACGTGGAAATATATGGCGTGATAGGCGCCTATGTCGGCAGCGTCAAGCGCAGCGGCGAGGGCGAGGGCGTGCGGTCGGTCAACAGCGGCGGCTTGCAAACCTCCTACCTTGGCTTCAGGGGAAAGGAAGACCTGGGCGGCGGTATCAAGGCGATCTTTTCGCTCGAAAGCTTCTTCCGTGCCGACACGGGCGAACAAGGGCGCAGCAGCGCCGACCCGCTTTTTTCACGCAATGCCTGGGTGGGCCTGGAGGGCGGGCTGGGACGGCTGACGCTTGGCCGCCAGACCAACCCGACCTACATTGCGGCAGGCCAGCTCAGTCCATTCGGCATCTCGGTCATGTTCGCACCGCTGACCCTCCATTCCTTCGTTGCCGCTTACGGCAGCAACATCGTCGGCGATACGGTATGGAATAACACGATCCAGTATGCGTCGCCGGAAATCGCCGGTTTCAAGGGGGCACTCATCTATGGGGCCGGGGAAGTGGCGGGCCAGGAAGGGCTTGCCAATCTGGGCCTGCACGCTACCTACCGCCGCGGGAAACTGTACGCCGCGCTCTCGGCGCAACGGGTGCGGGTCAATGTGTCCACGCCCTTGCCGGTGCAGCAAGAGGCGGTGCTGGCCGGAGCGGCCTATGACTTCGGAAAATTCAAGGTATTCGGCAGCACCTCGCATACGCGCATCGAAGGAGGGCGAAGGAACCGGCTCGTCGATGCCGGCCTGTCGGTGCAGCTGTCCGCAGCCGGTTCGTTCCTGATGGAAGTGGCGCGGTCGAACATCGAGATGCCGGGCGTTCCCGAAACACACCGGACGACGGCATCGGTCGGCTACGATCATCGTTTGTCCAAACGCACCGACCTGTACCTTGTTCACACGCACGACAAGCGAAGCAACACAGGTTCGGCAGGCACCACGGCGCTCGCCATCCGGCACCTGTTTTGACGACAGGGTCCACCTGTGATCGTCCGGCAGGGTGCCGGGCCGACACGTCTTTCAACTGACGGGCAAGCCAAGCCTGGAACGTGCTTCGGCGGGGCTGGCCGGGCGAGCCCCGTAGCGCGCGCAGAGGTCTGCCGCGATACGCACCAGTTCCGCGTTGCTCGTTGCCAGCCGATCACGGTCGATGCGAATGTTGTCTTCGAGCCCGGTGCGCACCGCGTCTCCCTTCCTCTGCAACACCCACTCGATGACCTGGCTCTGGTGACGGCCGATTCCGGCCGCCGTCCATGTGGCCATCGGCGCCACGCGTCGCAGCATCGCCAGCAGCGAATCGAGCACCAGCTCGTCGACCGGCAAGGCATTCTTGATGCCCATGACAAACTGTACATGGGGACGCTCATTGATCTTGCCTTCATCCATCAGCCGACGCATACCGAACAGATGCGAGAGGTCGAAAATCTCGATCTCCGGCAGGATATGGTTTTCCAACATGGTCGACGCCAGGTGATCGACCAATGCGGGGGCGTTTTCGTAGATCATGGTCGGAAAATTGACCGTGCCCGTGGCGAGCGACGCCATATCCGGTTTGTAGTGCAGGGCCGCGCCGCGGGCGTTCTGATCGCGCCCCCGGCCACCGGTCGAAAACTGCACGATCATGCCCGGGCAGTGCTTCCGTATGCCTTCCAGTACGCTCGCAAACAAGGCAGGGTCGGACGAGGAACTCTCATCCGGATTGCGCACGTGCACATGTACCAGGGTGGCGCCGGCCTCGTAGGCTTCGTGCGTCGATTCAACCTGCTCGGCCACCGTAATCGGGACGGCGGGATTGTCCTTCTTGCGCGGGACGGAACCAGTGATGGCAACAGCGATGACTATGGGATCCATATCGTGCTTTCACTTGTTGGTCATGGATGATCTAACCGCGAACACCCACGCCTGGAGCACGCCTGGGCGCCACCCGGAGCGGATATGCGGTGCCGGATTCATCATAACGCAACGGACGCTCGGCATGCCATACGCTAGGTTCCATGTGCGCCATCAGCGGTACTCCCTGGTTTGCTCCCCGGTCGCCGCCTGCGTCCGCCTGTCGAGCTCCGACGGCCCACGCCGGGCATAGCGTTGCGCCAGTACCGCACACACCATCAACTGCATCTGGTGATACAGCATGAGGGGCAGGACCATGGCGCCGATCATGTCGCTCGTGAACAGGACCTTGGCGATCGGCACGCCGCTGGCGAGGCTTTTCTGGGAGCCGCAGAATGCGACCGTCACTTCGTCCTCGGTGCTGAAGCCGAGACGGCGGGCGGCAAGGCGCGAGACCATGAGCACCGCGGCGAGCAGGATGCCGATCATGACAACCAGTCCGGCCAATGCCGGCAAGGGCAGGCGTTCCCAGAGTCCCTGGTTGACGGAAGCGCTGAAGGCGGTATAGACGACCAGCAGGATGGAACCCTGGTCGACGAACTTCAGCGCCGCCTTGTGCCTGTCGACCCAGCGTCCGATCCACCGCCTGGCGATCTGGCCGGCGACGAAGGGCACCAGCAACTGCATGACGACCGAGGTCACCGAGCTCAGGGAACCACCCGCCGAGGCATGCGTTGCCATGAGCATGCCGGCGAGGGCCGGCGTCAGGAAGATGCCGATCATCGTCGAGGCCGATGCGCTGCAGATCGCCGCGGGCACATTCCCCCGCGCCATCGCAGTCAAGGCGATGGAGGACTGCACGGTCGATGGCAAGGCGCACAGGAACAGGATGCCCAGGTACAGGTCCGGCGTCGCCACGAGCCTGGCGAGCGGCTGCATGGCCAGGCCCAGGAGCGGAAAGAGGACGAAGGTGATCGTCAGGACGCACGCATGCAGGCGCCAGTGCGTCGCACCCGCCTTGATGGCCTCCCTGGACAACTTGGCTCCATGCAGGAAGAACAGGGTTCCGATCGCCACTTTGGTGACCGCATCGAATGCCTGGGCAAGGTCGCCGGAGCAGGGAAACAGGCTGGCCAGCACGACCGTGAGCGCGAGACCGAGTGTGAAATTATCTGGAAGGTAGCTTGGGCGGGGCATAGGAGCGGGATGGTTGAAAAGCTGGCGCAGGTCGCGAGCAGCCTGGTGCACCCCTATTGAACCCTGATTTCACGTCGGGAGCAAAGTCAACTTACGAATAAGCTAATTTGCGAGCGGGCGCCATGTCAGCGCCGGTGTTTGCCAAAGAAGTCCAGCACCATGCGGCTCGCGTTCGGCCCGGCCTTCGCATTGAACTTCAACTCCGGGTCGCCGCCGCTCCATGCATGGCCCAGGCCCGCGATGCGGGCCACCCGCAGGACCAGCTTGCGGCGCACCAGGTAATCGTGGACTTCATGGGCATTGCGGCTGCCGCCCCGCCCCGCGGCCTTCACCGTGACCCGTGTCGCCGGGCCGTCCGCCAAGCCGTTCAATTGCAGCCACTGGCGCGCCAGCTGGCGCTGGTTCACCGGATGCACCACCCGGTCGTCTTCACCCTGGATCAGGATGGCCGGCATCGGCGGCATCGGCGGCATCGGTCCGTTCGCGGCGGGCGGGTCCTGCGTGGAACGGCGCTGCAGCACGCCGAGGATGGCCGCATCGGCCTGCGTCGGGGCGCCATGGCGCATCACCTGCAGCGCCCCCACCGGGCTGTGGCCGGCGCCGAAGACGGGGCCGGAATGCAGGGCGACGGCGGCAATCAGCTCCGGATGGTTCAGCGCCAGCACCGCGGCCATGCCGGCGCCGGCCGAGAGGCCGCAGGCATAAATGCGGCGGCGGTCGATCGCATGGTCTTCGCACACCTTCCCGACCAGGGCCGCCAGTTGCGCGGTTTCCCCGCCGCCCTGCTGGGTGGAGCGGTCGTACCAGCGCCAGCAGCGCTGCGCCTGGGCGCTCGCCAGCTGCTGGGGGTAGAGCAGTGCATAGCCCTTGTCTTCCGCCAGCCGGTTCATGCGCGTGCCTTCGGCGAACTGGGCGGCGCTCTGGTGACAGCCGTGCAGCATGACGACCAGGGGCCAGCCGTGCTGCGCCACGGTGTCGGGCACGCGTTTCGGAACGTACAGCCAGTAGTTCATGTGCTGCGCGACAAGCAGTCCCGGCTTCAGGGGCAGGGGATACTGGGCCGTCAACCAGCGTCCGGGCGCGGGCGCCAGGCCAGGGCGCGCATCGCGGCGGGGTGTGGGCGGCGCGGCCGGCGCGGCCGCCCGTTTCGACGGCGGCTTGCGCGCCGGCTTCTGCGGCTTCGGCGCGCAGGCATCCAGCAGTTTGCTCACCATCGACTGTTGCGATTTTGCGACGCGGGCCAGGCTGCGCAGCAATCGGCCACTTCGGGCAGGTTTCGCCATATCACCTCTGCGTTCTATGTTGCAGTGCAATATACCGGCGTCCGCGGCCGCGCTCCGTGCGCTGGCGTACACCGGGCGGAGGCCGGCGCCTGCACCGAAGTTCATATATGGATGTGCGAAATGATTCGTTTCGCCGGCGGCGGCAAGGCTTTAGCCTCTGCACACCACCATCCAGCTGGAGCACCCGCTCCGCACATGCCGAGTCGACCAGCCATGAGCACACACCCACCGCGTTCGGAATACCTGGATGCAGCCCAGCGGCAGCAGATCAGCGACGAGCGCACGCGCCTGCTGTGGCGCGCCGAATGGCCCACCTGGCTCCTGATCGCCGTGATCCACGGGGGCTGGCTTGGCACGCTGGCGTTCTGGCGCGAACTGGGCAGCGTGGCCGCCACCTGGCTGATGATTTGGTGGGGTGCATGGTATATGTCGCTGCAACATGAGTTGATCCACGGCCATCCGACGCCCTGGCCGGCGGTCAACCGCCTGTTCGGCTACCTGCCGCTGGCCGTGTGGTATCCCTACCAGCTGTATCGCGACAGCCATCTGCGCCATCATGTGGATGCGCACCTGACCATGCCGGCGCTCGATACGGAAAGCTGCTATGTGTCGCCCGCCGCCTGGGCCGGCATGAACAGGCCGCTGCGCGCGCTGCTGTGGTTGAACAAGACTTTCTGGGGCCGCCTGCTGGTCGGTCCCGCGATCGCCATCGGCGGCACCTGGCGCGAGGCCATCCGCCAGCCGCTGCGGGGCGACTGGCGCCAGGCGCCGATGTGGCTGCGTCACCTGGCCATGCTGGGCGCCATGCTGTGGTGGGTGGACGCCGCCTTCGGCGTCCCGGCCCTCTACTATCTGCTCGCCATTTCCTATCCGGCGCAATCGCTGGCGATGATCCGTTCCTACTACGAGCACCGGCCGGCGGACGACCACAAGCAGCGGATCGTGCTGAACGAAGCGGGGCCGGTGTTCCGGCTGCTATTCTTGAATAATAACTACCACCTGGTGCACCACGATTTTCCCTCGCTGCCATGGTACCTGCTGCCGCGCGTGTATCACGCCCGGCGCGCCGGCTACATCGCGCGCAGCGGCGGCTTTCATGTGCGTGGCTACGGCGAATTGATGCGGCGCTTCGGCTTCAGGCCGGTCGACGCGCCGGTGCACCCGTCCGGGCAGGACTAGTCCCATGCACTGGAAAGTCGCCTTCCCCATGTATGGCGTCTCGGCGCGGGTCAGGGCAGGGTACGAGGCCCTGTCCGGCGCGCTGCTGGCGGAACTGCGCGCGGACGGTTTCGCAGGAAGCGTCGAACTGGTGCGCGACCCGCCGCTGCCGGACTTCTTCACACGCCCGGACCTGCTGTTCGGCCAGACCTGCGGCTATCCCTACCTGACCCGGTTGCGCGATCACGTGCGGCTGGTCGCCACGCCCGCCTACGATTTCCCCGGCTGCCAGGGGGCGGACCATGCCAGCGCCATCGTGGTCCGCGCCGACGGCGGCATCACGGCGCTGGAGCAGGCCAGGGGCCGCATCGCCGCCGCCAACGAGATCCACTCCAACAGCGGCATGAACGCGCTGCGCCATGCCGTCGCGCCGCTGGCCAGGGATGGCCGGTTCTTCGGCGGGGTGCGCTGGTCCGGCAGCCACCGGGCCAGCCTGGCGCTGGTCCGGCGAGGGAGGGCCGACCTGGCGGCCATCGATTGCGTGACCCTGGGTTATCTGGAGCGCGAGCAGCCGGGCAGCATGGAGGGACTGACGGTGCTCCAGTACACGGCGCCGTCGCCCGGCCTGCCCATCGTGGCCGGCCGCGCCGTGCCGGAGGCCTTGATCCTGCGGCTGCGGGCAGCGCTGCTGAAGCCGGAAGCGCCGACGGCCCGGCTCATGGCGCTGCTTTCCATCAGCGGCTTCCAGGCGGTCGACGACGCCGGCTATGCCCGCATCCTCGCACTGGAATCGCAGGCGCTGGCACGGGGCTATCCGCAGCTCGCGTGAGACCTCGTCCAGGCCGGTGCAGCCATCATCCGGCCGAGAACCAGTCGAGCAGGCGCGCATTCACCTCGCCGGCGGCTTCGTATTGCACCCAGTGTCCCGACCCGCGGACGATGCCGTGGGAGCGTTCGGGCCGGTCTGCCTGCCACAGGGGACCGACTTCCCCGGGATCGCCGGTGGGATCGTGTTCGCCCCACAGCAGCAGGACCGGCATGTCCAGCTGTTCCAGCGTCTCCGTCAGGATCGGGCTGAGCGAAGTCTTCTTGCTTTGATAGCGGGTGCGGAGGCAGGAATAGTGGTGGATGTCGAGCGCCAGGGGATCGACCGGCCCGTGCAGCATCAGGGCGTTCAGGTTGTGCCGCAGGTTCGCCAGCATGCTTTGCTCGTCCTCGGCGTCGCGCCAGGCGAGCATCGCGGCCGCTTGCCGGCGGCGCTTGCCATGCCCCACCGCCCCCAGCAAGGCCAGCCTGCGCACGCCCGGGCGTTGCAGCGCGACCCGCCCGGCGATCACCCCGCCAAACGAAAACCCGGCCAGGTCGAACCCGGTATCGGCGCCGAGCAGCCTGTCGATGGAGCGCAGCACGGTGTCGACCAGGTCGTCGAAGCCGCCGCCCGGGGGCAGGGCATCGGACTCGCCATATCCGGGCAGGTCGGGCACCAGCACGCGGTGGGTCGCCGAGAGCGCCCCGATATTCCTGATCCAGTGCATCCACGAACCGTGCCCGCCGTGCACCAGGATCAGCGGCGCGCCGGCGCCGAATTCGCGCCAGCACATGACGCGTCCTTCCTGTTCCACCAGGTGGCGTTTTGCGACGCGGTCGAGCGACGCGATGATGTCGAACTCACGGCCAGATGTCATGCGATTGTTCCTGCAAAAGCTTCCACTATACGCAATAGCGGCACACAGCGCAGGACCTGCCCGAGGATCGCCATGCAGGCGATCGCGCAATCCCGGTTTGCCCAAGCATTGCCGAAACGGTTAGAATCATCCCTGCCGAACGAAGGCAACACGCTAGGGGTCCTGCAGGTCGCGAACGCGACCTGCGGGTGAGATACACCCTCCGAACCTGATCTGGATAATGCCAGCGAAGGGAAGCGTATTGACACTGGCCCCGCGCCGTCTCTCTACCTGCCTTTGCTGGATCCTGCTCAAGTCACCGAGACGCTAACAAGGATCCACATGAACACCTCCACCTTCACCTCCGCCGCACGCGGCCGGCGAGTCCGATGAACGTCATCGTGCTGGGAGCCGGCGTGGTCGGCACGGCGTCCGCCTGGTACCTGCGCCAGGCCGGGCATGAAGTCACGGTGCTCGAGCGCCAGCCCGGACCGGCGCTGGAGACGAGCTTCGCGAATGGCTGCCAGATCTCGGTATCGCACGCCGAACCCTGGGCCAACCCCGCCTCCCTGCTCAAGGTCGTGCGTTCGCTCGGCCGCGAAGACGCGCCGCTGCTGTTTCGCCTGCGCGCCGATCCGCTGCAATGGCGCTGGTGCCTGCGCTTCGTGCGCGAATGCCGGCCGGCGCGGGTGGCCGCCAACCTGCGCCAGATCGTCGCGATCGCCGATTACAGCCGCCGCAGCCTGCAGGCCCTGCGTGCGGAAACCGGGATCGAGCACGACAACCTGGCGCGCGGCATCCTGCATTTCTATACCGACCAACGCGAGTTCGACCGCGCATGCCGCGCCGCGGCGGCGATGCGCGAACTGGGTTGTCCACGCACGACGATCGACGCCGACGAGGTGGTGCGCATCGAGCCGGCCTTGGGCGGGGCGCGCCCCAGGCTGGTGGGCGGCGACTTCACCGCCAGCGACGAGTCGGGCGATGTCTACCAGTTCACCGCGCAGCTCGCCGTGCGAGGCGAGGCCGCCGGGATCGGCTTCCGCTACAACACGACGGTGACGCGCCTGCTGGCCGACGCGGGGAAGGTGAGGGGCGTGGAAGTCATCGACGGCGAAGGCAGGCACCGGGTGCTGCATGCCGACGCCTTCGTCATCGCACTCGGCAGCTTTTCGCCTGCGTTGCTGGCGCCGCTGGGCATCAGGCTGATGATCTATCCCGGCAAGGGCTATTCGGCCACCTACCCGGTCCTCGATGCGGCCGCCGCGCCGACCGTGTCGCTGACCGACGACGGCCACAAGCTGGTGCTGTCGCGATTGGGATCGCGCCTGCGCGTGGCCGGCACCTGCGAGTTGAACGGTTATTCGCGCGCGCTGAACACGGTGCGCTGCGAGGCGATCACGCGGCGCGTGCGCGAGCTGTTCCCCGGCGCCTGCGACTACGATCGCGCGCGCTACTGGGCGGGCCTGCGGCCGCTCACGCCATCCAACGTGCCCTACATCGGCAGGACGCGCCATGCGAACCTGTACCTGAATACCGGGCACGGCACGCTCGGCTGGACCATGGCCTGCGGCTCCGGCCGGGCATTGGCCGATATCGTCTCGGGCCGCCGGCCCGAGGTCGCGTTCGCGTTTTCCGGCAGCGCGACCTGATAGCGACAGTCGGGCATGCGTGGCGCGAACGCGCCGCGCAGCTTCTCGCCCGGCCCGTTCAACTCATGTACGAAATGTCATAACGCGCGACGAAAACATTCGTTATCGGCACAAAGCTTCGTTGATAAAGTCGGCTGGTCTTCACATCATCCGACCCAGGGAGTTTCGTAATGCCGGCATCGCCAGTCCAGGAAAAGAACACCGCCCCCAGCACACCGCGTCTCACCACGATCTCGATCCTCATTGCCGGCCTGTGCGCCGGCGGCCAGGCCGGCGCGCAAGGCCCCAGCGCCGCCGCGGCGCCGGGGCCCGCATCCGGCCAGGCGGGAGAAGTGGTGGTCGTCACCGGCGCGCGCGGCGACGCGCGCAGCATCGCCGAAAGCCTGGCGCCGATCGACGTGGTGGACGCCAAGGAACTGGCGGCCACCGGCAAGCAGAACCTGCGCGACGCGCTGGCCACGCTGTATCCGTCGTACAGCAACACGCCCGGCTTCAAGGGGCAGACCGGCAGCCGGCTCCAGATCAGGTCCGTCACCGGCATGTTGAAAAGCGGCGAATCGCCCAGGCTGAAGTGCGCCAAGTGGTTCAGGATGGGATAGGCCGCGAGATCGCGCAGGCTCAGGTCCGTACGCCCCAGCAGGGGATGGCCTTCCGGCACCACGGCCCGGTAGCGCCAGCTGTAGCAGGGGAAGGTGGTCAGCTCCGGGTGGGACGCCAGGGCGTCTCCCGCGATGCCGATGTCCGCCGCGCAGGAGGCGACCAGCCTGGCGACCTGCTCGGTCGAGCACTGGCGCATCTCGATACGCACCTCGGGCAGCGCTTCGCGAAAGCCGACGATCGACGCCGGCAGGGCATAGCGCGCCTGCGTATGCGTCGTCGCGATCCGCAAGGTGCCGCTGGATGCGGATTCGTATTCGTCGCGCACGCCGAGCAGCCGGTCGGCCTGGTCGAGAAGGCGGTCGACGATCTGCAGCATCGCCTGTCCTGCCTTGCTCAAGCCGGTGATGCGCTTGCCGTGCCGTTCGAAGACCGCCAGACCGAGTTCGTTCTCCAGGTCGCGGATCTGGCGTGTCAGTCCGGGCTGGGTGGTCTGCGTGATGCTGGCGATTTCGGTCAGGCTGAAGCTACGCCTCGTCAATTCGCGGAAGGTCCGCAGCTGCTGGAAGTTCATTGTCGTTCCCAAGGGCGCAAGAAGCGGGCAGCGCTGGTCAACCCGGTTGCAGCGAGTCCGGTTCTGGCGCGACGGATACCGCGGCGGAACCGGACTTGCTGGAGAGCTCATAGACTAAAACGATGAGCACGCCGTTGGAACGAAGGCTTTCGTTACTGAATATCTGTTTTTGTTATGGAAGGGATGCAAAACGCGTCAAGCCGTGGTGCAGTGCATCGGATCCTCGGTTACACATAGAGCGCTTTCAATATTGCCTGCCTTGGATTTCTCGGGTTCACAAGGACTTCGACGGACTGACCCGGCTCGAGTGCAAGAACACGAGCGGTTTTATGAACAGGACTCCAGGATGAAGCGACAGACCCGCCAAGTTGAAAGGAGTATTCGACACGGCCCCGGTCTTTGGCCAGCGAGATCGATGTGATCCGAGCCGGTACTTCAACGCCACGAGCAAACAACAAGAGCACACGCAAGAGGCGCCATACAAGGACGCCCTGTAAAGCCAGCGTCGATATAATCGCCAGCAAAGCGAAGTCCGGGTCGTCCGCGAGGGATGGTCTGAGTAGTGGGTAGCAAAAGTATGCTTCCCATACGAGCACGATGCCGATTGAACTGCCCAGGGCAGGCCAGTCGTTCCACAGGATTGCGCGAATGGACGGTTTCATGGCGCTAACATGAAAGATACCCAGCGACGCAGCATGGCTAGCCCCTTTCCTCAATGAACCGAGAAAGAATCCGTGTGGCTGATTGCGGCCCTTCGTGATCCCAGTGTACGGCGTAGGTTAACCTTATGGCAAGTAAAGATCTTGTCGGACACGCTACGACGCGGACTTGAGCGACACGATGTCACACACGTCTACTGTGCTGTTCCAAACGACTGCTGCCGGACGGAAATTGTCGTCGAGGTCCGCGATCCGGTGACTGATTCAGGCGGATGGCTCAATGAGGGGCGAATATGGGTGCAGCCAGAAGAACACTACCTGAGCCGAAGCCGTGCGGGCCAGTCGCCATGAAGCGCCTTTTTCCATTGCTGTTGCTGCTGACCGCCTGCGGGCAGCAGCTGGCGCCGCCAGTGCCGCGCCCGGGTGCCGATCCAAGCCCGTATCGCGCGGCGGTGGCTTCCGGTGTCGCCGTCTATGCGGTCGATCCGCACGCCTCGCTGATGGCCGTCACGGTACGCCGCTCGGGCGTGATGGCGCGACTCGGGCACGACCACGTGGTGGCCATCCATACGCTGACGGGCTATGTCGCGCCTGGCGTGGGCCGTGCCGACGTTTCTTTCCGCGTAGACGACATGACCGTCGATGAGCCGCAACTGCTGCGCGACGCCGGCATCGACAAGCAGCCGTCATCGCAAGCGGTCAAGGGCACGCGCACTAACATGCTCGGGCCGGTGCTTGAGGCGCAACGCTATCCGGTGGTGACGCTGCGTGCGGAACGGCAGGTCGACGGCCTGCTGCGCGTCGCCGTCACGCTGCACGGCGTCACGCGCTCGCTGGCGCTACCGACGACAGTGCGTGTCGACGCGGCGCAAGTGATTGCGAGTGGCACGGCGCGCCTGAAGCAAACGGATTTCGGCATCACGCCGTTTTCAGTCGGGGGCGGACTGCTATCGGTACAGGACGAGCTGGAAGTGCGCTACCACATCGCCGCACGGCGCTGGAGGCCGGTCGTCGATCCATAGGGGCGAGCGGACGCCGCCTGCCAGAACTGCCACGGCCGACGGCGGATGAAAATGCGCTCGATCTTGTCACGCCAGCCCATCCGCATGTTACGCATCGGCGGATGCTGGATCGCATTGCAAAAATCCTGTTGCTGGGGTGCGCCTTGTGGGCCTGGGGCGTCGCCCCGGTGGCGGCGCAGTCTGGCGCACCCAGGTTCGAACTGAAGGTGGAGCGCCTCGATGGCACCGAAGGAGATAGGGTCTACCAGATCACTTCGAGCGGCACGGTGACCGCGACGCCGGCCGTTGTCTGGCGTATTCTGACCGATTACAACCATTTGGCCGATTTCCTGCCAAATCTGATCAGCGCCCGCGTCGTGTCCCGCCATGGCGACCGGGTCATCGTCGAACAACTGGGTGCTGCCCGCTTTCTGTTCTTCAGCCAGACTATCCACCTGGTGGTGCAGGTGGACGAACGCCCGCCGGATCGAATCGACATCAGCCTGATCGACGGCGACATGAAAGTCTACCGCGCCAGCTGGGCGCTGAGTCCTGGCGCTGGCGCCACCGGCACGCGGGTGGTGTACAACGCGACCATCGTACCGAAGTTCGATGTGCCGGGGATAGTGGGAACAGACGTGGTAAGGAAGGATGTCGCCAGGATGATGGCGGCAGTGTTATTACGACTGGATCGGCCAGAGTAGCATTCAGCGGGAACGGAGTGACCGCCTTGGGTCGGTTGCGGGCTGCCAACAGCATTGATGAACACTCTGTTTTGGAGGGGCGCGAAGAAGCGCTGGCGCGCCGGGACCCACAGCTTTCCCATATGCTGGCGTTTGCCAGGGCTCGAGAGCTGTCCGCGGCGGGCGGCAGCAATCCCCAGGCCCTTATCGCAGCGCAACTCCCAGTACGGCTCTCTGATCTGCTGGCGGTACGTCGAGCGGTTTGACCGGTCGTACTTGGTCGGCCGCTTCAGGACGAATGGAAGCGCAGCCGGGCATGAAACTGATCGGGGTAGCCCGGGCAATGGGCCGCACCTTCACATCATCAGCAGGTGGCCGAGGTCGTTCGCAGCCGCGTTCATGGGATGGAAGTACTTGCTGGCCGCTTCCTGGGCCGAGATCGGCCGACCCTGGAGCAGGACGCTGATGCCGGCCACGTACTGGCCCGAGGTGTCGCGTACCGGTACCGCCAGCGAGCACACCCGCATCTCGATCTGCTCGCGCGAGTAGGCGTAGCCATTCGCGCGCGCTTCGAGCAGGATGTCGCGCAGTTCGGTGCGGTCCGTGACCGTGTGCTCGGTATAGGCTTGCAGGCGCGCATTCTCCAGGTAATGTTCCAGCTCCGGGTCCGGCAGGTGGGCCAGCAGGATGCGCCCGATCGAGGTGCAGTACGCGGGGATGCGGCGGCCCACGTTCAGCGAGGGCGAGATCACGCGCGAGCCCGAGGAACGCGCCAGGTAGACGATCTCGTCGCTGTCCAGCACGGCCAGCGAACAGCTCTCGCCGATCTCCTCGCCCAGCTTGTCGAGGATCGGTTGCGACAGCATCGCCAGCGGCGACGCCGACAGGTAGGAGTGGCTGAGCGAGAGGATGCGCGGGCGCAGGTAGAACAGGTTGGCGTCGTCCATGGCGGCGAAGCCGAGCTTGGCCAGGGTGTGCAGGCTGCGGCGCGCGGCGGCGCGCGGGATGCCCGTGATGTGGCTGACCTGGGCGATCGACATCGGGCGCCGCTTTTCCGACAGCGCCATCATGACGCCCAGGCCGCGCGCGAGGGCGGTGACGAAGTCGGGATCGTCCGAGTGGTGCTCGATCGCCGCCGCCAGCTGGGACTGGACATCGACCACCGCCGGCACGGAACGGTAGGCGGTGCGCGGCAGTTCCGTGGATGCCAGAGGTGCTTGTCCTGATCGTTTCATCGCTTTGCCGCAGTCGGGGAAGTGACGAAATTATAGCAGCGGATGGGCGCATAGCGAACGCGGCGCCGGGAAAACGCCCAACCGCCCCAGGATCAGGTTCGCAACAGCCACAACGCTCCGCTCAAGGTCAGGAACGAGGCGGCGGTGGTGACCAGCAGGGTCGCGGCGGTGCGCTCGGCCAGGCCATGGCCATAGGCCAGGATCGGATAGATGCTGAGCATGGGGACCGCCGCCATCAGGATGCCTGCTGCCAGCAGCTTGTCGTCGACCGGGGCCATGCCCAGCCAGGTCAGGCTGGTGGCGACCACCAGCACCGCCAGCGGATGCCCCACCAGCTTGCCGAGGGCGACCGGCAGCACGGACACCGCCATGCCGCGCAGCGGCAGGCCGACCAGGGTGCCGCCGATGACGAACAGCGACAGTGCGCTGCTGGCCTGCGCGAACAGGGTCACGCTGCGGGTGACCGGGGCGGGGATGCCCAGGCCGAGCAGGTTCAGGGCCAGCCCGGCGGCCAGGCCCAGCACCAGCGGCATGCGCGCGACCCGGCCGAGGGTCTCGAGGAACAGGCGGTGCGCCGGCGCGTCGCCCTGGCGGCTGCTCTCGGCCATCAGCAGCAGCAGGGGCAGCATCACGACGTTCTCGATGATCAGGTTCATGGCCAGCGCCGTGCTGGCGGCCTCCGGAATGGTCAGCAGCAGGATCGGCAGGCCGATGTAGCCGCTGTTCGAGCACGACACCCCCATCGCCGCGAAGGTGCTGCCGGAGTGGTTCAGGCCGGCCGCGCGCCGCGCGAACGCGAAGCCCAGCGCCAGCATCAGCAGCGAGCCGCCGAGATAGGCGGCCAGGTAGCCGGCGTTCAGGATCTCGGCGATGGGGCGCTGCGAGACGGCGTTGAAGACCAGGGCGGGCAGGGCGAAGTTGATGACGAACTTGCCGAACAGGCGCATGTCGTCCTTGGTGAACACCTCGGTCCGGGTCGCGATATAGCCCAGCAGGATAGCAAGGTAGATGGGGCTGATGATCGAAAAAATCTCGGACATGCATTCACTTTCGGATGAAGGGTGGTGTCAATCGCGTTGCCGGCCTTTCCAATGCGCCAGCGCCGCCAGGCGGAACGGCGCGTTGGCGGCGCCGTAGCCGTCGTAGCCGTCGCGCCGCTCGATGATCTCGAAGAAGAAGCGCTTGTCGAAAGGCGTGCTGTAGGCATGCAGGAACTCGCCCTGGTCCCCACGCTCCAGCATCACGCCAAGCGCGCTCCATTCCTCGAGCGTGGCCTGGTCGATGCCGTACCTGGCGCCCAGGTCGTCGTAGTAGTTGGCCGGGATCGCCAGCATCGGCATGCCGCGCTCGCGCAGGCGGCGCACCGCGGCGGCGACATCGTCGACGGCGATCGCGATATGGGCGATGCCGGCGCCGCCGAACTCGCCCACCGTGCGCCCGGCCGCGGTGCCGGGACGCTCGGAGACGTTCAGCGCATAGCGGACCGTCTTGTTGGGCGCTTCCAGCGCGCGACTCCGAATGATACCGTAGGGATCGTGGAGGACGGTATTCGGCGTCGGTTCCAGGCCCAGCAGGGCGCGGTAGAACAGGACCCAGCTGTCGAGTTGTCCGGCCGGCAGGACGGTCGCGATGTGATCGATGCGGGCCGCCGCGCCGAGGCAGCTGTCGGTTCCGGCCCCGTCCTCGAGCACGAAATCGGCCTCGAAACCGTGCTTGCCGCCGAGGTGGGTGTCGACAAAATAGACCAGGCTGCCATCGGGCGCCTTGATCGCGGGAATGGTCAACTCGTTGGGGCCGACCTGGCCCTCGACGCGGACCGCGCCCAGGGCTTCGGCGCGCGCCAGCGCGGCGGCGGCGTCATCGGTGGCCAGGGCCACCGCGCAGGCGGAACTGCCGTGCTGGTCGAAATAGCCGCGCGCGAAGGAATCCTCCTCGAGGTTGAGGACGATGCGCAGCTCGCCCTGGCCCAGCAGTTCGACGTTCTTGGAGCGGTGGCGGCCGATCGGGAGGAAGCCGAGGGCGGAGAGGAATGCGCGCAGCCGGACGGCGGTCGGCGCGTCCACCGCGAATTCGATGAAGGCCCAGCCGTGCAGGACCGGCGGCGGGGGTGGATCGAGCAGCACCGCGCGGCCCAGCTGGCCATGGGTCAGCCCTGGGTGCTTCAGCGAAGGCAGGCGCCGGACCTGTTCTTCCAGCCACAGCAGCGAGCGCATGGCGTCGGCCGCGGTGCTGCGCGCCGGGGCGGCCCGGCATTCGTCGCTGAAGATTTCCAGCGACATCGGCCCGCTGTAGCCGCTGTCGAGCACCGCGCCGACGAAGCCGGTGACCTCCATCTCGCCCTGGCCCGGGAAGCAGCGGTAGTGGCGGCTGTGCGTCAGGGGATCGGTATTCACCCAGGGCGCGTCGGCCAGCTGCAGGTAGAAGATCTTCTGGCCCGGGATATCCTTGATCGGATGCCAGTCGTCCCTGAGCGCCAGCGTATGGAAGCTGTCGAGCGCCACGCCGAGGTTCGGACGGTTGGCGCGCTGCACGATGTCCCAGACCTGGCGGTAAACCTTGACGGCCCCGCCCCAGGCCAGGGCTTCGAACGCGATGCGCAGCTTGCGCCGCGCCGCCCGTTCCGCCAGCAGCGCCATCTGCTCGGCGCGCAGGTCGAGGTCGCTGGATGCGCTGGCCGAGATATTCGCGCACACCAGGATCAGGTCGGTGCCCAGCTGCTCCATGATGTCGAACTTGCGCTCGGCGCGGTCCAGGTTGCGCTGCAACTGTTCGGCGCTGACGCCGTCGAAATCGCGGAAGGGCTGGAACATGTCGACGCGCAGCCCGAGATCGGCGCACATGCGGCGGATGTCGGCCGGCGTCCCGGGAAACTGCAGCAGGTCGTTCTCGAAGATTTCGACGCCGTCGAAACGGGCGGCGGCGGCGGCTTCCAGCTTTTCCGGCAGCATGCCGGACAGCGAGACGGTGGCGATCGATTTGCGCATGGCGCGGCTCCTTATTCCTGGGGGCGCTTGGCGGCGACGAGGGCGCGGAAATGCGCATCGATCCGCGCGGGATCCGGCTCGAGGCCCGTGAACAGCCTGAAGGCGCCGACCGCCTGGCCGACGGCCATGCCGCCGCCGTCGGCCGTCGGGCAGCCGCGTGCGCGCGCTTCCTGCAGCAGCATGGTGTCGAGCGGGAAGTACACGACTTCCGAGACCCACAGCGAAGGCCGCAGCAACTCCTTGGCCAGCGGCAGGCCGGGCTGGGAGTACATCCCGACCGGCGTCGCGTGGATCAATCCGCTGGCGCCATCCAGCGCCGCGGCCAGGTCGGTGGTGGCGCTGACCCGCCCGGCGCCGTGCTGGGCATTGAGCTTGTCCGCCAGTGCGGCGATGCGCACCGGGTCGATATCGACCACCACCAGCTGGCCCACGCCCAGGCGCAGCGCCGCATCCGCCACCGCGGAACCGGCGCCGCCGGCGCCGAGCAGCACCACCCGCTCCAGGTCGGCGTCGGGCAGGGCGCGCCGGAAACCCCAGGCCCAGCCGGAGCCGTCGGTGTTGTGCCCGACCAGTTTGCCGCCGACATTGACGACGGTGTTCACGGCGCCCATCGCCTGCGCCTCGACCGACAGCCCGTCGAGCAGGGGCAGGATCGCCTGCTTGTAGGGGAAGGTGACGTTGAAGCCGGCAAAGCCGATCGCCCGCATGGCCTTCAGCAGCTGGGGCAGGTCTTCGGGACCGGCGCCCGGTTCGGCCAGGTCGATCAGCTGGTAATGCAGGCGGATGCCGTGTGCGCGGGCTTCCTGTTCATGCATGGCCGGACTCAGCGAATGGCCGATGCCGCGACCGATCAGTCCCACCAGCAGCTTGCGCGCGGTGGCGACGGGGGCTTCGGCCGCCGGGTTGGTGGTGGTAGTCATGGTGTCATTCCTTTCGAATTCGTGCTTGGTCCGGGTGCTCGCTGGTGCGGCGCGCATCAGTGGGCGGTGCCGGCGGTGGTCCTGGACATGGCGGACGCGCCGAGGCTCTGCTGGCGCAGGCGTTCGTACTCGGCCTCGCCGACCGGCACGGCGTCCGGGTTGCCCAGGTCTTCCATGCGGACCCGGTAGGTTTCGCGGGCGCTCAGCGCAGCCAGTGCGGCCAGGACGGTGACGGCCAGCGTGATGGCGCCGACGGTCAGCGGGATGTTGGCGGCGCCCGGAGGCGCCACGGTGGCGAACACGGCCGGCAGCATGGCGGTCACCAGGGTGCCCAGGTTCTGCGAGATCGCCATGGCGGACACCCTGGTACGGGTCGGGAACAGTTCCGGGTAGAAGCTCGGGAACACCGCGTTATAGCCCTGGTAGACCACGCCCCACATCAGCACCGACATCACGATCGCCAGCGGCACGTTGTGGATGCTGATGGCGTACAGGTAGCCGAAGGACAGCAGGCCCGAGCCGATCGCGCCGACGATCAGCGGCGGGCGGCGGCCGATCTTGTCGGACAGGTTGCCGACGAAGGGAATGACCAGGACGGCGACGATATTGCCCAGCACCGGAATCCACAGGTAGACGTCCTTCGAGAAGCCGATGCCGTAGCCGGGCTGGACCGCGTAGGCCGCGCCGAAGATCGTCGCCACCACCGGGACCACGTTCATCAGGGCCATGCAGACGACGCGCAGCATGTCGCGCCAGCTTTGCTGCACCGCCTGCACCATCGGCGCCTTCGGACGGGCCTTGGCGGCGCCTTCTTCCACGAAGGCCGGGGTTTCGTCGACGTTACGGCGGATCATGAAGCCGACCACGATCACCACGAAGCTGAGCAGGAAGGGAATGCGCCAGCCCCAGGAGTTGAAGGCCTCTTCGGGCATGTAGTGCGCCAGCGGCAGGAACACCGCGGCGGCAAGGATCTGGCCGAACTGCACGCCTTGCAGGGTAAAGCTGGAGAAATAGCCGCGCCGGCCGAAGGGCGCGTGCTCCAGGATCATCGAGCTGGCGCCGGAAATCTCGCCCGCCACCGCGAAGCCCTGGATCAGGCGCATCGCCACCAGCAGGATCGGGGCCAGCATGCCGACCTGGTCATAGGTCGGCAGCAGCCCGACGCCCATGGTCGAGAAGCCCATCAGGAACATGCAGACCACCAGTACGTGCTTTCGCCCCTTGGTGTCGCCCCAGTGGCCGAGCATGAAGGCGCCGATCGGGCGCGCCACGTAGCCGACGCCATAGGTCGCCAGCGAGGCGATGATGGCGGTCTTCGGGTCGCCCTTGGGGAAGAAGATCTGCGGGAAGATCAGCGATGCCGCGGTGGCATAGATGAAGAAATCGTAGTACTCGAGCACCGAGCCGATCCATCCGCTCAGCGTTGCCTTGCGCGATTTTTCGCTGTCATGCGCCTTGTGCGTCGTTATGGTAGCCATACTGTCTCCTGATGTATTAATAACGGTGAGAATTCGAAGCCGCTTCGCCTCAGAAACGATGAAGGATGCCCAGCTGCAGGCCGGTCAAGCTCCGGCCATTGACGTCGTCGCCCGCCAGGTTGGCCGAGGGCGCGCCCGAACTGCCGAAGCGGAAGCCCGCGTTGTCCTGGTTCTTCAGGTAACTGAGAAAACTGTACAGGGTGGTGCGCTTGGACAGGGAATAATAGGCGCCGACGTTGGCGCCGCGCGCGCCGGCATCGCCGCCCGAGGTGTCGCGGATCACGCCGGCCAGGGCGCCCACGCGCAGGGCCGGCGTCAGGCGGTAGTCGGCCGAGAGCTGCCACATGTTGTAGAAGCGTTCGGCGTTCGGATCGGTCCCGGCGAAGAAGTTGTTCGGGCTGCCGATATTGCTCAGGATGGTGCCGGCATTGCGCCCGTTGGCATTCGCGGTCGAGTTGTTGCTGCGCGCGAAGGCCAGGTAGACGGTGCCGGCGGAGTACTTGTAGTTGGCATACAGGTGGTGGTAGCTCACCTTGCGCTGCACGGTCGCCGTCAGGGAGTTGGGGCTGGCCTGCAGTCCGGCATAGCCGAGCCGGAACGGCCCGTTTTCATAGTCGAGCGCCGCCTGGATGACCGGCTTGTTGTTGCGGGTGGCGCCGGTGCCGCCGTTTTCCGGCAAGGCATAGTGCAGCGACAGCATCAGGCCGGCCTTGCGCGGCGAGCGGTAGGAGATATCGTTCTCGTAGCGCGAGGGCACGCCGAAGGTGTTGATCACCGAGCCGAAGGTGGTGCGTTCGGTGTAGTCGATCGCGCCGCCGGTGAGGAAGATCTCGGTGTTCTGCCGGCCCATGCGCACTTCGCCGGCCGGGGTGCTCAGGCCGACCCAGGCCTGGCGGTCGAACAGGCGCCCGGATTCGGCGGAGGCGCCGGTATCGGCGTTGACGCCCATCTCGAGGGTGTATTTCACGTCGTAGCCGGGACGCAGGGTTTCGGAACCCTTCAGGCCGAGGCGGCTGCGCAGGATGGCGCCGTCGTTCAGGCCGGTGATGTGGGCGCCGGTGCTGCTGCGGACATGGCCGACGTATTCGTCGATGGTGCCGTACACGGTCACGTTGCCCTGGGCCTGGGCCAGTCCGGCAACGGCGCCCAGTACCAGGGCGGCGAGAGGTTTGCTCTGCATGTTGTCTCCTTGAATTTGTCCGGGCGCGCCTTCTGTGTGCCGCCTCGCTATTGTCTTTTGGGTCGGGCCGCACGTGGCGCCGCTCCCTTCGATGTGAAAATAGTAAAGCAGATATGGCGGACAAGATGTGCGTTAATCGACAAAGTGTGCGCCTATCGCCCACATGGTTCATAAATTGAACGCTATCAACTTCGCCCCGGTGTCCTGCTGTGCAGCACGAATCGGGCATTTGCTGTGTTGGAAATGCGTT
Organism: Massilia niastensis DSM 21313; assembly: GCF_000382345.1. Lineage (GTDB taxonomy): Bacteria > Pseudomonadota > Gammaproteobacteria > Burkholderiales > Burkholderiaceae_D > Telluria > Telluria niastensis. The sequence continues at coordinate 24,343 of NZ_KB908144.1, forward strand.
ATGATTTGAACCGCTGACAGCATCGGGGAGTGACAGACAGACATGATCACCACGGACCAGAATGCGGCATCCGGCAATCCACTCGGCATTGCAGGCATTGAATTCATCGAATACGCGACCACCGAGCCGCTCGCCTTCGGCGCCCTGATCGAGCAGATGGGCTTTGTCGCGATCGCACGGCACCGCTCGCGCGAAGTGATCCTGTACCGGCAGGGCGACATGAACATCGTCGTCAACGCCGAACGCAACGCGCGGCCCTCGTCGGCGCGCGACGACCTGCCGGCCTCGGTGATCAGCGCGGTGGCCTTGCGCGTGCGCGACGCCGATGTCGCCTACCGCCACGCGGTGGCCATGGGCGCCTGGGCGATCCCGAGCCGGGTCGGCGTGATGGAGCTGAATATTCCCGGCGTACACGGCGCGGGCGACTCGATCCTGTATTTCGTCGACCGGATCGGCGATTTCTCCATCTACGACGTCGACTTCAAGCCGATACCGGGAGCGCCGCAGCAGCCGCCGGCGCTGGCCGGCATGCATTTCTTCGGCATCGTGCAATCCGTCGACGAGGGCCGGCGTCCCGAGTGGATCGACTTCTACCAGCAACTGATGTACTTCGTGGTGCTGCCCGAGGACCAGTTCTTCGGCGCGGTGCCGAAGGGGATACTGCTGGCCAGTCCGTGCCGCAGCTTCTACCTGCAACTGATCGACCCGCCGCCCGGCGCCGGTGGCCTGCAGTGGGAAGAGCAGCTGATGCGCATCGGTTTCGGGGTGCCGGACGTGGCGGCGGCGGTCAGCGCGCTGCAGGAGCGCGGCATCGCCTTCATGGAGCGCGCTTCGGCGCAGGAGAGCGGGAAGGGCGCGCTGACCCGCCTGTACCGGGGCGGCGTGAGTTTCGAACTGGTGGTGAGCGACCGGGGCGCGGGTGCCGCATGAACCTGGCCGACTTCGGGATGGACAGCATCACCCTGGCCGGCCCGCTCGAAGCGAAACTGGCGGCCTGCCGCGCGGCCGGCTTTTCCCAGATCGTCCTGTGGGCGCGCGACCTGGCCGAGCATCCCCTCGGCATGCCGCATGCGGTGCAGGTGGTCAGGGGCAGCGGCCTGCGCGTCACCGCGCTCCAGGTGATGCGCGACTACGAAGGCCTGAATGGCCCGCTGCACGAGTACAAGCTCGACATCGCCCGTCACCTGCTGCAGGCCTGCAGGGCGGTCGGCGCCCGCCTGCTGCTGGTCTGCTCCAGCACCTCCAGCCACGGCAGCGGCGATGACGCGCTGATCGCGCGCGACCTGGCCAAGCTGGCCAACTCCGCGGTGCCCATGGGCGTCAGGATCGGCTATGAAGCCCAGTCCTGGGGCCGCCATGTGCATACCTGGGAGCAGGCGTGGGAAGTGGTCGACATGGCCGCCCACGCCAACCTGGGCGTGGTGCTGGATTCCTTCCACATGCTGGCCAGCGGGGCCGACCTGGAGCGGCTCGACGAAATCCCGCCCGACAAGATCGCCCTGGTCCAGCTGTCCGACTTCATGTGGCGCGACCTGCCCAGCAATGCGGAGCGCATCGAGACGGCGGGGCATTTGCGTGTCTTTCCCGGCGAGGGCAGCCATTCCGCCGAACTGTCCGGCATGCTGCGGCGCCTCGACCGCGCCCGCTACCGGGGCGATTACAGCCTGGAAGTCGTGAACGACGATTACCTCCAGCTGCCGCCCGAGCTGGTCTGCGCGCGCGCATTGACGGCGGCAAAGTGGATCACCGACCAGGTGCTGCGGCGCAGCCTGCAGGTGCGCGGTTATGCGGGCCAGACCTGGTAGGTGCGGGGTATTGTTAAATTACAGTTGATAGTGGATTGAATTGCGCGCCGTTTTTATGCCTTTCCAGGGGTTACAGTGCATGCACGACATCACCCAACCACACTGGAGACAGCACAATGAAGACCTATCAGATCGCAACCATCCCTGGCGACGGCATCGGCAAGGAAGTCGTCCCGGCAGGACAGCAGGTACTGGAAGCAGTGGCCGCGAGCCGCAGCGAATTCCAGTTCTCGTTCGAAAACTTCGACTGGGGCGGCGACTACTACCGCGAGCACGGCGTGATGATGCCGGCCGACGGCCTCGACGCCCTGCGCGGCAAGGATGCGATCCTGTTCGGCTCCGCCGGCGACCCGGACATCCCCGACCACATCACCCTGTGGGGCCTGCGCCTGAAGATCTGCCAGGGCTTCGACCAGTACGCCAACGTCCGCCCGACCCGCATCCTGCCCGGCATCGACGGCCCGCTCAAGCGCTGCGCCGCGGAAGACCTGAACTGGGTCATCGTGCGTGAGAATTCCGAAGGCGAATACTCCGGCGTCGGCGGCCGCGTCCACCAGGGCCATCCGATCGAAGCCGCGACCGACCTGAGCGTCATGACCCGCGCCGGCGTCGAGCGCATCCTGCGCTTCGCCTTCAAGCTGGCCCAGTCGCGTCCCCGCAAGCTGCTGACCGTGATCACCAAGAGCAATGCCCAGCGCCACGCGATGGTGATGTGGGACGAGATCGCGCTCGAGGTCTCGAAGGAATTCCCGGACGTGAAATGGGACAAGGAACTGGTCGATGCCGCCACCGCGCGCATGGTGAACCGCCCGGCAACCCTGGACACGCTGGTCGCGACCAACCTGCACGCCGACATCCTCAGCGACCTGGCCGCCGCCCTGGCCGGCAGCCTCGGCATCGCGCCGACCGGCAACATCGATCCGGAACGCCGCTACCCGTCGATGTTCGAACCGATCCACGGTTCGGCCTTCGACATCATGGGCAAGGGCCTGGCGAATCCGGTCGGCACCTTCTGGTCGGTGGTCATGCTGCTCGAGCACCTGGGCGAGAACGAGGCTGCCAAGCAGGTGATGCAGGCCATCGAGAACGTCACCGCCAACCCGGCCCTGCACACCCGCGACCTGGGCGGCACCGCGACCACCGCCGACGTCACCAAGGCCGTCTGCGATTTCCTGAGCAGCCAGCAGCAGCGCGCCGCTGCCTGACAACCCCCTCATCGGCGCCGTCATCGCACGGCGCCTTTTCGTTTGCGGGCGCCACGCGCCAGATCCGCCCCCGACCGGCCAGCAAAGAGCACTGGAGGGGAGTCCGGACGCAGCACACATCAAGGAGACATCATGAAGCGTTTCTTCGGGAAACTGTACGTCCAGGTATTGATTGGCGTCGTGGCAGGGGGCCTGCTCGGTTTTCTTTATCCTAAACTCGGCACCGACCTGAAGCCGCTGGGCGACGTGTTCATTCGCCTGATCAAGATGGTGTTCGCACCCGTCATCTTTGCGATGGTCGTGCTGGGTATCGCCAAGATGGAAAGCATGAAGGAGCTGGGCCGGGTCGGCGCCCGCGCCCTGATCTATTTCGAAGTCCTGTCGACCTTCGCCCTGCTGCTCGGGCTGGTGGTCGTCAACGTGTTCAAGCCGGGCGTGGGCATGAACGTCGATCCGAAGACGCTCGACGCCGGCGCCATCTCCAACTACACGGCGGCCGCCGAGAAATCGCAGGGCTTCATCGACTTCCTGCTCAACATGGTGCCGACCAGCATCGTGGAGGCGCTGGCCAAGAACGACATCCTGCAGATCCTGGTGTTCGCCACCTTCTTCGGCATCGCCCTGTCCCACATGGGCCGGGCCGCCAAGCCGATCGTCGATGTGCTGGAAGCCTTCAGCAACGGCATGTTCGTCGTGGTCGGCATGGTCATGCGCATCGCCCCGATCGCCGCCTTCGGCGCCATCGCCTTCACGGTCGGCAAGTACGGCCTCGGTTCCCTGGTGTCGCTCGGCCAGCTGATGGCGTGCATGTACATCACCTGCGCCGTGTTCGTGTTCGTCGTGCTGGGCTCGATTGCCCGACTCTCCGGCTTCAGCCTGTGGAAATTCCTCCGCTATATCAAGGATGAGATCTTCACGGTCCTGGGCACCAGCTCGTCGGAATCGGTGATTCCGCAACTGATGCGCAAGCTGGAATACCTCGGCGTCTCCAAGCCGGTGGTCGGCCTCGTCATCCCGTCGGGCGTCACCTTCAACCCCGACGGCCAGTGCATCTACTACACGATGGCGGCCATCTTCATCGCCCAGGCCACCAATACGCCGCTGAGCCTCGTGGACCAGTTCGTGATCCTGGGCGTGCTGATGGTGACCTCGAAGGGTTCCGCCGGCGTCACCGGTTCCGGCTTCATCACCCTGGCCGCGACCCTGGCCTCGATGGGGAATATCCCGGTCGCGGGCATGGTGCTGCTGCTCGGCGTGGACCGCTTCATGTCCGAAGCCCGCGCCATCACGAACACGATCGGCAATGCCGTCGGCACCATGGCCATCGCACGCTGGGTGGGCGCGGTCGACCGCGAACGCATGCAGCACATCCTCGACGGCCACGACACCTACCGCGAGACGGAGTCGATCTACGAAACCCCGGCAGCGACCGTGGACGCGGCGCCGGAGCTGGTGAAACTGCAAAAGCTGTCCGCCTGAGCCCCAGTGTCGACGGCGTCTAAGGAGCACAACATGGATATGGCGAATCATCCCGATACCAAGAAAGCCGGCGCAAGCGCCGCCGCCGCATACCCCGGGCGCGAACGGAAGCTGCTCGAAGTGCTGTTCAGGACCGCCATCGCAGCTGCGCAGCCGGCGTTGTGCATCCCGCCGCACCTGCCCGCGCCGCCCGCCGGCCGCCTGATCGTCGTGGGAGCCGGCAAGGCTTCCGCCGAAATGGCGCGGGCAGTCGAGAACAACTGGCCGGGCAAGCTCGAAGGCCTGGTGGTGACGCGCTACGGCTATGCGGTGCCGTGCGAACGCATCGAGATCGTCGAGGCGGCGCACCCGGTCCCCGACCGGGCCGGGGAGGACGCGGCCAGGCGCATGCTCGGGCTGGTCGGCGGCCTCACGGCGGACGACACGGTGCTGTGCCTGATTTCGGGCGGCGGCTCGTCGCTGCTGCCGCTGCCGCTGCCCGGCATCAGCCTCGAGGACAAGCAGGCCGTCAACCGCGCCCTGCTGGCCTCGGGGGCCAGCATCGGCGAGATGAACTGCGTGCGGCGCCA
>NZ_KB908145.1 GCF_000382345.1 Massilia niastensis DSM 21313
CACCGGCGCGCCCTGGAACAGGCGGAACTTGTACTTGCCCGACAGCTTGCCGAAGGCGATCACGGAACCGGAGAAGGTCACCGCGCCGACAAAGGTGCCGATGAACAGCTCCAGCCGGTTCCCGAACGGCAGCGGGGTGTCGCGCGTGGCGATGTTGAAGGCCCAGGGTTCGGACACCGCGGCGATCGCAATGCACACCGCGGCCATGCCGATCAGCGAGTGCATCGCCGCCACCAGCTCCGGCATCTTGGTCATCTCGACCTTCTTCGCCGCATAGGCGCCGATCGCGCCGCCCACCACCACGCCCAGCAGCACCAGCGGGAAGCCCATCGCCCCGCCCTCGAGCTGCGCCTGCATCCTGACAATCAGCGCCACCGTGGTCAGGACGGCGATCGCCATGCCGGCCATGCCGAAGGTATTGCCCATGCGCGCATTGGCCGGCGAGGACAGGCCCTTGAGCGCCTGGATGAAGCACACCGATGCGATCAGGTACATCATGGTGACGACATTCATGCTGATGAAGTTCATGCCTGCTCTCCCTTCTGCGTGGTCGCCTGCAAGGCCTTCTGCGCGGCCGCATCGGCGGACCGCTTCGGTTCCTTCTTCTTGAACATCTCGAGCATGCGCTGGGTGACCAGGAAGCCGCCGAACACGTTCACCGCCGCCAGGGCGACCGCGATCGTGCCCATCAGCTGGCCGGTCAGGCCCTCGGTCAGGCCGGCCGCCAGCATCGCGCCGACGATGATGATGGCCGAAATGGCATTGGTCACCGCCATCAGCGGCGTGTGCAGCGCCGGCGTGACGGTCCAGACGACGTGGTAGCCGACATAGATGGCCAGCACGAAGATGATCAGGTTGATGATGGTGTGGCTGATTTCCATGCTTGTTCCTCGTTCGGTGGTTGCCCTACTTGCGCAGCAGTTCGCCGTTCGCGCACATCAGGGTGGCGCGCACGATCTCGTCCTCGCGGTCGATGAAGAATTTATCTTCCTTGTCCAGCACCAGCTTGAGGAAATCGAGCACGTTGCGCGCATACAGCGCGGAGGCGTCCGCCGCGACCATCGCCGCCAGGTTCGGCTCGCCGATGATGTACACGCCGTGCCTGATCACGGTCCGCCCCAGCTCCGTCAGCGGGCAGTTGCCGCCCTGCTCGACCGCCATGTCGACGATCACCGAGCCGGGTTTCATCGCCTTGACCGTGTCCTCGGAAATCAATACCGGCGCCTTGCGCCCCGGGATCAGGGCGGTGGTGATGATGATGTCGGCCAGCCTGGCGCGTTCGTGCACCAGTTCGGCCTGGCGCCGCATCCAGTCGGCCGGCATCGGGCGCGCATAGCCGCCAGCCCCCTGCGCGATCTCGCGCTCCTCGTCGGTCAGGTAGGGCACGTCGATGAACTTGGCGCCCAGCGATTCGACCTGCTCCTTCACCGGCGGCCGCACGTCGGACGCCTCGATCACCGCGCCCAGGCGCTTGGCGGTGGCGATCGCCTGCAGCCCCGCCACCCCCACGCCCATGATCAGCACGCGCGCGGCCTTGACGGTGCCGGCCGCGGTCATCAGCATCGGCATGAAGCGCTGGTAGGTGTTCGCCGCCAGCATCACCGCCTTGTAGCCGGCGATGTTGGCCTGCGACGACAGCACGTCGAGCGACTGCGCGCGCGTGATGCGCGGCGCGGCTTCCAGCGCGAACGCGGTCAGGCCGGCGCCGGCCAGCGCGGCCAGGTTCTCGCTGTCGAACGGATTGAGCATGCCGACCAGGACCGCGCCGCTGCGCATCAGGGCGCGCTCGCCCGCATCCGGACTGCGCACCTTGAGCACCATGTCGGCCTGGAGGGCGGTGGGGGCGTCGACAATGGTGGCGCCGGCGGCTTCATAGGCGCTGTCGGGCGCCGCGGCATGGAGGCCGGCGCCGGACTGCACCAGCACCTGGTGGCCTGAGGCCAGTTTCTTGACGGTTTCCGGAGTTGCTGCAACGCGGGTCTCGCCCGGCCGTGTTTCGGCCGGTATGCCTATCCTCATGTATCCCTCCAAGCAATGGAATGAACTTGCATCAATCTAACACGTAATGACGCCTATTGATCAAATATAAATGTTCTTTGATTAACTTAGAATTGTGGTGAGAAAGCTGCATGCAAACCAGCCACATTGCTGTAGTTTTTGCGTCAGATCCAACCAAATTAACGACAAGCAAGGGTGGCGAAGCAACCTCGGCTGAGCAGACCGGGGCCTGCTCAAGGTAGAATACCGGCTCATTTTCAAGGACAGGCATGACCGATATCTTCAAACCATCAGTTACCGTGGCAGCGATCATCGAGCACGAAGGCCGTTTCCTGCTGATCGAGGAAGAGACGAGCGAAGGCGTGAAGCTGAACCAGCCTGCCGGCCACCTGGATCCGCACGAGTCCCTGGAGCAGGCGGTGGTGCGCGAGGCGCTGGAAGAGACCGCGCACGAGTTCATCCCGCGCGCGCTGGTCGGCATGTACATGTCGCGTTATCACTCGAAGTCGCGCGGCACCGACGTCACCTACCTGCGCTTCACCTTCTGCGGGGAAGTCGGCCGCAAGTTCGACCAGCCGCTCGACCACGGCATCCTGCGCACCTTGTGGATGACCCGCGACGAGATCGCCGCCAGCGCCGAGCGCCACCGCAGCCCGATCGTGCTGCAGTGCGTCGACGACTACCTGGCCGGCCTGCGCACCCCGCTGGCCCTGCTGCACACCCATTCCTCGGTGTTCGAGAATGGGCTTTCACTGAAGACGGACGTAACATGAGCAAGAAAAAAGTCGTGATCGGGATGTCGGGCGGAGTCGACTCCTCGGTCGCGGCATGGATGCTGAAGGAACAGGGCTACGACGTGGTCGGCCTGTTCATGAAAAACTGGGAAGACGACGACGATTCCGAATACTGCTCGACGCGCCAGGACTGGATCGACGCGGCCAGCGTGGCCGACGTGGTCGGCGTGGACATCGAGGCGGTCAACTTCGCGGCCGAATACAAGGACCGCGTGTTCGCCGAATTCCTGCGCGAGTACCAGGCCGGCCGCACGCCCAATCCGGACGTGCTGTGCAACGCCGAGATCAAGTTCAAGGCCTTCCTCGACCATGCGATGAAGCTGGGCGCCGACCTGATCGCGACCGGCCACTACGCGCGCGTGCGCGACAACAAGGGCAGCTTCGAGCTGCTCAAGGCGCTGGATGCGACCAAGGACCAGAGCTACTTCCTGCACCGCCTGAGCCAGGCGCAGCTGTCGAAATCGCTGTTCCCGCTGGGCGAGATCGCGAAGACCGAAGTGCGCAAGATCGCCGAGAAGCTCAAGCTGCCGAACGCGGCGAAGAAGGACTCGACCGGCATCTGCTTCATCGGCGAGCGCCCGTTCCGCGACTTCCTGAACCGCTACCTGTCGTACAAGCCGGGCCCGATCCGGCTCGACGACGGGACCGTGGTCGGCGAACACGTCGGCCTGTCGTTCTACACGCTGGGCCAGCGCAAGGGCATCGGCATCGGCGGCCTGAAGTCGCGCAAGAACCCGGACGGCACCAGCGAGCCGTGGTTCGTGGCGCGCAAGGACATCGACGCCAACACCCTGTACATCGTGCAGGGCCACGACCATCCGTGGCTGCTCTCGAACCGCCTGGAAGCCGGCCAGGCCAGCTGGATCGCCGGCACGCCGCCGGAACCGCGCCAGCTGTCGGCCAAGACGCGCTACCGCCAGGCCGACGTCGCCTGCGCCGTGCTGCCGGATGGCGGCGAGCGTTTCGCGCTCGACTTCACCGATCCGCAATGGGCGGTCACGCCGGGCCAGTCGGCCGTGCTGTACGACGGCGACGTCTGCCTGGGCGGCGGCATCATCGACGCCCGCTCGGGCGTCTAGCGCCGGCCCGTCCAGGCGCTAGCCGGCGCTGCCCGCCGCGGCGCCCTGCTGCTTCTTGACGATCGCGATCACGGTGTTGCGGATCGTCTTGAGGACGGTGTCGGCCTTGAACGGCTTGACGATGAAGCCGTGCACGCCGCGCGCCAGCGCTCCCTGGACCGCGGCCGCGTCGAGCGTGCCCGACACCATGAAGACCAGGGTCTTGGGAAGTTCGGCGCGCAGCTGCTCGACGACGTCGTTGCCGTCCTCGACCTGTTCGCGCGCGATGCAGATGAGGTGCGGGTGGTGCTTCGCCGCCAGCCCGTAGCCCAGCGAGCTGGTATGCGCCTGGCCGACGACGTCGTAGCCGCCGCCCTGCAGCACGGTGTTGAGCAGTCCGCGCGACACCGCGCTCGAATCCACGATCAATGCCTTGAGCATCGTCTCTTCCCTTCAATACGATTCGTAGGCCAGCATGTTCCAGGTGACGCCCAGCCGCACGTCGGTCTTGAGCTCCACCAGCTGGCGCGACACCTGGAGTATCTCACGCTCGGCGCGCAGCCTCTCCCCCAGCGGGGTCTTGAGGATGCCGGCGCCGGCCACCACCGCGTCCAGGCTGCCGTAGGCATTCAGCAGGCGCGCGGCGGTCTTCATGCCGATCTTCGACACGCCCGGCACGCCGTCGGTGGGGTCGCCCATCAGCGCCAGCAGGTCGTGCAGCCGCTCGGGCGCCACGCCGAAGCGCTTGCGCACCCACGCGTCGTCGTGCCACTCGCCCTTGAAGTGGTCCCACACCAGCGCGCCGTGCGCGATCAGGGAGTGCAGGTCCTTGTCGGTGGTGGCCACGATCGCCTCGCCCCGTCCCTCGCCCAGCCAGCGCATCACGCCGGTGGCGATCACGTCGTCGGCCTCGACGCCGGGCACGCTCAAGACATGCAGGCCGGCGGCGCGCAGGCGCTCGTGGAATTCGGGCAGCGCATTGCGCAAATCGGGCGGCATCGCCGCCCGGCCCTCGCGGTAGCGCGGATACAGCGCGTGGCGCCAGGTCTCGCCGCCGTAGTCGAAGGCGGCCAGCACGTGGGTCGGCGCATGCGCCTCGAGCAGGTTGCGGAACGACGAGAAGGCGTGGCGCAGCGCGATGCTGGCCTTCAGGTCGGAGTCAGGTTCGGGGCTGGCCTCGTAGACGCGGCGGACGATATTCAGGCCATCGATGGCCAGCAGCTTGCTCATGATGTGTTTCGCCTGCTGCGCTTATTTCGCCAGTTCGTACTTTCCGCCGCGCTCAAGCGCCCGCTGGTAGGCCGGGCGCGCATGGATGCGCTCCAGGAAGGCCGCCAGGCGCGGGTAGTTCGCATGCAATCCGCCGCGCGCGGCCGCCGCTTCCAGCGGGAAGCTGAGCTGGATGTCGGCGGCGCTGAAGGCCTCGCCCGCGAACCATTCGGACTTGCCCAGCTCCCCTTCCAGGTAACCCAGGTGCAGCGCGATCTGGGGCAGCACGAAGCTGTTCTTGACCTTCTGCGCGATGGCGCGCGCCACCGGGCGCACGAAGAAGGGCATCGGGCCGTGCTCGACGCGGTCGAAGACCAGCTTGAGCAGCAGCGGCGGCATGGCCGAGCCTTCGGCATAGTGCAGGAAATGGGTGTAGCGCAGCCTCTGTGGCGTTCCGGGCGCGGGCGCCAGCCGGCCGTCGCCGTAGCGGCCGACCAGGTACTCGACGATGGCGCCGGATTCGGCCACCACGGTGTCGCCGTCGCTGATCACGGGCGACTTGCCGAGCGGATGGACGGCCTTCAGCTCGGGCGGCGCCAGCATCGTCTTCGGGTCGCGCTGGTAGCGCTTGATCTCGTAGTCCAGCCCCAGCTCCTCGAGCAGCCACAGGATGCGCTGCGAGCGCGAATTGTTCAGGTGATGGACGACGATCATGGAATGGGCATGGGATGTGGAAACGTTTGCCAGCATAGCACTGTTGCGTGCGCGCCAGAAGCGTTGCCGTCGTGGCGAGGCGCCCGCTCCAGGCCATCGACGCGGCGTGACATTACTACAACAAAGCACCCTGTCTGTACAACACATCGATGAGTGCGGCATGCGGCGCGCTAGAATGCCTGCTAGCCCACACCCCAAGGAGACTTCGATGAAACCGATGCGTTGCAGTATCGTTCTTGTTTCCCTCTTGCTGGCAGGCCAGGCCCTCGCGGCCGACGCCACGCCTTTGCGTGCCGCGAAAGGCGTGCTGGTCGACGCCGCCGGCAAGACCGTGTACACCTATGACAAGGACGAGTCTGGCAGCGGGAAGAGCAGCTGCGTCGCCATGTGCGCCAAAAACTGGCCGCCGGTCAGCGCCGAGGGTGCGACCCCGGCGGCGCCCTACTCTGCCATCACGCGCGACGACGGCAGCAAGCAGCTCGCGCACGATGGCAAGCCTTTATACACGTTCATCAAGGACAAGAAGGAAGGCGACCGCACCGGCGATGGCGTGGGCGGTGTGTGGCATGTCGTCAACGAAAAGAAATAAACGCCAGGCGACACGATTCCAGCCTGGTCAGCGACGCTGACAAGAAGCGGGCGCCCGCCCTAGCGGCGCTCGTGCAGCTTGATGACCCGGTGCTTGCCGGGCGCGGAAGGGCCGGGAGTTTGCGCCCCGGCCGGAGCGTCTTCGTCCGTCTCGCAGGTATTGCAGCTGTTGCAGCCGCTGCCGCAGCTGCCCGAGGTGTCGAGCCAGCGCACCATTGTCGAGTCGGCGCCGGCGCGCTTCGACAGGCGATGCACGAGGCGGCGGCGCCAGGCGGCCGGAAGGTACTTGGCGCCGACGTACAGCACGGCGACCAGCACGATGATCCCGACAGCCAGTTCCTGCATGCTCAGCCTCCGAGCGCGAGCGCCACGCGGTAGGTGATGAACGAGGCCACGTAGGCCAGCGCGAACATGTAGCCCGCCATGATCCAGGCGTAGCGCGCGCTGCCGGTCTCGCGGCGCACCGTCGCCAGGGTCGCGATGCACTGCGGCGCGTACACGTACCAGGCCAGCAGCGACAGGCCGGTGGCCAGCGACCAGGCCTGGCCGATCATCGGCGCCAGCGTATCGGCCACTTCGTCGCCGCCCGACAGCGCGTAGACGGTGCCGAGCGCGCCGACCGCGACTTCGCGCGCCGCCATGCCCGGGATCAGGGCGATGCAGATTTCCCAGCCGAAGCCGATCGGGGCGAACACGACCGACAGCGCGCGGCCCAGCATGCCCGCCACGCTGTAGTAGATCGGCGGATGGGCGGCGTTCTCGGGAGCGCCCGGGAAGCTCGACAGGAACCAGAGCAGCACCATCAGGGTCAGGATCAGGGTGCCGACCCGCATCAGGAAGATCTTGGCGCGTTCCCACAGGCCCAGCGCCAGGGTGCCCGGGTGCGGCCAGTGGTAGGCCGGCAGCTCCATCATGAGCGCCTGCTGCTTGTAGCCGCTGCGGCGCTTGAGGAACCAGGCCACGCCCATCGCACTGACGATGCCGGTGAAGTACAGCACGAACAGCACCAGGCCCTGCAGGTTGAGGATGCCGGCCACTTCGCGTGCGGGGATGAAGGCGGCGATGATCAGGGCGTACACCGGCAGGCGCGCCGAGCAGGTCATCAGGGGCGCGATCATGATGGTGGCCAGGCGGTCGCGCGGGTTCTGGATGGTGCGCGCGGCCATCACGCCCGGAATGGCGCAGGCGAACGAGGACAGCAGCGGGATGAAGGCGCGGCCGGACAGGCCGACGCTGCCCATCACGCGGTCGAGCAGGAAGGCGGCGCGCGGCAGGTAGCCGCAGTCTTCCAGGATCAGGATGAAGAAGAACAGGATCAGGATCTGCGGCAGGAACACCAGCACGCTGCCGACGCCGGCGATGATGCCGTCCACGATCAGGCTGCGCAGCGGGCCGTCGGCCATCCAGCTGCCGACCTGCTCGCCGATGGCGCCCACGCCCCCGTCGATCATGTCCATCGGCGCGGCGGCCCAGCTGAACACGGCCTGGAACACGAGGAACATCAGGACCGCCAGGATCACCGGCCCGAACACCGGGTGCAGCACCACGTGGTCGATCTGTTCGCTCAGGTTGCCCTTGTCGTGGGCTTCCGACACGGCGACGCCGAGGATGCGGCGCACTTCGCGCTGGGTATCCTCGACCGAGACCTCGTCGATCGCCGACAGCGGCCGCGGCGTGACCGGCGTGTCGAAGCGCATGCGCTCGAGCCCGGCCAGCAGGGCCTGCTCGCCGCCGGCCTGGACCGCGATGGTCTCGATCACCGGCATGTCCAGCTCACGCGAGAGCGCGGCGGTGTCGATCTCGATGCCGCGCTTCCTGGCGACGTCGACCATGTTCAGCGCCAGCACCATCGGCAGGCCGAGGCGGCGCAGTTCCAGCACCAGGCGCAGGTTCAGGCGCAAATTTGTCGCGTTGACGACACAGACGATCGCATCCGGCGCCTGTTCGCCGGCGCGCAGGCCGCCGACCACGTCGCGCGTGATCGATTCGTCCGGGGTCTGGGCATTCAGGCTGTAGGCGCCCGGCAGGTCGAGCACGCGGAATGCGCGCCCCTGCGGCGACGTGAAACTGCCTTCCTTGCGTTCGATCGTCACGCCCGCATAGTTCGCGACTTTCTGGCGCGAGCCGGTCAGGCGATTGAACAGTGCGGTCTTGCCGCAGTTGGGATTGCCGAGCAATGCGATCAGGGGCGTGCGCGACGCCACCTGTTGTTCCATGACACCCATCGTTTATTCCGGCTGGATCGATACGAGCGCCGCTTCGAAGCGGCGCAGCGCGAAGGTCGACTGGCCGACCTTGACCGCCAGCGGGCCGCCCATGCCGCGCTTGAGCACGCGGATGCGCTCGCCCGGCACGAAGCCGAGCTCCATCAGGCGGCGCTGGACGTCGGTTCCATCCTGCTGCGCGCCCGGCGCCAGGTGGACCACGGTGGCACTCTGGCCCGGTTGCAGGGCGTCGAGGGTAGTGAGGGAAGGAACTAGGGTCATGGTCGCGTCCGGGATGATGTAGCGCTGATGAGACAGATACTAGCATCATAAACCTAAATGCGAATTATTTCTATTTGCAGTCTTATATTTGCAATCCGATATTGCTCAAAAGAAATGCAACAACAACTAAAAATTTCGCTTGCATTCACGGTTGGGTTTACAGAAAATGGCAACACAAATGAGAATGATTCGCATTTTGTAGATTAACTGGCAAGGAAATATTTCGATGATCGTCTGTGTGTGCAACAACATTTCTGACCGAGAAATCCGCCAGGCGGCCGACCTCGGAATTTCCTCCATTGCCGAGCTGCGCCAGGAACTGGGTGTAGGTACGATGTGCGGCAAATGCGTCAGCTACGCACGCGAAGTCCTGCACGAACATATCGAGAGCAAGACCACGGTCACCGAATTGCGCCGCGTCGGCCAACTGGCCTGAGTCTCCTCCTCGGCCCCGTTTTCACGGGGCTTTTTTTCTGCCAAACGCGGCGGATTGGCCCGTCACGCCCGGTGATTTGTTATGATGGTGACTACTTCACCAATAAAGGCATCCCATGAAGGGCGATCCCAACATCATCCGGCTGCTGAACGCACAGCTGACCAACGAACTCACCGCCATCAACCAGTACTTCCTGCATGCGCGCATGTACCGTCACTGGGGTTTCGAGCGCCTGGGCAAGAAGGAATACGACGAGTCGATCGGCGAGATGAAGCATGCCGACAAGCTGATCGACCGCATCCTGATGCTCGACGGCCTGCCGAACCTGCAGGCGCTGCACAAGCTGCTGATCGGTGAATCGACCCAGGAAATGCTCGAATGCGACCTGAAGCTCGAGCGCGCCGCCCAGGTGACGGTCAAGGAAGGCATCGCCGCCGCGGAAGTCGCCGCCGATTATGTGACGCGCGATCTGTTCCTCGAGATCCTGGAAGATACCGAAGAACACATCGAGTGGCTGGAGACGCAGCTGGACCTGATCGTCAAGGTCGGCATCCAGAATTACCTGCAGAGCCAGATGGGAGAGTAAGCATTCGCTTGCTTGCTGCCGCGGGCCGCGTGAGCGGTCCGCGGCGGAGCTTACCGCCAGCGCCCCATCCACTGGTCATAGAAGCCCAGGTCCCGCGGCACCGCTCCCGGAATCGCACAGATCGCCCCCGCGAATTCGTTCGCCCGCCCCAAGGCCAGTTCGAGCGGCCATCCCCGCACTTTCCCGAGCAGGAAAATCGCCGAAAACGCATCCCCCGCCCCCACCGTGTCGATCACGAACGGCGGCGCCGGATTGTCGCGGTGCATCAGGACCTGCCCGTCGCTGCCGAAGTACACCGACCCGCGGTGCCCCAGGGTGACGACCAGCGCATCGAGCGAGAACATCTGCAACAAGGCCTGGCACGAGGTGCGCACCTCGTCGGCGCCCAGCGGCGGATCCTCGGGACGGATCTGGAAATACCACTGGAACAGCACCTGCAGCTCTTCCTCGTTCACCTTGACCATATTGGCCGCCTGCAGCGAACGGGTCACGCAGCGCTCGTCCACCTGGCCGTCGCGCAGGTTCAGGTCGAGGAAACGCAGCGCGCGGCTGGCCCTGAGCAGGGCCGTGAGGGTGGCGCGCGAGGTCTCGTTGCGCTGCGCCAGGGTGCCGAAAACCACGATGCCGGGTTCGACCGCCTCGACGCTGGCCAGCGCCTGGGCGCGGTCGATGAAGTCATAGGCCTGGTTCGGCAGGATCGTGAAGCGGTGGCCCTTCGGTCCGCGCTCGACCAGCACCCGGCCGGTCTCCTCGATGGCGTCGACCTGCAGGCCGGCCTCGCTCATCGCGAAACGCTCGAACTCGGCGCGCACGAGCTGGCCCGCGCGGTCGTTGCCGATGCGCGTGACCATCAGTTGCGGCGCCATGAAGGCGGCCAGGTGGCGCGCGACGTTGAAGGGCGCGCCCCCGACCACCTGCTCGGTGCTGAAGTCGTCGACCAGCGCTTCGCCGTAGACGACCGTGGCGGCCAGCCCGCTCACGCGAGGGAAGGAACGGTGTCCCTGAACGACGCGCGCTCGGACAGTTTGTCGAACAGGCGCGCCAGGTTCGGATAGTCGCCGCGCCAGTCGATCTCGGGGAAGCGGAAGGCCAGCCAGCCCAGCGCGCAGCCGACCGCGACGTCGGCCAGCGTGTACTGGTGTCCCTTACCCATGCAGAATGGACCGTCGCCCAGGTCTTCGGACATCACGCGCAGGCCGGCGTGCACCTTGCTCCACTGGCGCGCTATCCATTCCGGGCTTTGCTGCTCGCTTGGGCGCAGCGTCTTTTCCAGGCGCACCAGGATGGCGGCGTCGAGCACGCCGTCGGCCAGCGCTTCCCATGTCTTGACCTCGGCACGGTCGCGCCCGTTCGGCGGCAGCAGCTTGCATACCGGCGTCAAGGTGTCGATGTATTCGGCAATCACGCGCGAGTCGTACAGCGTGCTGCCATCCTCCATGACCAGGCATGGCACCTTGCCCAGCGGGTTGGTCTGCTGGATGATGGTCTCGGGCGCCCAGACGTTTTCCTGGACAAATTCGAAGTCGAGTTTTTTCTCAGCCATCACGACGCGGACCTTGCGGACATAGGGACTGGTGACAGATCCGATGAGTTTCATGGTTGCTCAAAGTTAAGGAGTTGATAACAGTATAGCATCGGCTTTTGCCGAAAAGTCTGTCCTTGGTGGCTGTGCAACAGTGTTGCCACAGCGCCGCACGCAAGGTCCGTGACAGCCTGGGATGGTAAAATCCGCGTTTTTGCACGGACCGCCTGCCATGACCTCTACCGCACTCTCCCCTACCCTGTCGGCCCTGTCCCCACTGGACGGGCGCTATGCCGCGAAGACCGACAAGCTGCGCCCGATCCTGTCGGAAGCAGGCTTCATGCACCACCGCGTGAAGGTCGAAATCGCCTGGCTGCAAGCCCTGTCGCAGGCCGGCTTTGCCGAGATCAAGCCTTTCTCCGCGGAAGCGAATGCTCACCTCGACAAGATGGCGGCGGAATTCGGCGAAGCTGACGCGGCCCGCATCAAGGAGATCGAGGCAGTCACCAACCACGACGTCAAGGCGGTCGAGTACTGGCTCAAGGAACAGGTCAAGGACGTGCCGGAACTGGTCGCGGCCAGCGAATTCATCCACTTCGGCTGCACCTCGGAAGACATCAACAACACCTCGCACGGCATGATGCTCAAGGCCGCCCGCGACGGCGTGCTGCTGCCTGCGCTGCAAGCCATTATCGCCAAACTGACCGAGATCGCCCACACGAATGCGGCGCTGCCGATGCTGTCGCGCACCCACGGCCAGACCGCCAGCCCGACCACCCTGGGCAAGGAATTCGCCAACGTCGTCGCGCGCCTGCAGCGCGCCGTCAAGCGCATCGCCGAGGTCGAGATCCTGGGCAAGATGAATGGCGCGGTCGGCAACTACAACGCCCACCTGTCGGCCTACCCGGGCTTCGACTGGCCGGCGTTCTCGAAGGACGTCATCGAGCAGCGCCTCGGCCTGACCTTCAACCCGTACACCATCCAGATCGAGCCGCACGACTACATGGCCGAGATGTTCGACGCCATCTCGCGCACCAACACCATCCTGCTCGACCTGAACCGCGACATCTGGACCTATGTATCGCTCGGCTACTTCAAGCAGAAGCTGCGCGCCGGCGAGATCGGTTCGTCGACCATGCCGCACAAGGTCAATCCGATCGACTTCGAGAACTCGGAAGGCAACCTGGGCCTGGCCAATGCGATGCTGCGCCACATGGCCGACAAGCTGCCGGTCTCGCGCATGCAGCGCGACCTGACCGACTCGACCGTGCTGCGCAACATCGGCGTCGGCTTCGGCTACGCCCTGCTGGCCTATGACAGCTGCCTGCGCGGCCTGAACAAGCTGGAAGTCAATGCCCAGCGCCTCGAACAGGACCTGGACGCGAACTGGGAAGTGCTGGCCGAGCCGGTCCAGACCGTGATGCGCCGCTATGGCATCGAGAATCCCTACGAGCAGCTCAAGGAACTGACCCGCGGCAAGGGCATCACCAGGGAAGCGCTGCAGGAATTCATCGGCAAGCTGGCGATCCCGCAGGACGCCAAGGACCTGCTGCTGCAAATGACCCCGTCGAACTACACGGGCCTGGCGGCCCAGCTGGCAGCGGCGATCTAAGCTGCGGGGCGCTACGGCGTCCTGCCCGCCGGCGGCCGCTGCGCCGCCGGCGTCTTACCTCTCAATATTCCCACACCGCTTTCACCGCAAGCCGGCGCTCGAGTTCCGCGCGGAAGGCGGCCGGGCCGTATTCGGCGTGCGAGCCGTTCAGGTTCTGCCCCACCACCGACAGCTCCAGGTTCGGACGGATGCGCCAGCCGAAGCGCGCATCGAGCGCCGTGTAGGCCGGCACTTCCGGCGCCGACAGGGCGCCGACCTTGCGCACCGTGAACTCGAGCTCGCGCCCCCCGTCGAAGGCATGGCTGGAACGCAGCTGGAAAGTATGGCGTGGATCCTTGCCGACGTTCAGCGGGCTCTGGGCGTCGTTGCTGCCCGGCTTCAGGTGCAGTTCCTGGTGCAGCGCCGTCCATCCGGCCGACAGGCGCCAGCCCTGCGCCGCCTGCCAGCTGCCCCAGGCCTCGATGCCGGTCGAATGCCCTTCCATCAGGCTGCCGAAGGTCAGGAAGCTGCGCGTCGGATCGATCTCCTGTGTGCGCAAATGGTCGTAGTCGTGGTGGAACAGGGTCACCGAATACGACAGGCTGCTGGCCGGCTGCCCGCGATAGCCCAGCTCATAGACCCTGGCCACCTCGGCGCGCACCGCCGCGCCGCCGCGCAGCAGGAAGGGCGGGCGCCCGGGCGCGAAGACATCGACGTCCAGGCGCGACGGCGCGCGCACCGTGCGCGAGGCGGCCGCCCAGAACGCATGGCGCGGCGACAGGCGCCACGACAGCCGCATGCTGGGCAAGAATTCGACACCCGTGTAGTCGTTGTATTCGGCGCGCCCGCCCAGGGTCAGGCGCCAGTCGTCGCGCAGCGCGATGTCATCCTGGAGGAAGACGCTGGCCCACTGCTGGCTGGTGTGCGCCGGCAGGAAGGCGATGATCTCGCCGTTTTCCACGCGGTCGCGGCCGCGCCGGTAGTTGGCGCCCCAGACCAGCTGGTGCGCGCCGCGTTGCGGCAGCGTGTGCTGGAACTGCAGGTCGGCCAGGGTCAGGCGCTCTTCGAACACGGGCGGCACCTCGCGCAGGGTATGGTCGAGATAGCCCTGGACCAGCAGCGCGCCGCCATCGCCCAGCGCATGCTCCCAGCGCGCGCTCAGGTTCACCCCGTCGGAACGCACCTGGCCCAGCACCGGATCGAAGCCGCTGATCGAGATCTCGCCCGGCTCGGGCTGGCCGAGCCGGCCCCGGTAGACATTGCCGATCACGCTGACCCGGTCCCGGCCCTGCTCCCAGTCGGCGCGGAAGCCGGCCTGGCTGCGCCGGACCGCGTCCTCGACCGGAGCGCCGCTGCCAAGTTCGCTGCGGCTGCGGTCGGCGATCTTGCCATAGGCGCGCCAGGCCCATGGGCCGGCCTGGCCGCCCTGCCTGAACGCGACATCGCCGCCGTTGCTGGCGCCGCGCAAGGCCAGCAGGCCGCCTTGCGTATCGCGCGCCGCCCGCGTCGTGATGTTGATGACGCCGTTGACGGCGTTCGCTCCCCACATCACGCCGCCCGGACCGCTGATCACTTCGATGCGCTCGACGTCTTCCATCAGCACGTCCTGGGCATCCCAGAACACGCCCGAGAACAGCGGCGTGTAGACCGAACGCCCGTCGATCATGACCAGCAGCTTGTTGGACACGCTGTTGCTGCTGCCGTTCAGGCCGCGCGCGCTGATCGTGTAGCCATAGTTGTGCACCTGGGCCACGTGCAGGTTGGGCGCCAGCCGCAGCGCCTCGGGCAGGGTGGCCGCGCCCGAGCGCCGGATGTCGTCGCGCGTGATGACGAACACGGCGGCGGCGGCATCCTGCAGGCGTTCCGGACGCTTGGACACCGACATCACCTGGATGTTCGCCAATTCCTCGATGGAGAGATCGGCAAGGTCGCCCGGCACGCCCTGCAGCCGCTCGTCGGCCGAGGCCGGGGTAGCGAGGAACAGGCACAGCCAGGCGGCAAGCCAAGGGGTGCGCGGCATGCCGCGGCAGCCGGCGCTGCGGCATGCCGCCTGACTCGTCATGGTGCTGCCGTTCGAAAACAAATGGTGGCTCCAGTAATCATTCATACATTGTCGCGTTAGCGGATTTTACATTCGACCTGCCGCGGTTGTGCATGTTTTGCAATCCCGTGCTAGTGTTCAGGCAGAAAAAATCGCCCCGCCAGCACCCCGAACGCTTTTTTGCTATAGTTTAGTCCTACCTCGAACAAGTTTCCCCCAAGAACTATATGCGACGCTATACGACCACTGCGATCCTGCTGCACTGGCTGATCGCCCTTTTGATCATCGGCACTTTTACCCTGGGTCTGGTGATGACCGACATACCCGGTCTGACGCCGACCAAGCTGCGCTATTACTCCTGGCATAAATGGGCCGGTGTGACCGTGCTGGGCCTGGCCGCGCTGCGCCTGCTGTGGCGCCTGGCCAACCACCCGCCCGCCTATGCCGACGAGATGCCGGCCTGGCAGCGCGGCGCCGCGCATGGCCTGCATGGCCTGCTCTACGTCCTGATGTTCGCCGTCCCGCTGTCCGGCTATTTCTACAGCCTGGCGTCCGGCGTACCGGTCATGTATTTCGGCGTGCTCGACCTGCCGGTGCTGATCGCGCCCGATCCCGCCCTGAAAGCCATCCTCAAGGATGTGCATTACTGGCTCAACATGCTGCTGGCTACCCTCGTCGGGGTGCACGTGGCCGCCGCGCTGAAGCACCTGATCGTCGACCGCGACGGCGTGATGCAGCGCATGCTTCCCATTTCCACTTCCCAGGAGAAACCATGAAACCGATCAAGGGCCTGCTGCTGGCCACCCTGTTCGCCAGCGCCATCGCCGGCGCCGCCCCGCTCAAGACCGACGCCGCGAAGAGCAGCGTCGCGGCCGTGTTCAAGCAGATGAACGTGCCGGTCGAAGCCAGGTTCAAGAATTTCACGGCGCAGATCGACTATGATGCAGCCCAGCCTGCCGCATCGAAGGCGAATGTCGAGATCGCGACGGCCAGCCTGGACATCGGCGACCCCGACATGAACCAGGAAGTGGCCAAGAAGGAATGGTTCAATTCGGCGCAATTCCCGAAAGCCAGCTTCGTGTCGACCTCGATCGCCCCGGCCGGCGCGGGCAAGCTCAATGTCGCGGGCAAGCTGACCCTCAAGGGCAAGAGCGCGAACGTGAGTTTCCCGCTGACGGTCAAGACGGAAGGCGGCAAGCAAGTTTTTGAGGGACAATTACCAATCAAGCGACTGGCCTTCAATATCGGCGAAGGCGAGTGGAAGGACACGAGCATGGTCGCCGATGAGGTTGTCATCAAGTTCCGCGTCACCGCGGCTCCGTAATCACGTCAACAAGGGATAGAGTTACCGATGAAAATCAAGCACATGATCGCGGCCCTGGCCGCCCTCGGCGCCAGCGCCGCTTTCGCGGCCGATACCTATGTCATCGATCCGAACCACACCTACCCGAGCTTCGAAGCGGACCACATGGGCATCTCGGTCTGGCGCGGCAAGTTCAACAAGAGCAGCGGCACCGTGACCCTGGACCGTGCGGCCAGGACCGGCACGCTCGACATCACGGTCGACATCACCAGCATCGATTTCGGCCACGACAAGATGAACGACCACGCCCGGAAGGAAGACATCTTCGACGCGGCCCAGTATCCGACCGCCGTCTTCAAGTCGACGGCGATCAACTTCACCGGCGACGTGCCGACCTCGGCCGACGGCGTACTGACCCTGCGCGGCGTGACCAGGCCGCTGACCCTGAGCATCAACAGGTTCAAGTGCATCGATCACCCGTCGCTCAAGCGCGAAGTGTGCGGCGCCGACGTGAGCGCCCAGTTCAAGCGCAGCGACTACGGCGTCAATTTCGGCCTGCCGCGTTTCTCGCCGGAAGTGAAGCTGGCGATCCAGGTCGAAGCGATCAAGCAGTAAGCATCGCTTCACCCCAAACAAAAAGCCTCGCCGCCCTAGGGCAGCGAGGCTTTTTTACTTCAGGATGATGAATGCCGGGATGGCTTAGCGGCCGTCGCGATCGAAGTCGCCCGGGATGGCGCGTTCGACCTTGTGCCATGCCGCGCGCGAAGCCGACTTGGCCTGTTCCCAGCTCAGGCGCGAATTGCCCTTGCTGCGCTCCCATTCGCTCGACAGGGTGCTTTCGTTGGCGTCATAGTCGCCAGGATACTTGCCATAGCTGTTGTAGCCCAGCGCATAGGCCGGCTCGTAGTCGTCATAGGTATAGCCCGGCGTGTAGTACGGCTGGGTCTGGTACGAATTGCGCCAGTAGGTGTTTTCCGCCTCCGGGTTGACCATGTGGCCCACGCCCTTGCCGGCCATGCCGCCCGCCAGTCCGCCGATCACGGCGCCCGCTGCCGCACCGACCGGACCGGCCGCCGCGCCGACGGTCGCGCCCAGTGCCGCGCCGCCGCCGCCGCCGATGCCTTGCGCCAGGTTATGGTCGTGCAGTTCGTCGCCCGCTTTCGGGTTGACGACTTCGCCCGCGCCCTTGCCGGCTGCGCCGCCTGCCAGGCCACCGACGATGGCGCCGGCAGCCATGCCGATCGGACCGGCCGCGGTGCCGGCCGCCGCGCCGAGCGCCGCCCCGGTGCCGGCGCCCGTGCCCTTGGCCAGGTAGTGCTCGGACAGGTCGTCACCGGCTTTCGGGTTGACCACTTCGGCCGCGCCCTTGCCGGCCATGCCGCCGGCGATGCCGCCGATGGCCGCACCAGCCGCCATGCCGACCGGACCGGCCGCCGCGCCGATGCCGGCGCCCAGGGCCGCACCGCCGGCAGCGCCGAGGCCGGTGCCGATCACGTGGGTGCCGCCGTGTTCGGTCCACGAGCGTTCGATGTCGGCCGCATCCTCGTCCGAACGGGCATTCACGCCCATCAGGATGCCGCCGCCCTTGATGCCTTCCTCATAGTGCTTGGCGCGCTCTTCCGGAATACCCGCGCCGATCAGTGCACCGATCAGGCCGCCGGTGATGCCGCCTGCGCCGGCGCCGGCCAGGGCTGCCGCCAGCGGACCGGCGACAACGATGCCGAAGCCCGGCAGCACCAGGGTGGTGCCGACCGCGGCGATACCGGCCAGCACGGCGCCGATGGTGCCGCCGATGCCGGCGCCGATGCCGGCGCCCTCGGCGGCCTTGCTGCCCAGTTCAGTGTCGGTGTCGCCGAAGTGGGTAGTACGGGTGCTGTCCGACATCATCAGGTTGACGTCATCCTTGCTGTAGCCGCGATCCGCGATCGAGCCGTATGCGCGCTCGGCGCTGGCGCGATCCGGAAACAGACCGGTGACCATACGGGACTTCGAGTTCTGCTTGTCGGTGTCATAGCTGCTCATAACGAATCCTTTCGTGGGGTTCAAATGCTGAAGCGTTACCTGGGGTGTTACCAGTTATGAAACCTTATTCCTACCTCCAAGTCCTCTTCTGTTCGCTGACGCACCCTCCCCCACGATTTCGGAACAACGCTGAACAGTCGCGCAAATTCGGCATCTAACGTTCGTTGCCGCACCGACCTGATGGGAAGGGGTCACTAGACTTTTTTCCATGGCCACGGCAATTCATTGGCCTGGGGTATGTTTTTCCACTTCGAGGAGGACTCAACATGTTATTCATCATCTGGATCGTTGTCGGTGGTATCTTGGGCTGGCTCGCCAGCATGGTCATGAAGACTGACGCTGAGCAAGGCATGATTCTCAATGTCGTGGTCGGTATTGTTGGCGCCTTCCTGGGCGGCTGGCTGCTTTCGCCTCTGTTCGGCTCGGGCACCATCAACTCTGACGACTTCAGTGTCTCGTCGCTCCTGGTTTCCTTCCTGGGCGCCGTCATCCTGCTGGCCATCGTCAACCTGCTGCGCCGTGGCCGTGTACGCTAACAAGAGTGAGTAATCCCTTATAAAACCAACGCTGCGTGCGTTGGTTTTTTTGTCCCTGCGATTTGCCATGAGTGCCAAAATGTTCTGGACAGTATTGATCACGTGCACTATCACCCTGATCCTTGGCTTTCTCGCCCTAAATTTCATGCCGAGCGAAAAGCAGATCGAGCGGCAGCTGACACGGCAATACGACACCCACGACCCGCAGTTCCGCCGCTCGCTCGGCGTGCTGCTCGGTCCTCCCATCCTCGAAGGCAACAAGGTCGAGGCGCTGGTCAATGGCGACCAGATCTTTCCCGCGATGCTGGCGGCGATCCGCGGCGCGGAAAAGTCGATCACCTTCGAAACCTATATCTACTGGTCGGAATCGATCGGCCGCGAATTTTCCGACGCGCTGGCCGAGCGTGCGCGCGCCGGCGTCAAGGTCCACGTGATGCTCGACTTCATGGGCAGCATCAAGATGGAAGACGCCCTCATCGACGAGATGAAGAAGGCCGGCGTCCGCCTGCAGCGCTACCACAAGCCGGTCTGGTGGAAGCTGGCGCGCCTGAACAACCGCACCCACCGCAAGCTGCTCGTCATCGACGGCAAGATCGGCTTCACCGGCGGCGTCGGCATCGCCGACCAGTGGCGCGGTACTGCCCAGGACAAGGATCACTGGCGCGACAGCCATTACCGCGTCGAAGGCCCGGTGGTCGGCCAGATCCAGGCCGTGTTCAACGACAACTGGACCAAGGCCACCGGCGCGGTGCTCGACGGTCCCGATTACTTTCCTGAGCTCAAACCGGAAGGCACGATCCCGGCCCAGATGTTCTCCAGTTCGCCTACCGGCGGCAGCGAGAGCATGCACCTGATGTACCTGATGTCGATCACGGCCGCGCGCAGGACGATCGACCTGTCCGCCGCCTACTTCGTGCCCGACGACCTGACGATCCGCACCATGATCGCGGCGGCGAAGCGCGGGGTGCGGGTGCGCCTGATTACACCGGGCAAGATCATCGATTCCGACCTGGTCAAGGCCGCGTCGCGCGAGCGCTGGCCCGAACTGCTCGCCGCCGGCGTCCAGATCGCGGAGTATGGCCCGACCATGTACCACGTGAAGGCGCTGATCGTCGATTCGCTCCTGGTGTCGGTCGGCTCGACCAACTTCGACAACCGCTCGTTCAGCATCAACGACGAAGCCAACCTGAACGTGCTCGACGAAGGCTTCGCGCGCCAGCAGATCGAGATCTTCGAGGCCGACTGGGCGCGCGCGACGCCGGTGACGGCCGCCCAGTTCGCCGAGCGCCCCTGGTGGCAGCGCGTCAGCACCTGGACCGTCTCGCTGGTCGGCAAGCAGCTGTAAACACAGGCGTTTCCACTAGAAAGTTTCGTTTGCGCGATTGAAATATCGGTTGACGATCCCTTGCGGGATTACGGATACTCACGGGTGCTCCGAGGAGCCGAACAGTGTTCCCTTCCCCACCCTAGACTGACGCGCATGAAAAAGACCCTTCTCTCGCTCGCCATCCTGAGCAGCTTCGCCGCACACGCGGACGAAGGCATGTGGATGCCGCAGCAGCTGCCACAAGTAGCCAAGCAACTGAAAGCCGCCGGCCTCAAGCTCGATCCGGCAACCCTGACCAAACTGACCGAATTCCCGATGGGCGCGGTGGTGAGCCTGGGCGGCTGCTCGGCCTCGTTCGTCTCGCCGCAGGGCCTGGTCGTCTCCAACCACCACTGCGTCTACAACAGCGTGGCGGTCAACTCGACCCCGGAGCGCGACCTGCTGACCAATGGCTTCCTGGCCAAGACCATGGGTGAGGAGCTGCCGGCCGCGCCGGGCAGCCGCATCTACGTGACCGAGGCAGTGGAGAACGTCAGCGACCGCATCATCACTCCTGAAGTCGCCAAGCTGAACGGCAAGGCGCGCATCGACGCCATCGAAAAGAACCAGAAGACCCTGGTGGCCGAGTGCGAGAAGGACGCCGGCTACCGCTGCACCGTGGCCAGCTACTACGGCGGCCTGGAGTTCTACCGCCTGAAGCAGCTCGAGATCCGCGACGTGCGCCTGGTGCACGCGCCGCCTTCGGGCGTGGGCAAGTTCGGCGGCGACACCGACAACTGGATGTGGCCGCGCCACACCGGCGACTACGGTTTCTACCGCGCCTACGTGAGCAAGGATGGCAAGTCCGCCGAGTTCTCGAAGGACAACGTGCCCTACCAGCCGAAGCACCACCTGAAGATCGCCAAGGAAGGCTCGAAGGAAGGCGATTTCATCATGGTCCTGGGCTACCCGGGCCGCACCAACCGCCACCGCCTGCCGTCGGAAGTGGCCTTCACCTTCGACTGGAACTACCCGGCCTTCGTGCAGGCCTCGGGCGAGACCCTGGCGATCATCGAACGCGAGACCAAGAACGATCCGGCCGCCAAGCTCAAGTACGCGGGCCAGATTGCCAGCGTCAACAACTACTACAAGAACCGCAAGGGCATGCTGACCTCGTACGAGAACAGCGATTTCCTGCAGCGTAAGACCGCCGAGCACAATGCGCTGAAAGCATGGGTCAACGCGAACCCGGCCCGCAAGGCCCAGTACGCCGCCGACATCGATGCGGCCGAGAAGCTGATCGCCGAACGCGACGCCGGCACGAAGAAGAACTTCTTCTCGACCTATTCCCAGCCGCGCTTCCTGAGCTCGGCGCGTACCCTGTACCGCCTGGCCAACGAGCGCACCAAGCCGGACACCGAGCGCAAGACGGGCTACCAGGAACGCGACCTGCCGCGCCTGACCTCGGTCATCACCGGCCAGGACCGCACCTACGACGAAAAGGTCGACAAGGCGCTGGTGCTGAACTTCCTGACCAAGTACAACGCGCAGCCGGCCAGCGAGCATGACTCCGCCTTCGATGCCGCCCTCGGCATCAAGCCGGGCATGGGCGAAGCCGAGCTGAAGGCCGCGCTGGACCGCATCTACGCCGGTTCCAAGCTGGCCAACAAGGAAGAGCGCAGCGCCTGGCTGAAGAAGTCGCCGCAGGAATTCCAGGCCTCGACCGACAGCTTCATCAAGGCCGCCGTCGCCATGTACGACGCCGACCTGAAGGGTGAAGCCAAGGAAGAGGAACTGGCAGGCAAGATCCAGCAGGCCTACGGCAACTACATGAAGGCCAAGATCGCCTACATGAACAGCAAGGGCCAGGCCGTATATCCGGACGCCAACGGCACCCTGCGCGTCACCTTCGGCAAGATCGCCGGCCGCGACCACGGCGCCGACGGCACCGAAGGCTGGACCGCGTTCACCACCGTGAAGGGCGTCGTCGCCAAGCACACCGGCGAAGGCGAGTTCAACGCACCTGCAGCCCAGCTGGCCGCGATCAAGGCCAAGGACTTCGGCAAGTATGTCGATCCGAAGCTGAAGAGCGTGCCGGTCAACTACCTGGCGACCCTGGACATCACCGGCGGCAACTCGGGTTCGGCGGCGCTGAACGCCAAGGGCGAGCTGATCGGCCTGGCCTTCGACGGCACCCTGGATTCGATCATCTCGGACTGGGACTTCAACAAGGCCAACACCCGCGACATCCAGGTCGACGTGCGCTACATGCTGTGGAACATGCAGCACGTGGACAAGGCTGACAACCTGCTGAAGGAAATGAACGCGCTGTAATCCAGGCGCTTCGAGCCGCATCCGCAAGCCGCGCTACCGCAAGGTGCGCGGCTTTTTTCTTCACGGATGATCAGGGTCAGGTCTGTCATTCGGACAGGGACGCACAATCCTTGCGAAATCTCAGCTCGACTTGGTCCATTTATCCCGCGTAGCAGACCGTTTCCGTCAGGCGGTCGAACAAGGCGCGCGGGATTTTCACCATGTCGCGCCGATGTTCCGCCCCTTCATCAATCCATTCACTCCATAACGAGCGGCGTACCAGGGCGATGGTGTCGGAGAACATGGGACTGTCTTTTGCGTACCATGCGGCATGCCGGGTCATCAGGCTGCCCTGTGACAGCAACTGCCTGGCCGTCAAGGCCACGATTGAATACAGCGCCAGGATCACCGGCGTGCTGCATGCGATGGCACGGTCGGACCATTGCCGCTGTGTTTCCATGCCCAGGTGCGCACGTGCCTCTTCGAAGGTGACCTCGACCTGCCAGCGGCGGATGAACCAGGCCAGGATCTGCTCAGGTTCGGCAGTCTCGTCGGTGCAGAGGAACGCCTGCGGCTCAAGCTTGCGTTGCGCAACGAGCATCAGGCACAACCAGCGCAAACCGCCGGCCTTGACGAAATGACCGAGGCTCGATCGCACCGGATCGCGATAAATACCCCTGGCGGCAATCTTGGGGCCGCGGCGCCGCTCGATCGTATCGTCCAGCGCCATGAGCAAGGGACCATCCGGCACGAACGCCTCGATCAGCATTCCCAGCAAACGCCGGCTCGCAGCCAATGTCGACCATTTGACGCGGTTCAGTACCCGGTGATACTTCTGGAATTGCCGTTCCTGCGACAAGCCCATGACGCGCAGCACGGCACTGACCGTGCGCGGCCCAACCGCCAGGATCGCTCCGGCCAAGAGTACCTGTGCCAGCGGCCAGGCACGCTTGGAAAACACATCGGACAATCCTACAATGGCTCTCGTAAGCCCGGATGAAATAGTTGCCACGATTAACCTCTCTGCCAGGATCGGTCAATCGGTAACTATACATTCGGGCTTGCCTTTTTCTGCGCGCGTATTCCTCTCAAATGGACAAAGTCGAGCTCAGAACGGTGTTAAGTATGCTGAGACTTTTTTCCCTTTTCCGACATGGTCCGTGACGCGTGGGTGTCGGAGACAAAGTGAGCCGAGCATCGACGGGTTTGGGATAAACAAGCCAGCATTGTGAGATAGAGCAAAGGTGCTCGCTCGGTGTCCGAATGACAGACCTGACCCTGAATGCCGCACCTGCGCCTGCGGCCAGGCTTGCCGATTCAGGGTTGGGGCTGGCGCTGCTCCAGCTTCGCCAGTGCTTCGATGGCGCCGCCGGCGCTCGGATCGAGCTGCAGCGCGCGCCGGTAGGCGCTGGCCGCGCGCGCCTCGTCGCCCAGCGCGAGGTAGGCCGCGCCCTTCCCTTCATGCCCGTAACCCGCATTCGGATACCCTGCCGTCCACAGCGTGAAGACCGCCAGCGCGGCCTCGACGTGCTTCTGGCGCAGCAGCGCGTAACCGGCTTCGTGGAACGCCATCTGCGCATCCGCATGGCGATTGACCGGCTGCGCGCGCCAGTCGGCATAGGCCTTGTCGATCCCGGCGCGCGTCGGCGCCGCCGACAGCAGCGCCCTGGCCAGCGGCGCCGGCGGCTGGTACGCGATCACCGCCGCCAGCGCCGGATCGACGCCGCGGCGGTAATCCTCGAAGCGCAGGCCGGCCGCCACCGTCGGCGCCGACCACTCGCGCCGGTCGCGCTCGTCGACCTGCCACCAGATCGTCGAGACGCGCACCGTGATGCCGGAATGCGGCAGCACGATCTTGCGCGAGTCGCCATAGACATTGGCCTTGCTGCCGGACGGCTCGCCGACCAGCACCGCGTCGGTGTAGCGTTCCAGGTCGTTCACCAGGAACTGCGCCGCCGAAAAAGTGCTGCGTCCGATCAGGGCGAACAGGCGGTCCCGGGCGCCGGCCGGCACGGCGCGGTGCAGGCTCGCGATCAGCGGCGGTAGCAGCATGCCGTTGCCGCCCCGGTTCAGGCGCAGGTCGAGTACGATCTTCTCGACCGGATGGCTGGCCGTGAAACCGCGGACACGTTCGGAAAACTGCGCCAGGGTCTCGTTCTTTTCGTTGCCGACCTGGTTGAGCTGCACATACAGCAGCTTGTGGGTGGCGAGATACTCGAGCCGGAACTTGCTGGCGGCGTCCAGCAGCCAGAGCGGCGTCGAGGTGCGCGCATCGACCCAGCCGGGGCGCGGCATGAAGCTCATGTCGGTATCGGGCGGCATCATCCCGGCCGGCTGCGGATCGCCCAGTTCGACCGTGCGGCGCTTGCCATCCTGCTCGACGAGCAACCGGACGCGATCCGGCCCCTCGGCCATGCCCAGGGCATCCAGGATCTCCGGCATAACCAGGAGATGCGGCGCGAAGAACAGCGCATTCTGCTCGTTGTCTCGGCCCACGATTTCCCTGACCGCCGCATAGGTCTGGGCGCTGGTCAGCGAGCCGATGCCGACGATCTTCGCCCCGACCAGGTCGCGGTAACGCTCCGACGCGGCGCGCACGTACAGGCCGTCATCGAAGTAGTACAGCGCGACCGGGAAGGCGCGGAAGCCGATCTTCGGGTCGCGGGTCGGGGCGATGTTCGTGTGGCCGTCGCCCACCATGGCGGCGATGCGCGCCATCTCGACGATGATCTTGTGGCGCGGCAGGCTGTCGATGCGCGCGTCGAGCGCCGCCACGGCAGCGTTGAACTGCTCGCGCGTCATCGTGTGGAAGAGGTTCCGGTGCCGCGCCGGCATGGCCCGGGCGAGCACCTCGAGGTCTTCGCGCCATTGCTGCGCCGTCAGCTGCGCCGGCTGCGCCTGCGCCAGCACGCTCACGCCCACGCAGACCGCTCCCGCTATCCATCGCCACATACGCACCTCCCCATCTTATCCGTTGACGCCATCCTAGCGGGGAGGAAGCGCCATGCGGCGCGGCTTGCGACAGGCTGCAGGAAGACGGGGACAGGCGGCGGCGCTTACGCCATCATCGCGCCCAGCTCGGCCGCGATTCCCTGCGCCAGCAGGTGGATGTGGTAGCCGTCCACGAAGCCGTGGTGGGCCTGCACCGAGAACGGCAGCTGCAGGCGTCCGTCCGGCGCGTCGCGGAACCTGCCCCAGGCGAAGGACGGGATGTCCGGTTCGCCGAGCTTGGCGATCGGGTGCTGGATCGAGGTGAAATCGAGCCAGGGGATGCAGGTGACGAACACCTGTTCCTTGGCTTCGCGCGGGCTCATGCTGCGGTACTTGAGGTTCAGCTCCGTCATGCCGCCCGCTTCCTCGCGCGCCGCGATGCCCCGGGCGACGAATTCGCGCAGGTCGTCGCTCCAGTCGAACTGGGCGAAATTGAGGTCATGGTGCTGGTTCACCACCGTGAAGGACGGCCGGAGGCGCTCGATGCGGAACACCTCGCCGTCCTCGATCCGGTACTGGAAATTCTCGACCTTCAGCACCGCGCGCAGCAGGGCGCACAGCAGCACGTGGAAGGGAGCCAGTCCCTGTTCCCTGCACCAGGGCCGGAAGTCCGGCAGGTCCAGGGTAAAGCACAGGTTGACCGCCGGGCTGTCCATGCGGTCGAACAGCGCGAACCGGTCGCGCCGCAATTCGAACTTCTGCATCTGCTTCAATGCGCCTTGTTCAGGCGGCTATGGCGTACGCTGTACAGGAAATAGGTGGCGATGGCGACCGCCATCCAGATCGTGAACACGCGGAAGGTGGTCGGCGACAGGTCCTTCATGATGTACAGGCAGGCGAACACCGACAGGCCCGGGATCAGGTAGGGGCCGAACGGCACGCGGAAGCCCGCCGGCGCGTTCGCGCCCTGCTTGGCGCGGATCACCGGCACCGCGATCGACACCACCATGAAGGCGGTCAGCGTGCCCATGCTGACCATGTCCCACAGGAAGGTCGCATCGACCGTGCCGGCCACCGCGCCCACCACCACGCACACGATCAGCGTGTTGCTGACCGGCGCCTGGGTGCGCGCATTCACCTTCTGGAAGGTCTTCGGGATCAGGCCGTCGCGGCTGATCGCGTACAGGATGCGGGTCTGGCCGTAGATGGTCACCAGGGTCACCGAGAACACCGACACCACCGCGCCGGCCGACAGCACCAGCGCCGGCCAGGCCTGGCCGGTGACGTTCTGCAGGATCACCGACAGGCCGGCCTGCTGGCCCTCGAACATGTGGGCCGGCTGGGCGCCCATCGCGGCGAGCGCCACCATCATATAGAACACGGTCACGATCACGAGCGCGGCCAGGATCCCGATCGGCACGTTGCGGCGCGGGTCGCGCACTTCCTCGCCGGCGGTGGCGATGGTGTCCAGGCCGATGAAGGAGAAGAACACGGTGCCGGCGGCGGCGGTCACGCCGGCCATGCCGGCGAAGCCCTTGCTGTTGTCGGTATTGAAGAAAGGCTGGAAATTGTTGGCGTCGAAGCCGGTGAACGCGATCACCGAGAAGAAGATCAGGATCGCCAGCTTGATCAGCACCATGACCGCATTCGTGGTCGCGGACTCCTTGGTGCCGCGCACCAGCAGGATGCAGCACATGATCACCAGCAGCACCGGCGGCAGGTTGAAGTGGCCGGGATTGAAGTGGACGTTATTATGGTCCGACACGAACATCGGCGAGCGCAGCTGCGCCGGGATCTCCCAGCCGATGGCGTTGGCCAGGAAGTTGTTCAGGTAATCGGACCAGCCGATCGCCGTCGCACTGGCGGCCAGCCCGTATTCCAGCAGCAGGCAGGCGGCCACCACGAAGGCGGCGAATTCGCCGATGGTGGCGTAGGCGAAGGAATACGAGGAACCGGCCGCCGGCACGCGCCCCGCCAGTTCGGCGTAGCACAGCGCGGTCAGGCCCGCCGTGATCGCGGCGATCAGGAAGGACAGCACCACCGCGGGACCGGCCTTCGGCACTGCTTCGACCATCGTGAAGAAGATACCGGTGCCGATCGTGGCGCCGACGCCGATCATCGTCAGCGGGAACAGGCCCAGCGAGCGGTGCAGGCCCGGTTCCGCGCCGCTGTGTCCGTCATCGTGGTGGCGTTCCGACGATTTGGTACGGAACAGCTTTTGGCCCAGGGTCAGATTCACGGCTTGTCCTTTGGTGGCGCGGTTTAAACGGCGGCAGCAGCCGCGGGTGACAAAGCTGGGATTATAGGGGCATATGCCTTCACGCAATAAAATAGTTTATTTTAATTGTGCATTGCGGATACATGTTTGGTAGAATGGTCCCGTCTGATCGAAGCAAGCCCGTGGAAGCGGGCAATTTTTGACGCTTAAACATGCATTATTTTTGCATCATTTGAGGAAAACCATGATCTCTGCTGCCTCCCGCCCCTACATCGATGCCTCCGTTCCCGTGCTGCGCGAGCATGGCCTGGCCATCACCACGACCTTCTACCGCAACATGTTCGCGGCCCATCCGGAACTGACCAACCTGTTCAACATGGGTAACCAGGCGAACGGCGTGCAGCAGCAATCCCTGGCTTCGGCGGTGTTCGCCTATGCGGCCAACATCGACAACGCGGGCGCACTGGGTCCGGTGGTCAGCCGCATCGTGCACAAGCACGCCTCGGTGGGCCTGCGCGCCGACCACTACCCGATCGTCGGCTTCCACCTGCTGGGCGCGATCAAGGAAGTCCTGGGCGACGCAGCCACCGAGCCGCTGCTGAAGGCATGGGAAGAGGCCTACACCTCGCTGGCGAACCTCCTGATCGATGCGGAAAAGAAGATGTATGCCGACGCCGGCATCCAGCCGGGCCAGCTGCGCGCGATGCGCGTGACCGAAGTGATCCGCGAGAGCGAGCAGGTGCTGTCGATCCGCTTCGTGGCGCAGGACGGCGGCGCGCTGCCGGCATTCAGGCCGGGCCAGTACGTGAGCGTGGAAGTGACGTTCGCCGAAGGCCATCGCCAGCTGCGCCAGTACAGCCTGTCGGACGCCAACGGCAAGGACAGCCTGCGCATCTCGGTCAAGCGCGAAGACGGCAACCCCAACATCCCGGCCGGCGCCGTGTCGACCTGGCTGCACGAGAACGTGAAAGTGGGCGATGCCCTGAACGTGAGCCATCCGTTCGGCGACTTCCTGCCGGATACCGAGTCGGATGAACCTGTCGTGCTGCTGTCGGCCGGCGTGGGCATCACCCCGATGATCTCGGCGCTGAACCGCATCGCCCTGGTCAACCCGCAGCGCCGCGTGATCTTCGCGCACGCCGCACGCAATGCGCAGCACCACCCGCACCAGGCCGACATCGCCGCCGCCAGGGCGCGCATGCCGCACCTGCACGTGGTGACCTTCCACGAGGAAGACACGCTTGAGGGCGCCCTGCCGGGCAAGATGGAACTGGCGCGCCTGCCGCACTGGCCGCGCACCGAGACCAATGTCTACATGTGCGGTCCGCTGGGGTTCATGCAGGCGCAGTGGAATGCCCTGCTGGCCGACGGCGCGCCGGCGAGCCGCCTGCACCGCGAGGTGTTCGGGCCGGATCTGCTGGACAACCTGCTGTAATGTAGATACCGTCTTCACCGTCAAGCCCTACATCGCAAATTCTGGGTCGTAGGGCTTGCCGGAGTGGACAACGCCGAAGCACAGGTGCGCCAGTTTGCGCATTGCTGCACCGATAGCCGCCATCTTGGACTTGCCTTTGGCAAGCAGCCGGTCGTTCAGGGCTTTGATGTGTGGGTTGCAGCGCCTGGCCACAACAGCAGGCATGTACAGAAGCTTGCGCAGATGCGCCGGGCCCGCCTTGGACATGCGAGGACGCCCACGTACCGAGGAACCGG
>NZ_KB908146.1 GCF_000382345.1 Massilia niastensis DSM 21313
ACCCGTTCGCCACTCGCCGCCAGGTTGCCCCGCGCTGCCGTTCGACTTGCATGTGTAAAGCATGCCGCCAGCGTTCAATCTGAGCCAGGATCAAACTCTTCAGTTCAATCTCTGTTTGTTGGCATTGCTGCCACCATCCTTGCGGATGGGTCGCTCACTCAAAATACTGACGATTTCTTCTTTCGAAGAAGTTCGTATTTTTTGTGAACATTTGATAATTTAAGTAATCACTGACCGAAGCCAGTGGCACCTTCATCAAACGCCCACACTTATCGACTGTTAATTGTTAAAGAACCGTATTCGGTACTGCGTTTTTGCTGCACTGCGAAGCGTTGTGTTCGTCAGCAGCAGAGAAGCGAGATTATGCGGTGTTTTGCGTTTGTCGTCAACTTCTTTTTGTTTCCCCATCGCATCGTTGCGGCCGTTTTACGGCGCCCTCGCGTCGGGGAACGGAACTATAGCAAAGCCGGCCTGCACCCGCAAGGCCTCACGTTGTCTTCGAGCGACTCGACGTGCATCCGCCCCACTTTCCGCTGGTGGTCAGGGAGGACATGTTCCATAGTGGTTTCAAGCGTGCGCGCATTGAAGGTGGCTGAGTTTGGGCGTACTGTTCAGTCATGGAAAAAGAGCTTACCGAACTCGAGAAACTTGATGTAGAGATGCGCAACATCATCGAGGAAGCACGCGTCGTGCTCCCGGGGGTGCAAGCCCTCTTCGGGTTTCAGACGATCGCCGTGTTCAACGACCGCTTCCAGGATCTCGCCTCTTACGCCAAGATTTGTCACATGCTCGGACTGGTCATGGTCATTATCGCCGTCGCGATGGTAATGACGCCGGCGATCTATTACCGCAGCTGCCGCGGCCGCGCTACCAGCTCCATGCTCAAGGTGTCTTCGCGGATGATCCGGGGCGCGCTCGGTCCGCTTTCGATAGGTCTTGCTTTGGAGATGTTCACCGTGATTTACCTGGCCCTGTCCGGCATGTCCGCCCGCCTGACGATCAGCATCGGCGCCGCGGTCGGTACGCTCGCATTGCTGTCCGGCCTGTGGTTCTTCGTGCCGCGCAAGGCCCACAAGATGGAGGGACGCGCAGGCTAGTGCTGGAGAAGTATACGCTTATGTGATCCGTCGTACAGATGAGAGGGCTTGCAACCGGATAATGGAAATGCGGCGAAGTTACCGACGACCCCGGAGGAAGCAAACGAGCATATTGTGGTCGTAAGCACGTCTGTCGCGAACACGGCAACAAGGTTTGAACTGGGCGGCACCGCCAACCGAAGGTTCCGTTAATCGGGGGGAGCAATGAAGATGGCGAGTGTTGGCCCAGCCGTACAGGCAGCGGCGACCTCGGCGCTAGAGATAGCGCGTGGCATCAACCGGCTTCCCGCCGGGGTCGCGCTGCCGCACGGCTGGCAGAAGGCACGCTGTGCCGGATGACGAAGCCTCGGCCACAAGCCGAGGCTTTATTTTCTGGAATGCCAGTGCGAGCGCCGATGTTCCTGGACAGGACCGCCAGCCCCGCGTATCGCCGAAGCGCTTAGCGATGCGGATGAATATGGCTGTGCCCGACCTGGACATAGTTGTCGTTCTTTATTTCCACCGGTACCAGATGCACACTGCCATGCCGGACACCCGTTTGCGCGATGATGCCGTCCGCAGTGGCGCGCACGGCGGCGGTTCTTCCCTTTAGCACGACAGTTTCCAGGCAGTTTTCATGGTCCAGGTGAACATGCAGCGTCGCCAGCGTGACGTTGTGATGCTCGTGCTGGATCTGCGTCAGCCGGTTGGACAATTGGCGCTCATGGTGGTCGTAGACATAGCTTACCGTTGCGACACACCATGTCGCCTTGCCTGCCGCAACCTCGGCGTCGCCGAGGGCTTTACGAACCAGATCGCGGAAGGCCTCCGATCGATTCACATACCCTTTGCGCTCCACCAGCTGGTCGAAAGCATCCGCCAGATCATCGTCGACCGAGATCGTTAAACGCCGCATGGTTCACCTTACACAGAGAGAATTGAGTCGCGCAATATCTATGCCGCCTTCGATCCATGTTGGTACACATGGGCATGCTCGCTTGCGCCGTGCCGGTGGCGATGGGTGTGCGCGAGGTTGACACGCTCCAGAAGGCGATGGTCGGCGAGGGCCTGCCGCAACGGCCCATCGTAGGCAATGTGCTGATCCTCGCCGACAATCAGGCAACGGTTGCCGAATTCCGCCGCCATCGCCAGATCATGGGTACTGACCACCACGGTCGCGCCGGTATCGAGAAGGAAATCGACCAGCCAGCCGGTCGCCCGCGGATCGAGGCTGGCCGACGGCTCATCCAGGAGAATGACCTTGGGATCGAGCACCAGGATGGAGGCCAGCGCCACCTTCTGCTTCTCGCCCCCGGACAGCATGAACGGCGGTTTGTCGAGGACTGCCTGCAAGCGCAGCGCTGACGCCCAGTAGGATACGCGCTGTTCCACGTCGGTCCACCCGAGCTTGCGCGGACCGTAGGCGATCTCGTCGCGCACGGTGGGGTTGAACAGCATGGCATCCGGCTGCTGGAACAGCAGCACGACCTCGCTGCGGAAGCGCCGCACCCATTCCCGGTCGCGCATGCGGACCTGGTTCACGTCGACGCCGCAATAGCGATACGACCCTGCCGTCGGAAATACCAGGCCATCAAGGATTTTCAACAGCGTGGACTTGCCGCAGCCGTTTGCCCCCAGCAGCACGACTTTTTCGCCGGCGTCCAGGCGAAACGACATTCCGCTCAGCGACTGCGGCGCGTCCGGCCAGGCAAATGCCGCATTGTTCAATTCAATCATCGAAAGCCCCTCGTGAACGCATCGCCATCGCCGTTTCCGTGGCGCTGCATATGGATTTATCGAGCAAATGACCGGCCTGCGCGGAGGCATGCCGCGCGCGGTCGGCCATGCTGGCGGCGGCAGAATTGCGGCTGGTGAAAGCAAGGCGGAAATCGCGCACGATGCGCGAGAACGCGGCCACCTGCCCTACCGCCAGCGCCGCGAGGAAGGATAGCGTGCGCGAGAACGCCAGCGCTTGCAGCAGGTTGACGCGGCTGACAAACCAGAAGCCCAGGAACACCAGGGCCAACACACGCAGATTCACTACCAGCAGATAGGCGCCGGAAAACCGCTCCTGCCAGAAAGCGACCAGTGTATAGCCGAGACTGACCGAAAGATTGAAGGCCAGCACCGCTTTCACGGCGCGCCGCAGCAGCCGCCAGCGCGCGTTGCCGCTGCATGCCAGCGCGAGGACCAGCAGCGCCGCCAGCAACGACGGCTGGTGCACGAAAGTGAGTGCGATCACCGCCGACAGGTAGGCGGCCAGCCAGCAGCGGGGACTCATGCCAGGCTCCATCGGCGCATCCTGGCAAAACGCCAGACGAACAGGGTCAGTACCGCTTCTCCGATGCCGATCATTGCATGCGGAATCAGCACAGCAGGCAAGACGATCGAGAAACCGAACGGGAAAAACAGCGGTACGCCATTCTCGCCGTGCGCGATCGAGGGCTGCAGTCCGAGCACCAGTGCGACGATCAGGGCCGGCAGCATCACCGAACTCCAGGCGGCGGCGGCCACGGCGGCCGTGTCGCCGAGGCGGCGCAAGGCGCGAAACACCAGTGCCGAGACCAGCGCCCCCGCCAGGCCCATCGCCAATGCATTGATCGCCAGCGCGGTGATTCCTCCTGCACCGAAGAGCAGGGACTGCAGCATCAGCACCAGGCTATAGGAAAGGAAAGCAAGGCGCACACCGAACAGCAGTGTCAGCATCGCCACGCCGAGTGCGTGGCCCGACGTGCCCCCAGGCATGGGCACCATGACCAGGCCGAGCCCGTAGGCCAGCGCCGTCATCGCCGCAAGCTTCGGGACCGTCTGTTCGTCGAGCTGTTCGCGCAGGCTGCGCGCCGCCCAGACCCAGGCAATGCCGGCCAGCGCATACGCGGGAAGATAGGTCTGCGGTGAAATGAAACCGTCGGGAATGTGCATGGTGAACTCCAGTCTTATGGGAGCCAGTAACAGGTCGTGGACGAGGTCATGCGAATTTCTTCCTTCTTACAAACAGCTTGAGCGCGGCAAACCCTACCAGGATGAGCGCCAGGCCGAACAGCAGGCGCGTACCGCGATCCGATCCGGCAGCCACCGGCGCCGCCGTACCATGCGCCTTGGTCTCGAATTCCAGGTCGACCCCATGGCCATCCGCGGAAAAGGCGCGCAGGCGCCATGAGCTGGTGTCGTCGGGAGCGAACACGACCCGTCCCTTGGCATCGGTGCGCCCGGTCTGCGCCGGCTGGGCGCGCCCCTTGGCGAACAGCTCGTATTGCTCGTACGAGAAAGGCTCGCCGTCGGCGTACGCGAGGCGCACCACCACCGCATTGCCTTGTGCGATGTCGTGCTGCACCTCGTGGCCGGAGGCGGCGCCGGCCGACGCGACCAGCATGGCGGCAAATGCGGCCCGGCAGCGGCCCGCCACGGATGCCATGCGAGCCTTCATAGGACGTCGAACATCAGGTTGGCCGACATGGACAGCACTTCGGCGCGCGGATCGTTCGGCAGGTCCTGCTTGTGGCTGACACTGAGCACCTGCTTGCCCGTCACCGTGGCCAGGCTCGCCTTGCCCGAGGCATCAGTCAGCGCCGAGATTTCCGGGCCGCCGATCACGCGCGTGATCTTGGCGCCCGCAAGCGGCTTGCCCTGCCACATCACCTGCACTTCCACCGGCTTTCCGGCGACCGGCGCCTTCGCGCTGAGGGGCACGATTTCCAGGTCCTGTCCTTGCGCCTTGATGGCGGCCGGCCCCCATGCGTACACGGTCTTGCCGAACTTGAGCGCATGCGATGCGCTGATGGCGCCCGGCACTTCGTTCTTCGGCAGGTTCTTCTGGCCGTCCGTGGTCTTGGTCCAGAAGCCGTTATCGTAGTTCAGCGTCACCAGGGCCGGCTTGCCGGCCAGCGTGAAGGTCACGCCGCTGCTGCCTGCCGCCTGCGCGACCTTCAGCGGCGCGCCGCTGCCAGTCACGGCGGCGAGTTGCTTGACCTTGGCCGGGTCGTACTCTTCGAGCTTGCCATCGTGTCCGAACACCACGGCATAGCCGGCGCCGCGGGTCTCGGTCCAGGCGTCGTGCGCCTGCGCGGACAGGCTGGAAAGCGCAGCGATGCCGAGGACCAGCGCCAGTGGGTTGCGTTGGATACGTTTCATGTCGAGTCTCCTTCTGGTTTTATTAAAGGCTGATATTCATGCCGAACTGGATGCTGCGAGGGGGCGCCGGCGCGTAGAGCTGGATGCCGGCGCTGACGAGTGAACTGGTGGAATACGCGCGACCGGTCAGGTTCGTGATGGCGGCGAAGAAGCGCTGCCGTCCCGTTCCGGTATGGCGGTCCCACGCCACCGTCAGGTCGGCGGTGGTGAATCCGCCCAGCGAGGCGCTGCCATCCGCCGTCACCGGGTAGCCGCCCCCGTTCTGGATCGCGAGGTCGGCCGACCATCCGGCGCCGAAGTCGTAACGTCCGCGCACCATCGCGGTATGTCGCGGAACGTTGGGAACAGCCATGCCGACGACGGCCGCGTTGGCATGCTGCAGCACCTTGGTATCGATCCAGGTCAAGGCCGCCGCCAGGTCCAGCCGCGACGTGGCCGCTATCCGCACGTCGAGTTCGGCGCCGTCACGCCGGGTCTGGCCGAAGTTCTCGAACAGGCCGCCGCCCAGGTCGCGCACCTCGTTGTAGGTCTTGATACGGAACACCGACAGGTCGACCAGCATACCTTTGGCCGGCTTGAACGTCAGTCCCACGTCGGCCTGCCGTATCCGGGTCGGCTCGAGCGCGCTGCCGCTGGCGCCATAGCGGGCGGCTGCGGACGGCAGCTGGTAGCCTTCCGAGAAACTGATGCGGGTGTCGAACAGCGGCGACCAGGTCGAGCGTACGCCGATCTTCGGACTGGCGTGGTCGTAGTCGGCCATCCTGCGGCAGGGATTGCCGGCCCCGGCCGCGATCTCGGCGCCGGCCGGGCTGCAATCGCCGGAGAAGCGGTCGTAGCGGACACCCAGCGCCGGGCGCAGCAGCTTGCTCAAGTTCCATTCAGCCTGCCCGTAGGCCGACACCGACCTGGTCAGGTAGTCGCGGTCGAGATAGGGCTTGGCGCCGCTGGTCGTCAACGCCGTCTCCGCGCCGTTGGACAAGGCATCCTTGAAGATATACCCGGTCGTCTCGCGATAGGCCTCCACGCCGGCTACCCAGTTGAGCTCGCGCCCACCGATGCGCCCGGCGCCATTCAGGCTGGCGCCGGCGCCGCGCACCCTGCGCTCATAGGCCTCCAGGCGCTGTTCCCAGCGGGTCGCCGTGGTCGGACGCGTATAGCTGCGGCTCAAGGACTGGCGCGTGCCCGAGACGAAGGCCAGCAGGCGCATCTCGTCCGTGAGCGGCGTGCTGAAGTCCAGCCGTGCGGTATAAAAATCCTTCCTGCCCTCGTCGTTCTGGACATTCGGATCCTTGTCGAACCGGGTGTCCCCGTTCGCATTCCGGGCCGCGGTGATGTAGCTGGCCGAATCCCATTTGCCCTCGTGCGCGCGGCCGGAGAGCGCCAGCTGGGTGCCGCCGCCCAGGTCGAATCCCAGGCGACCGGATGCCGTGGCGCGCCGCGTGTCCGATTGCTCGCGGAAGCCGTTGGTGTCGAACAGCTGCACGGCGACGTTGGCCTGCACGGATCCCGACTGCGTACCAAGCGCCGCCTGCACGTCCCTGGTCGCATGCGAGCCGGCCTTGATGTCGATGTCGCGGTATTCGCCGCCCTTGCGCGACTCGACCGCGATGGTCCCGGCCCGGCTGTAGTTGCCGTACAAGACCGAGGACGGTCCCTTGTAGACGGTCATGCGCTCGACTTCGAGCGGGATGATGACGTTCTGGTCCGCATAGCCGTCAGCATGCGACATGGATTCATTGAGCGAGACGCCGTCGATCGCCATGCCGATGTCGCCGCCATGTCCGCCGCCGGTGAAGCCGCGCATATTGATCGAATCGGCCACGCCGCCCAGACCCAGGCCACGCACCGAGATGCCAGGCACCTCACGGTACATTTCCTGCAGCTGGCTGGCGTGGCGTTCGCGGATCGTCTCCTGTTCGATCACGTTGGTGGTGAATGCCGAGCTGTCGGCGGCCAGGGCGTGGCCCTTGACCAGGATGACGGGCAAAGACTGGTCCTCGGCGCGCACGCCGGCGCCGGCCAGCACCGCTCCGACCACAAAAGCCACATGCTTCTTCCTTGAATTCATGTCTCCATCGCCTTTCGAAGATGCCCACGTGACGGAGCCACCCGCCCGGTACTACGAAAACAAAATTCCTCATACCTGTCGCCGAAATAAAAGCCGGATCGACCGGCCCTTATCCCAAGGTCATCGACCATGGCGGTAGGTGTGATGCACGCTGTGCGCTGAACGGGGTTGGATGATGCGCCCTCTTTTCGTTCCTTTATACGGAACGTCGTTCCCTTATGTGGATTGATAGTACAGGCAACGAAATCCCGTGTCAATTCATTACAGGGCTGGAATCGGGGCGGACCGATCCCGCCCTACCTGCTCAGGAAGGAAGTACGGATTCGACGATGAAGCGCCTCACCACCGGCGCGACCGGGCCGATGTGGAAAGCGAGCTTGCGTTCGCGCAGCGCCACGTCGGCGGTGGTAATGCGGCTCAGGCGCCGCAGGTGCTCGGTCCAGGACTCGTCGACGATCCTCTCCACATAGCGTCCACTGTGGCCGGCATCGCGCACCAGCTCCCAGGCCAGCGCACCCTGGCGCAGCCTGCTGCGCCGGCTCTCCTGCATCAGCGCGGAGAATTCGGCCGCCCGCCCGGGATCGATGCAATACTCGATCGCCATCTCCACCCGGCCGGGCCCCGGCGGCGCGGCCACCTCCGGCAGCCTGAATTCGCCCGGGGTGAGGTCTTCGTGCTGGCTGCGGCCGGCCAGCCGCGCATGCGCCGCCATCATGGCGGCGGCGCCGGAAGCCGCGGCCACCAGCAGGCTGGCAGCCACGCTGCCCACTGTCGCCACCTGCCCCCACAGCGCGGCCCCCAGTGCACCGGCCCCCATGATCGACATCTGGTAGATCGACATGCCACGCGCCCTCACCCAGTCCGGCAGCGCGAGCTGGGCGGCGACGGTCAGCGAGTTGGCGGTCGCAATCCAGCCCGTGCCGGCGACGAACATGGCCGGCGCCGCGACGCAGGCATTCGGCGCCAGCGCGACGACCGCCATCGCCGCGGCCTGGAGCAGCGTGCCGCACAGGACCATGGTCTCGCCCGGCATCCGCTGGCGGATGCGCGGCAGGAACAGCGTCGTGGCGATCGCGCCGGCGCCCAGCGAAGCGAGCAGCAAGGTGAAGGTGCCGGCGCCTCCGCCCTGCATGCCGCGCGCGACCAGGGGCAGCAGCGCGAGCAGCGCGGTCGAATGGAAGAAGAACAGCGCAATCCGCAGCAGCACCGCCTTCATCGGATCGGATTGGCGCACGTACTGCACGCCGACCCGGATGGCGCTGGACAGCCGCTCGCGGCCGAGCGGGCTGGGAACCTGTTCGTGCTTCCAGCGCATGATGACAAGGCCGGCGACAACCGACAGTGCCGCGTTCAGCAGGAACACATAGGCGGTGCCGGCGCTGGCGATGATCGCTCCCGCGGCAAGCGGCCCGACGATACGCGATGTGTTCATCGCCACCCCGTTCAGCGCCAGGGCCGCGGGCAGCTGCGGACGGGGAACCAGGTCGGGAACGATCGCCGCATACACGGGCCAGCGCATCGCCAGCCCGATGCCGTTCGCGAAGCACATCGCCAGCAGCAGCACAGGCGTGAGCAGGCCCGACATCACGACCGCGCACAGCACCGATGCCACGACCGCGATCCAGAACTGGGTCGCCATGAAGTAGCGGCGCCGGTCG
Organism: Massilia niastensis DSM 21313; assembly: GCF_000382345.1. Classification (GTDB taxonomy): domain Bacteria; phylum Pseudomonadota; class Gammaproteobacteria; order Burkholderiales; family Burkholderiaceae_D; genus Telluria; species Telluria niastensis. The sequence goes on from NZ_KB908146.1 coordinate 8,934, forward strand.
AGGATATCCGCGAACGCGCCGCTCGGCAGCCCGAGCAGGAACACCGGCAAGGTGGCGGCGCTCTGCACCAGCGCCACCCACATGGGCGAGCTGGTCAGCGACGTCATCATCCACGCGGCGGCCACGTCGGTCATCCACATGCAGATGTTGGCAGTCATCCAGGTGCCCCACAGCATGCGGAACACCGGGTCACGCAGGGGCGCGAACGCGGATGGCGCCGCCCGGGCCGCTGGAGGCGCCGCGGGCACGCTCAGATCTTGAACGATTCGTAGGTCGCGGGGTGGAAGATCTCGTCCACCGCCATCAGCCGCGAGGACAGGCCCTGCGCGTGATGGTGCCGCACGAATGCGTCCAGCGTCTGGCGATTGGCCGCAACGCCATAGGACCAATAGTCATGTCCCATCGATTCGCGCGCGGCCTTCAGCTGCTCCTCCACGAACGGCAAGGTGACCTTGGTGGCCGACGTGTCGGCCAGCTTGTCGAGCGCTGCCGCCTTGGCCTGCTCGAAGGCCTTCAGTACCGCGCCCGGCAGCCAGGGGTGGCGCTCGGCCAGCTCTTTCCGGACGCCGACCACGTGCATGATCGGGAACACGCCGGTGCGCCTGTAATAGTCCTTCGCCACCGCGGTCGGGTCGTCGAACAGCCAGCCGACGTCCGGATTGCTGGCGGCGGCTCCGCCGGGCGGACGCGGCGCAATGAAGCCGTCGATGTCGCCGCGGTCGAGCATCGCCGAAATGGTGTCGCCCTCGGGCGCATTCTCCATCCGCACGTCCGACGGCAGGCGCAGCTTGATCTTTTCGGGCCGTCCCGGCTCGTCGATGCCGCCGCGTACCCAGATCACATCCGCCGGGCTGACGCCGTAATCGTCCTGCAGGATGGAGCGCGCCCAGACGTTGGCCGTCAGCTGGTATTCGGGAACGCCGATCCTGCAGCCCTTCAGGTCCTGCGGGCGCTTGATCCGGTCCTTGCGCACGTAGATGGAAGTGTGGCGGAAGGCGCGCGACAGGAACACCGGCACCGCGATGTAGGGACATTCCCCGTTCGCCGCCTTGACCAGGTAGCTGGAGAACGACATTTCGCTGATGTCGAATTCGGCATTGCGGAATGCGCGGAAGAAGGTCTCTTCCGGCGAGAGCGTCATGTACACGGGATCGACGCCGTCGATCTGCACGCTGCCGTCCAGCAGCGCGCGGGTCCGGTCGTAGTCGCCCATCGCGACGGATAACTGCAGCTTGGCCATCTGGTCTCCTGTTTTTTGGGTGGTTAGAAAATGAAGAAGACGGCCAGGTACAGGGCGGCTACCGAGAAGATCATCAGGTAGGGATTGGTCTTCGTGAAATAGAGGACGCCTCCGGCGGCCACGGTGGTCGCCCAGCCGAGCGCCGACAGGTGGATCGCCTGCAGGATCGTCAGCGCGCCCGCGAAGATCAGGCCGACCGCGACCGGCGCCAATCCCCGCTCGACCGCCTTGCGCCATGGCGATTCGCCATGCCGGTGCCATACGGTGGTCACGGCGACGAACACGATGGATGAAGGGATGAACATCGCCAGCGTGGCCACCAGCAGTCCGGCGGGCCCGGCAAGCTGCCAGCCGATCAGCGAGGCGATCAGGGTGTTCGGCCCGGGGGTCGCGCGCGAGATCGCGAACAGGTCGGCGAACTGCTGGTTGGTGAACCACTGGTTGACCACCACCGCCTGCAGCTGGATATCGGCGATGATGGCCTGCCCGCCGCCGATCGACAACAGCGACAGCGGCACGAATACGAGAACGATCTTCCAGAGCAGGCTAGCCACGGGGCCTCCGCAGCGCAAGGACGATGCTCAGGGGCCCGAGCACGGCGACCACCGGTATCATCGACCAGTGGAACACCCCGACGGCGACGAAGGTGGCGATGCCGATCGCTATCGCGACGGGCTGGCGCTCGATCCGGAGCGCCGCCTTGGTCCCTGCGGCCAGGGTCGCCCCGAGGCCGACGGTGGCGATACCGATCAGCATGAACTGGGTCAGCGGGAATTGCGAGATGTGCGAGTAGATCGCGGCGACCACCAGCACCACGCAGATCGCGGGCACGACCATGCCCAGGGTCGCGACCAGCGCGCCGAGGCCGCCGCGCAGGCGCTGCCCGACGTACAGGGACAGGTTGACCGGATTCGCTCCCGGCAGGATCTGGGCGACCGTCAGGCCGGCGAGGAAGGCCTTCTCGTCCAGCCACTTGCGTTCCTCCACCACGGCGCGATACACCCATGCCTGGGTGCCGCCGCCGAACGAGGTCAGGCCTACCTGCAGGAAGCAGGAAAACAGGTCCTTGAGGGAGACCCGAGGGTGCGCCGCGGTTCCCTGCTGTTCCGCCGGGACCGGCCCACTTGTATCGACTGGTGAGTCCACGCTATTCCCATCAAGATCGCGTTGATCGGCGACGTTCCGCATAAAGGAACGTCATTCCTAAATTCACTGGTGAGCAAAGTATCACTTCGCTCCGGCCTCGTCAATGCCCCTTGCCGGGCTGCGTTCCTGTCCACGCGCGATCAGGGCGCCGCCGACCAGCAGCAGGACCGCGTTCGACCAGAACACAGGGTAGATGCCGAAGGCCGTGCTGAGCGAGCCGAACAGGATCGGCACGCTGACCTGGGTGAATTTATTCACCGCGAGCCGCATCCCCAGCGCTTCGCCGATCCGCCCGGGAGGCGAATGGTTGTAGGTAAGGACAGTCGACAGCGGCTGGCCGCAGCCGAGGCCCAGTCCAAGCAGGAAAGAGACCGCCCCCATGACGAGAGGCTGTTCGAAGACCGGGAACAGCAGGTAGGTCAAACCCGCCATCAGGAGCGACCAGGTCAGCACACGGGCTTCGCCGTAGCGCTGGGCCAGCCGCGGCATCCACAGGCGCACCACGAAGGCCGCGGCCGCCTGCATGCCGATGATCCAGCCGATCGCCGTCGCCTGCAATCCGAGGGAGCGTCCATAGATGGGCATGTAGAAATTGAACAGGTCGAGCGCAGTGATGATCAAGCCGCTTGTGATCAAGGTATTGCGCAGGGCGCGGTCGGCCAGCAGTTCCCGCACGCCGCCCGCTTCCGGGTCGCGCCTGGACTCGACCTTGGCCGGGATGAAACGCGGATACAGCAACAGCACGAAACCCGGCAGTGTCACGATGGACGCGAGCGTGACGAAGGTCCAGGAATACCCCGCCCTGTCGACCATGAAGCCGACCAGGACCGGGCCCAGCATGCCGGAAACGGAGCCCCCCAGGCTGAATGTGCCGAAATTGCTGGTGCGGCTGCCGGCGCCATCGATCGAGCCCACCAGGTTATGGCAGGAGACGTGGAAGAAGATGTTCGCCGTGCCGAGCATCGCGGCCGCCGCGAACAGGGCCGCGATGGTGGGCCAGGCAACGGGAACCAGCAGTCCGGCGGTCATGCCCAGCGATCCGCACAGCATGGGCCAGCGCACGCCGATGCGGTCGGTCAGCCGGCCGGCATACACCGCCAGCATCAGCGGGAACACCGCATAGGTCGCGATCAGAACCCCGATCGCGACGGGATCGGCTTTCAGCTCGAGCGCATGCAGCGCGATGAGCATCTTGCTGCCTTTCAGACCGATCTGGTTGAGGACGGAAATGAGGACGGTCAGATAAAGAGCCATTCGCTTTCCCTGGAAAGTGGATCCGGATGCACACGCGCCCCGGTTTCGGGTTTGACAATGCACAGCATACCGCTTTACTCTACACCTGTTCCTCCTTACGGCATAGCATTCCGCATAGAGGAACAAATTCAGCCCGACAACACTACCTCACATGGAGACAGGCAGGAGAGCGCCCGGCCGCGCTGCACGGGCATGCGCGCTCGATGCCGACAAAAGACATGACAACCTCGATCCCCCGCTTTGCCCTGCGCATGCTGCTAGGCGCATCCGTCCTGACTGCCGGCGTGGCGCAGGCCGCGCCCTGGCCAATGAAACCGGTGCGCGTCATCGTGCCGTATGCACCGGGCGGCACTGCCGACACCCTGGGCCGCGTGGTGGCCACCCACCTCGGCGACAGCTTCAAGCAGAGCTTCATCGTCGAGAACCGGCCGGGCGCCGGCGGCGTGACGGGCTCCGCCGTCGTGGCGAAATCGGCGCCTGACGGCTACACGCTGGTCATCTCGGGCATCGGCTCGCATGCCATCGCGCCCTCGCTGTCGAAGAAGATGCCGTTCGATGCGATGGGCGACTTTACCCATATCGCCGTGCTGGGCGGCCCGCCCAATGTGCTGGCGGTGCATCCCAGCGTGCCGGTCAAGAACCTGAAGGATTTCGTGGCGTATGCGAAGGCGCACCAGGGAGCGCTCAACTACGGCTCGCCGGGCAACGGCACCCAGGGTCACCTGTTCGCCGAAAACTTCATGCAGATCACCGGCGTCAAGATGACGCACGTGCCCTACAAGGGAGCCAACCCTGCGGTCTCGGACCTGATGGCGGGCCATATCCAGGCCCTGTCGACCACCCTCAGCACGGCGGCGGGCCAGATCCGCTCCGGCAAGGCGCGCGCGCTGGCCGTGTCGACGAAATCGCGCGTCAGCGAGTTCGCCGACGTGCCGACCTTCGCCGAACTGGGGCATCCGGAGCTGATCGCGACCACCTGGTTCTCGCTGTCAGGTCCGGCCGGGATGAACAAGGACATCGTGCAGCGCCTGAACGCCGAAGTACGGCGCATCCTGCAGTTGCCGGATGTCCGCCAGAAGCTGACGGCCGAGGGCATCGAGCCGGGCAATCTCGACCCGCAGCAAAGCACTGCCTACATGGCCGCCGAGATCAAGCGCTGGGCACCGGTGGTGCAGGCATCCGGCGCGAGCATCGACTGAGATGGAAGCCGCCGGCCGGAGCGGGGCAAGTGGCATCGGAATGCCGCAGCCCGCGACCTCGTCGTTCCGGATCGGCGGCACCGCGTTGGGGGATATGGAAGGGCGACACGGAAGCTGGAAACGGAGCGGGTCGTGCCGGGCCGGCGCTGGCCGGCCTGCTGGGGTAGATGGGAGGCTGCTCAGACCCCGGTCCAGCGCGTCCAGCTGTCGCATTCGTAGGACAGCGCCGAGCCGAAACCGAAGAATGTCCGTGCGCGGCTTGCCTCGGCTGGCGCGGGCGGCAGCTCGCGCACGGGGTTCGGGCGTGGCGCCGGGTGCTGGATCAGCGATTGCTTTACCGGGGAAGCTTTCCGCGCTCCCATGATGCCGGTGGCATCAAACGACATGGTCGACATACTGCGCTCCAATCAAAGATTTTGTTGCAGCGCAGTATAACGGCTCGACCCCGGCCAGTCCAATCAAGTTTCCCGATATGTGGAATTCATTTCTCTAATATGGGACATCATTCCATTAAAAATCACGCTCCCGGGCCCGCGGCGGGAGCGGCGCAGGACTCGAATCCTTTCCTGAGCATGTGTTCGTCCAGGTTGCGTCCGATAAACACAATCCGGCTGTAACGCGCTTCTCCGGCCTGCCATTCCCGCTGCAAGTCCCCTTCCAGCAGCATGTGGACGGACTGGAACACCAGGCGCCGCTTCTCGTCCTTGACGTCGATGATGCCTTTCGCGCGCAGGATATCCTCGCCCTTGCTGTTCACCAGGGCATTCAGCCACATGCCGATGCGTTCGCCGTTCATCGGCAGCGCGCAGGTCAGCGCAATGCTGCGGATCCCGGCATCGTGCTCATGGTCGTGATGATCCTCGTGCCCGTGGCCGTGATGTCCCTCGTGCGCGTGGCCGCAATGCTCGTCATGCACATGGCCTGCCTCGCACTGCGCGGGCCGGAGAAAATCAGGCTCGAGCGAGACGATGCGCCCGATGTCGAAGCCGCCCCGCCCCAGCACCTTGTCGAGGGAGACATTCGCGCGCTGGGCGCGATGGATCGGCGCCAGCGGATTCAGCCTCCTCAACCTGGCTTCGATGCGGCCGAGTTCTTCCTCCGTCGCCAGCTCGGTCTTGTTCAGCACCATCTGGTCGGCGAAGGCCACCTGCTCGACAGCCTCGCGGCTGTCGTGCAGGCGCAGCAGGATATGCCGGGCGTCGACCACCGTCGTCACCGAGTCGAGGACCGTCTTCTCCTGCAGGAAGGGATCGACGAAGAAGGTCTGTGCGACCGGGCCGGGATCGGCGAGGCCCGTGGTCTCGACGATGATGGCGTCGAAGTTCGCAGTCCTCGACAGCAGGCCGTGCATGGTGCGGATCAGGTCTCCCCGCACCGTGCAGCAGATGCAGCCATTGTTCATCTCGAACAGCTCTTCATCCGCCTTGAGGATGAGGTCATTGTCGATCCCCACCGCGCCGAATTCGTTGACGATCACGGCATAGCGCCGGCCATGATCTTCCGAAAGGATGCGGTTCAGGAGCGTGGTCTTGCCGGCGCCGAGATAACCGGTGAGCACCGTGACGGGAATGCGTTCTGCCATGTGGCCCCTTTCGTCCTGCTGGTCAAAGCCCGGTGGCCGGGCCGCTTACATCCATGGCATCAGCGATACGTGCACCACGTCCGGCGCGCCCTCGCCGCCCACCGACTTGATCGCATATTCGGTATCCGCGAGGCCGAAGCGGTGGGTGGTCAGCAATTCGAGCGGGAAGCGCTTGGAAGCCAGCTGCTCCAGCGCCAGCTCGCAGGCGCGGTAGCTGTGGCCGCGGGCGCTCTTGATGGTGATGTACTTCACGGTGATCTTCCCGATCGGGAAGTTCGGGAAGTCGCTCATTTCGCCCTGGATCAGCAGGGTGCCTCCCTTGCGCTTGAGCGCTTCGACGCCCAGGTGGATCGGCGCGGTGCCGGCGCCCGCGGTGCAGTCCAGCGCCACGTCCACGCCCTTGCCGCCGGTGATCTCCATGATCCGCTGCAGCGGATTCTCTTCCTGCACGTTGATCACATGATCGGCGCCCAGCTTCCTGGCCACCTCCAGGCGCGCCTTGTCCTTGTTGGTCCCGGTCACGATGATCAGGGAAGCACCGGCCTGCTTGCAGGCGATGGTCTGGGACAGCCCCTGCTGGCCAGGCCCCTGGATCAGCACCGTGGAGTTGTAGCCGACGCCGCAATCGAACAGCGCCCATTCGATGCCGTTGGCCATCGGGGTCACCAGCCCGGCCAGCTCGGGCGTCACGCCGTCGGGCACCTTGTGCACCACCGAATTCCACGGCAGGTACATGAACTGGGAGAATCCGCCCCACAGATGCGGCGGCTTGTCCGAGGTGCTGTAGCCGTAGCGGATGCCGTCCGGGTTCGAGCGCCAGTCGGTGTTCTCGCAATGGCGGTACTCGCCCTTGTGGCACCATTCGCACTTGCCGCACATGACGTAATGCTCGACGAAGACCAGGTCGCCTTCCTTGAAGCCCTTGCGCGCCGTGAATTCCTTGCCCGCCTTCGCGATGTAGCCGATGTTCTCGTGACCCATGATCACCGGGCCGCCGGTCTTCAGCGGTTCCTTGAACATCTTCACGTCGGTCCCGCAGATACCCGCCACCTCGACCCGCATCAGCGCGGCGTCGTCCGGAATCTCCGGCATCGGGAATTCCTGGATCTCGATCTGGCTCGGACCGACCTTGACTGCTGCCTTTACTTTTTCCACCATGATGTCTCCATGCTTGTTGATTCGTTTGCTGCGGCCGACGCCGTGCTTACAGCGTTTCGCCTTCCTTCAGTACCCCGGCGGCGCGCAGTGCGCCGTCCAGCCATCCCGGCTGGATGTTCTTCCCGGCCAGGATGTCGGCGATACGGGCGCGTTCGTCGGCCACCTTCCTTTCGGCCAGGCCCAGCAGCGATTCCGCCTTCTCGCGCTCGACCACCACCACCCCATCGGCGTCGCCGACGATCAGGTCGCCCGGGTTGACGACCACGCCGCCACAGGTGACCGGCCAGTTGATGCGCCCGGCCACGCCCTTGGTCGGGCCATTCGGGTTGGCGCCGATCGCATACACCGGGAAGCCGAGTTCCAGCAACTCCTCGGTGTCGCGCAGCGCCGCATCCAGGATCACCCCGCCGAAGCCGAGCTGCTGGCAGGTATTCATCATGATCGCGCCCATCAATGCGCAGGTGCGGTCGGCCTTGCCGTCGATGACGAGGATATCGCCCGGCCTGGCCATCGCCATCGCCGCGTGGATCATCAGGTTGTCGCCCGGACGCACCTCGACCGTGAAGGCCGGTCCGGCGATGCGGGTGGCGGGCGTCAGCGGCGCGATGCGCGCATCCATGGCGCCGCGGCGGCCGGCCACGTCGGCCAGGATCGAGGAAGCGAAGGCCGAGGCCTGCTGCACCACGGCCGGCGCCACGCGCTCGAACTCGCGCCGGATGGTCGAAAGGGAAGCCTGCATGTTACTCATGTCAATTCCTTTGCTCGTGCTTGTGATTGGATGGGCGAGGCCTGGCCCGGCTGCCTGGCGGGGAAACCGCGCTGCGTCAGGAGCGCGTCCAGGCGCGGATACACGCGGCGCGCATTACCCTCGAAGATCTTGTAGCGGCTCTCTTCGCCGAGGCCATCGAGCTGGTCGAGGTAGCGCTTGGTATCGTCGAAGTGGTGGCCGGTCTCGGGATCTATCCCGGGCACGGCGCCCAGCATCTCGGACGCGAACAGCACGTTATCGACCGGCACCACGTCGGTGAGCAGCTCGATGCCCGGCTTGTGGTACACGCAGGTGTCGAAGAACACGTTGTTCATCAGGTGGTCGAGCAGGTTCGTCTTGCGCATGGCCAGGCACATGCCGCGGTAGCGCCCCCAGTGGAAAGGCACGGCGCCGCCCCCATGCGGGATGACGAACCTCAGGGTCGGGAAATCGGCGAACAGGTTGCCCTGGATCAGCTGCATGAAGGCCGTGGTGTCGGCATTGATGTAATGCGCGCCCGTATGGTGGACCGCCGGGTTGCAGGACGAGGACACATGGATCATCGCCGGCACGTCCAGCTCGCAGAGCTTTTCGTAGATCGGATACCAGTAGCGGTCGGTCAGCGGCGGTTCGGTCCAGTAGCCGCCCGACGGGTCCGGATTCAGGTTGACGCCAACGAAGCCGAGCTCGTTCACCATGCGCTCCAGCTCGGGAATGCAGTTCCTGGGCGAGGCGCCGGGGAACTGGGGCAGCTGGCCGACGCCGGCGAAGTTATCCGGGAACAGGGTGCAGATGCGGTGGATCAGGTCGTTGCTCAGCCGGCTCCACTGCTGGCTGACGGCTTCGTTGCCGACGTGATGCGCCATGCCGGCGGCGCGCGGAGAAAACACCGTCAGGTCGCTGCCGCGTTCCTTCTGCAGGCGCAGTTGCGGTTCGACGCTCTTCATCAGCACGTCGTCGCTGATGCAGAGGTCGCTCGTTGCCGGCTTGCGCGCCGGGTCGGCCAGGCCGGCGAGCTGCTTGTCACGGAAGGTGTGCAGCGCCTGCGGCTCGGTGGTGTAATGACAATGGATGTCGATGATCATGGCGACTGTCTCTTGGTCGGCAAGGAAGGGACCGATTTCCTTCGTTCTGATATATGGAACATCGGTCTGCATATAGGTACGCTAGCTAATGTATCTGCTGCTTTTCTTAGTGTCAACAGAAACTTTCCCCCGGGGGCATGCCGGCTAGGCCGCGCCGGCTTGCGCGGAATCGAGGAACTGCAGCAGCCGCGCCGAGGTGTTGTCCTCGAGCTGCTCGGCGGCCGCGATATCCCAGTACTCGGCGCGCGGCAGGCATTCCTCGATGTAGCGCGCGGCGGAGGTGGCGTGGGAAGCGTCCGATCCCGGCACCACCAGCGCGGGAAAATCGAGCCGCATCAGGTCCTCCGGCTCGGCGCCCGGGGCGGTATCGCGGTCGACCAGGGTGCGTCCCATCGCCGCCACGATCAGCTTGTACTTGCCGATGTCCTGGCGCGCGTACCGTTCGGCGAATGCGGGATCGCGCCGGATCACGGAAGCCCAGGGCCCGCCGCGCGGGTCGGCGCCGAAGGCCTTCCCTTCGCTGGTCGCCAGCGATACCACCGCGTCCAGCCCGTGCTGGTGCACGAAGGCCAGGTGTTCCGCGAAGCGCTGGCTGCTGGAGAGACGGTACCTGGCGCCGCCTACCGGCCAGTACAGGATCATGCTCAGCGTGGCCTCCGGGTGGGCGACGGCGAACGCCATGACGGGGCAGCATCCCATGCAGCCGCCCATCAGGTGGGCCTTGTCGATGCCGAGGTGATCCAGCAGGCCCTTGCCCTGCCTGACGTAGTCGCTCCAGCCGACGTGCTCGACACGGCCGCCCGACTGCCCGGTCTCGCGGCGGTCGAACACGATGCAGGTGTAATGGCGGGACAAGTGTTCCAGCGGCCTGGTGCGGGCATAGACGCCGAGCGATGACCATTTCTCGATGGTGGCGTCGAAGCCGCCCGGCGAGAACATCAGCAGCGCCGGCCCGGTTCCAATGACTTCGTAGCGGGTGTCGATCCCGTCGATGATAGCTGTAGGCATGGTGGTCCGTTTCAGGATGCTGGATTGACGGGAATGCCGCCCTTGATCTGGCGCGCGGCGCGCACGTCGCCGGCAAAGGCGGTAATGGCTTCGTGGGTGATGCGCGCGACATTCGCATAGGTGTCGGCCGGCGCATCGAGGTTGCTCGCCGCATAGCCGATCGCCGCGTGCGCCATGCGCATGCGGCCGTCGAGCCATGGCCCGCCGCCCAGGCCGCCGATCACCGGGATCGACACGGCGCGCGCGACCTCGGGCCCGGCCACCGGACCGGAGTTGGTGAAGTCGAGCAGCGCGGCGCCGGCGGCTTCCAGGCGTTTGGCCTCCTCCACCAGCTGGGCCGTCATGTCGGCCGGTACCTGGACTCCGCCCTTGAACATGGTGCGATAGTCGATCCCGTACTGGAGCGCGGTCTGGGGCGTGATGCCGAACTGCGCGAACACGGGGATGCCGGCGCGCGAAATGGCGCGCACGGCTTCGGGGAAATCGGCGGCGCCATCGAGCTTGATCATGTCGGCGCCGCCCTCCTTCACCAGGCGGATTGCGGCGGCCAGCGCCGCTTCGGTACCCTGCTGCAGGGGGCCGAATGGAAAGTCGACGCTGACCAGCGCGCGCCGGACGCCGCGCCGCACCGCCTTGCAGACCACGACCATCTCGTCCATCGTCACTTCCAGCGGATTGGCATGCCCCCAGAGGTTGGTGCCGACGGTGTCGCCGACCGAGACGATGTCCACGCCCGCCCGGTCGACGACCTGGGCGATCTGGTAATCCCATGCCACCACGCCGACGATCTTCTTCCCGTCGCGCTTCATCTGCTGCAGCGCCGGAATCGTCACCACGTTGTCCTTCGTATTCATGTGCTTCCCGTTCTGTTTGTCGTATGAGTTGTGCCGCCGCGCTCAGGCCACGGGTACGAACAGCTCTTCCACCGTGAAGGGCCGCTTGAGGATGCCCTGGTCGGTGGCGTGCCGGATGACCGATTCGATCATGTGGCGGTTCGCTTCGATGCCGTAAGGAAGCGGATCCGCGCCGGTGATCTGCATGACGCGCTTGTAGGTCTGGTCGGCCTTCGCCAGTTCGTCGGCCGGGGTGCGCGCCAGGCGCTCGACGTAGCGGCGCTTGGCCTCGGCGAAGGTCTCGAAAATGTCCTGCGCCAGGCCGGGATTGGCCTCCAGCAGGGCGTTCCTGACCACCAGCGTATGGTTGATCGGATAGTGGCCGTGGTCGCGCAGCGCCTCGAAGCCGGCCTGGCGGGCGTCGGGAATCAGCGGCCTGACGTCAGGGTGCTCGATCTCCACGCCGATGGCCGCTGCAATCTCCCCCGCCGCCAGCATGTCCTCGAGCGTGCGTCCCGGCTCCATCGGCACCACGTTGGAAGGCGGCTGGAACTCGGCCACATGTTCGTCGCCCGACAGCACCCAGGTCACCCTGGACAGGTCGACGCCGTACTCCTGCTGCAGGATGCTGCGCGCCCACACGCCGGTGGTCACGGTATAGCCGCGGTTGACGCCCACCTTCCTGCCTTCCAGGTCCTTCGGACTGCCGATGCCGAGGCGGGTGTTAACCAGGATGGCGCCGTGATGGAAGGCGCGCACCAGGAAGATCGGCAGCGCGGTGAACTCCTTCCCGTGCGCCCGCGCGCACAGGTAGGTGGTGATCGCCATCTCGCTGATGTCGAATTCGCTCCCGCGCACCATGCGGCGGAACGCCTGGATAATCTTCGGCACTTCTTCGAATTCGAAATCGAAGCCCTGCGGCGCCACGCTCCGGTCCTTCAGGGCCCCGGTGTGTCCCAGCGTCTGCACGGCGGTTTTCAGTACTGGTCTCGACATAGTGTTCGTCTCCTTCCATCCCGCTGCGGGGAGGTCTGTTCAGCAGCATTCGCAGAAATTGGTGTCCGGCACATGCAGCGAATCCATCAGCCAGTCGAAGGGAATATCGTCCTGGGTGACTTCTTCCGGCGGCTTGAAGGCCTTGAACTGGTGGCGCTTGTTCCCGTTGGTCCAGAACGCCACCACGGTCTCCAGCGGCGGGCAGCCGGGCAGCGAGCAGGCCACTTCGGACACCAGGATCGCGGCGTCCTCGGGCAGCCTGAAGCGCTCCCGGGTCCAGTCCTTCACGCGCTCGAGCGCCGCCAGCTTCTCAGGCGGCTTCCGGAATGATCCAAGCATCGCCGCCCCTGTTCATGCGCCCAGCTCCACCAGCATGTCCACCACGTAGTCCGGATCCGAAGCGATCACCAGCAGGTCGCACGACGGCCGCAGGATCGCCAGGTCGCCCTGCGCGGCAGGCCCATGGTCTTGCTGGAGGAAGATCCCGGTGACCAGCACGCCGGCCACCCGGGCCGCCTGCCTGATCATCTGCACCGCCCCGAGATCGTCCCCGGCACAGGCCACGACCACCACCATGTCGGCCTCGGCGAACGACTCCAGCAGCGCGACCATGGCCGCGGCATTGCCGGGGTCGGCCATGGCCACGCTGACTTCCTGCAGCTCGCGCTCCCCGGTGGCGCCGGCCACCCGGGCGCCGCCGGCGCCGACGCCCACCAGCTTGATCAGGCGGCGTCGCGAGTTCGGCAGTTTGATACGATGGCGGACTTGGCTCGCCGCCACGGCTTCGGTGCTAGTTCCCATTGCCAGACTCCGTTCGTGGTCATACGGAGGTGAGCGGGACACCTTCCCTGGCGATCAGCGCTTCCCTGGCGGCGTCCTTGAACGCGACGTCGGGCGGGAGCACCAGCGATGCCGAGCGCACACGCTGTTCCGCCGGCGTGACGCCCGGCGGCTGCACGCCCTTGGCCAGCGCCAACGCGGCCTTGCGCAGGCGGTGGCGCGCCATGATGATGCCGTTGTCGGTCGAGACCAGGTTCTCCTTGCTGCGGTCGGCGATCGGCCCCATGCTCTCCTGCAGCGAGGCATCCTGGATGCCGATGCCCTCGATGCCGCTGTAGCTGATGCGCGCCTTCTGCGCTTCACGGTCCATCAGGTAGTCGTTGGTCTTGTTCTGGATCGGGATGTAGGTGCCCGGGATGGTCTTGACGTGGATGCCCTTGCCGTCGATCATGGCCGCGCGCTCCTTGTCGGTCAGTTCGCGCATCGGATGGTAGTCGTAGCTCCACGCCCAGCAGCTTTCGTCGTCGATCGGGATCCAGAAGTGGCCGTGGATCGAATGGTCGCCGCGCGGCGGGATGGCGGTAAAGCACGGCATGACCCACTGGGTGATGCGCCAGTAGTAGTTCCCCTCTTCGGCGTTGCGGCGCGCACCGATCAGGAGGCCGCCTTCCGATTCGACGACTTCGAACTTCACCTGGAAGTCCTGCAGGTTGTACTGGTTGCCCTTGGCGCCCTTGAACAGGGGGTCGCGCTCCAGCGCGCCGCTGTGCAGGAAGGACACGTGGCTGGAATCGATCCCGCCTTCCATCGCCTGCAGGTAGTTGCTTTCCTGCAGACGCTTGGACATGTAGCGATGCTTCGGCCCGACCATCGCGAACTCGTATTCCGGCAGCGGCGGCTGCAGCTCGGGCGGCCCCATGTAGGTCCACAGGACGCCGCCGCGCTCCACCAGCGGATAGGACTTCAGCTTGATCTTCTTGCAGTAGCCGCTCTCGACCGGCTCCGACGGCACGTCGACGCACTGGCCGCTGGTATCGTATTTCCAGCCATGGTAGGGGCAGCGCAGGCCATTTTCCTCGTTCCGGCCGAACCACAGCGATACGCCGCGGTGGGCGCAGAACTCGTCCATCAGGCCCAGCTTGCCGGAGCTGTCGCGGAAAGCGATCATCCGTTCCGACAGCAGCTGCACCCGCACCGGCGGGCAGTCCGGTTCCGGCAATTCCTCGGCCAGCAGCGCGGGGATCCAGTAGCGCCGGAACAAATCGCCCATCGGTGTGCCCGGCCCTGTCTGAATCAGCAGTTCGTTCTGTTCCCGTCTTGTCATGTGAGTCTCCTTCGTCGGTGATTGTCATGCAGCGCCCGAATGCAGAACGGTTACTGCCTTCCTCTTCGTTCTGATATACGGAATGCTGTTCCTTTGGGTGAAATTAAGATATCATCCATTTCGTTGCCGTGTCAATCGCTGACGCGGCGCGATGCCGGGGCGGGAACACGCCTGAAACCAATCATGTGCTGACGACGGGATTCATCATGACCGACACAAAACCTTTTGATTTAATGCGCTTCGTTGAACTGTGCACGACCGCGGAAGTTGCCCCTGGCAGCGCGGTGAAAGTGGAGAGCGGCGAGCGCACGCTTGCGGTTTTCAATATCGACGACCAGTTTTACGTGACCGACGACCTGTGCACGCACGGCCCCGGTTCGCTCTCGGAGGGATACATCGATGGCGACGTGGTGGAATGCGATTTCCATAACGGCGCCTTCAACATCCGCACCGGCGAGGTGGTCGCCCCGCCGTGCATGGTTCCGCTGAAGACCTACCTGGTGTACACGGCCGACGGCAAGGTGTATATCGACCCGAACCAGCCGGCCTGCCCTTCCGCCTTCACCTGCCCGAAGGCGGTGGCCAACGGCTGAACGGCGCCCGGGCCGCCGCGGCCCGGGTCCTAATGCAGCACGATGAGGACGGTGCCGGCCACGCCCAGGCCGGCGGCCTGCAGGGTGGCGGCGTTCAGCTGCTCGGTCTTGCGCAGGATGATCACGCTGAGGAAGATGGTGACGAACACCTCCATCGATGACACCAGCGCCACCCGCGAGATCGTCGTATGGCTGAGCGCCGCGAAGTACAGCAACTGGCCCGCCGAACTCAGTACGCCCGCGGCAAGCAGCCAGGGATTGAAGCAGGTGAAGGCGGCGCGCAGCGAGGTCCGGTAGCTGTCGACGAAGCGCGCCGCGATCACGAACACCAGCGCGCCGACCAGCGCCCCCACCATGGTGCCGAAGGCCGCGTCGGGTGTCAGCGTCAGTCCCTGCTTGCGGGCGACGTAACCGACCGCGTATGCCAGCGCCGACACCGGTCCGTAGAAGAATCCCAGCGACTTCAGCCTGTCCTGCCACGATGCGGGGGGCGCCTCGCGCGCCGCTCGCGCCGCGCCGGCGGCCTGCAGCGAATGCCGCACCAGCACCGCGAAACTGGAAAAGATCAGCACCATCCCGATCGCCGTGAAGGAGTCGATCGACTCGCCCAGCACCAGCACCCCGAGCAGGATCGAGAACACCGGGTTCAGGCGCTTGACCGCCGAGGCGCGCACCGCGCCCAGGTGCTGTACCGACGCGAACAGGAACACGCGCCCGATGAACATCGTCAGCACGCCGGCCGCCGCGAACCACAGCAGGCTGGCCGGGCCGGGCTGCGGCCCGCCGCGCTGCCCCGCCGCGATCCACACTCCGCCCGCCATGAGGGCGGTGATCAGGATCGACAGGAAGGCGCCGTTGTCCTGTTCCTTCCCCGTGGCGCCGCGCGCGACCGTGATGTTGGCGGCGGCGAAGCAGCACGCCGAGACAAGCGCCAGCAGCTCTCCCACGATGCGCACCGTCATGACGCCCGGGCGCCGGATGGCGCGGCGCCGGCGTTCGATGCGGGGATCAGGAAAACGAACAGGTTGGCGACGACGATCACCCCCGCCAGGAACCAGAAGGTGGTCATGATGCCGTAGCGGTCCGCCAGCACGCCGCCCACCACCGGACCGATGGACGACCCCACCGCCTGCATCCCGAACAGGATCCCGATGCTGGTCCCGCCCATCTTCTTCGGCGTCGCGTCCAGCAGCCACGCCTGCAGCACCGGACGGATCGCGTACAGGAAGAAGCCGACCAGGGCGATAAGGAAGATGAAGGCCGGCGAGCGTCCCGCGAACGCCATCCCCGCCATCATCAGGCCGCTGAGCGCCATGCTCGACATGATGATGCGCTTGCGCCCCATGCGGTCGGACAGGTGCCCGGCCAGCGGCGAGGCCAGGAAGCCGGCCGCCTGCAGCAGGAACATGCAGGCCCCCACCCACAGCGGCGAATAGCCCATTTCATAGGCGAGGAACACCGGCAGGAAGGTCAGCAGCGTGGCCTGCGTCATGGACCGGAACGCCGAGCTGGCGGCGAGCAGGATCAGGAGACGGTTCTTCAGCAGCCCCTTGAAGCCCTGCGCATACTCCTGCATCGACTGGCGGTCGGCATCGGGCTGGACCGGATGGGCACCGCCTTGCGTTCTTCGCTTGCCGGCCAGCCGCAAGGAGCCCATGCCGGCGAGGATGGCGCAGGCCATCAGCGCGCCCGGCGCCGCGTTCATCACGACGATCTCGCGCCAGCTGAACGTGACCAGCAAGGCGCCGACCGCCAGCGGCGCCAGCGCGTCCCCGGCATTGCCGCCCATGCCGTGCAGCGACAGCACCAGCCCTTTGCGCTCGGGATAGCGCTGCGCCAGCGTCGGGATCGCGGTCGGATGCCACAGGTTGTTCCCGATCCCGACCAGCGACACGCACAGCAGCAGCGCGGGATAGCTGTGGGTGAAGCCGATCAGCAGGTAGGGAAAGCCGATCCAGAACAGCGACAGCGCCATCAGGAGGCCTTTGCGCCCGATCGTATCGGCCAGCATGCCGCCCGGGACGTTGGACACCGCGCCGGCGACATACTGGCAGGTCATGACCAGGCCGATCTGGCTGTAGCTCAGGCCCAGTTCCTTGCCGATCAGGGGCAGCAGGACAAAGAACGTGGCCGGATACCAGTGCGTCATGGCATGGCCGAGCGTGATCATCCACACGTCCGCGAAGGATTTCCTTGGTGGTGCCGGTATTGTCGTCGACGCTTCCATCATTGCTCCTCCTTGGCCCGCCTCACTGCCCGCCGCGCTTGGTCACCACGTCCTCATACGATTTCGTCCACTTGTCGATCTGGTCCAGCGTCATCGCGGGATCGACCAGCGAGATGCGCAGCTTCTTGCCGAAGGGCGAAGGCACCTTGGTGTTGGTGGGAACGTAGTCCATGTTGACCAACAGCTTCTGCACCTCGGGCGACAGCATGTAGTCGTAGAACAGGGCCGCCGCGTTCGGGTGCGGCGCGTGGCGCGCGATGGCGATGCCGTTCGCGCGCGCGACCGCGGGCTCCAGCACGAACCAGTCGATCGGCGCGCCTTTTTCCTTGGCCGACTGCGGCATGTAGTTGTAGACGGTGAGCGCGAGCGGCACTTCGCCGGCGATGACCATGTTGTTCAGCAGCGAATGGCCCTTGCGCGCCGAGATGCCGTTGCGGTCGACGATATCCTTGAACAGCCTGACGCCCTTCTCCTCGCCCATGTCGGTCACCACGGTCGAGTACCATTCCTGCACCTTGGCCTCGATCCCCAGCTTGCCCTTCCATTTCGGGTCGAGCAGGTCCTGGTAGGTCTTCGGCAGGTCTTCCTTCTTCAGCAGGTTGGTGTTATAGGCCTGCACCCATACCGACAGCAGGGTGCCGGCCCACTCGCGGTGGGCCGGCACGGCGCCCTTGATCAGGTTCGGGAAATGCGGCGACACCACCGGCTGCAGGATCTTCTCGCGGTACATCGCTTCCAGCTCGGGCGTGCCGATATGGACCGCGTCGACCTCGTGGCGCCTGGCTGCGGCCTCGGTCAGGGTGCGCTGCAGCACCTTGTCGGTGCCGGCACGCCAGATTCGGACCTTGACGCCGTACTTCTGCTCGAAGGGACCGATCAGCGCGGGGATGTCCTTTTCCGCGATGGTCGTATAGAACGTGAACGTTCCTTCCTTCCTTGCCGCCTCCACCAGCTTCTGGTGGCGGTCCGCGCCCTCGTAGCGCAGCAGCGCGCCATCCTGCGCCGCGGCGGGCAGCCCCAGCGCGAGCACGGCCGCCGCGGCGCCCGCCTTCTTCATCCATGTCGACCACGTCATGTTGTCTCCTTTTTGTTATCGAAGGCCGCCCGTCCGGGGCGCGCAGCCGCGTCCACGGCGGGCGGACCGGGCGGCATCGTCAGGCGGGTGCCGTCACCTTCCCGGTCAGGTACTGCTGGATCAGTTCCGGCGTGAGCACCAGGCCGGGCTGGTACTCGGGCGCGTCTTCCAGCTGTTCCAGGTCGTTCAGGCCGAACTTCTGGTAGATCCGGTTGATCGCCGAAATCAGCCGCACCGGGCGGTCCGGGTCGGCGTTGAAATGCTGGTGGATGGTATTCGGCGGAATGTAGATCACGTCGCCCGCCTCCCATTCGTAGCGCTTGACCTCGTCCTGCGCCTTCCAGTGGTAGGTGTCGGTGATCTCGACGTCGCAGTCCTGGTGCAGGTCATAGCCCCGCCCTTCCACCACGTACAGGCATTCCTCCGCCAGGTGGCGGTGCTTGCCCGAGCGGCTGCCCGGCGGGATGATCTGCATGTACGCATCCACCGTTTCCATGCGCGTGTTCATCTGCTCGTTGAGCAGGTGCTTGAGCAGGCCCTGGCGCGACATCTCCCACGGCATCTCGTGCGGATGCACGACCTTCTTGCGCTTGCTGTTGCGCGCCGGCGCCGCCGCCGCGTCGTCCAGCAGGTTCTGGTACAGCTCCTGGTTGGCC
>NZ_KB908147.1 GCF_000382345.1 Massilia niastensis DSM 21313
AAAATCGTCTCGCGACGCCGTGCTGGGGCAAAAATACTCGCTTCGCTGCTCGTCAAGCCAGCGTCGACAGCACAGCTCCGGCCACGAGAAAAATATCGATTAAATCAGCGCTTCCCTATGTCGACGCCGAGGTCTTTCATGGCGAGAACGTGGGCGGGAGCGGTTCGGCTCGTTCGGAGGAAACAGTAGCTTTCAGAATCTGATCGTATTCAATCCCCGGCTCAGCCTTGGCAGAGTGAGCGGACGAAACCTCGCCATCGGTTCGATCAGTGACATTTCACTGATTGCACGCTATGAGCGGGCGAGTTATGCCGATTTCCGCTCTTATAACCACGGCATTTCGCTGAATTTCAAAGTACCAGGATTTGCTTACTTCGAATCCGGTCTGCTGCACAGAAAAACAAATTTTTACAATAACGAATGGCTGTGGCGTTCAGTTCTGATGTCCGATCCGCTTCCGATTGCCGGGCAAAAAATCCACTTTAACCTGCTGTCGCTTATCAATGGGACGGGTGAAAATGGAACGGAAGTTTTCCTTCGGCCCGAACTGCTGTGGGAATTGAGTGCCAAGGGAGCCTTTCAGTTGGGATTGCGCCACGAGATTCACCGATACAAGATCAACGGACGCGATTATTCGCGCAAATCGCCAATGTTGATATTGAAGTGGAACCTGTGACGCTGCCGATAGGGCGGCTCGACTCGCAGACTGCCAGTCGCTAGAAAAATCAGGCTCGCTGGCAAGACGAGAAAAAACAAAGGCTCCCCTCTGACCTGAACCCCAAAAGCTGGCATCCAATTTTTGCGAATTCAGTTCACGTTCGGGAGCCCTTTCCACGATCAGATGCCGGATAATCGTAGTCAAACCGCTAACGGCCCCGACAACTGGGCGGAAGAGCGGCAGCATAGTTCTTTGCCGCCCGCATCAGCTGCGCTCGCCCATGATGTTATCGCCGAGGAAATCCAGGAAGCGCCGCACGGCAGGCACCATGCCGCGGCGCGAGGGAAACACCGCCACCACCTTGATCGCGGGCGGCGCCCATCCGGGAAGCACCGGCACCAGCAGTCCCTGGCGTAGTTCATCGATGCACATATAGTCCGGCAGCACGGTCATGCCGGCGCCCTGCAAGGCGGCGAGCTTCAGCATGAGCAGGTCGTCGACCGTGCAGACCGGGCGGTGCTGCAGCTCGAAGTCGCCCCCGCCAGGGCCCAGCAAAGGCCAGCTGGCGCGCCCATCCACTGCCGACATCGCGACCGTCGGTACCTGGCGCAGGTCCTCCGGCGACTCCGGCCTGCCGCTCCGTTCCAGCAGCCCGGGGCTGGCAACCAGGACAAACGATGTCAGCCCCAGGTGCTTGACCACCAGGCTGCCGCTGTCGTCGAGGTTGAAGCGTACGCGCAACGCGACATCGACACCCTCCTGCACGAGGTCGACCACGCGATTGGTCACCTGCATCTCGATCCGCACCTGTGGGTGCGCGGCGATGAAACGAGGCAGGATGGGGCCGAGCGTTGTCTGGGCAAGATTCACCGGGCAGGTCACGCGCACGGTGCCCCGCGGTTCGCCCCGTACCCGCGCGACCGCCTCGTCGGCGGCCTCCGCCTCCTCGCGCATGGCCACGCAATGGCGGTGATAGATCTCGCCCGCTTCGGTCAGGGACAGCTTGCGGGTCGTCCGCTGCAGCAGCCGCACACCCAGGCGTGCCTCGAGTTCGCCGATGCGTCGCGATAACCTGGACTTGGGCACGCCGAGACTGCGGCCGGCCGCCGCGAACCCGCCCCTGTCCACCACTTCGGCGAAGAACACCATGTCGTTCAGGTCTTGCATCGTTCCACCAGTAGAACAATAAAACACAATTTTGCCATCTTATCGGCGCATTGAAGCGACCGCATACTCCATTCGATGGGCGAAGAGCGTCTTTGCCCCGACAGGAGAAAACATGAAGCTACTGCACGTCGATTCGAGCCCGCTGGGCTCCGCCTCCGTTTCGCGTCAACTCAGCCGCAAGACCGTCGCCGCATGGACGGCCAGCCACCCCGCGACCACCGTGGAGTACCTGGACCTGGCGCTGGACGCCCCCTCGCACCTGGACATGGACTCGCTGGGCTTCAAGCTCGGCATCGATCCGGCGCAGCTCACGCCGGCCCAGAAAATGGAAAATGCTGTCTCCGAACAGCTGGTGAGCCAGTTTCTCGCCGCCGATGTCATCGTGATCGGTGCGCCCATGTACAACTTCACCATCCCGAGCCAGCTCAAGGCCTGGATCGACCGCATCGCCCAGGCTGGCCGCACCTTCCGGTACACGGCAAACGGGCCCGAAGGGCTGGCCAAGGGCAAGACGCTGATCGTGGTATCGACCCGCGGCAGCATGTATGCCGGCCTGCCTGCCGACGTGGTGGACCACCAGGAAAGCTACCTCAAGACGGTATTCAACTTCGTCGGCATCACCGATGTACGCATCGTGCGCGCCGAGGGACTGGCCATGGGCGAACAGGGGAAGGCCAAGGCGCTCGCTACGGCCGAAGCGGACATCCGCCTTCAGGTGGGCCAGCCGGCCAACGACGCACAGGCAGCAGTCGTCGCCTGAAAGGGCGTGGACGACATCGACGCCGCCAGGCGAGTCTGACATCCTCGACAACTGAAGGGTTGGCCACTCATGCATGTTCCACGTAACCAGCGTATCCTGCTGGCCTCACGACCGGACGGGCTTCCCCAGCCCGGCGATTTCCGCATCGTCGAGGACGCGCTTCCCGAACCCGCCGACGGGCAGCTGCTGCTGCAGGTTCTCTATCTCTCGCTCGACCCGTACATGCGCGGACCCATGGACGCGCGCAAATCGTATGCGGATCCGGTCCCGGTCGGCGGCGTGATGGAGGGCGGCACTGTCGCCCGCGTCGTGAAGTCGCGCCATCCCGGCTATGCGGAAGGCGAGATCGTCCTGTCGCACACCGGCTGGCAGCGCTTCGCCCTGTCGGACGGCGCCAGCCTGCGCAAGCTCGATCCGGCCACGGCGCCTCCCAGCACTGCGCTCGGCGTGCTCGGCATGCCCGGCTTTACCGGCTGGGCCGGCCTGCTCAACATCGGCCGCCCCGCAGCCGGCGACACCGTGGTGGTGGCCGCCGCCAGCGGGCCGGTCGGCTCGATGGTCGGCCAGGTGGCCCGGATTGCGGGCGCGCGCGCCGTCGGCATCGCGGGCGGCCCCGACAAATGCGCCTACGTGCGCGATGAACTGGGTTTCGACGCCGTGATCGACCACTGGGCGCCGGACTTCGCCGCCCAGCTCGCCGCAGCCTGTCCGGACGGTATCGACGTGTACTTCGAGAACGTCGGCGGCAAGGTATGGGACGCGGTGTTCCCGCTCCTGAACGAGTTCGCCCGCATTCCGGTATGCGGCCTGATCGCGCAATACAACGACAGGCCGGGCGAGTCGCCGGGTCCCGACCGGCTGCCGGACATGATGCGCGAGGTGCTGAAGAGGAGCCTGGCCATCCGCGGCTTCATCGTGCGCGAATTCGCCCACCAGCGCCCGCAGTTCCATGAGCAGGCCGCCAGGTGGATCGCCGAGGGCCGGCTGCGCTACAGGGAAGATATCGTGGACGGGTTCGAGAACGCGCCGGCGGCCTTCATCGACCTCCTGCAGGGACGGAACTTCGGCAAGCTGATCGTCAAGGTCAGCGACTGAACGCACGCGCGGCCCGCTGCGGCTCCGGGAGCTTCGATGACGGTAAGTCCCGGTCAGCGTCTGCGCAGCGCCATATGCGTGCGGATCATAGCCGGGATGCGTTTCCGCAGCTCGTGGCCCCGGGGGCTGGCTACCAGCATGTGCAGCAGTCCGTCGACAAAAGCCCAGGTGTCGCACGCGGTCGAGGCAGGATCGCATCCATCCTTGAGCTTTCCGGCGTCCGCAGCCTGCTGGTAGACCCTTCTCATTTTTCCAAGGAACTCCCGGCCCGGGAGGGCGATGACTTCCTGCACCTTCGCGAACTCATCGACGTATTCGCATCGGGCCATCATGATCCCGAACACCTCCCATACCACGGGAGATTCATCCAGGAGCTGGAAAAATCGCGCGAGCGCCGCTTCGATCGCGTCCAGCGGATCCGTGTAGCGGCTCGAGAAGAGGACCTCATCGACAGGGGCGTTCATCGATTCCAGCACGTCTTCCTGGGTGGCGAAGAAGAGTTCCGTCCTGTTCCCGAAATGGTGATACACGGCGCCCCGTGTCACTCCGGCTTCGGTAGCCACCTTGTCCAGTGTGGAGCGGCTGACCCCGTACTGGTGGAATACCCGGCGCGCTGCTTCGATGATCGCAACGCGTGTCTTCGCCGACTCTTCCTTCGATTTTCTCACCACAGTGTATTTCTCCTGGTTGTGTTCGTCGTCGACCGCCCCAATGGCAGGCGAACGCTCGGTGATTGGCGCAGCGCCGTCTCAACGCTCCGGTTGCGCTGCGGCGGATGCCGTGCCGCCCGGCCTGGCCAGGCTGTCGCGCAGCCGCTGGAACGCTGGCGATCCGCGCAACACCGCCCTTCCCGCTTCCTCGAGCTGGCGCACCTGGAGCGGCAGGATGGTGAGCGCCGTCGGCACGTGCAGCAGCGCGTGGCGGATATGCTCGTCCTTCAGGTCGCGCAGGCTGACACTGATCACGTGGATCTCGGCGTCGGCGGCGAACGGGCTGCCTTCGCTGCCGCGCACCGCGGCCAGTTCTTCCGCCCAGCGCTGGGCGTTGTCCTTCACGGCCGCCATGGTTTCGTGGGTCGCCCGCGCACCGGCCCCGAAGACCAGCGCATCGAGCACCTTCCCCAGCCCGGGGACCCGGTCGCTGCGGTCGATGCGCTCGGCCGCGTCGCGCTCGGAATTCACGCTGATCAGGATAATCTTGCGCACCGAACCCACCGGCAGGTTGGCGAAGCTCGCATCGAGCGCGCCGCCGGCGACGGTGCGCACCAGCAGTCCGCGCACGCCGAGGTTGTCGACCAGGCCGCCGTCCACCAGGTGCAGGAAGGGCCGGTTCTCCGCGTCCAGGTAGCTCTGCATGCTGGCATTGAGCAGGCGCGCCTGCAGGTTGCGCTCGTCCGGCGTCGCATCCGTGAGCTGTTTCGACTGTTCGCAGCTTCCCGCGTAATTCCGCAAGGTGACCGGGCTGAGCAGGATGGGCACGGCCGAGGATGCGGATACCGCGACGGACAAGGGCACGCTGTTCAGGTCGGAGCAGATCAGTGCGAACTGCTCCGGGGTGAATTCGAACGGCGCTCCGGTCGTCAGGTCGGTCGCGGTCACGAGCAGCCTGGGCCCGCTGCGCCGCGCCAGCAGGTCGCCGAAAGTCTTGCCCCGGTACAGGCGGTTCAGCCTTTCCTCGAGCACGTTGGAACGGCCGTACCAGGGCGATGTCATCCGGTACAGCGTCGTTGGCGCGAACGCCTGCCCGATCAGGCTGGACTGGAAGTTCGCCAGCAGGAAGTCATGCTCGAAACGGGTGAAGGTGTCGTCGCCGAAGGCCACGTAGTACGACGCCAGCACGCTGCCGCCGGACACGCCGCTGACCAGGCCTACCTCGTCGAGGATGCTGGTGCTGCGGCCCTGCCACTCGAAGCGGGTGGCCTTGAGCTCCCGGAGCACCCCGAGCCCGAAGGCGGCGGCGCGCGCGCCGCCTCCGGACAAGGTGATCGCCGCAACGATGGAAGGCGTTTCCCCGGACTGCGTCGTGGCGCTGACCGGCGAAGCCGACGGCACCACCGACTGCGGGTGGATCGGCTGGTTCACCCACGGCCGGGTGCTCGAACAAGCCGCCAGCAACAGGGCCGCCCCCATGGCCAGCAGGCGGCGCGCCAGCGCTGCGCCAGTCGATGGCATCATCGATGTCATGCTTGGCTCGCCGCTCGCCCGTCAGGAAGCCAGCCAGGCGCCCAGCGCACGCAAGGTCTCCTCGCCCAACTCGCCGGCGGCGGCGGCCAGCCGCAGGCGGCCCAGCAGGTAGTCCACGCGCGCCTGGATCAGGTCCAGCTCCACCGCATGCACCCGCTGCCGTGCGTCCAGCACGTCGAGGCTGGTACGGGTGCCGACATCACGCCCGAGGCTGGTCGCTTCGAGGGCGCTGCGCGCCGACACCATGGCCTGTTCGAGCGATGCGATGCGCGACACCCCGGTGGTGACGGCCAGGTAGCCCTCCTGCACCTTCAGGCGCACGTCGCGGCGCGCGGCCGCCAGTTCCTGCTCGGCCTGGCCGCGCCGGGCGACCGATTCGCGCTTGCGCGAATCGAGGGCGCCGCCCGCGTACAGCGGAATGTTCAGCTGCAGGCCCAGGGACGCGTCGCGGCTGCCGCCCGGCGCGACCAGCGGCGACAGGTTGCCGCTCTGTTCCCTGGCCCCGTAGCTGGCCACGAGATTCAGGGTCGGGCGCGCCTCCAGGCGATGCTTGCCGACTTCGGCGCCGGCGATGGCGAGCTCGGACTGCCTGCTCCGGACCAGCTTGCTGTGGCTCTCGCCGCGCGACTGCCAGGCGTGCAGGTCGGCCGGTTCGGGCAAGCCCGGCGCGAACGATGGCGCCAGCCGGGACAGTCCTTGCGGCGCAGTGCCGACGGTCTCGAGGAACTGCGTGCGCCGCAGTTCGAGCGTCGAGGCCGCCGATACCTCCCTGGTCGTCACCGCGTCCAGGCGCGCCTGCGCCTCGTGCACGTCGGTGATCTTGCCCTGCCCGACGTCGAAACGGGCCCTGGCGCGGTCGCGCTGGTGCAGGACCGCTTCCTTCTCGGACTGCACCACGCGCAGCGACTCCTCGGCCACCAGCACGCCGAAGTAGGCCTCGGCGACGCGCAGGGCGAGCGCCTGGCGCGACTCGTCGAACCGGGTCTGCGCCAGCGCGGACAGCTCATGCATCTGCGTCCGGTCCGCCCTGGCCGCCATGTCGTACAGCGGCTGCACCAGCTGGAGCGTGGCGTTGCGCGCCGTGCCGCTGCTGTCGTCGCGCACCAGGGCGCGGGCGGCTTCGGGCACGTCGCCGTTCATCCGGTCGTGGATCCGGGTGACGTTGGCCACCAGGTCGATACGCGGGCGCAGCAGGGCATCGCCCTGGACGGACTTCTCGCGGCCGGCGACGAGCGCCTGGTCCGCCGCCAGGCTGGCCGGATCGCTGGCCAGCGCCAGGTGGTAGGCTTCCACCAGGTCGATGGCGGCGGCCGGGCCGCAGCCCAGGCCCAGCAACAGGGCCAGCGCCGCCGGCACCGCGCGCAGGCGCATGCTTGAAAACTTCTTCATCGGTCTAACTCTCAACGTGTAAATGGATTGCGGAGGATGCGGGCGCAGCCGCTGCACTCGGCGCTTTGCCAGGGTGCACGGGACGCTTGACGCGGTACCAGGCTGCATACAGGGCCGGCAGGAACACCAGCGTCAGCAGCGTCGCGACCGCCAGCCCGCCCATGATGGCCCAGGCCATCGGGCCCCAGAACACCGAATGGGTCAGCGGCACCATCGCCAGGATCGCCGCCAGCGCGGTCAGCACGATCGGGCGCAGGCGGCGTACCGCCGATTCGACGATGGCCGTCCACAGCGGAGCGCCGCCGGCCACCTCCTGGTCGATCTGCACCACCAGGATCACCGAGTTACGGATGATCATGCCCGCCAGCGCGATCACGCCCAGCATCGCGACGAACCCGAACGGGATCCGGAATGCCGCCAGGACCGCGCTGACCCCGATGATGCCCAGCGGCGCGGTCAGCAGCACCAGGGCCATCTTCTTCATGTCCTGCAGCTGGATCATCAAGAGCAGCAGGACGACGACGAGGGTCACGGGCATGACCGCGTTCACCGAGGCCTGCGCCTTCCCGCTCGATTCGGTGGCGCCGCCGATCTCGATGCCGTAGCCGAGCGGCAGGCCCTTCGCGAGCGCCTGCATCTTCGGCCACAGGGCGCTGGTCACATCCGGCGCCTGCGCGCCCGCCACGTCGGCCCGCACCGTGAGGGTCGGGATGCGGTTGCGGCGCCACAGTTCGCTGTCTTCCTCCACGAGCGTAAGACGGGCCACCTGGGACACCGGCACGAACTTGCCGTCACGGACATAGATCCTGGCGTCCTTCAGGTTATTCAGGTCGGTGCGTTCCGATGCCACCAGGCGCGCCACCACGTCGATACCCTGGTCTTCCTCGCGGTATTGGGTGATGGGCGTGCCGGACAAGGACGCCTCGAGGGCCTGCTTGACCTGGATCGAGCTGACGCCCAGCGCACGCGCCTTGTCCTGGTCGACGTCGACCTGCACGCGCTTGACGCGCTCGCCCCAGTCCCCGTTCACGCCACGCAGGCTCGGATGGGCGCGCATGATCTCGGCCACGCGGCCGGCGATCTCGCGCACCTTGGCGTTGTCGTTGCCGTACACGCGGAACTGCACCGGGTAGCCTACCGGCGGACCGTTTTCAAGCCGGTTGACGCGGCCGCGCACATTCGGGAATTTTTCCTCGAACAGCTTCTGGATCCTGGCCAGGGCCCGTTCGCGCGCCTCGCCGCCTCTGGTCATCACCAGCAGCTCGCCGAGGTTCAGGTTGGGTGCCTGCGCATCCAGCGGCAGGTAGAAACGCGGAGCGCCATTGCCGACGAAGCTGGTCACGGCCACGATGTCGGGGTCGCCCTTGAGCATGCCTTCGAGGGCTTGGACCTCGCGCTGGCTGGCCTCGAAGGTGGCGGCTTTCGGCATCCACATGTCGACGATCAGTTCCGGACGGTCGGAGGCCGGGAAGAACTGCTTCGGCACCGCCTTGAACAGCAGCAGCGAACCGGCGAACAGGGCCAGGGTAATGGCGATCACCCACATCCGGTGGGCCAGGCAGAAGTCGACGAAGCTGCGAAACTTGGCGTAGAAGCCGCGCTGGTAGATCGCATCCTCGTCGTGCGAGGCGTGC
Organism: Massilia niastensis DSM 21313; assembly: GCF_000382345.1. Classification (GTDB taxonomy): domain Bacteria; phylum Pseudomonadota; class Gammaproteobacteria; order Burkholderiales; family Burkholderiaceae_D; genus Telluria; species Telluria niastensis. The sequence continues at coordinate 8,887 of NZ_KB908147.1, forward strand.
GCATGCTCCTTCAGCAGCTTGAAGCCGATATAGGGCGTGAACAGCACCGCCACGATCCAGGACAGCACCAGCGCAATGCCGACCACCTGGAACAGCGAGAATACATACTCGCCGGTCCCCGACCTGGCGAAGCCGACCGGCAGGAAGCCGGCGGCGGTGATCAGGGTGCCGGTCAGCATGGGGAAAGCGGTGGCGGTGTAGGCATAGGTGGCGGCGCGATACTTGTCCCAGCCCTGCTCGAGTTTCAGGGCCATCATTTCGACCACGATGATGGCGTCGTCGACCAGCAGTCCCAGCGCGATGATCAGCGCGCCCAGCGAAATGCGCTGCAGGTCGATGCCGAGCAGGTACATGACCAGGAAGGTCATCGCCAGCACCAGCGGAATGCACAGCGCCACCACCAGGCCGGTGCGCATGCCCAGCGAGAAGAAGCTGACGGCGAGCACGATGATCACGGCCTCGGCCAGGCTCTTCTTGAACTCGAATACGGCGTGCTCGACGACCTGGGGCTGGTCGCTGACGGAGTGGATCTGCACGCCCACCGGCAGGCTGGCCTGGATGCGGCGCAGGGTCTCCTCGAACTGCCTGCCCAGGCGGATCACGTCGCCGCCCTTGCGCATGCTCACCGCCAAACCGATCGACTCCTGGCCGTTGAAGCGCATTTTCGAGACGGCCGGTTCGACGAAGCCGCGGCGCACCTCGGCGATGTCGCCGAGGCGGAAGCTGCGCTGGCCGGCCCGGATGCCGATCGCCCGGATGTTCTCGACCGAGTCGAACTCGCCACTCACCGTCAGGCGCACCTGCTCGGCCGTGGTCTGCACGGTGCCGGCTGCGGCGACGGCGTTGGTCTGCGCCAGGGTCGCCGCGATCAGGGCCGGATCCAGGCCCAGCGAGGCGAGCTTGGCATTGGAAATCTCGACGTAGATCTTCTCTTCCTGCTTGCCCACCAGGTCGACCTTGTTGACGTCCGCCACGCGCAGGAATTCATTGCGGGCGGCGTCGGCGAAGCGGCGCAGGTCGGCGTAGTCGAAGCCGTCGCCGGTGATCGCATACATGTTGCCGAAGGTATCGCCGAACTCGTCGTTGAAGAACGGACCCTGCGTACCTTGCGGCAGGGCATGCTGGATGTCGCCCATCTTCTTGCGCACCTGGTACCACACGTCCGGCACCGCCTCGGGCGGCACGTTCTCGCGCAGGTTGACCTTGATCTGGGTTTCGCCCGGCTTCACGTAGGTGGAGGTGTAGTCGATCTCGGCCACTTCCTGCAGCTTCTTCTCGAGCTTGTCGGTCACCTGGTCGGCCATCTGCTGGGCGGAACTGCCGGGCCAGTAGGTCTGCACCACCATGGTCTTGATGGTGAACTCGGGGTCTTCCTTCTGGCCCAGGCTGCCATAGGCCAGCAAGCCGGTCACCGTCAGCAGCACCAGCAGGAAGGCGATCATCTGCGGATGCTTCAGCGCCCATTCGGACAGGTTGATTCCTTTCACTTGGCACCTCCGGAAACGGCCGCTTCCTGTACCAGGCGGACCTGCTGGCCCGGCTGCAGCATGTGCACGCCGGCGGTGACCACGGTCTCCCCGCCCGACAGCCCGTCCAGCACCATCACGCTGTCGTTCTGGGCGCTGCCCAGCTTGACTTCGCGCGAGCCGACGCGCCCGGTCTTCGTGTTGACCAGCCAGATCAGGCGGCGTCCGCCCTCGTGGTCGACGATGGCCGTCAGCGGCAGGCGGATCGCGGCCTTGCCGTCGACGTCCGGCGCAGTCACCGTGGCGGTCATCCCGAGGCGCAGCAGCGCCGGGTCGGGATCCTTGATCGAGATGCGCGCCGAGTAGGTGCGCGTGACGCTGTCGGTGTCCGGCGCCAGCTCGCGCAGGGTGCCGCTCCACGACTTGTCCGGATGGGCCCAGACCACGACCTTGAGCGTCGCCGCCTGGCGCAGTTCGTCGATGCGCGATTCCGGAATGCTGATCGCGACCTCGCGTTCGCCGGCGGCCTGCACGGTCACGACCGGCTGGCCTGCCGTCACCACCTGCCCGGCCTCGGCATTGATCGCGCTGACCACCCCGTCGCGATCGGCGACCAGCGTCGTGAAACCTTGCAGGTTGACGTTCAGCTGGCGGCGTGCGAGCGCGGCGCGCAGCTGGGCCTCGGCCTGGTCCAGGACCAGGCGCTGGTGGTCGAGTTCCGATTGCGAAGCGAAATTGCGCGCCAACAGCTGCTCGCTGCGGCGCAGATCGACACGCGCCTGCGCCACCTGGCTGCGCGCCGCCTCGACCTCGGCGCCCGACGCCGTCACCTGCAGCTGCTCCTGCGAAGGATCGAGCCGCAGCAGCGGCTGGCCGCGCTTGACGTGGCTGCCGACCTCGACCAGTCGGGTCACGATCTTTCCGGCCGTGCGAAAACCCAGCTGGCTCTCGTAGCGGGCGCGGATCTCGCCTGAGTAGGACGCGCCGACCGAGCCTGGCGTACGGCCTGCGACGATGGTTCGCACCGGGCGCACGTCTTCGTGTTCGGGCGCGGGAGCGGGAGCGCATGCCGTCATGAGATGCGCCGCGATGATGCCGAGAGTTGCCGATCGATAGTTCATGTTCATTTTCTATCCCCTGTCGCTTGCCTTTGACCGGTCTCCACATGCCGGACAGCGATGCGGATTGGACGGCCAGGCGTCGTCGACTCGTTTGTTGAGAGGACGCAATATACATCATAATGACGCACATGTCATTATGACGAAGTGTTTATTTTAAGGATGAGCCCGCTAGGGCGATGGGATCGCGCAACAACACCGCGCGGTGGCTGCCGGATGCATGACCACGCCGGCAGCTGCGCGCCGGGAAAACAAAACGGTCCCGCGAGCGTGCCTACGCTGGCGGGACCGTGAGAAGAAAAGTGGGAAAGGAGGGATGCCGGCGCGGCGGCGGCGGCGGAATCAGTTCCGGGCGCGGGAACGGCTCAAGCCTGGTATTCCTGGGCGCGCACCAGGATCGAGCCTGCGGGAAGCACGAGTTCGGGAAGCGGCTGCGCGATGATGCGGGCGGCCTCGCTCCCGTCGATTCCCAGGGCCACGAGGATGGCATGGACGACCGCTTCGGGATAGTCCGGCTCCATCGGCTCGCTCGCCAGCGAATGCGCCGCTTTCAGCACGACGCCGGCGACCAGGTCGGTCGCCACCCGCTGCCCGACAGAGCCGAACCGGCCTGCCTTCACTCCCTGGGCGATGTCCCTGGACATGAAGCGCACCGCCAGCAGGCTGCTGTTCGCCGTGGGGAAAGGGAGGCGCACCATGAACGCGCCGAACAGGGGGTACTTCAGCACCGCATGCAGCATCAGCCGCGTGCCGCGGGCGATACGCTCGGCAGGATCCTCGAGCAACTGCACGGCGGGGTCGATGACGAGCATCAGTTCGTCGTTGATCTCGGCGGCCAGCGCGACCAATAACTCTTCGTTCGTACGGAAATAGTTATAGAACGAACCGCGCGCCATCCCGGCCTGGGCGATGACGTCGTCGATCACTGCCTGCGGTCCCTTCTGCGCGAAGACGAGCAAGGCGCTCTCCAGCAGTTTCGCACGCGTCTTTTCGCGGCGCTCGGCCGCGACCCGGGTACGGTGATTCAGCGGTTCTTCTGGTTTCATATTCCGTTTTCCGAGACATGGTGGATGAGTCAAGCAAGGCAATATTATATCCGAAATTTATTGACAATTTCGTCATTATGACGGTAACGTCATTACGCCGATCGAGGTGAGCATGCAAACAGCCCGGCGAGCAAATCCATCGAAAGCAGCAGATCACCATAACCAGGAGACCGCCATGTCCAAGACGACCCCGCCTTCCATTCCACACTTTGCCGCCTGCCTCATGCTGGGCTGTGCAGGCGTGGCCAGCGCGGCCGAGGGCTTCGAGCCGAGATACAACCTTGCCGGCAGCCTTGGCGGCGAAATGTTCGCCCCGCCCAACGAGACCGGATGGCTGGCCGCGATGGTCGGCACCCACATCGACGTCAGCCGGGTCACGGGGAATGACGGCAAGGCGATGACGCGACCGATCCCGGGCGGCGTCGTCGGCCTGCCCGCGTCGCTGCCGGCCGGTTTCAGTCCCTCCTATGGCGCCGGCACGGCGGCGATCGAGGCGACCGGAACGATGACCCGCTGGGACCTGGTGTTCGGTTACCTGATGCCCGGGGAGATCGGCGGGGGGCGCATGGTGTTCGCTGTCGACCTGCCGTTCGCCAGGAAGAACCAGTCGATGATGCCGCACGCCGGGACTGCGCGCCTCGATTGGCCCGCAGGCGCGCCCGGCGCGCTCCGCCCCGCCGTGGAGGCGCAGTTTGGCGCTCAATACCAGGCCGCCCTGCAGGCACAGGGGGCAGGCGCCAGCGGCGAGATCAGCGGCATCGGCGACGTCGAGGTATTGGCGGGCTGGCAGTACCTGGGCGAAAAGCTGCGCGTGCTCGCGTCCACGGCCCTGGTACTACCGACCGGGAAATATGCCACCGACGCCAAGCCCGATATCGGGTCCGGCAACTTCACCACCTTGCGCCCCGCGCTCCAGCTTGCCTACCTCCCTACCCCGAAGCTGGCCCTCGCCGCCAAGTTGTCGGTCGGCTTGAACACGCGAAACCGGGATAACCAGCTGCGCAGCGGCAACTGGGCGGGCGTGGAGACCGCCATCGGCTACATGACCCCCATCGGCGTGCTGGGATTGCACGCGATCCGGCTCCAGCAGTACCAGGACGACGACAACAATCCACTGGGGCCAAGCCGCATTCGCTCGACCAATGCCGGGGCATTCTTCACCACCAAGATCCCCGGCCTCGACGCCGCCCTGACCATCCAGCACATCGCCACGCTGTCGTCGCGCAACGCCAAGGATGCGAACTTCACCCAGGTCCGCCTCATCAAGGTGTTTTGACTCAGCGCCCTGGTCCGCCCGGCCGATTCTACTTGACACTCGTGTCATTATGACGATAATGTCATCTCAACGTCCCGCGCATCCCAGGATGCGCCCTTGTGAAATCCGGAGAGCCATGTCGCACCCGAACAAGTCAACCCTGCGTAGCGCGCCCGCCTATCCCGAAAGCGCGCTGCCGCCCTTCGTCCAGAAGCTGGGACGGCCCATCCCCCTGGTCCAGGCGCAGTCCCTGGCCTTCCTGATGTTCGAAAAGCCCGACCTCGCTGCGACCGAGGCCTTCCTGGTGGATTTCGGGATGCATACGGTTGCGCGCGACCAGGGCCGGCTGCTGATGCGCGGCAGCGGCAGGGAGGCCTGCATCTACCTGGCCCACCAGGGCGAGCGCTCACGCTACCTGGGCGCCGCGTTCACGGTGGCATCGGAAGCCGAGCTGGCGATCGTGGAAAAGCTGTCAGGGGCCCGGCGCCTCGCGCCGCAGCAGATCCCGGGCGGCGGCGCCGGCATCGAACTGGTGGACCCGGCCGGCAAGCTGCTCTGGCTGATCGCCGGGCAGGCGCGCGCCGCACCGCTGCCCCTGCGTCCCCCGCTGCACCCGTTCACCAACAGCCCGGGCATGCTGCGCCGCGTGAACGCGACCGTCAGGCCCCCGCTCGAACCGGCGACCGTGGCCCGGCTGGGCCACGTCGTCATGCAGACCACCGATTTCGCCGGCATGGCCGAGTGGTACATGCGCCATCTCGGCCTCATTCCCACCGATGTCCAGTACCTGGAAGACGGTTCGCCCAACCTGTGTTTCTTCCGCCTGGACCTCGGGGGTACGCCGGCCGACCACCACAGCTTCGTCCTGGCCGGCGGCATCGAGGAAAAGTACGAGCACAGCGCCTACGAAGTGATCGACCTCGACGCCCTCGGCCAGGGGCACAACGTCCTGCGCGCCAACGGCCACCGCCACATGTGGGGCATCGGCCGGCACGTGCTGGGCAGCCAGTTGTTCGACTACTGGTACGACCCGGACGGCATGGAATTCGAGCATTACACCGATGGCGATGTGTTCACCGCGGAGCATGAAACCCATTACGTGCCGCTGGAAATGTCGGGGATCTGGGCCTGGGGCGACGACGTGCCGCCGTCGATGGGCGTGAAGCGCGACCTGGGGACCATCTTCAAGATCATTCGCCTGCTGCGCTCCGGCCGCCTGTCCACCGCACGCCTGAAACTGCTCGGCCGGGCCATGACCAGGCCGCGTCCGTGGCTTTGACCCGCGCCGTCCAACATTTTTTGCACGAACATCAAGGAGAGAACCATGCCCGTTCAAGTCGCCCACTATATGCATGACGGCGAGGCGCGCTGGGGCGTCGTACATGGCAGGCGCATCGCGCCGCTGCCGCAGCGCCATGCCAGTACCGCCGCATTCGTCGAGGATGGCATCGACCAGGCCTGGCGCAGCACGCCGGCCGAGGCCTCGATCCCGCTCGATGCGGTGACCCTGCTGTCGCCCATCACCCGCGACCGGCTATTCGTCTGCCAAGGCATCAACTATGCCAGCCACGTGCGCGAATCGGGCATGGACCCGGCCAGGATCGGCTTCAATACCCTGTTCACCAAGGCCTCGTCGTGCATGGTATCCGCCTTCGCCGACGTCGAGCGCCCGCGGCACGTGCGCCTGCTCGACTACGAGATCGAGCTGGGACTGGTGCTGCGCCGCCCGCTCACGTCCGCCGCCACCATCGGCGAAGACGACCTGTCCGACTGGCTGGCCGGGGTCACCATCGTCAACGACGTGTCGGCGCGCGACGTGCAGCTGCCGCAGGCCCAGTTCTACAAGGGCAAGAGCTATCGCACTTTCGGCCCGATCGGCCCCTACCTGGTGCTGCTGAACAAGGCCGAATGGCAGCGCTGGCCGGAATTGCGCATGCAACTGCACGTCAACCGGAAGCTGCGCCAGAACGCCTATTGCGGCGACATGATCTTCAAGCCGCACCAGACGCTGAGCGAGATCTCGGCCCTGCACGACCTGCACCCGGGCGACCTGATCGCAACCGGCACGCCGGCCGGCTGTGCGGCGCGCGCCCCCGGCAAGCTGGCCATGTGGATGTTCAGGCACGTGCTGTCCGAGCGCGACAAATGGCAGCTGTTCATCAAGAAAGGCATGGCCAATCCCGCCTACCTGCAGCCGGGCGACATCATGCACGCGTCCATCCGCACCGACGACGGCGCGATCGACCTCGGCGAGCAGGCCAACAAGATCCGCGGCACCTGAGCGGATCGGCCCGCCGGGCCCGCCCTGTCCCACTCAAGCCCCCAACAATACAATGGAGACCACCATGCTTGACACTTCGCACGCTCGCCGGGAACGCCCGGCGGGACCACGTACGCTGGCAGACATCCTGGCGTTAGAGCAAACGCCCTGGCAGGACCGGCTGCCGGCCGCGAATACCTATGAACTGCTGTGCCACGCGTGCGACCGCCATCCCGACAAGACCGCGCTGCGCTTCGTGGCGGGCGCCGAGCCCGACGCCGCCGAATTCGCGGTGGACTACCGCAGCCTGAAGGCGCGCGTCACCCAGGCCGCGAACGCATTCCACCGCGCCGGCATCGGCCCCGGCAACGCCGTCACGCTGCTGCTGCCCAACCTGCCCGAGACCCATTTCGCCCTGCTGGGCGCGCAGGCCGCCGGCATCGCCAGCCCGGTCAATCCGATGCTCGAGGTCGAGCAGATCGCCAGCATCGTCGACGAGACCCAAGCCGAGGCGCTGGTCGCCTTCGCCCCCGCTCCGGGCAGCGAGCTGTGGGACAAGGCGGTGGCCGTGGTCGACCGCTGCCCCTCGATCCGCACGCTGTTCGTGGTGAGCCTGGCCCCCTATGCCGCCGGCACGGCGCGCAGCCTGCTGGAAGACCTGCTTGCGACGGCAACGCGGCCGGCGCGCCCGGATGTCGGCATCATCCAGTTCGGCGAGGCGCTCGAGGCCGAGCGCGCGGACCGGCTGGATTCCGGACGCCGCTTCGCGCCGGGCGACATCAGCGCCTACTTCCACACCGGAGGCACGACCGGCCTGCCCAAGGTCGCCACCCATTCGCACCAGAACGACGCCTTCGTGGCGGCCATGCTCGGGGTGATGATCCCCGGGCACAACGTCATCCTGTGCGGCCTGCCGCTGTTCCACGTGAATGGCGCCATGGTCACCGGGATCGGCGCCTTCCAGGCCGGATGGGAGGTCGTGATGCTGACCCCGGCGGGCTACCGCGGCAAGGGTGTGTTGCCGAATTTCTGGAAACTGGTCGAGCGCTTCCGCGCCAACAGCTTCAGCGGCGTGCCGACGATCTTCTCGACACTGGCCGACCTGCCGCTCGATGGCGCCGACATCTCCTCGCTGTACTACGCCTTCTGCGGCGCGGCCCCGTTGCCGGCCGAGGTTGCGCGCCGCTTCGAGCTGGTGGCGGATATCCCTCTGCACCAGGGCTATGGCCTGACCGAAGCGGCCTGCATCTCGACCATCGACCCGGTCAGCAGTTTGCGCCGCCTGGACACGGTCGGCCTGCGCCTGCCGCACCAGCAGCTGAAGATCTGGAAGATCGACGGCAGCGGCCATGCCGCCGGCGAGTGCGCGCCCGGCGAGACCGGCGTGATCGGCGTGTGCGGCCCGAATGTGTTCCCGGGCTATTTGCGCGACAAGGACAACCGGGGAATCTGGCTCAAGCCCGGCTGGCTCAACACCGGCGACCTGGGATACCTGGACCAGGACGGCTACCTTCACCTGACCGGCCGCGCCAAGGACCTGATCATCCGGGGCGGCCACAACATCGATCCGGCACTGATCGAGGAGGCCCTGCACGGGCATCCGGCGGTGGCGCATGCCGCCGCGGTCGGCCAGCCCGACCTGCATGCAGGGGAATTGCCGGTGGCTTACGTCACGCTCAAGCCGGGCCAGCAGGTGCAGGCCGGGGACCTGATGGACTTTGCGCGCGTAGCGGTGCCGGAACGCGCCGCGGTCCCGGTGCGCATCGAGATCCTGGCCGAGATGTCCCTGACCGCCGTCGGCAAGATCGCCAAGGCCGAACTGCGCATGCGGGCGGTCGCCCATGTGTTCAGCGAGGTGCTGGCCGGGAACGGCATCGTCGCCGGCGTCCAGGTCAGGACCGACCCGCGCCACGGCGCCATCGCCTTCGTGAGCTGCGCGCCGCAGGACCAGGACCAGGCCCGCGCCCTGCTTGGCGGCTTCCCCTTCCCCGCCAGCGTATTGAGCGGCGGCGAGGCCATGGCGGACGAGGAGTGAGGCAGGCATGAATACCATCATTCCCGATACCGTCGACGTACTGCTGGTCGGCATGGGTCCGGTCGGCGCAGCCGCCGCCAACCTGCTCGGCCACTACGGCCTATCCACCCTGGTCATCGACAAGGCGCAGGACGTGTTCATGGCGCCGCGCGCCATCGTCCTCGACAACGAAGCCCTGCGCATCCTGCAGATGGCCGGCCTCGAGGAAGGCGCCTTCGATACGATCGCGGTTCCCGTCGTGCGCATGCACTCGCCGATGTTCGGCAACTACGCCAATATCAATACCGCGGGAGCCATCGACGGCCATCCGCGGCTCGTGACCTTCTACCAGCCGCAGCTCGAGCGCGCCCTGCGCAGCCGGGTGGTCGACCATCCGTCGGTCCGGGTTGCGCTGGGCGCCGAACTGCTCGATTTCAAGCAGGATGCCAGCGGGGTGCTGGCGACGCTGGGCCTGGCCGACGGCGGCACGGCCAGCGTGCGCGCCGGATTCATGGTCGGCGCGGACGGCGCCAACTCGTTCGTGCGGCGCCACGCCGGTCTCGGCTTCGAAGGAAAGACCTTCACCCAGGACTGGCTGGTCGTCGATGCGACGGACGTCCCCAATCCGATCGACCACGTCGAGTTCATCTGCGACCCGAAGCGTCCGACCCCGCACATGCTCGCGCCCGGGAACCGGCAGCGCTGGGAATTCATGCTGCAGCCGGGCGAGACGCGCGCCCAGATGGAAGATCCGGAAAAGATCCGCGAGCTGCTGGCGCCCTGGTGCAGGCCGGAAGACATCGTCATCGAGCGCACCGCCGTGTACCGCTTCCATGCGCGCATCGTCGACCGCTTCTCCAAAGGCCGGGTCTTCCTCGTGGGCGACGCCGCCCACATTACCCCGCCCTTCGTCGGCCAGGGCCTGGTTGCAGGGCTGCGCGACGTCGCCAACCTCGCATGGAAACTGGCCTGGGTGGTGCACGGCCGGGCCGACAAGGCCATCCTGGAAAGCTATGACACCGAGCGGCGCCCGCATGCGAAGTCGGTCATCAAGACGGCCTTGCTGATGGGCCAGCGCGTCATGCCGCGCAACCGGCTGACCGCGACCTGCGTGCATGGCCTGCTGTACCTGGCACAACGCATTCCGGGCGTCCGGTCGCTCTTCGCCGACCTGAAGATCAAGACGCCGGACCGGTTCCGCGACGGCCTGTTCAGCCACGGCAGGACGCGCTCCCGGCTGGTTCGGGGCGGCATGCTGCCGCAAGGCCTGGTGCGCAGTGAAGTCGGCGCGCCCCTGCTGCCGAGCGACGAGGTACTGGGTCCGCGCCTCATCCTGCTGGGCTTCGGCTGCGACCCGGCGGCCACGCTGTCGCGCGAGCTGCTGGCCGCATGGACGCTGGCGGGCGGCTGCACGGTGCAGGTGCGCCACCGCGGCCAGCCGCGCCAGGGGGACATCAGCTGGGAAGACATGACCGGCTCGCTGGTGCCGGGCGCCGCCCCGCCCGGCTGGGTCGCGGTCGTGCGTCCGGACCGCAGCGTGATGCACGACGGACCCTTGGGCGAGGTGGAACTGATCGTCAGCGAGAGCCTCGCCCTGCTCCCCGGCGACCGTGAACGCAGTGCCGGCACGTATCCGGAAAACACTCCGGCCCCCGCCTGGCAGAGTGCCTAGCATGCCGTCTGCCCGCCTGTCCAGGCGGTCCGGCAACAGGATCGCAGGCGCCTGACGGCTACGCACGACCGGGCCATGCAAGGCATGGCCCGGTTCACGCCAAACGAGCACTGCCTCCATCGCACCATGTGCTCCGCCTACTTGAAAATGAAGAAAATAATGACAGACCCCGCCCCGGGCAACCATCGAACCAGGGTCGCCGCCGAGCGACGCGAGCGGACCCGGATGCGGCTCCTGGAAAGCGCCCTGGTTGTTCTCGGCGAGAAAGGACCGGATGCGCCGGTCATCGATGACGTGATCAACCACGCCGGCATGTCGCGCGGTTCCTTCTACAACTATTTCAAGACCTACGAGGAATTGCTCGCGGCCGTTGCAGTCCAGGTCGGCAACGACCTGGTGCGCCTCGTCGATCCCGTCATCTGCAGCCATGACGACCCCGTCCTGCGCCTGGCCCTGGCGCTGCGCCTGCTGCTCCATGCGATGCAGCGCTCGCCGGTACTGGCGGCATTCGTGGCGCGGCTGGGATGGCCGCACGAAAACACGCTTCCCGAGGGGATAGGCAGCGTATCGCGGGATATCCTGGAAGGAATGCAGACCGGGGTCCTGACGGTCAAGTCCTTCCGCGTTGCACTCGATGTGTTCCTGGGAACCTTCTTTGGCGCCGCCAACACCCTGATCCGGGAAAAAGTGCCGAGTTCCTACCCTGAAGAGATCAGCGAATGCATCTTGAATGCCTTGTCGGCCGAACCGGACAAGATGATACAGGCCATGCAGGTGCCCATGCCGAAGCTGAGCTTCGACGGCACGTCCATCCTGGGGAAGCTGGGCACTGCGATGTGACGAGGCTTGTGTTCGTTGCCGTTCCGAGTACACTCGCAATGATACTTGCGTCGATGCCGACGCTATCGGAACCACGCCATGCCTGGCCAAGTCGACAACTCCACCGTCGGGACCTGTGCTTCCGGTTGGCAGCGGCTGGCGACCACGGCGCCCGGGCCTTTGCCGATCGAGCCCTTCCTGCAGATCGCGCTCGGTTTCTGCGAAGCCCTGGCCCCCCTGTACCGGACTGAAAGCTGTTATGGACTGCTGACACCGGAGTCCGTGTTCGTCTGCAGGGACAACTGGCAAGTGCAGTTGGCCGGCCTTGCCCACTCCGGGAACCTGCCCGCCCAGGGAACCCAGGTCGTCCCGACCGGCCCTGTCCTGCCCTACCTCGCGCCCGAACAGAGCGGCCGCATCAACCAGCGCGTGGATGCCCGATCGGATTGCTATTCCCTGGGCGTGATCTTCTACCAGTTGCTGACCGGATCCCTGCCCTTCGAGGCCGGCGACGCGCTCGGGTGGGTCCATGCGCACCTGGCCCGCAAGCCCCAGGCTCCCCACGTGAAGCACCCCGGCGTTCCGGCCCCGCTCTCGGCCATTGTGATGAAGATGCTGGAAAAGTCGCCGGACAAGCGCTACCAGAGTATCGGCGCCTTGCAGGCGGACCTGTCCCAGTGCCTGCAGCACTGGCGCTCGACGGGGACCATCGCACCGTTCGCGATCGGCCGCCATGACGTCGCGGGTGGACTCAGGACCCTGCAACGGCTGTACGGCCGCGAGCGCGACCTTGCTGCCATGAGCGCGGCCTACCGCTCGGTCGCCGAACGCGGCGCCTCGTCCCTGCTGTTATTGTCGGGACCGGCAGGCGTAGGGAAGTCGGCTGTCGTGGGAGAGCTGGAAAAGGCGATCTACGCGGATGGCGGTTCGTTTATTGCCGGCAAATTCGACCAGTACAAGGGACAGACACCCTATGCCACCTTGTGCGAAGCCTTGTCCCAGCTCGTACAAGCCCTGCTTGGCGGCGAAGAAGCGGCGCTGCGCACCTGCCGCGACCGGCTCGATACCGCGCTCGCGGGCAATGGCGCCCTGCTGCTCGACCTGATCCCGCATGTTCGCCTGCTGCTGGGCGAACAACCGCCGCCACCCGCCCTGCCGCCGAAGGAAGCGCAACGGCGCTTCTTCGCCACGCTGCGCAGCTTCATCGCCGTGTTCAGCGAGCGCGCACGGCCACTCGTGATCTTCCTCGACGACCTGCAGTGGACCGACCGGGATACCCTGTCCTTCCTCCACTACCTGCTGGTCGACACCGCCACCCCCGGGCTGCTCGTCATCGGCGCCTACCGCGACAATGAGATCCCCCCCTCGCATCCATTGACCGAGGCGCTCGCCCGCCTGCGCGCGGGCCGCCTGGCCATGACCGACCTCCATCTCGCGCCGCTGTCGAGCGAGGATTTCGCGACCATGATCGCCGACGTGCTCGATATCGACCGCCAGCGCGCGCGTCCCCTGGCGCTGCTTGTGCACAGGAAGACCGCGGGCATTCCCCTGTTCGCCCTGCATTTTCTCGCCAGGCTGGAGAACGAAGGACACCTGCGCCATGAGCAGGCCAGCGGGTCGTGGCAGTGGGACCTCGATGCCATCAACGCACAGGCCTACAGCGACAACGTGATCGACCTCATGCTCGCCGCATTCAGGCAGCAGTTGCCGGAGGCGACCCTGGACCTGCTGCGGTATGCCGCCTGCATCGGCCATGTGGTGGACCTGGCGCTGCTGGCCAGGGTCGCGGGCGACATCACCGAGCAAGCGGTGCGCACCACCTTGCGGGATGCGCTGGCCGCGGGCTTCATCGACCAGGTCGACCGCAGCTGCCTGCGCTTTGCCCACGACCGCATCCGCCAGGCCGTCTACGCGACGATTCCGCGCGCCCGGCGCGAAGCCATCCACCTCGCGATCGCCCGCCGCTTGCTGGCCGGGGAGGAGCGCGGCGCCTTCAAGGGAAGCGTCTTCGAGATTGCCGACCAGTTCAACCTCGGCAGCGCCGGAATCGACGACGACCGGGAGCGCCTGCAATGCATGGAGGTGAACCTGAGGGCGGGAACGCGGGCCAAGGCCAGCGGGGCCCACTCCTCCGCCTCCCACTACCTCGCCATGGGACTGGGCCATTTCCGCCCTGGCGACTTCGACACCGTCTATCGCACCGCGTATTGCCTGCATGTCGAGCAGGCCGGCTGCTGCTACCTGCTGGACCGGACGGATGAAGCGGCCGCACTGATCGAACTGCTGCTGCAACAGACGCATGGCAAGGTCGACCGCGCCCGGGTCCTGCACCTGAAGATCGAGCTGCTCATGGCCAAGGAGCGGTACGCGGAAGCGTTTGCGGCGCTGGATGAGTGCACGCGACTGTTCGGCATCGAACTGCCGGCCGATGTCACTGCGGAAGAAGCCATGGCCGAGGAGGCGAAGTTCTGGGATGCCCTGGGCGAACGGCCCATCGAGGCATTGGCAAGCACGCCGGTTCGCCCCGACGAGGCTTATGAATTCCTGCTCGACTCGCTCATGATCGCCATGCCGCTTGCCGCCGTGCGCAGCGAGCATCTGTTTCATGTGATGGTTGCCCATGCCGTCAACCTCGCACCGCGTCATGGCAATACCGGACAATGCGCAATGGCCTATGCGCTGCTCGCCTACGTCTGTTGTTACAGGGACGAGTTCGGGGTCGCCGCCAGGCTCGAACGGCTTGCCCGGCAAATCGTCCACGGTCCGGTCCCCGAGCGCTACCGCGCACCCGTGCTGATGGTCACAGGCGTGGTCGGGTCGTTCACCCGCCCGCTGCGCCTCGCTCTGGCAGACCTGCAGTCTTCGTTCGAGAGCGGGAGGATCAGCGACGAGCCGGTGGCCGCCAACCTGGCCTGCGAATACCTCGTCGAGCTACGCTGCGCCCTCGGCGACCCGCTGGCGGATGTGCTGCAGGATGTGCAGGCCCGCATCGATTTCGTGAAGGGCACTGCCTACACGCCGACCAGGCCGGTGCTGGAAGCATTGCGTGCCTTTATCCGCAACCAGCGCGGAGAAACCCGGCAGCTGCTGTCCTTCGATGCGGATGACTTCGACGAGCGCGCCCTGGAAGACCAGCTGGAGCACACCCCGGGATCGCCGCTGCGCTTCGTGTATTACAGCCTCAAGCTGCAGGCGCGTTATCGTTTTGGCGACTTTGCCAACGCCAGCCTGGCGGCGTCCAAGGCCGGCCCGTTCAGCCTCCTCGGATACAGCATCCACACGGCCGAATTCCATTTCTACCGAACCTTGACCGCGGCCGCATTGTGCAGCAGTGTCGATGCAGGCAGCGCCGAATGGCGACAACACCGGGAAGTGCTGGATGCCGGCTGCGCGCGCCTGGCCGGATGGAAGCAGCACTGTCCCGATAATTTTTCGGCCCGCTCCTGTCTCGCCGATGCCGAGCGGGCAAGGGTCGACGGTGACGAGCCCGCCGCAGTCCGGCTCTACATGCAGGCGATCGAGGCGGCGCATGCACAGGAAGCCCCGCAGCTGACGGCCCTCGCGCATGAACTTGCCGCCGCTTGCTGCCGCGCCCACGGCCTTGACCGGCTTGCCGATACGCTGCTTGCCACCGCGATGCTCGAGTACCGGCGCTGGGGAGCCGAGGCAAAGGTCGAGCAACTGCGCCAGCGTTACCTGCCCGGCCACGCGGAGCCATCGCACCCGTCGCCGGCCACATCGGCGTCACGCGCCGGAGAACTGGACCTGCTGACCGTGGTCAAGGCGGCTCAAAGCATCGCCAACGAAGTGACGACCGGCCGCCTGCATGAAACCTTGCTGCGCACCCTGGTCGAACACGTTGGCGCGCAATGCGCGCACCTGCTGGTCTTCCGGCAGGGACACATGGTGCTGGTGGAAAGCGCCCGCTTCCAGGACGAACACTTCCTGTTCGAAAAGAACGCGTCGGCGCTGGCAGGCCCCGAGCGCGTGCCGGAAACGCTGATCAATTACGTGGCGCGCGCGCGCACGCCGCTGGTGCTCGACGACGCCAGCCGCACGGGCGTCTTCGTCCATGACCCGTATTTCCGCCAGCGGCAGCCATGCGCGGTCCTGTGCATGCCGATCCGGCGCCAGAACGCGCTGATCGGGGTGCTGTACCTGGAAAACAGCCAGCTCGCGGGCGCCTTTGCCCGCGTCAACCTCGAAGTCCTGGAATGGCTGCTCGCCCAGGTCGCCATTTCCATGGAAAACGCCGGCCTCTACGAAAACCTGCAGGACAGCGAATCGCTGCTGACCGCCGTGATGGAAAACGTTCCCGCCTGCGTATACATGAAGGACCCGCAGGGGCGCTACCTGTACATCAATCGCGAATTCGAGAAGACCATCGGGATCAGCCTCGCCGATACCCTGGGCAAGACCGACTACGAACTCTTGCAGGAGCAGCCTGGCATGGCCGAACTGGTCCGCAAGGCCGACCTGGTCGCGCTGCGCGGCGAAACCATCCGCGTCGAGGAAGACTTCCCGACCGCGGACGGGGCGCCCCATACTTTCCTGTCGGTGAAAACCCCCTTGTACGCGAATAACGAAGTCAAGGGACTGTGCGGCATCAGCATGGATATCAGCGAACAGAAGCGGGCCCGGGAACGTATCGACTACCTGGCCCATTACGACCTGCTGACCGGCCTGCCCAACCGGCACCTGCTGGCCGACCGGATCGAACAGGCACTGGCCGAAGCACGCCGCACCGGGACCCAGGTCGGCCTGCTGGTCCTGGACCTGGACCGCTTCAAGGTCATCAACGACTCGCTCGGACACCGGGTCGGCGACCTGTTGCTGCAGGAAGTCGCTGCCAGGCTCAAGGCCTGCGTCCGGGAGTGCGACACGGTGGCGCGCCTGGATGGGGACGCCTTTGTGCTCATCGCACCCGGCCTGGGCGGCGGCGAAGCGGCGCGCCCGATCGCCAGCAAGATCAGCGACAGCCTGGCCTTGCCCTATCGACTGGGAAGCCATCGCGCCACGACCAGCGTGTGCATCGGCATCAGCCTGTTTCCCGACGATGCCAGCGAGGGCGATACCCTGCTCCAGTACGCCGAGATGGCCATGTACTACGCCAAGGTGCAGGGCAACAAGACCATGCGCTTCTACGACGAAGCGATGGACCTGCGCGCGCAGGAGCGGCTGGCGATGGAAAACGAACTGCGCAGCGCGATCGCGAACGACGAACTCTACCTGCTGTACCAGCCGCAGGTCGACCTGCCCAGCCATCAGGTGACGGGCGGCGAGGCCCTCGTGCGCTGGCGCCATCCGGTGCGCGGCGTGATCTCGCCTGCCCGCTTCATTCCGCTTGCCGAGGAGTGCGGCCTGATTTCGGAGATCACCGAATGGGCGATCCACCAGGCGTGCACCCAGCTGCGCAAATGGAAGGACCAGGGATTGCCGAATGTCTCCCTGGCGGTCAACGTGTCGGCCCGTAACGTGCAACAGGACGACCTGTACCGCTGGGTGGCGAGCGCGCTCGCGGCCCAGGATATCGACGGCGGATTCCTGGAGCTGGAGATGACCGAAGGCACCTTGATGACCGACATGGAAGCGTCCATCGAGAAGCTGGTTGCACTCAAGCGGCTCGGCATCCACACCTCCATCGACGACTTCGGCACCGGTTACTCAAGCCTGAGTTACCTGAAGCGCTTGCCCGTGGACAAGCTGAAGATCGACCAGTCCTTTGTACGCGACATTGCCCATGACCCGAACGACGCGGCCATCACCAGTGCGATCATCGCGATGGGCAAGCAGTTGAAATTGAAGGTGATTGCCGAGGGCGTCGAGGACCGGGAGGCCGAGCGTTTCCTGCTCAAGCACCACTGCGACCAGATGCAGGGTTATCTGTTCAGCCCTCCGATCAGCGCGGAGGCCTTCGCCGAGATGCTGGCCTTGTCCTGACGGCTTGCGGCTCCTTGCATCCCGGGGAACCTGACGACGGACAATGCCTGCGCCACGCCGGCCGCCTCCTCCGCCAGACTGTTCGAGGCGGCTCACTCCTTTCCGAAGAAAGAAAAAAGGCTCCCGTCGGGAGCCTTTTTTTTGGTTCTTCACGGATTAGCGGGAAGTAACGCCAGAAAAGGGAAAGCGGTGAAGACGAGCTAGACTTGTTGTGCGACCAACAAAGAATGCTCATCCTCACCGCTTTCATGACGAATCATAATCTTGCCCTCCCGTTCTGGGAAGGGTTCTTTGCATCGAAATTGGAGCGCCGGCCGGGCGCAGTGTGGATCGATCTGCGCAGGGATCCTGCCGCCCCCATGGTGTGCAATGGCTGCGGCCATCACTGTCATCGAGTGCACGAGTCAGGCATGCG
>NZ_KB908148.1 GCF_000382345.1 Massilia niastensis DSM 21313
CCAACGCAATGACTAACCACACTACCTGCTGTGCTGGCAAACGTCTTCGTCGAATGCTCGCCTTACCTGTATGGCTGAGCGCCTGCTCGATCCACTCAACTGGCAGATGCTCACCCAGCCGTTGCCAATCAGGAGCGGGAAGATCTGCGGTTACAAGTGGGAGGGTATCGGCTAGCATCGGAACCGCAGGTTAACAGAGCCGCTACACGTTTACAACAGCCAAATGATCAAAGGCGGCTTAACTTAACCGCATTAGACTCTGACCCTGATTGGTTTATGGCGATAAAAAACCGCTGGGGCGTCGCCACGCCAGCGGTTTTTTTCATGGGCGCTACAGCGTCCCTGCATCCGGGATTACGCGCGCTTCGGGTCGGTCACCATCTTGACCAGCAAGGCCAGCATCGCCGCCACGCCGGCCAGGGCGACCACGGCGAAGATGCCTTCGATCCCGAACTGCTGGCGCGCCAGTTCCGCCACCAGGAAGGAACCCGCGATGCCGCCCAGGCGTCCGAATCCCATCATCCACGACACGCCGGTGGCGCGTCCCTGGGTCGGATAGAACGAGGCCGCCAGCGAAGGCAGCGACGACTGCGCGGTGTTCATGAGGACGCCCGCCACGAACACGACCCCCATCAGGAGCCCGAGGTTGTTCGCGCTCTGGCCGATGGCGAAGATGCTGACCGCCGTCAGGGCGAAGCCGCTCGCGATCACGACGTTCGCGTTGTAGCGGTCCATCAGCCATCCGAAGAACACGGCGCCCACGCCGCCCAGCGGGAACAGGGCCGACACCAGGGTGGCGTTGTGCGCCGACAGCCCGGCATCCTTCAGCAGCAGCGGCATCCAGTTGATCAGCGAATAGAAGATCACCAGGCCCATGAAGTAGGTCACCCACAGCATCAGGGTGCCGACCAGGTAGGGGCGCGACATGATCACGCCCATGCCGTTGCTGGCCTTGGTCGCCGGCGCCTTTTCGGTCATCACGAACATGCTGGCCCGGTTGGCGCTGGCCGAGATGCGGCGCAGGGCGGCGCGGATCTGGTCCTGCCGGCCGCCGCGGGCGATCAGGAAGCGCACCGATTCCGGCAGCAGCAGCACGATCAGGACCGCCACCAGCACCGGCACCGCGCCGCCCAGCAGCAGCACGCTTTGCCAGCCGAAGTGCGGGATCATCCAGGCGGCGAGGAAGCCGCCGAACGCCGCGCCCAGCGGAAAGCCGCAGAACATGGCGTTGGTCAGCGTGGCGCGGCGTCCGTCGGGGCAGTATTCGCTCATCAGGGTCACGGCGTTCGGCATCGCGGCGCCCAGCCCCAGGCCGGTGACGAAGCGCAGGATGGCCAGTTCGGTGAGGCCGGTCGAGAAGGCCGACCAGAAGCAGGCCACGCCGAACAGCAGCACCGACAGGCTCAGGACCAGCTTGCGGCCGACGCGGTCGGACAGGGGACCGGCCAGCAGGGCGCCGGCGGCGAGGCCGAACAGGGCGGCGCTGAGGACCGGCGCGAGCGCCTGGCGCGTCACGCCCCACTCCTTGATCAGGGAGGGGGCGATGAAGCCGATGGCCGCCGTGTCGAAACCGTCCAGCAGGACGATCAGGAAGCACAGGCCGAAAATCAGCCACTGGAAAGGTGAGAACCGGTTCTGGTTCAGGAAGTCCTGGACATTGATCGCGCCGGCGGCGCGGATATCGTCTTGCATGAGGCTGTCTCCACTATTCTTTGATGGCCGGCGCCTGCGCGGCGCCGGCTTGCTGCGTGAACATGCTTATGGTCTATACCCTTTTAACGATGGGCCAAGGCCTGCCGGCCTACAGGTTCTGGATGAATCCCTCCACCAGTTGCGCGAACCTGGCAGGCTGCTCGATCGCGCTCAGGTGGGACGCCTCCGAGACCACCACGAGGCGCGCCTGCGGCACCTGGCTGGCGATCTGCTGCGACATCGCCAGCGGCGTGCCGGCATCGAGTTCGCCCGCGATGACCAGGGTCGGCACCGCGATGTGCGACAAGCGCGCGCTGGTGTCGACACCGGCGACGGCCGCGCAGCAGGCGGCATAGCCGGCGGCGCCGGTGCTCGCCACGCGCCTGCGGAAACGGGCCACCGTCGCCGGCTGGGTGTTGCGGAAGCGGTCGTGGAAGTAGCGTCCCATCACGGCGTCGGCGATGGCTTCCACGCCTTGCGCCTCGACGGTCGCGATGCGGTCGCGCCACATCGCCCTGGCCGCCTCGGGATAGTTCGAGGTCGAGTTGGCGACCACCAGGGCCGTCACCAGGGAAGGGTGGCGCAGCGCCAGCTCCTGGCCCACCATGCCGCCCATCGACAGGCCGATCCACACCACCGGGCCGGAGTCGAGTTCGCGCAGCAGGCGCGCGGCGTCGTCGGCCAGGTCGGCCATCGCGTACGGGCCGGGGGGCGCTTCCGAGCCGCCATGTCCGCGATGGTCGTAGCAGATCACGCGGCAATCCCGGGCCAGGTGGTTGGCCAGCTCGTCCCACATGTCCAGGTCGCAGCCCAGCGCGTGGCTCAGCACGATCGTGTGGCGCGGCGCCTTGCCGTTGCGCGGGGCGCGCACGCTGTAGTACAGGGCGGGGCTGCTGCGCGTCACGCCGGTGCGGCCGACGCCCGGGTGCGCCACGTCGGCGGGATCGGACGGGGGCAGCGGCTGTTCGAGTTCGCGCAGGATGTGCTGGGCCAGGGCGAAGCCGGTGTTCGCGGCCGGCACGCCGGAATAGATCGCGGCCTGCATCAGCACTTCCTTCAGTTCGTCCTGCGTGAGTCCGTTTTCGCTCTTGTCGAGCAGGGCGGCGCGCACGTGCAGCTCGAACTCTTCCCAGCGCGCCAGCGCCATGGTGGAGGCCAGGACGATCACGCGGCGCATGCGCGCCTCGAGTCCCGGGCGGCCCCAGATCTCGTGCCAGGCGAAGCGCGTGATCAGGTTCTGGAATTCGGCGTTGAATTCGTTGGCGTTGCTGATCGAACGGTCCACCCAGGCGTCGCCCAGGATGCTGCGCCGGTTGCGCAGGCCGCGTTCGAGGTCGTGGTCGATCGGGTCGTAGCTCATTGCTGGTTGTCCTCCGTGTGGGTCTGGCATGCCTGGCGCAGCTCGCGCAGCAGGCCGTGTGCGAGCGCGCCGGCGGGTTCGGCGGCGGCGGCCGGGTCGAACAGCGACTGCCAGCGCTCCCGGTCGATCCTGCCTTGCAGCCGCGGGTCGGACTCGATGGCGCTGGATGCGACGTCGGCCAGGTGGCGGCCGCTGGACACCGCCGTGCGGCTCAGCTCTTCGACCATCGCATGGGCCGCCGGGCGGCCGATGACGCCGGCCAGGCAGGCGGCCACGGCTTCGCCGAACACCAGGCCCTTGAGGCTGTCGATGTTGGCGCGCATGCGCCCGGCGTCGACCTGCAGGCCGGCGATCGCTTCATTCAGCGCCGCCAGGGCGCCATGCGCCGACAGGAACAGGCCCGGCCATTCGGCCAGCTCGGCCTGCCAGTTGCCCAGTCCGCGTTCGTGCTGCTGGCCCATGGCGCCGAGCAGGCTGGCCGCCACCTGCGGCGTGCGGCTGCTGGCCGCCAGCGCGATCATGGCCGCCACCGGATTGCGCTTGTGCGGCATGGCCGACGAGCCGCCGCGTCCCGCGCCGCCCGGTTCGGCCAGTTCGCCGATCTCGCCCTGGGCCATCAGGGCCAGGTCGGTCGCGATCTTGCCCAGGCTGCCGGTGAGCACGGCCACTTCGAGGCCGAGGCGCACCCATTCGTCGCGCTGGGTGTGCCAGGCGACAGTCGGGCAGCCCAGGCCCAGCTCGGCGGCCATGTGCTGCGCCACCGCCGCGCCTTGCGCGCCCAGCACCGAGCGCGTGCCGACCGCGCCGCCCAGCTGCAGCTGCAGGGCGCGCCCCGCGGCCGCTTGCAGCTGCGCGCGGGCGCGCACCAGCGAGCCCGCCCACAGCGCGGCCTTGAAGCCGAAGCTGGTCACCTGGGCCGGCTGCATCAGGGTGCGCGCCAGCACCGGCGTGCCGGCGTGGCGTTCGGCCAGGTCCAGCAGGCTTGCGCTCAGCCGCTCCAGGCCGCCATCCAGCAGGGCCAGCGCCTCGCGCGTGACCAGCACCATCGCGGTGTCGATCACGTCCTGGCTGGTGCTGCCCCAGTGCACGAAGGTGGAGGCTTCCTTGTCGTACAAGGCCACCGCCGCGGTCAGTTCCTTCACCAGCGGGATGGCCAGGCTGCCGGCGCGGCGGCTGGCGTGCACCAGCGCCGGGATGTCGTACAGCGGCGCCATGCAGACCCCGGCGATGGCGCGCGCGGCGCTCTCCGGGATCAGGCCATTCGCCGCCTGGGCGCGCGCGAGCGTCTCCTCGAAGCGGAACATGGCATGGACCACGGCGCCGTCGTCGAAGACGGCAATCATCTCCGGCGTCGTCAGGAAGCCGTCGAACAGCGACACACTCATGCCGCGCCGCCGTAGTCGAAGAACACGGTTTCGGCGGCGCCCTGCATGCAGATCTCCCACTGGTAGGCGTTGGTGCCGGTCTTGCGGGCGATCAGGGTGGAGCGGCGCTCCGCCGGCACCTGGCGCAGGAGTTCGGAACGGTCGAGGTTATCGTCTTCCAGGAACACCGCGGTGAACTGGTGCACCAGCAGGCCGCGTGCGAACACGGTGACCAGGGCGGCCGGCTCGCCGGCGTCCGACGGGCCGCGCGTCAGAATCAGCTTGAAGGCGCCATTGTCGTCGCTGGGGATGCGGCGGAAGCCGGCCAGCGCGTGGCCGCTCTCGGGCTCGGCGGCGGACGGGGTCCAGGCTTCGATCATGCCGTCGGTGATGGGGGCGCCGTCGCCGTCGCGCAGGATGCCGTGGATGGTGAGGGTCGACGCGCTGGCTTCGACCGAGGCGCTTGCCTCGCACGCCCATTGCCAGGCTTCGTGCGAGAACGGTCCGATGGTTTGGGACGGGGTAACCGGTAAAGTCATGTTGCTGCTCCTCGTTTTAAAGGCCCATCGGCGTGGCGTTGCGGCCGCGCAGGACGATGTCGAATTCATAGCCCAGCATCTCGGCGCCGACGGTCTGGTCGAGGCTGAAGCGCGAGACCAGGCGCTCGCGCGCGGCGAGGTCGGAAATGCTCTGCATGATCGGGTCGTACTCGAACAGCGGGTCGCCCGGGAAGTACATCTGGGTCACCAGGCGCTGCGCATACACGTTCCCGAACATCGAGAAGTGGATGTGGGCCGGACGCCAGGCCTTGTCGTGGTTGCCCCACGGGTAGGCGCCCGGCTTGATGGTGACGAAGCGGTAGCGGCCGTCGTCGTCGGTCAGCATCTTGCCCCAGCCGTTGAAGTTCGGATCGAGCGGCGCGTCGTGCTGGTCCTTCTTGTGGCGGTAGCGGCCGGAGGCATTCGCCTGCCACACCTCGAGCAGCGAATTGCGCACCGGCTTGCCGTCCTCGTCGACCACGCGGCCGGTGACGACGATCTTTTCGCCCAGCGGAGCGCTGTCGCCATGGGCGGTGAGGTCGGCGTCGTGCGGCAGCAGCAGGCTGCGGGCGGCGGCCAGGTTGGTCGTCAGCGAGGACGGCACATGGATGCGCAGCGCGTCCTGGGTCGGACCACGCTTCACGGTCGATTTGTAAGGGGGGTAAATCACTCCCGGGTGGCTACCCGGCGCAAGCTCGTCGAATTGCACGGCAATCTCCTGTATTGGCGGTCGGCTGCGCAGCATGTGCGACTATCGCTCAAGGCGCGCTCGCCTGGTTGGGTGGAGTCATCCTAGACCGGTGTCGACGCGCGAACAAGACGGTAAAGTTGCGCAAGTTACGCAGATCGCCCAAAATGTGCGATATTCGCACAAATCGGGGTTAATTATGGTTGATAACGATATGTCGGCCGAACCGGCGGCGCCGCAGGTGCGCGACCTGATCGCGGGACTCGACAAGGGATTGCAGGTGATCGAGGCCTTCGACCAGGAGCGTTCGCGCCTGACGATCAGCGAGGTGGCCGCGCGCACCGGCCTGACCCGGGCGGCGGCGCGGCGCTACCTGATCACCCTGGTCCACCTGGGCTATGCGCGCCAGCACGAGAAGGTGTTCTGGCTGACGCCCAAGGTGCTGCGCCTGGGCCAGTCCTACCTGCACTCGGCGCGCCTGCCGCGCATCGTGCAGCCCCTGCTGTACCGGCTCGCCTTTTCGCTGGGCGAGGCGGCGTCCGCCGGGGTGCTGGAGGGCGACGACCTGGTGTGCGTGGCGGCCGTCAGCGCCGGCAGGCTGGTGTCGGGAACCCTGCAGCCGGGCACCCGGGTGCCGGCCTACTGCACCGCCAACGGCCGCGTGATGCTGGCCAGCCTGCCGCAGGAAGAGGTGGAGGCCTACCTGGAGCGCGTCGCGATCGAGCCGCTGACCGAATACACCATCGTCAACAAGGAGCGCCTGCTGCTGGAAATCGCGCGCACGCGCTCGCAGGGCTATGCGCTGGTGGACCAGGAACTGGAACTGGGCCTGCGCACGCTGTCGGTCCCGATCCGCAACTTCCGGGGCGACACGGTGGCGGCGATGAACGTCAGCCTGCACGCGGCGCGCATCCCGGCCGGCGAGATCGTCGAACGCTGCCTGCCGGCGCTGCTGAAGGTACAGGTGGAGATGGCGGCGCTGCTGTAGGAAGGGGACGCGCGCTTTCAGCCGCGTGCCGGCTGGAACACTTTTTGCAGCAGCTTCAGGAGCTGGGCGCGTTCCGCATCGCTGAGGGCGGCGGTGGCCTCGGATTCGAGCGTGCTGACTTTCTCCTCGGCCTGGACCGCCATGCGCGCGCCTTCCGGCGTCAGGACCAGGGTCTGCGAGCGCTTGTCCAGCGGATTGCGCTGGCGCAGCAGCAGGCCGCGCGCCTCCAGCCGGTCGAGCAGGATGGCCAGGTTGGGCGGCGACACGTTGATCGCCTGCGACAGGCGCTTTTGCGTGATGTTCGGATTGGCGTGCAGCAGGCTCAGGACCGAGAAGTCCACCGTCCGCAGTTCGAGTTCGCCCATGCGCTCGTGGAACAGCGGCATGATCGCCAGGTAGGCGCGGCGGCAGTTATAGCCGACCAGGCTGAGCAGCATTTCCTGGTTCAGCGGCTGGTCGGCCGCTTCCTGGACGGCTTCGATGAATTTTTCGTGCTTCTTGGTCGGCATCTGGGTGACTGTCAAATAGGGTACCGCGCGGATCGGCGGAATCATAACACGGCGCTCGCACATTCCCATGTGCACAGCAACGATGTCGATGCGGGCCAGGGCGCTGAAAGTTCTTGCGTTCAATGCAATTATGATTATAGACTAAAATTATTATAAAAAATAATCAATGCATGGACGCCGCCCGCCATGGCGCATGCAGACGCCGCCCGGCGTCACGACGATCACCAAGGAGACCAGCTATGCCGATGCGCCGCAGCAGTACTTCGTTCGTCCCGACCCCACCGATCGCCGCCACGCCCGGCATTCCTTTCCCGCGGAGCGCGGTCGCGCTGGCGGTGCTGTGCGCCCTCGC
This sequence comes from Massilia niastensis DSM 21313, assembly GCF_000382345.1. Taxonomy (GTDB): domain Bacteria; phylum Pseudomonadota; class Gammaproteobacteria; order Burkholderiales; family Burkholderiaceae_D; genus Telluria; species Telluria niastensis. The sequence continues at coordinate 7,493 of NZ_KB908148.1, forward strand.
GGCCGGCCCCGCTTGCGCGCAGGCCGGCGCCGCCGACCCCGCGGCGCCCGCATCGGTCGAGCCGGTCGCGGAAGTCGTCATCACCGGCAGCCAGATCCGCGGCGTCAGCGCGGCCGGTTCGAAGTCCGTCGTGCTGGACCGCGAAACCCTGCTCCAGACCGGCTATAACAATCCGATCGACGTGCTGAAGACGGTGCCGCAGGTGCAGGGCCTGGGTTACGGCGACACCCAGACCACGGCGCAGAACGGCGGGGCCAACGTCCAGCGCGGGAATACCATCAGCCTGCGCGGCCTGAGCCCCAGCGCGACCCTGGTGCTGATCGACGGCCGCCGCATTGCGCCGACCGGCAACGTGACCACCTTCACCGAGGCCAACCAGCTGCCGGTGTCCTTCATCGAGCGGATCGACGTGGTCGCCGACGGCGCCTCGGCGATCTACGGTTCCGACGCGATCGCGGGCGTCGTCAACTACATCACCCGCAAGTCCTACGACGGCGTCGAGATCACGCCGCGCTACACCCACACGCAGGGCTACGACCAGAAGGGCGCCTCGATCGTCGCCGGCCATACCGTGAAGCGCCTCGGCGGCATGGGCAAGCTGAGCATCGTCGCCGCCTTCGACCACGACCAGCGCGACGCCTTGCTGCAGGGGGCGTCGCCCTTCACGCGCCAGGACCTCAGTCCGCTCGGCGGGCTGGACAACCGGATCCGCACCAACCTGGCCAGCAGCGGGGCGCCCGGCAACATCATCGTTGCCGGTCCCAGCCAGAACCCGCTGTTCCCGAGCGCGGGCAACTTCACCTACTACGGCATCCCGCCGGGATACGGCGGCACCGGCCTGACCGGCGCCGGGCTGCTGCGCAACCAGCCCAACCTGCTCGACGCCAGCGACCATACCGACCTGCTGCCGGAAACGAAGCGCAACCAGGCCTCGCTGAACCTGAACCTGCAGATCGACGCGACAACCCGCCTGTACTACCAGGCCTACTACAACCGCCGCGAAAACACCATCCTGGGCCTGATCCAGCCCACCGCGACCTTGACCCTGCCGGCCAGCAGCCCGTACTACGTGCCGGGCGTGCCGGGTGTCGCGCCGGGGGCGCCGCAAACCGTGTCGTTCTCCTTCCTGAAGGACGTCGGGCGCGGCATCATCGGCTCCGGGCATTCGGTCGCGAGCGGCCATGGCAACACCGTCGGCCTGCAGCTCGACTTCGACAACAAGTGGCGCGCCGAGGCGATCTTCACCGCGACCGGCACCAGGACCTGCGCCAACTGCATCCCCGCGCTGAACGGGAACATCTTCACCCAGCAACTGCAGGCGGCGCTGAACGACGGCAGCTACAATCCGTTCAGCTCCGCGCCCGCCTCGCCGGCGGTCCTGGGGCGCTTCCTGGTCGAGGGCAACGACCGCAACCGGGTCAAGATGCAGCAGGCCTCGCTGCGCTTCGACGGCCCGCTGTTCGCCCTGCCGGGCGGGATGGTGCGCGCCGCGGTCGGCGCCGAAAGCCTGGGTATCGAACAGTGGCGCGACTCGATCGGCATCAAGCAGACCGCCGACACCATCGGCGCCTACGGCAAGCGCCGCATCAACGCGGTGTACGGCGAGCTGTCGGTGCCGCTGGTCGGACCCGGGAACAGCCTGCCGCTGATGCAGCGCTTCTCGCTCAACCTGGCCGGCCGCGCGCAGCGCTACTCGGACGTGGGCAGCACCTCGAACCCGAAGATCGGCTTCGTCTGGGGCGTGAACGGCGACCTGGCGCTGCGCGGCGCCGCCGGCACCTCGTTCCGCGCCCCGGACCTGACCGATGCGAACGCCAGCTTCTTCTCCTCGGTCAGCACCCAACTGCTGACCAACAACGCCAACGATCCGGCGATCCCGCTGTCGAACGCGGGGACACGCCAGAGCTATGTGCTGCGCCTGGGCGGCTCGAACCCGGCGCTGACGCCGGAAAAGGCCAGGAACTTCTCGCTCGGCGCCGACTACAAGCCTTCGTTCATCGACGGACTGCGCCTGGGCGGCAGCGTCTACCGCATCGAGTACGAGAACCAGATCATCGGCCTGCAGACGGTCAGCGGCAGCTTCCTCGCGAGCGCGGCCAACCGCGCCGTGTACGCGCCCTACATCACGCCCGCCGCGCAGCCCGCCGGCTGCATCCCGGGCAACCGCAGCACCTACAACCCGATCTACGCGGCGGCCTTCGGCGAACCCTCGCTGTCGGCGCCGGACGAATCGAATGCCTGCCGCCTGACCGCGTTGTTCACCGCACGCAATACCAATGCGGCGAGCACGGTGCAGGATGGCGTCGACCTGGATATCGGCTACGAAGTGGAAACGGCCCACGGCCGCTTCCATGCGGACCTGAACGCCACCAGGATCCTGCACAACAGGGTCAAGGTGTCGCCGCTGGCGGGGGAGACCGATGACCTGGACCGCATGAACGTGCCGGTGTCGGTGCGCGGGCGCGGCGCGCTCGGCTGGACGCAAGGGCAGTGGAGCGCGAATCTGGCAATGAACTATGTCGGTTCCTACCTCAACGACTTGCCGGTCACGATCGCGGGCGTGACCAATCCGAAGGTCGAGATCGATGCGTGGAAGACCTTCGACCTGCACCTGGCATGGCGCTCGGCCGCCAAGGGCGGACTGTTCGGCGGCACCCGCCTGTCGTTCAACATCCAGAACGTCTTCGATCGCGATCCTCCGCTCGTCCTGTCGACCAACAACAACGCGGCCTTCGCCTACGATGCCCAGAACGCCAATGTACTGGGGCGCATCGTTTCCCTGCAGCTGAGCAAAGCCTTCTTCTGACACGCCGCCGCGCGGCCGCCGGCGCAGCCCGAAGCAATTCGGCCTGCGCCGGTTTGCGCTACAGGGCAGGTGTCGTGTGCACGCGACAGCGATACACGCCGCCATGCCCTGTGGCGGCAGATTCAGCACCACTTTCCGGCTATTTTGGGGCCTCGCCTGCGGCGAATTCGATATGATCCATGCGTATTGGAAAATTGCTTGCCTGACCCTGATATTTGGTTCTAAACTAGAATCATTATAAATAAAAACCAAACGCGGTTCCGCACGGGGCCGCGTCACTTCAGGAGATGCAAACATGACGGGTAGCACCCAATCGCAGCAAGGCGCCCAGCGCGGATTCCAGCTTCGTCCACTCAAGATCGCCCAGGTGATCGCCGTGATGTATGCGGGCAGTGCGATGACTGCCGCGATGGCGCAGGAAGTTCCCGCGAAAATGGATTCGGTGGTCGTCACCGGTACCCTGATCCGCGGCGCGGCGCCGGTCGGCGCTCCCGTCACCAAGCTTGACCGCGAAGCCATCGAGAAGTCCGGCGCGGCCAGCACCACCGACCTGCTGCGCCTCCTGCCGCAGGTCCAGAACCTGGGCGCGGACGAAGGCCACACCAATGCCGCGCAAAACGCCAACCAGAACATCACCCTGGGTTCCGGCATCAACCTGCGCGGACTCGGCCCCGAATCGACCCTGACCCTGATCAACGGCGTGCGCATGGCGCCGGGCGGCCTGGCGGCGCAGTACACCGACCCGTCGACCATCCCGCCGCTGGCGATCGAACGCATGGAGGTGATCACCGACGGCGGCTCGGCCACCTACGGCTCGGACGCGGTCGGCGGGGTCGTCAACATCCGCCTGCGCAAGCGCTTCGACGGCGTGGCGCTGTCGGCGCGCCGCGGCGAGGGCAAGGACATCCACCAGAACCAGTTTGGCGCCATCGTCGGCAAAAACTGGGAAGGCGGCAACGTGATGTTCGCCGTCGACAAGAACAAGCGCAGCCGCCTGTCGGCCGACGACCGCGAGTTCTACACCGACGACATGCGCCCATGGGGCGGTCCGGACCTGCGCGGCTTCAACGCCAACCCGGGCAACATCCAGGTCGGCAGCACCCGCTATGCCATCCCGGCGGGACAGAACGGCAGGGGCCTCACCGCCGCCCAGCTGGTGGCCGGCAACCCGAACCGCCTGAGCGTCTACAAGGGACGCGACGCCCTGCCGGAACAGGATCGCCTCAGCCTCGTCGGCGCGTTCAGCCAGGAACTGAGCGACACCGTCCGCTTCAACCTGGAAGCCTTCGGCTCCGAGCGCAAGTACAACCGCTACACCGACCCGCAGTCCGGCAACTACACGGTGCGCAATACGAATCCGTTCTTCGTCAGCCCGGTGCCGGGCGCCACCTCGACGGTCGTCAACCACTCGTGGATCAATGAACTGGGCAATTCGCTCAGCGAAGGCCACGAGCGCACCGGGCGCGTGATGGCGGGCCTGGACTTCGACATCGGCGCCGACTGGAGCGGCAACGCCTACATCGCCACCAGCCGCACCGACGAGAAGTCGCTGAGCCAGAACCTGAACGGCAATGCGGTCAACGCCGCGCTGGCCGATACCAACCCGGCCACCGCCCTCAACCTGTTCTGCGATGCTTCCGCCTTCGCCTGCAACAACCCGGCGACCCTGGCGAAGATCGGCGCCTTCAACGACCGCAACTCCTCGTACACGATGCACGACGTCGGCGTGAAGTTCGACGGCCCGGTCATGAATCTCCCGGCCGGCAAGCTGCGCGTCGCGGTCGGCGCCGAGGTGCACAAGGACGAGATGGAGTACTACGAGGACCGCAACAACTCGACGCCCAACAACAGCACCGTCTTCCATATCGATAACTCGAGCGCGCTGCCGAAGCGTACCGTGCGCTCGCTGTACGCCGAAGCGAACGTGCCGCTGGTCGGCAAGGCCAACGCCAAGCCCTTCATCGACCGCCTCGACCTGTCGCTGGCGGTGCGCGCCGACGACTACAGCGATTTCGGCTTCACCAGTAATCCGAAGGTCGGCATCGACTGGGTTCCGGCCAACGGCCTGAAGATCTACGCCACCTACGGCACCGCATTCCGCGCCCCGACCCTGGGCGACATCGATCCGATCAATGCGGGCCTGATCAACGTCGTCGACCGCATCTCGGCGGATGGCCGCTCGACGGTGCGCGGCATCTCGCTGCTCGGCGGCCGCGAAGGGCTCGATCCGGAAACCGCGGACATCACGACCTTCGGCGTGAACTTCCGGCCGTCGCAAGTGCGCGGCCTCAGCCTGACCGCCGACTTCTTCAAGGTCGACTACAAGGACCGCATCCTGACGCCTGGTAACGATACCGCCATCCTGCAAAAACCGGAGCTGGCCGCTTACCTGAACAGCGCGCCGACCGTTGCGCAAATCACCGCGCTGATGGCCCAGCCTACCTTCACCGGCAATACCGCCGAACCGGTGTCGGGCATCCGCTTCATCGCCGACGGCCGCCGCTACAATGCGGGCGTGGTCAAGACCAGCGGCGTGGACGTGGCCGCGCGCTACGACTGGACCACCGGTTTCGGCCGCATGACCGCCGCCGCCACCGCCAACTATGTCTTCAATTACCGCCAGCAGTTCACGCCGACCACGCCGCTGGTGGGCGGCCTGCTGAACACCCTGAACAACCCGGTGCGCCTGCGCGCCCGGGCCGAACTGGGCTGGACCGGCGAGAATGCGCGCGTGACGGCGTTCGCCAACTTCACCAACGCGTACACCAACGCCACCCTGGCAACGCGTCCGAAGATCGCTTCGCACACCACGATCGACCTGACCGCGCAGTACGATATCGGCAAGCTGTTCGGCGAACAATACAAGGAACTGCGCGCGGCCCTCAGCGTGCAGGACCTGTTCGACCGCAAGCCGCCGTTCGTGCAGAACGCGACCATGGCCTTCGACCCGCAGAACACCAGCGCGATCGGACGCTTCGCCTCGCTGACGCTGTCGTACAAGTTCTGATGAAGGCACGCCACATCGTGCTGCTGGCGGCCTGCGCCGCCAGTGCGCAGGTGGCGGCCGCGCCGGCCGACGCCTGCACGGCCGCCGCGCTGGCGCCGGCCCTGGGGACCGTGGACGGGGAGAGCGCCACCCTGGACGCGGCCACCTGGTCGGCCGGCGGGGACGGCCTGCCGGCGCACTGCATCGTCACCGGCACGATCGGCGCCCATGCCGGCGCGCCGGATGCAACCCGCTATGGCAACCAGTTCCGCCTGCGGATTCCGCAGCAGTGGAACGGCCGCCTGGTCTTCCAGGGCGGCGGCGGCAACAACGGCAGCGTCGGCGACGCGCTCGGCACCCTCAAGGACGGCAGCAAGTCGCTGGCCCAGGGCTATGCCGTGGTCGCCCAGGATTCGGGACACCAGGGGCGCGATCCGCGCTTCGCGCTGGACCGCGAGGCCTACCTCGATTTCGCCCACGAGGGCGTGCACCAGGTGACCCTGGCCAGCAAGTCGCTGCTGAAGAACTTCACGGGACGCGCGCCCGAGTATGCCTACTTCGTCGGCTGCTCCAACGGCGGACGCGAAGCGCTGGTCACGGCGCAGCGCCATGCCGACTTCGACGGCGTGGTGTCCGGCAACGCGGGCATGGCGGTGTACGACCAGTGGGTGCACAACATGTCGGTGCTGCGCATGGCCAGCCGGGTCGCCGGGGTCCCCGAGGGGACCACGCCTACCGACACCTCGGGCGCCTTCCGCGACGAGCAGCTGGCCTATGCGGCCGGCCATTTCATGCAGAAGTGCGACCGCCTGGACGGCGCGGTCGACGGCCTGATGTCGAACGTCGCGGCCTGCCGCTCCACGCCGGAAGATATCCGCGCGCTGCAGTGCCGGGCCGACGGCGGCGCCAGCACGGACGCGCGCTGCCTGAGCCGGGTGCAGGCGGGCGGCCTGGCCGAGCTGTACGACGGGCTGCGCGACCGCAAGGGCGAACTGGTGCACCCCGGCTTCTACCCCGGCAGCATCGAACACGGCATGCGCGAGACTTACCTGGGTGTCGCGGGATCCGATTTCCCGCTCGGGTCCTTCTACAAGAGCATCATGCCCAACTTTTACTACATGGGCTACGGCTTCCGCGGCTATCCGGGCGTGACCGGGCCGGCCGACGAGGTGGCGTCCTATCCGGCGTCGTCGGTCGGGTATGTGGCGCGCTTCGATGTCGAGAAGGAGCCGGCGAAGCTGGCGCAGGGGCGCCTCGACTTCCATGGGGCGAACGTGGATCCGGCCAGGCCGGGCCCGAATTTCGAGGCCTTCTACCGCCGCGGCGGCAAGATGCTGATCTATACCGGCAGCGCCGATCCGGCGGTGCAGGCGCGCGCCATCGTCGGCCTGGTGGAGCGGATCGGCAGGCAGTACGGTGCGGGCGCGGCGAACATGGCGCGCCTGTTCATGGTGCCGGGCATGGCGCACTGCCGCGGCGGTGCTACCGCCGACCAGTTCGACCAGCTGGCGCCGCTGGCCGCATGGGTGGAACGCGGCGTGGCGCCGGAGCGGATCGAGGCGCGCGCGCTGCCCGGCAGCGCGCTCGATCCGGACGGGAAGGGCGTCAGCCGTCCGCTGTGCGCCTGGCCGCGCTACGCCAGATACCAGGGCGGACCGGTGAACGAAGCCGCCAGCCACGCCTGCGTGGCGCCCGACTGACCAACAAGGAACAAGCATGCGCATCAACTACCACGCCATCGCCCTCGCCGCGCTGCTGGCAATCCAGTCCGGCGCCGCGCCGGCGGCCGACCCGGCGCCGGTTCGCCACCTCGAAGGCAGCATCGCCAGCGGGGCGCGCTACACCTTCGACGTTCCGCCGAACTGGAACGGCACGCTGCTGCTGTTCAGCCGCGGCTACTCGGCCGGCCCCGCCGCCGGTCCGGTGCGCAACGTCGCGCGCGATGAGAAGGACCTGCTGCTGGCGCGCGGCTTCGCCCTGGCCGGGTCCGGCTTTTCGAAAGCCGGCTGGGCGCTCGAGGAAGCGGTGCCCGACCAGGTCGCGACCCTGGACGCCTTCGCCGCCCAGGTCGGCAAGCCCGCCAGGACGATAGCCTGGGGCACGTCGATGGGCGGCCTGATCACGATCGCGCTGCTGGAACGCCATCCGCAACGCTTCGACGCCGGCCTGGCGCTGTGCGCCTCGGCGGCCGGCACGGTCGGCATGATGAATGCGGCGCTCGACGGCGCCTTCGCCTTCAAGACCCTGCTGGCGCCCGACAGCGCGCTGCCCCTGCTGTTCAAGGGGCCGAAGGGCGAGGGCAAGCAGCAGCTGGCGCAATGGCAGCAGCAGCTCGACGCCGCCCAGGCGACGCCGGCGGGCAGGGCGCGCCTGGCGCTGGCGGCCACCCTGGGCCAGGTGCCGACCTGGATCGAGCCAGGCAGCGCACAGCCCGCGGCGGACGACATCGCGGCGCAGCAGCACCAGCTGTACCGCGGCTTCGTCGGCGCGGTCCTGCTGCCGCGCGACGACCAGCTTGCCCGCGCCGGCGGCAATTTTTCGTGGAATACCGGGATCGACTACACGGCCCAACTGGAAAAATCGGGCCGCGCCGCCTTCGTGCGCGCGCTCTACGCGCAGGCCGGGCTCGATCTCGATGCGGACCTGAAGCGGCTGGCGCAGGCGCCGCGCATCGCCGCCGAACCCGGCGCGGTCGGCTACATGAAGCGCCATTACGCGCCGACCGGCAAGCTGGCGAAACCGGTGCTGCTGGTGCAGACGGTGTCCGATCCGGTGACCCTGGCCGAATTCAGCGGCGAATATGCGCGCCTGGCGCGCGCAGCGGGGGCGGGAGAACTGGTGCGGGAAGCCTACGTGCAGCGGGTCGGGCACTGCAACTTCAAGCCCGGCGAGACGGTGGCCGCCTTGATGACCCTGCAGCAGCGTCTGGAGAGCGGTTCGTGGAATGCCGGCGGCAAGGATGCCAGCTCGGCGCCAAGCCTGAATGCGCTGGCCGCTTCCACCGCACCAGAGGGCGGTGACTATACCGGGTTCCGTCCGGCGCCCTTCCTGCGCGCCTGCTCCGGCGCCGAGGCGCGCTGCGCCGGCGAGCCCGGGAACCAGTCCCGGTAGAAGGGAAACGGATGGCGTCACGGCCGCCGGAATGCACCGGCCCGGCGTCTCGTCGGGCATTCGCCACGCATTCCAGGTTCCGTATTGACAAGGTGGAAGCGGGCGGTGCAGACTAGCCGACCTCATCCATTCCGTGTCTCTCATGTCCCTCCGCAGCACCCTGTTCCTCCTTCCTCTTGTTTGCGCGAGCGTGCCCGCGGGCGCCAGCGTCCCGGCCGCGCCCCTGGTGGCCGCCAGTTCCCTGCAGGGCCAGCGCCTGGCCGCCGAACGTGGCGACCAGGAGGCGATGGTCGCCCTGGGATGGCGCTACTACGAGGGTCGGGGCGTGGCGGCCGACGCCGCCGGCGCGCTGCGCTGGTTCCGCGCGGCGGCCGACGGCGGCAGCGCCGAAGGCCGCTACGGGCTGGCCTTGTGCTACCGCTTCGGACGGGGCGTGGCGGCCGATGCCGCGGCGGCCGACGATCTGATGCGCCAGGCCGCCGAGCAGGGCAACAGCGCAGCCCAGAACGATGTCGGCGAAACGGCCGCGGAACGGGGCGACCTCGAGGCCGCCCGTCACTGGTTTGCGAAAGGCGCCGACGGGGGCGATACCGACGCCATGCGGCACCTGGGCCGGATCTACCTGTACGGCAGCGGTGTGGCCGCCGACCCGGCCCGCGGACAGGCCTGGCTGCTCAAGTCGGCGCAGCTGGGCAACCGGGTCGGCATGTATTACCTGGCGTTCGCGCTCTACCACGGAGACGCCTTCGTCAAGGATCGGCCCGGCGCGCGCGCCTGGTACCGCAAGAGCGCGGAACTGGGCGACCCCGATGCCCGTTACTTGCTGGCGGAGATGCTCGCCGACGGCCTGGGTGGCAAACGCGACATGGCCGAGGCGCTGCGCCTGCTGCGCGCCGGCGCCGAAGAAGGGCACAAGGAGTCGATCCACTCGCTGGCGGTCAGGTACCTCGAAGGCGACGGCGTGCCCACGGACTACGCCGAAGCCGACCGCTGGCTGGCCAAGGGCGTGGCGCTGGACGACCCGCGCGCCATGGTCCGGCTCGGCCGCAATTACCTGTTCGGCTTCGACCGTCCGATCGATGAAGCCGCTGCCGCCAGGCTGTTTGCGCGCGCCGCCGCCGGCGGCGATCCGTACGGCGCGTTCTGGATCGGCCAGTGCATGGAAGAGGGCAAGGGTGTCGCGAAAGATGAGGCGGGGGCGGCGCGCTGGTACCAGCAGGCGAGCGACGGCGGCGTCCATCCCGCACTGAACCACCTGATCGCCATGCACCTCGACGGGCGCGGGATGGCGCGCGACCGCGTCCGGGCCGAGGCCCTGGTCGAGCGGGAGATCGCGCGCGGCAATGCCGGGAACATTCTGGACCTCGCGGCCCAGCTGCTTGCACGGAACCAGGCCGCCGAAGCCGACCGGGTGGTGCAGCGCGCGCTCGACGCGCCGGCGCCGGATGGTTCGCGCGACAGCCTGGAGTTCGCCGCCGCCCGCGGCCGGCTGGCCGAGGCCTACCGCAACCGCCAGCTGCTGGACCGGGCCGAACTTCATGTGCGCGGCCAGCTGGCCCTGCTCGCGACTCTCCCGGATGCACAAGCCGCCGGCATCGCCGACGCGCACGATACACTGGGTGACATCGCCATGGAACAGGACCGGCTCGACGTGGCGGAAGCGGCGTACCGGCGCGCGCTTGCGCTGCGCCTGGAGGCGAAGGGCGAACGCCACGCCGCCGTGGCGGGCAGCTACGGGGCCCTCGCGCGCGTCTACGTGGCGCGCGACCAGCTGGCCCAGGCCGAAGCGTGGCGGCGCCGGGCGGTGGCGATCCACGAAGACCTCCATGGTGCGGCGTCGTCGCAGGCGGCGCGCGCGCGGGCCTCGCTGGCGCAGGTGTTGTACGAGGCCGGCAAGTACCAGGAGGCGCAACCCCTGTTCGAGCAGGCGCTGGCGACCCTGGAGGCCAGCCTGGGCAAGGACAATCCGCGGATTGTGACGCCCCTAAACAACCTCGCCTATAACGACCTGGGGCTGCGCCGCTACGCGGCGGCGGAAACGGGCTTCCGGCGCGTACTGGCCATCAGCGAGACCGCCAGCGGGTCCAGGCCCAGCCACAGCGTGGGCAGCGCGCTGAACAGCCTGGGGACCGCCCTGAACGCCGCCGGCAAGTTCGCGGAGGCGGAAAAGACGCTGCTCGCCGGCCTGGCGATGCGCGAACAGGTGCTGGGGCCGGCGCACTACGACGTGGCGATCAGCCTGACCAGCCTGGGGCGGCTGTACGTGGCAACCGGGCGCTTCGTGCAGGCCGACGAGGTGCTGGCGCGCGCGCTGGGCATCATCGAGGCGGCAACCGGTAAGGACCATTCCGAAGTGGCGGTGATCCTGCACGAGCAGGGCCGCAGCCGGCAAGGGCAGGGCAAGAGCGGCGAGGCGATCGCCCTGCTGCGGCGGACGCTGGCGATCCGGCTGCGGGTGCGGCCGGGCCATCCGGATACGCGCGACACGGCCGCGGTACTGGCGGCCGCATACCGCGCCGCCGGCGACGAGGCCGCGGCGCTGCAGGTCGAGGCGCACAGCGCCGGCGTACCTGGCGCCGGCGCCACGCCTGCTGGCTGAGTGGCAGGGACGAGGCTTGGCTTTCCAGCCAGGTCATGCATTGTCGATCCCGGCACTACCGTACATCTCTTCAAATTCCTGGATCGGCATCGGCCGGCCCAGCAGGTAGCCCTGCAGCGTGCTGCAGCCGCCGTCCGTCAGGAAGCTGCGCTGCGCCTCGTGTTCCACCCCTTCGGCGACGATCTCGAGCTTGAGCTTGCGGGCCAGCGCGATGATGGCCTCGATGATCGGCACGGCATCCGGATCCAGATGGACGTCGTGCACGAAGGACCGGTCGATCTTCAAGGCAGTCAGCGGGAAGCGTCTCAGGTAAGCGAGCGAGGAATAGCCGGTGCCGAAGTCATCCAGCGAGAAATGCACGCCCTGGCTGCGCAGTTCGTGCATGTGCGCGATGATTTCCGCGACGTTTTCGGCAAAGACGCTTTCGGTCAGTTCCAGGCACAGTTTCTCCGCCGGGGCGCCGGTTTCCAGGAGGATGTCGGCCACCATCCTGGGAAAGTCGGCGCTGCGCAACTGGTGCGCGCTCACGTTCACCGCGAGCTTGAGCTTGCCGAGCGTGCGATCGGCGCGCCAGCGCGCCAGCATGCGGCAGCTTTCCTCGAGCACGTACTGGCCCAGTGGCACAATCAGGCCCGACGACTCGGCCAGGCCGATGAACTCGTCGGGACCGAGCAGCTCGCCGTCGGCGCGGCGCCAGCGCAACAGCACCTCGGCTCCGGCCAGGCGCCCCTGGCTGCTGAATTGCGGCTGGCAGTACAGCACGAACTGGTGCGCCGACAAACCTTCGCGCAGGGCGCGCTCGAGCGCCGCCTCGTGCTCGGCCAGGGCCTGCATGCCGGGATCGAAGAAGCATGCGGTATTGCGTCCTTCCGACTTGGCCCGGTACATGGCAAGATCGGCCTGCTTGAGGAGGGTCTCGATGTCGGTCGAGTTGCCTTCGAACAAAGCCACCCCCATGCTGGGCGTGCTCGAGAACTGGCGCCCGTCGAGGTAATAGGGTTGGCGCAGGCTCTGCTGCAGTTTTTCCAGGACGCGGTTCGCCTCCAGCGCCGCATCGTGCGTCCCGTCGCCCAGGTCTTCCAGCACGATCACGAATTCGTCGCCGCCCAGGCGCCCGAGCTGGTCGCTGTGCCGCAGCATGTGGTGCATGCGCTCGGCGACCTGGCGCAGCAATAGGTCGCCGAAGGCATGGCCCATCGTGTCGTTCAGCAGCTTGAAATTGTCCAGGTCGAGGAAGATCACCGCCCCGAGGCGGCCCGAGCGCTGGCTGCGCGCCAGCGCCTTGTCCAGTTCCTCGACCAGCAGGCGGCGGTTCGGCAGGCCGGTGAGGTGATCGTAATAGGCCAGTTCATGGATGCGCTGCTCCGCCAGCTTGCGCTCGGTCAGGTCGGTGTTGGTGCCCGACACACGCAGGGCCTTGCCCTCGGCATCGCGCGTGACGAATCCGCGCGACAGGACGGGCACGTAGTGCCCGTCGCGATGACGCAGGCGCCACTCGACGCTGTAGGTCTCGCGTTGACTGTTGAGCAGATCGTGCCAGTAGGTGGAGATGCGCAGCCTGTCGTCGGGGTGCGACAGCTCCAGCCAAATGCCGGTATCGCCGCCCAGCTCCCCGGGCTGGTAGCCGAGCATGCTCCACCAGCGATCGGAATAATAAATCTCGTCCTTGGCGAGATCGAAGTCCCATGGCGCATCGGTCGAGCCCTGCAGTACCAGGCGCAGCCGCTCCTCCGATTTCTGCAAGCCTTGCTCGGCCCGCTTCATCGCGGTGCAGTCGGTAAAGCAGACGACGACCCGGCGCAGCACGCCAGCATCGAATTCCGGATAAGCATTGCAGAGCACCCAGAGCACCGATTCGGGTTCCCGGCCCGGGATGCCGAGGAGGTGCTGGGATACCTGGCGGCCGGTGCGCAGGACTATATTGACTGGAAATTGCTCCGGCAGCATGGGACTGCCGTCGGCGCGCAGGAGGCACCAGGCAGCGTCGGAAAACTCGGTGCCTCTCAGTTGCTCGACGCTCCGACCGATCAGTTCGCAGGCGAGACGATTGGCGTTCAGGATGCGACCGTCGGCGCCATGCACGACGACACCCGCCGGCAAATGCGCGAGCAGGTCCTCAAGCCGAGGCTGAATGTCTGCGTCGTTGCTGGAAGGCATGATGGGGGTGCGGGAGAATTATCGGATTTGCATGCGATGGTAGCATGGTCCTATCCTGCCGATGGTGCCAATCGGGGCCTGCAACGGTGAGCAGCGAGCGGGCTGCCCAGTGACGCCGGGGTTTCTCCAGACGTACTAGGGCTCCACCTGCACGGTCACCCGGCGCTTCGACGCATTCGCCAGCGAGGGCGGGGACTCGATCGGCTGCGGGTCGGTGCGCCAGCGGGTCTCGATCGACGCCTCCGGCACGCCCAGGCGCACCAGCGCCAGGGTCACCATCTCGGCGCGCGCCCTGGCCAGGGCCTTCGGTTCGGCCAGCTTCCGTCCCGACACCCTGAAGCCGCGCACGTCCGCATAGCCGGTCACGCGCACCTTGCGCGCCTTGCTGGCGACCGCATACAGCATCGCGCGCTCGATCGTGGTCTCGACGCTCTGGTAGATCAGCCGGTCGTCGTTGAAGCTGAATCCGATCTGGTAGGTCTGGGGCGAGAAGGGCGCCTCGGGAAGCTTGCGCGGCACGCCCAGCGGCTGCAGGAACTCGGCCGGCAGCACCGACGGCTTGCTGGGGAAGCCCTCGGCCGGCACCACGACTTCGGGGCAGGGCTGCTCGAGCACCGCCACCCGCACCGGGTTGAGCACCACGCCGCCGCAGATGTCCCTGGCGCCGGCGACCTCGCCCTCGACCAGCACCATGCGTCCGACCACCGGCTTGCTCGCGCTTTCGGTGACGTCGTAGCGCACGCCCCTGGCGCCGTCGTTGGCCAGCCAGCAGCCGGACTTGCGGCCGGCGTCGGTGTCGCGGTAGACCGGGCAGGCGACGAAGCCGACCGCCTGGGCCTGCGCCGCCGCGCCCAGCAGCGCGGCATAGAGGAGGGTGCGGGATGTCTTCATCAGAGTACCTTCATCAGGTTGACCAGGTCCTGCTTGTCCTGCTCGGTGAACTGGATGTTGTAGCGGCGATCGTAGATGTCGACGATCTCGCGCAGGGTGGCGGCCGAGCCGTTCGCGAAGTAGGGCGCGCGTCCCGACAGGCCGCGCATCGACTGCGTGGTGATCTTGCCGATATCCTCGCAGCGCCCGGTGGTGAGGGCGTAGCCCGGGTCCTGGGTATACACCACCTTGCCGAGGAAGGGATGCGCCTTGTAGCTGTCGCCGCAGGTCAGCTTGAACAGCGGCAGCTCGGGCGAGGGCTTGGCGTGCGGCTCGTTGGTGGTGCCCAGGTCGATGCGGCCCGGCGCAATGTCGATGCCGCTCTGGTGCATGTTGTGGCACATCGCGCAGGAATTGCGCACCGGGTCGCCGAAGCCCATCGAGTTGATGCCGGCCGAGCCCTTGATCAGGAAGGTGCGCTTGACGAACAGCTCCGCGCCGCGCGCCACGGAGGCGCGGAACTGCTTCTGTTCCGGGTCGAGCCCGGGCTCCGTGCCGCCGTCCTTCCAGCCGAGGAATTCCTTCCAGATCGGGTTCGAGGTCGATTGCAGGACGCCGCCCTTGCCGCTCTCGATGTGTTGCGGGCCGCCCTGGGCGCCGCCCGCGGCCAGGCTGCCGCCCCAGGGATCGTGGCTTTGCGCGGACGAGATCTGCGACTCGAACTCGACGATCTGGCGCAGCTGCTCCGGCGTCGGATTGCCGTGCATCTGGAGGTGGGTGCGCATCGCGTCGATCGCCTGCGCCTTCAAGGTCAGCACGCGGGTGTCGGCCATCAGGGCTTCGCTGACGAATTCGCCGGTTTCCGGATCGCGCTGCAAGGGCAGGCCGCTCTTCGGATCGAAGGAGAAGCCGACCGCCATGATGTGCTTCAGGTTGGCGACCGGGCGCGGCCGGCGGTACACCGACACGGTCGGCGTCGCGCTGTCCAAGCCGTATTCGCGGCTGGTGTTGCAGCCGGTGGGATCGCGCACGACCTCGATCGAGAATTCCGGCGTGATCTTCCTGCCGGCGGCATCGCGCGGCGGCCACACCCGCGCGATGCGGAACAGCCCGCGTTCGAGCAGCAGCGAGTGCGAGGCCTTGTCCCCGGCCGGCAGGTTGGGACAGTTGGCGCCGTCGCCCGGCGCGAAGATCGGATCCTTCGCGCCCAGCTGCGCCCAGCGCGCGTTGATGGTCTTGAGCGACAGGCTCATGCCGTCGGCCGGCTGGTGGCAGCTGATGCAGGCGCGCCCGTTGCTGCCGAGCGGCGTGAAGAAGGGATGGCCGGCCGTGGCCGTGTTGCCGGCCGCGTTCAGGGTGGTCAGCTTGCCGTTCTCGTTGGCGTAGGTCTGTTCGCGCGGGAAGACCCGGTTGTCGCCGGGCTCCCACCAGCGTTCGATGTCGTAGACGAGGTCGTAGGCGAGGACGCCGCTGGCGGTGGCCAGCACGGCGAGCGAGACGCCGGCCAGGCGGATCAGGTTCTTTTTCATGGAGTCGAAGCGGAAAGCGGTGCGCCGTCGCGCGGCGCGCGGGCACGGGTCCAGAGCAGGAGCAGCGCTCCGGCCAGCAGCATCAGTGCCATGGCGTAGATCGGGACCGAGAACGACCCGGTCGACTGGCGCACCACGCCGATGGCATAGGGGCCGAACAGGCCGCCCAGGTTGCCGCAAAAATTGATCATCGTAATACCGTGGCGTGCCGCATCCTTGTCGAGAAAGCCGGTAGGAATGGTCCAGAAGACACTTTGCGCACCGCCCAGTCCCAATCCTGCCACAAAAAGCAGCACCAGCGCCACCGCGCCGTTCGCCGGGACTGTTGCCAATGCGAGACAGACACTGCACAGGAGCAAGGGTAGCAGGACGTGCCAGAAGCGCTCGCCGCTCGCATCGGAGTGGCGCGCGTTGACCGCCATGCCGATGCCGATGCCCAGCCAGGGCACGGCGCTGATCAGGCCGATCTCGAAGGGCGTGCTGGCGGCGAACTGGCGCGCCACCTGGGGCAGCCAGTACAGGATGGCGTAGGCGCCCGCGATCAGGGCGAACCAGACGCCGGAGGCGGCCCACACGCGGCCGCTGCGCAGGATGCCGCGCCCGCTGCCTATGCCGGCGGCGCTGGTGTCGGCGTCGTCGCGGGCGATCTGCTGGCGCAGCCATTCCTTGTCGGCTTCGTCCAGCCAGCGCGCCTCGGCCGGGCTGTCGACGAAGATCTTCCAGGCGAACAGCGCGAAGCCGATGGTCAGCACGCCTTCGGCCATGAACATCCAGCGCCAGCCCGACAGGCCGAGCGGATTCTGGATCGACATCAGCCAGCCGGAGAACGGTCCGCCGAACACCACCGAGATCGGCACCGCCAGCATGGTCATCCCGATCGCGGCGGCGCGGTAGCGCTTCGGCATCCAGCGGCTGCACAGGTAGACGACGCCGGGGGCGAAACCGGCCTCGGCCAGCCCGAGCAGGCAGCGCAGCACATACAGGGCGGTCGGGCCTTCGACGAGCATCATGCCGAGCGCAAACACGCCCCACATCAGGACCGAGCCGGCGATCCAGCGCCGCGCGCCATAGCGGTGCAGCAGGTACATGCTGGGAAACTGGAAGGCCAGGTAGCCGGCGAAGAAGGCGCTCACCGCCAGGCCGTACTGGGAGGGCGACAGGCCCAGCTCCGCATTCATTTGCAGGGCGGCGAAGCTGAGGTTGGCGCGGTCCAGCGAGCTGACAATGAGCAGCAGGACGAATGGCAGGATGATGTGCCGGCGAATCTTTCCTACGACAACATCGGCCGGCGCGCTCACGCGGCCACCTCGAAGCGGGCCGGCACGTACCAGGGGCCCAGTTCGGGGAAGGGACTCATCAGGACCTCGCCGTCGATGTCCCAGTCGCGGGTGGCCTTCAGCAGCTCGTCGAGCGCGATCTGCAGTTCCTTGCGCGCCAGGGCGGTGCCGGCGCAATAGTGCGGCCCGCGGCCGAAGGCCAGGTGCTCGCGGATGTTGGGGCGGTCCAGGATGAAGCGGTCCGGTTCCGGGAATACCTCCTCGTCGCGGTTGGCCGAGGCCATGATCAGGGCGATCGCCTCATCCTTCCTGATCAGGCGCCCGCCGATCTCGACGTCGGCGCGGGCGGTGCGCGCGAAGCCGCGGTAGGGCGTGTACAGGCGCAGGAATTCCTCGACCGCGGCCGGGATCAGCGTGGGATCGGCGCGCAGCTGCGCCTGCAGGTCCTTGTGGCGCGCGAGGTGGATGACCATGTTCCCGATCATGATCATCGGCGCGACGATGCCGACCACCAGCACCTGGCGGATCGCGCCGACCACCATCTCTTCCGGCAGCGGGGCGCCCTCGTGGCGCACCGCCAGGAAGGAACTGACCGGGTCCAGCGCCGGATCCATGGGTTCGGCCTTGCGCATGGCGACCAGGGCGCGCGCCATGTCGTACAGGACGAAGCTGGTTTCCTTCATCTTGTCGGGATCGGCCGACTCGACGGCCTTGACGAAGGCCGGGCCGGCTTCGGCCAGCTGGGCTTCGAGCGCGGCCGGGAGGTTCATCCAGATGCTGAACACCTTGACCTGGAAGATGCTGGCGAAGTCGCCGCAGACGTCGCCGTGGCCGCGTGCCAGCAGCGGCGCCAGTTCGGCCCGGATGCAGGAACGGATGGTCGGCTCCAGCGCGGCGATCTTCTGCTCCGACAGCAGGGGATTCAGGGCGGAGCGGTAGGGCGTGTGTTCGGGCGGATCGAAGTGCAGGGGCGGGCGGCGTCCGGAGAACGCCACCTTCGGCACCACGTTCTGCACCGAGGTGATGAACATGGCCGGGTCCGAAAACACGCGCTGCACGTCGGCGTACCTGGTCAGCGCCCAGAATCCGCCGAGCGCCTCGCTGTGCGCCACCGGGCACTGGGCCCGCAGGCGCGCGTACTCGAGATGCGCCGTGTCGAATGTTTCCTTGACCAGCGGGTCGTAGTCCTGTTCGGGATGCTTCGTTTGCATGGCGTCACCTCGGGTGGGGGGCATCGATCAGCGAGCGCCGTTGCGGGCGATTCCTTCAGCCAGGCCGCCCCAGGTTTCCTGGAACAGCGCGGCATCCATCCGCTTCACGTCGCGCATGATGGGCTTGAATCCCATGTGCGCCAGCACGTCGCGTTCGAGGTCCACGCCCGGCGCGATCTCGGTCAGTTCCAGCCCGTCGGCGGTCAGCGCGAACACCGCGCGCTCGGTCACGAACAGCACTTCCTGGCCGCGGCGGGCGGCATCGAGGCCGTTGAAGGTGATCTGCTCGACTCCGCCGATGAACTTCTGGCTCCTGCCTTCCTGGACGATCTGCAGGGCGCCGTCGCCGACCTTCACTTCCAGGCCGCCGGCGGTGAAGGTGCCGCAGAACACCAG
>NZ_KB908149.1 GCF_000382345.1 Massilia niastensis DSM 21313
GTGAATGCGCTGACCGCCAGCCTGGCGCTCGAGCATGCGCAGGACGGCATCCGCGTCAACGCGGTGGCCACCGGCGGCACCGAGGCGCCGCCGCGCGCCGTGCCGCGCAACCCCAGGCCGCTCAGCGAGCAGGAACAGGTCTGGTACCAGGGCATCGTCGACCAGACCATCGCCTCCAGCCCGATGCACCGCTACGGCACGATAGCCGAGCAGGTCGGGGCGATCCTGTTCCTGGCCTCCGAAGAAGCTTCGTACATCACCGGCAGCGTGCTGCCGGTCGGCGGCGGCGACCAGGGGTAATCATGGCGACCGCGACGATCAACGGAACACTGCTGCATTACCGCTGCCAGGGCAAGCCCGCCATGCCCACGGTGGTGCTGTCGAATTCGCTCGGCACCGAGTTGGGCATGTGGGAAGACCTGGCCTACAGGCTGGCGCGCCACTTCCACGTGCTGCGCTACGACACCCGCGGCCACGGCGCCTCGGCCAGCCCGGCCGGCCCCTACAGCCTGGACCTGCTGGGCCGCGACGTGCTGGGACTGCTCGATGCGCTCGACATCGCGCGCGCCCACTTCGTCGGGCTGTCGATGGGCGGCGCCATCGGCCAGTGGCTGGGCGTGCATGCGCCGCACCGGCTGGAGCGGCTGGTGCTGGCCAATACCGCCGCGCGCATCGGCACGCCCGAGGGCTGGCGCGCGCGCGCCGCGGCGGTGCGCGCCACGGGGATGGAGGAGATCGCGGCCGGCTCGCCGGGACGCTGGTTCACGCCCGGCTTCGTGCAGGCGCAGCCGGACCTGGTGGGCGCGATGCAGGCGAACCTGCGCCAGGCCGATCCGGAGGGCTATGCGGCTTGCTGCGATGCGCTGGCCGACGCCGACCTGCGCGAAGCGATCGTCCGTATCCCGGTTCCGACCCTGGTGATTGCCGGGGCGCTGGACCCGGTGACGACGGTGGCGGATGCGCGCTTCATGCAGGAGGCGATTCCCGGCGCCAGCCTGGCCAGCGTGCCGGCCTCGCACCTGTCGAATCTCGAAGTCCCCGAACTGTTCGCAGAAACAGTCGATGCTTTCCTGTTGGGCTGAGCCCGGCAGGACCAGGCCTGCGCCGGGCGCAGGCCAGCACTTGATCATCACCGCAGGGAGACACCATGCAGGAACCATCTCACGCGCAGCGCGAGGAGGGCCGGTTGCGCCACGAACACCGGCCGCAGCCCGGCGACTCCGCGAGCGGCGCCGACACGCCGCGCGTCCTGCCCCCGATGGCCAGGACGGCGGGCTCGGACTGGTCTGCTTCCGCGGTCACGGCCGGCTTCCTGGCCGTGCTGGTGTCCTTTACCGGGCCGCTCGCGATCTTCTACCAGGCGGCCCAGGCGGCCCAGGCGGCCCAGGTCGACAACGCCATGTTCGCGTCCTGGGTGTGGGGCATCTCGATCGGCGCCGCGCTGTCCGGGATCGTGCTGAGCTGGTGGCTGCGGGTTCCCGTCATCACCGCCTGGTCGGCGCCGGGCACGGCGCTGCTGATCACCTTGTTTCCGGAGCTGTCGCTCCATGAAGCGGTGGGGGCCTACATCACCGCCGCCGCCGTGCTGCTGGCGATCGGCCTGTCGGGCAGCTTCGACCGGGTGATGGGCCTGGTGCCGAAAGGTGTCGCGAGCGGCATGATGGCCGGGATCCTGCTGCCGTTCGGACTGGAAGCCTTCAAGTCCACCGGCACCCTGCCGCTGCTGGCGTTCGGCATGATCGGCGCCTATCTCGTGTTCAAGCGCGCCGTGCCGCGCTACAGCGTCATGCTGCTGCTGGTGGCGGGCGTCCTGATCGCCGTGTTCACGGGCGCCACCCGGTTCTCCGGCGTCGCGCTGGAACTGGTGACCCCGCAGTTCATCACCCCGGCCTGGTCCTGGGCCAGCACCTTCAGCCTGGCGCTGCCGCTGGTGCTGGTGACGCTCACCGGGCAGTACCTGCCGGGGATGGCGGTGCTGAAGACCTCGGGCTACATCGGTGCGGGCGTGCGCCCGATCATGAGCGTCAACAGCATCGTCTCGCTGGCGGTCGCCGTCACCGGCGGCATCACGATCGCCATCGCCGCCATCACTGCCGCCATGTGCACCGGCCGCGACGCCCACGAGGATCCGCGCCGGCGCTATGTCGCCGGCATCGCCAACGGCCTGTTCTACCTGGCCGCCGGCCTGTGCGGCGGTTCGATCGTCATGCTGTTCAGCGCGCTGCCGCGCGAACTGGTCGTCACCCTGGCCGGACTGGCCCTGCTCGGGCCCATCACCGCCAACCTGGCCGGCGTCATCGCCGCCGAGGACCACCGCGAGGCATCCATCATCACCTTTCTGGCAACCGCGTCGGGCATGAGCTTCCTGGGCCTGGGCGCGGCGTTCTGGGGAATCGTCATCGGCATGGCCGCGTGCTGGGTACTGCACGGCAGCAGCCTGAAGGGAGGCCGGAACGACAAGACATAAGCGGGCATGTGCGGCACAACACTTACATTCAAGGAGACACACATCATGCGACACATCGACGTACATAAAATGGCCGACACGGCCAAATTCAACGCCTTCCACACCTCGCTGCTGCTCTGGTGCGGGATCATCATCATCTGCGATGGCTATGACCTCGCGGTGGCCGGCATTGCCTTACCCTCCATCATGAAGGAGATGGGCGTGACCGCCCAGAACGCGGGCTTCATGGTCAGCTCGGCGCTGTTCGGCATGATGTTCGGCGCGATTTCCCTGGGCACCCTGGCCGACCGCATCGGAAGGCGCTGGGCGATCGTGATCTGCCTGGCCCTGTTCAGCGTATTCACCGCGGCCGCCGGGATGACCACCGACCCCTACATGTTCAGCGTGATGCGCTTCCTCGCGGGCCTCGGGATCGGCGGCGTGATGCCGAACGTCGTGGCCCAGATGACCGAATACTCGCCGAAGAAGATCCGCGCGACCATGGTCACCCTGATGTTCAGCGGCTATGCGATCGGCGGCATGCTGGCGGCGGTCCTCGGAAAGGGCTTGCTCGAGCAGCATGGCTGGCAGTCCGTGTTCCTGGCAGCCGGCGTGCCGGTGATCCTGATTCCCTTCATCCTGAAGTCGATGCCGGAATCGATGCCTTTCCTGATCAAGCAGAACCGCCTGGCCGAGCTGAAGTCGGTGCTGGCCCGCATGGAGCCGAGCTACCGCGCGACGCCGGACGACAACTTCCAGATTCCTGTCACCGAGCGCGCCGAGGGCGCCCCGATCGGCAAGCTGTTCCAGGAAGGACGCGGCTTCAGCACCATCATGTTCTGGATCGCCTTCTTCATGTGCCTGTTCATGGTGTATGCGCTCAGCTCCTGGCTGGCGAAACTGATGGCGGGCGCCGGCTATAGCCTGGGTTCGGCCCTGACCTTCGTGCTGGTGCTGAACTTCGGCGCCGTGATCGGCGCGGTCGGCGGCGGCTGGCTGGCGGACCGCTTCCACATCAAGTACGTGCTGGTCGCGATGTATGCACTGGCGGCGGTCTCGATCACCATGCTGGGCTATCCGGTGTCGACCCCGGTGCTGTTCCTGCTGGTCGGCCTGGCCGGCGCCTCCACCATCGGCACCCAGATCGTGACCTATGCCTATGCCGGCCAGTTCTATCCGAGCACGGTGCGCTCCACCGGCATCGGCTGGGCGTCCGGCGTCGGCCGCAGCGGCGCGATCCTGGCGCCGATCGTGATCGGCACCCTGGTCGGGATGGCGCTGCCCCTGCAGCAGAACTTCCTGGCGATCTCGATCCCGGCCGTTATCGCGACCATCGCCGTGTCCCTGATCAAGCACGAGCGCTCGGCGTCCGCCAGGGAGATCGCCGTCCAGCGCGTGGCCGATCCGGCCTGATCCTCGCAGCAAGAGCAAGACGGGCCGCCTGGAAGGCGGCCCGGCCGGCGGCAGCCGGACACTCCCATGCTTCCCATGGGGCCCCACACATATTTATAACAAGCAGGAGATATCATGAAACCAATTCACGGCGCGCTCGCGCTGGCGTGCGGCGTTGCCGCGTCCTCGGCATGCGCACAGGGCTCGGTGCAGGTCTATGGCCTGGTCGACAGCGGCCTGGCCCACATCACGCATGCCGATGCAGCGGGCAACTCGGTCACCAAGGTGCCGTCGCTGACCAGTTCCCTGCCTTCGCGGATCGGCTTCCGCGGCACCGAGGATCTCGGCAACGGCCTGCAAGCCTTCTTCGTGCTCGAGAACGGCCTGTCGCTGGACAACGGCACCGCGGGGCAGGGCGGCCGCCTGTTCGGCCGCGCCGCCCACGTCGGCCTGAAGGGCGCGTGGGGCACGCTCACCGTCGGGCGCCAGGTCAACATGACCTTCATGTCCTCGATCAAGTCCGACGTGATGGGACCGCACCTGTTTTCCATCAGCAGCATCGACCTGTACATCCCGAATGCCCGCAGCGACAACGCGATCGGCTACATGGGCAACTTCAATGGCTTCATGGTCGGCGCCACCTACAGCGTCGGCCGCGATGCCGCGTCGGCCGGCGGCCCGGCCGCGACCAACTGCCCGGGCGAGGTGCCCGGCAACTCCAAGGCCTGCCGCCAGTACACCGCCCTGGTCGGGTATGAGTCGAAGGGCTGGGGCCTGAACGCGACCTACGACAGGATGAACGGGAACACCGGGGCCGGCGGCGGCCTGACCAGCAGCGACAACACCGACATCCGCACCACCGTGAATGCTTACCTGATGCTGGGCGCGACCAAGATCGGTGCGGGCGCGATGGACCGGGAGACCAGGGCCGCGACCGGACAGGTCGAGTCGGTGTTGTATTACCTCGGCGCCAGCCGGCCGTTCGGGGCCTTCACGCTCGATGCCCAGGTCGCCAAGCGCAACGCGAAGAATTCCGCCGATGACGTGACCCTGTACGTGGCGCGCCTGAGCTACGCGCTGTCCAAGCGCACCGCGATCCATGCCTCGGTCGGCCGGATGGACAACGACGGCGCCTCGGCGGTCGCGCTGGACGCGGGCGGCACGGTGGCGCCGGGCATGTCGCAGAACGGCGTGCTGCTCGGGCTGCGCCACAGCTTCTAAGGCGGGTTCGACAGTGGAAGACCTTGTGCTGCGCCGATCCCGCCAGGGCGTAACCGGGGGCATCGCGCCGGTACAAGGCTTGCATCGCTTCCCTATCGCTCGAGCACACCGGCTCACCGGTGAGGAAAGCTCCCCCGCGCCATCAGCACATGCGACAGGCTGGTCTTGTTGGCGACGTTCAGCTTGCGGTAAGCGCTGTTGAGCTGATTGCGTACCGTGCTTGGAGACAGGCCGAGCTGCCTGGCGATCTCCTTGTATTGCAGGCCCTGCGCGGCCAACGTCGCGCTGCGTAGTTCCGCCGGCGTGAGCGTCGTCACGTCCGGCGCACGCCGTGTCACCATCAAGTTGAGCACGCTGCCTTCGACCTTGCAGCGTACCTCGAGCCGCCTCCCGGTGTAGCTCCGCGTGCGCTCCGAGCGCAAGGCGCCGGTCAGCTCCTCCGGCAGCATCGGCGGCGTCCACTGCGGCCATTCCTCCTGCAGCAGGGCGATCGCGTCATTGTGCGCAAAGTAGACCTTCCCGCTCAGGTCGCTGATGACGCTGGTCGCGGGCGCCTGCGCGGCATGCGCCGTCAGCCGCTCATTGATCTGGCGCGCCTGGATCATGTGCGGCAACGCCAGGTTGGCCAGCGCTACATCGTCGCCACTGAAGAAGGCGCGCCGCGACGCCCGCCAGAACGAAATCACGCTGACACGGCCAGGAACGTTGCGGTCCGAGACGAAGGTCAGCGAATGCGCGGTCTCGAATTTCCGGCAGTACGCGAGCACAGCCGAATCGCGCGTGCTGTGGGCGATATCGGTCGCCACACTCTTGCCGCGGTTACCGAAGGTGGCGCGCAGCGCCGGGTCGCGGGTCGTGACCTGCCCGTCGCGCGTGATGATTTCCTCGCCCAGCATGTGCTGGCGCTCGGCAAGCCGCTCGGCGGGCACATTGTGCAAATGGACGCCGGTCGGGATCACCCGGTTGCCGAAGATTCCCAGATCGCCGATCAGTGCCGATTCGAATGGCAGCAAGCGCTTGACGCCCATGATCATCTCTTCCTTGCATTCGTGCTGTCCGGCGTGCTGGGCCATGTCGTACAGCTCCAGGATCAGCTTGGCGTGCGTATTCATCGGGGGCAGGGTGACAAGAAGTGAATCTTGCAAGTTTATTAAAGGTTTTAATGCTAAGCGAATGTTTAAAGATTGGCAACTCTTTGTACTCGGGAAGCCGGCTTGGTACATCCGTTCCATGGCTTTACAGCTTGGCAACAACCGATAATCGGTGCACCGAAGGCCACCGCCAGGAATCGGCCGGCGCCACGCCCTTCGTCGCTACGCTCCAGGCACCGGGGCAGTCCACGCCACATTCTTCAAGGTTGACGCAAACATGTCCGTACGCAAGGTTGGTTTTGGTTTCCTGAATGCGTCGCGCATCGGCGACGCCTTGGTCAAGGCCAGGAGTGGCGACGAGATCGTGATCGGTGCGGGCCACCAGCCCGGCGAAGGGGGGGCGCTGGCCTTGTCGGGCCAGCTCCACCTGCGCGCCCGGCCGGAAGACGGCCGGGTGGCGCTCACCCAGGCCCTGGCCATCGCGGCGGGCGCTGACCTGCGCCTGAGCGGCTTGCGGATCGCCGCTCCCATCGCCGTGGCCAGGAACGCACGGGTCGTGTTCGTCGATTGCCACGTCGGCGCTTGCGCGGCCCATGCGATCAAGGCCGAAGCCGGCACCAGCCTGAGCTTTGAAGATTGCGTGATCGGCGCGCCGGTCCAGGTGGCGGGAGCGGACAGCCTGCTGTCGATCCGCAAAGGCAGCGTCGCCGGGCCGGTCGCGATCTCGGTCCTGCAGGGAGCGAGCCTGTCGGCCAGCACGGTCGCGTTCGATGGCGCCTGCGTGGACGGGAATACGGTCGGCTCCATGAAACTCGACCAGTGCACACTGCTGGGAAATGCCAGCGCCCCGTACGCCGTCAAGGCCGAAGGCGGCAGCCTGCTGGCCTTGACCCGCTGCCGTATCGAGCGCCACCTGAAGGGAGTGATCGTCGGCGGCCAGGCGAGCGGCGCCCTGGAAGGCTGCACGCTCAACCTGCTGGCGGAAGCCGGTGTGCACGTGCTCGGATCGGCCAGCCTCCAGGTACGCGACAGCGAGTTCGGCGCCTGCGGCGGCGCGCTCATCGCCGCCGACCGGGGCGAACTGAAGGCGGAGCGCTGCAGGGTCAGCAACGCGCACAAGAATGGCGCATGGGTGTCCGGCAATGCCTCGCTCCAGCTCGAGCAGTGCGAGGTGAGCGGCGGCTCACACACCTATCCCCAGGTGGTGGCGACCGGGCAGGGCCGTCTCGCGATCACGGGTGGCAGCCTGCGTGAAGCCCAGTCGAGCGCGGTGTGGTCGCGTAACAGCGCGGTCGTCATGGTGGACGGCGCAGGGATCGTCAATCCAGCCAAGGGGGCGATCCAGGCCGACGGCGAAGGCAAGGTCGTGGTGCGTTCGAGCCGCCTCGGCGACGGCGGCGGCGTGGCCCTGGTGGCCAGGGAGAAGAGCGTCGTCGAGTTCACCGGCGGGGACATCGGACACTATGCGCAGGGGCGGATGCGCAAGTTCGACCAGGCGCAGATCAGGATTGCGAACGCCGACCTGGTATCGGACCTTGCGGTGCGGGCGGCGGTGGCCGAACTGGACGCGCTGATCGGCCTGGCATCGGTCAAGCGCGAAGTGAGCAGGCTGATCGACCTGGTCAGCGCCGAGCAGCGCCGCAAGCGCGCCGGGGCCGAAGCCAACCCGATCTCGCTCAACCTGGTATTCACCGGCAATCCCGGCACCGGCAAGACCACGGTCGCGCGCATCGTCGGACGCATCTTCTCATCGCTCGGCCTGCTCAACGCCGGACAACTGGTCGAGACCGACCGCAGCGGCCTGGTGGCCGAGTACATCGGCCAAACCGCACCGAAAACCCTGGCGAAGATCGAGGAAGCCATGGACGGGGTGCTGTTCATCGACGAAGCCTACGCGCTGTATGTGAAGGACTCCGACCGCGATTTCGGCAAGGAAGCCATTGCAACCTTGCTCAAGGAAATGGAAGACCGCCGCGGCCGCCTGGCGGTGATCGTGGCTGGCTACCGCCGGGAAATGGACACGCTGATCGATTCGAACCCGGGCCTGCATTCCCGCTTTACCCGCTACATCGATTTTCCCGACTATGCCGCGCCCGAATTGCTCGAGATATTCGCCAAACTGTGCAAGGACAAGGAACTCGTCGTGTGCGAGAGCGCGATGACCCGCGCCGGATTGCTGTTCGAGCAGATGGTGCGCACCAAGGGAGCCGATTTCGGCAACGCGCGCACGGTGCGGAACTTCGTCGACCGGATGCTCGAACGCCAGGCCGCGCGCCTGAAGATGCAGCCCGACGCCAGTGCGCTCGAGATCCGGACCGAGGATCTGCCCCTGGTGGGACGCAAGGAGGAACTGGATGTCGACGCGCTGCTTGCGTCGCTCGACCGGCTGACCGGACTGGGCGCGGTCAAGGACGAACTGCGTCGCCTCACCAGCCTGGTGCGGGCGCAGGAGCGGCGGCGTGAAGCCGGCATGTCTTGGGCGCCGGTATCGATGCACCTGGTCTTTACCGGAAACCCGGGTACCGGGAAGACCACGGTCGCGCGGCTGGTGGGCGAGATCTACGCCGCACTGGGCATGCTCGAGAAAGGACACGTGGTCGAGGTCTCGGCGAGCGACCTGATCGCAGGGCACGTCGGCCAGACGGCCATCCGCACCCGCAAGAAAATCGAAGAAGCCTATGGCGGCGTGCTGTTCATCGACGAAGCCTACAGCCTGGTCGATACTGGCGAAAACGGGTTCGGACAGGAAGCCATCGATACCCTGCTCAAGGAGATGGAGGACAACCGCAGCCGCCTGGCCGTGATCGCGGCCGGCTACGAGGACGGCATGGGGAGCTTCATCGCCAGCAACCAGGGACTGGAGTCGCGCTTCACCCGCTACGTGCACTTTGCCGACTACTCGCCCGCGGAGATGGCCGACATCTTCGAGTACTTCGCGGCCAGCAACGACTACCGCCTGGTCGGGGATGCGCGCGCCACGTTGCTGGGTGCACTGGAGAGCCTGTATGCCCAGCGCGGCGAACATTTCGGGAATGCCCGGATCGTGCGCACGCTCTTCGAATTGACGATCGAGGAGAGCGCCATGCGCATCGGCGGCTGCGATGCGCCGGTCGACGAGGTGCGCTGCGAGGATATCGAGCGCGCGCGGCTCAAGCTGGGAGAGGCGCGCCGTGCGAAGTCCGAGCGCGCCCGCCTGGTCATGGTGAGTGGGGGCGCCGCCAGCGCCTGAGCGGCGCCTGCGGCCCCCGCATGACAGGCCGACCGCGTCCTTCCGGCCCGGGGCAGAGGGGCGGCGTTGCCCCAATAACCACTCATTCTCATTTTGCGAACCCATGAAAAAGCTGATCCTCACCGTCGTCGGCGCAGCCGTGACCAGCATGGCGCCCATCGCCGCACATGCGCAGTTCAACTTCACCAAGATCTTCGGCGGGACCAGGGCCAATCACGGCTCCGTGCTGCCCGAATGGTGGAACGAGACCGAATACAACCCTCCGGTCCAGGATAACGCGATGCACATCCGCGTCGGCAGCGCCGGAGCAAGCGGAGACCGCTATGGCCAGTCCGGCCGTTTGAACTGCGACTGGGCCTACCTCTACGCCGCGAAGGCCAACGCCCCCCTCGACGCGCGCGAAAGGGAAGAGTGCGCCCTCCTGGAGTTCCACATCAAGCGCGGGATCGATGGGGATCAACGCAACCATGCCGACGGCTTCGTCAGGCAGGAAATCCTGGCGGAGATGGGCCGGAAGATCGACGCCCGTATCGAGCAGCTCCGTTCGGCGAACCTGTTCTATTTCCGTTCGTCGGCGATCAAGGTGGAAGCCTACGATATGACCATGCGCAGCGCCCCGATCAAGGTCAACTGGCACAGCACTTCCACCGACAGCGCCACTTACGTCGTGCGTGGACGCGGGTTCTCGGACGACTCGGGCTGGATGCAAGTGCCGCTCATGGCCGATGAAGGCCTGGCCCGTCAAGTCGAGGCGGCGCGTTTTAATAACAACAACTCGTACCTCGCCCTGGCGCATAACAGGATAGTCTTCGAAATCCTCGGTGTGAAGCAGGTCAACAAGGGATCGCGGCCAACCCGCGCCATCGACGTGCTGTTCCGTGAAGTGAGCTTCAGGCTGATGGATTCGCAAGGCCGGGCAAATCGCATCGCGATCGAGAATACACAAGCCACCCCACGGTAATCACCAGGCTTGCCAAAAAACCACAGCACGATGAGGGCTGTGGTTTTTTTGTTTCCGGAGAAGCTAGAATGTGTCACCCATACGCCTCCCGTGCTCTCCGCCGGCATCGTGTTTGCCGCACTTCGGCAAACGTCCAGCCTTCGGATGTCGACGCGTGCGTGAGGTTTCTTATCTTGTGACGCCTGCTGGTGCTTACCTTTTCCGACGCCGAAGTCGCTCCGATGACCAGAACAGAAAGCACGGTCGTTCCCGCTGCACAGCGTATCCTGGCGCCCGGCGTGGCACGCCGCGAGGCCTGGGGCTGGGCCATGTACGACTTCGCCAACTCCAGTTACACAACCGTCGTGATCACCGCGATCTTCAACGCCTACTTCGTGGCGGTCGTGGCCGGCGGGCAGGCATGGGCCACGCTGGCATGGACTGCCGCGCTGGCCGTCTCCAACCTGCTCCTGATGGTGATCGGCCCGGTGCTCGGCGCGTATGCGGACTTACACGGAAACAAGAAGCGGCTCTTGCTGGCATCCACCGTGGGGTGTGTTGCCAGCACCGCTGCGCTGGCGCTGGCCGGCCCGGAGACGCTGGGGCAGACGATGCTGCTGCTGGTGTTGTCCAGCATGTTCTTCGGCATCGGCGAGAATCTGTCCGCCGCTTTCCTGCCCGAACTCGCCACCGATGAGCATCAGGGCCGGCTGTCCGGATGGGGATGGAGCCTGGGCTACCTCGGCGGATTGCTGACGCTGGGGCTCTGTCTTCTCTATGTCGACTGGGCTGCTGCGCGTGGGCAGCAGGCAATGCAATTTGTCCCGGTCACGATGCTGATCACGGCTGCGGTCTTCGGCACCGCGAGCGTGCCGACCTTCCTGCTGCTGCGCGAACGCGCGCAAGCGCAAGGGAGCGCGGCCGGCACGGCAGGGCAGGCCGCGGCGCGCCTGCTGCGGACGCTGCGCCGGGCGCGTCATTACCCGGACCTGCGCCGTTTCCTGCTCTGCATCGTGGTGTACCAGGCCGGTATCCAGACAGTCATCGCGCTGGCCGCGATCTACGCGCAGCAGGCGCTCGGCTTCACGACGCGCGACACCGTGCTCTTGATCATCGTGGTGAACGTCACTGCCGCGGTCGGTGCATTCGCGTTCGGCTACATTCAGGACCGTATCGGCCATGTCGCCACCATCGCGGCCACCCTGGCGGGCTGGATCCTGATGACCGCGCTGGCATGGCTGGCGCGCGGCCCCTTGCTGTTCTGGATCGCGGCCAACATTGCCGGACTCTGTCTTGGCGCGAGCCAGTCTTCCGCGCGCGCGTTCATCGGTGTACTCAGTCCGGCAGCACGGCGTGCCGAATTCTTTGGCCTGTGGGGCATGGCCGTGCGCCTGGCGTCGATCGTCGGGCCGCTGACCTATGGATTGGTCAGTTGGCTGTCGCAGGGCGATCATCGGCAGGCGATGCTGATCAACGGCGGTTTTTTCCTTGCCGGCCTGTTGCTGCTGCTGATGGTCGATGCCGAGCGCGGAAAGCGCGCCGCGCAGGATGAATGAGGCATCCGATATTGCCGGGCAAGTCAGCCTGGCGCTCGCCACTGCAGCAGCAGGTCCTGCCCCGCCGGCCTGGCCACCTGGGTGCCGAACTGCCGTCCCTCCCGGTTCAGCGTCGCCATCAGCCAGCGCACCCCCGGCTCGGGCGCGGCGTTCGCGCGAAAATGCCGGGTCCGGGTAGGCGTCATTGCCAAGCGGGTGAGCCTGCCCCCATCCAGGGTAGGAAAATACATCAGGGCCAGGTCGCCACGGAATTCTTCATGGCCGGCGATCCCTTCGTAATCGTTCAGGAAATCGCCGCAGCCGTACAGAATGGGTTTGTCGCGGTAGACCTCGATGCCTTTCACGTGGTGGGAGGAATGGCCGTAGACCACGTCGACCGCGGCCGATTCGATGAGAGCGTGCGCGAATTCCTGCTGTTGGGCGGAGATGCCGAAGCCCCAGTTCCCGCCCCAGTGCAGGGAGACCACCACCAGGTCGCCAGCCTGTTGCGCGGCGCGCACCTGGCGTGCAAGGGTGTTCAGGCTGCGTGCGCCCAGGTCGGGCAGGAAATTCACGCCCGGCCGGGCCGGACCCGCGCGCCATTCGGGCGGCACGCCGCTGTCTTGCGTGGCGCAGGCAAACACCAGTACCCGGCCCTTGCCGGGGACATCCAGCACGGCCGGTGCGGCCGCTTCGGCGGCATCGCGCCCGGCGCCGGCCGTGGCGATGCCGGCGCGATGCAGGCTGCCGAGCGTCTCCTTCAGGCCCTGGTAACCCCAGTCCATCACATGATTGTTGGCGAGTGCGCAGCAGTGGATGCCGGCAGTCGTGAGGCAGGGGAGGTTGGCAGGATGCATGCGGTAATGGATGCCTTTGTGGGGCCATGCCTGATCGCTGGTGGTCACCGCGGTTTCCAGGTTGATGATGCGTAAGTCCGGCGCCACACGCCGCAAGGCATCCCTCGCATCGCCCCAGATGTAGGCAAAGTCGACCGGCCGCCGGATCGGGCCGCTCGCCGCCTCGGCGAGTCGCACGTAGTCCAGTGCCGAGGCAACCCAGGGTTCGAACAGCCTGGGCCTTCCGGGGTGGGGAAGGATCTGGTCGATGCCTCGGCCGGTCATCACGTCGCCACACAAGAACAGCGTGATGCCGCGTGAGGGGGGTGCCGTTTGCATGAGAATCCTCCTTCCCGGGGAAGCCCGCGGAATGGTGCAGCGACTTCAGCGCTCGATGCGCATGCTCCGCGCAGCATCTGCATTTCTGGCTGAGCCCGGATGGAACGCACGCTGCCTGGTTCCTCGCGCAGGACCAGCGCTTTTCCCAACCAAGGCCGCCATCAAGCCCGCATCCTGCTCCCTGGTGGATTCATGTGTCGGGCCAGCCGTCGGTATGTGATCTTGCGACAGTTTGAAGAGACGCACCATTTTCATCAAGTTGTTCGCTGCGGCCTGCATGCCCTGCGTTGCCGCGTCCGCTTGTTCGACGAGAGCAGCATTGCTCTGGGTGACTTCGTCCATGCGCACGACCGCCTGGTTGACTTGCCCGATACCGGTGCTCTGCTCGCGACTGGCGCCGGCGGTATCGGCAACCCGCTGTACGTTGTCGACGAAGTCGTTCATGGTGTTGCCTGCTGTTTTCACCAGCGACGTTCCGGATTCGATCTTGCCAACCGAGTCGTTGATCAGGGCCTTGATTTCCTTTTGGCGACGACGGCAAGTCCGCGGCCTTGCTCCCAGCACGCGCCGCCGTCGACCGCAGTGCCGGATACGGTTTGCACCAGCAGCTTCGTTTGCAGCGTGTTCTCGGCCGCTTGTTCGACGGTGCCGGTCAGCTCTCCCGGCGACGCAGGAGTCTCCTGCAGGGAACTGGCGACGCGGAGGAAGCCACGTGTCCCGGTCGCTGGCGTGGCGCCGGCGTCCGGCCGCGGCGCTCAGCCGGTATGGAAGGTCGGCAGGACCGGGCGCTTGAACAGTTGGAGAACCGATAGCGCAAAAAAAAAAAGCCCGCAAGGAGCGGGCCTGAAGACTATTTTCTTGGAGGAGAAATAGTGGAGACAGGTGCATTATGCTGCGGCGCAAAATATAAATCCAATGATGATTATTGATATCGGTAATTTCGATATCGTATATCTTGTCCGGAGAGGATTCGCCCGCGACACGACTGTCTGCTCCTGCTTTGCCGCACCCGATCTGAGCCTGCCATCGACGCGGCGCAGCAGCTCCAGCGGGTTGCACGGTGCGCGATATCTGCGTCAACGCCGGCTGGCTGGTGAAGTAAGACCTAGCTCAGGATAGGCTCGCGCGCGAGGCTGCGCGCCAGTTCGCCGCCGTCTCCACGCCAGAATTCGCGGTCGGCCAGGCGCACGCGCTCGGCGGCGTGCACCATGTGCTCGGCTGCGGCGGCGCGCGCCGCCTCCGGGTCGCCGGCGGCGATGGCGCGGACGATTTTTTCATGTTCCAGCCGCACCTGGTTCGAGAAATCGGCGCGCCGCGCTTCGTTGGCGCGCGTCACCTTGACGGCCGAACGCATCGGTTGGGCGCACATCTCGATGAACTTGACCCAGTAGGGGTTGCCGGTCGCCTCGGCAATCTTGAGGTGAAAGCGCACATCCTCCTCGACGCCGCTGACGCCCGCGGCCACCGCTTCCTCGATGGCCAGCAAGGCGTGCTCGATCTCGGCCAGTTGCCCCGGCGTGCGGCGCAACGCGGCCAGCGCCGCGGTCTCGGCCTCGAATCCGCGCCGCACTTCAATCAGGTTGAGCAAGGATTGCACCGATTGCTGGGTCTGTTCGTCCTCGCGCGCGCCGTTCGGGCCGTCGGCCTGGAGCACGAAGGCGCCGCTTCCCTTGCGCGTGCTGAGGATGCCTTCGTCCTTGAGCGCGGCGATCGCCTCGCGCACGACGCTGCGGCTGACACCGAAATGCAGCGCCATCGCCTGCTCGGACGGCAGGCGCGTGCCTGGCGCCAGGCCGTCGTCCTGGATCTTCTGGCGCAGCTTGTGGGCCACGCGCGATCCGAGTGTGCCGGTGACGAAGCCGCCGTCGTCGGACGCCGGCTCCGGGAGAGTAAATATCATCGTCTGGTCCATCAATCTTCTCCGCAAGGTGCGCCGAAGCTTCCTGGATTATACAAAATATACAGCTTGACACGCAAAAAATGGACAGCTAACCTACAGCCATACAAATTTCATACATCTTGCTACCCGCATCCCGCGGTCCAGGCAGGAAAACATCAAGGAGACATGATGGCGATTATCGGAACACATCCGGGCGGACAGGACGGCGCCTATTCACCCGATGCGAGCGTCGACGAGGCCTCGGTCTATCGAAAGGTCACCTGGCGCATCGTGCCTTTCCTGATGCTCTGCTATGTCGTGGCCTACCTCGACCGCGTCAACGTCGGCTTTGCCAAACTGCAAATGCTGAACGACCTGAAGTTCAGCGACACCGTCTTCGGCCTCGGCGCCGGCGTCTTTTTCATTGGCTATTTCCTGTTCGAGGTTCCGAGCAATGTCCTCCTGCACAAGGTCGGCGCGCGCCGCTGGATCGCCCGCATCATGATCAGCTGGGGGATCATTTCGGCCGCCTTCATGTTCGTCAGCACGCCCTTCACCTTCTACGTCATGCGCTTCCTGCTTGGCCTGGCGGAGGCCGGCTTCTTCCCCGGGATCATCCTGTACCTGACCTACTGGTTTCCGGCGCAGCGCCGCGCCCGCATGGTCTGCACCTTCATGACGGCGATCCCGCTGGCCGGCCTGATCGGCGGACCGCTGTCGGGCTGGATCATGGAAAGCTTCGCGGGCGTCTACGGTTACAGCGGCTGGCAATGGATGTTCGTCCTGGAAGCGGCGCCGGCCGTGATCCTGGGGATCGTCGTGCTGCTCTACCTCGACGACGGCATCCGTCCCGCCAAATGGCTGAACGAGGGCGAGAAGCGCCTGCTCGAGGCGAACATCGAGAAGGAAGCCCGGACCAAGGTGGCCCATCCATCGCTGCGCGCGATGTTCGCCGACCCGCGCGTCTGGCTGATGGCGCTGATCTATTTCTGTTGCGTGATGGGGCAGTATGGCCTGACCTTCTGGCTGCCGACCCTGATCAAGACCGCCGGCATCACGGGCGTCCTGAACATCGGCATGTTCACCGCCATACCGTATGCGGTGGCCGTGGTCACGATGCTGTACATGGGCCGCAGCAGCGACAAGAACGGCGAGCGCCGCTGGCACCTGGTCATCCCCTTGCTGCTCGGCGCCATCGGCCTGATCGGCAGCGCGCTGGCCGGCACCACCAATACCGCGCTGGCGATCGTGTTCCTCAGCATCGCCGCGGCCGGTGTGTTGTCTTCGGCGCCGCTGTTCTGGAGCCTGCCGACCGCCTTCCTGCATGGCGTGGCCGCTGCCGCCGGTATCGCGGCGATCAATTCGGTGGGCAACCTGGCCGGTTTCGTCAGTCCCTTCCTGATCGGCGCCATCAAGGACATGACGCAGTCGACCGACATCGCCCTCTACATGCTGGCCGGCGTGCTGGTTGCCGGCGCGGTCATCGTGATGAGCATCCCGGCGCGGCTGGTGAACCGGTAATCCATTTTTGAAGCAGGAGCAGAACAACATGGCAGAACAAATCAACTGCGTCGGGGTCGTCGGCCTCGGTGCGATGGGCATGGGCATGGCGCAATCGCTGTTGCGGGCGGGGCTGGAAGTGCATGCCTGCGACCTGCGGCCGGAGGCCGTGCACAAGCTGGCGTCGGCCGGCGCCCACGGCGCCGCCTCGCCGGCGGAGCTGGCGCCGAAGGTGGAGGCCTTGCTGATCGTCGTGGTCAACGCGGCGCAGACCGAGCAGGTCCTGTTCGGCCCGGACGGCGCCGCCGCCCACCTGAAGCCCGGCGCGGTCGTCGTTGCCTGCGCCACGGTGTCGCCCGAATTCGCCGAGGCGCTCGGTGCGCGCCTGCAGGCGATGGGGCTGCGCTTCATCGACGCACCGATCTCGGGCGGGGCCGCCAAGGCCGCGTCCGGCGAGATGTCGGTGATGGCGGCCGGCGCGCCGGACACGTTTGCCGCCTGCGCCCGGCTGTTCGACGCCATCTGCGCCAGGCTGTACCGCCTCGGCGACAAGCCGGGGCAGGGCTCGAAGGTGAAGATGATCAACCAGCTGCTGGCCGGCGTGCATATCGCGGCCGCGGCCGAAGCGATGGCGCTGGGCCTGCGCGCGGGCTGCGACCCGGACGCGCTGTACGAGGTCATTTCCAACAGCGCCGGCAGTTCGTGGATGTTCCAGAACCGTGTGCCGCATATCCTGGCCGGCGATTACACGCCGCTATCGGCGGTGAACATCTTCGTCAAGGACCTCGGCATCGTGCTCGACTACGCGAAGAAGAGCGTGTTCCCGCTGCCGCTGTCGGCGACCGCGCACCAGATGTTCATGCAGGCCTCGGCCGCGGGACACGGCGGTGAGGACGATTCGGCGGTGATCAAGCTGTTCCCAGGCATTACATTACCGGCGCCGAAAGCCGCCGACAAAGCGGCCTGAGGAGGGCTCACATGACTGTCTTACTTGGATGTATCGCCGACGACTTCACCGGCGCCACCGATGTGGCCGGCATGCTGGTGAAGGCCGGCATGCGCACCGTCCAGCTGATCGGCGTTCCGGCCGGCCCGCTGCCCTTCGATGCCGACGGCGTCGACGCGGTGGTGATCGCGCTGAAGTCGCGCACCAATCCGGCCGACGAGGCGGTGGCCGAGTCGCTGGCGGCGCTGCGCTGGCTGCAGCAGGCCGGATGCCGGCAGTTCTATTTCAAGTACTGCTCCACCTTCGATTCCACGCCGCGCGGCAATATCGGTCCGGTGGCGGAAGCCTTGATGGGGGCGCTCGATGCCAGCTTCACGATCGCCTGTCCGGCGTTTCCCGCCAATGGGCGCACGATCTACAAGGGCTACCTGTTCGTCGGCAATGAACTGCTGAGCGAATCGGGCATGCGCCACCATCCGCTGACGCCGATGACCGATCCGAACCTGGTGCGCGTGCTGCAGCAGCAGGTGCGCGGCAAGGTCGGGCTGGTCGATGCCGGGGTGGTCGAGCGCGGCGGGGAGGCGATCGGCGCCCGCTTTGCGGCCTTGCGCGAACAGGGCTGCAACCTGGCCATCGTCGACGCGGTATCGAACCGCGACCTCGAGGCGATCGGCGCCGCCTGCGCCGACCTGGCGCTGGTGACCGGCGGCTCGGGCATCGCCCTGGGGCTGCCGGAAAACTTCCGGCGCCGTGGCTTGCTGGAGCGGCAGGTGGCGGCCGACACGCTGCCGGCCACCGGCGGGGCGCGCGCGGTGATCGCCGGCAGCTGTTCGCAGGCGACCCAGCGCCAGGTGGCAGCGATGCGCGAACAGGCGCCGTCCTTCCACGTCGATCCCCTGGCATTGGCGCAGGGCGCCGACCTGGTCTCCGAAGCGCTGGCCTGGGCGGCGCCGCAGGTCGGCCGGCAGCCGCTGCTGGTGTATGCCACGGCCACGCCGGAGACCGTCAAGGCGGTGCAGGCGCAACTGGGCGTCGAGCGCGCCGGCAGCCTGGTCGAGGAGGCGCTGGCCGCCATCGCCCGCGGCCTGGTGGCGCTGGGCGTGGGCCAGCTGATCGTGGCCGGCGGCGAAACCTCGGGCGCCGTGGTCAAGGCGCTGGGGGTGTCGGGGCTGCGCATCGGGCCGGAAATCGATCCCGGGGTACCCTGGACCACCACGCTGCAGGCCGGCTGCGACGGCGCGCCGCTGGCGCTGGCGCTCAAGTCGGGCAACTTCGGCAGCGACGATTTCTTCCTCAAGGCGTGGAGCCGCCTGCCATGAGCGCGGCGATCCACGTTCATGCGGAAGAAAACCGCCAGCGCGAGCAGATCGCCGAGTTCGGCCGTTCGCTGTTCGACCGCGGCCTGAGCGCCGGCAGCAGCGGCAACCTCAGCGTGCGTGTCGGGGACGGCTGGCTGCTGACCCCGACCAACGCCAGCCTGGGCCGGCTCGACCCGGCCGCGATTTCCAGGCTCGACTGGGACGGACGCCTGCTCAGCGGCGCGCCGCCGTCGAAGGAAGCCTTCCTGCACCGCGCCATGTACCAGCGGCGCGCCGGCGCCAATGCGATCGTCCATCTGCACGCGACCCATTCGGCCGCCGTGTCCTGCATGTGCGGCCTGGACCATGACGACTGCATTCCGCCGCTGACGCCGTATTTCGTGATGAAGATCGGCCGCCTGCCGCTGGTGCCTTACCACCGTCCGGGCGATCCCGCCCTGGCCGGCGCCATCGGGGCGCTGGCGGCGAAACACTCGGCGGTGCTGCTGGCCAACCACGGCCCGGTCGTGTCGGGCGCGTCGCTCGAGGCGGCCGTGTACGCCGCCGAGGAGCTCGAGGAAACCGCCAAGCTCTTCCTGTTGCTGCGCGACGTGCCGACCCGTGCGCTCGACGCCGCGCAAATCGATGAACTCAAGTCGACCTTCGGGCTCGACATCTAAACCGGAGCCTTACCGTGCCAAGATTTGCCGCCAACATCACCATGATGTTCAATGAGGTCCCCTTTCCACAACGCTTTGCCGCCGCCGCCGCCGCCGGCTTCAAGGCGGTCGAGTTCCTGTTCCCGTATGACTACGCGCCGCAGGAAGTGGCGTCGTGGCTGAACGAGAACGGGCTCGAGAACGTCCTGTTCAACCTGCCGCCGGGCGACTGGGCGGCGGGCGAGCGCGGCATTGCCGCGCTGCCCGGGCGCGAAGCGGAGTTCCAGGCCGGCGTCGCGCGCGGCCTCGAGTACGCGCTGGCGCTGGGCACCAGGCGGGTGCACATGATGGCCGGGCTGGTTCCCGCCGACGCCGACCGGCGCATCCACCGCGAGGTTTACCTCGGCAACCTGCGCTACGCCGCGGCGGCCACCGCCGCACACGGGATCGAGGTCCTGATCGAGCCGATCAACGGACGCGACATGCCCGGCTATTTCCTCCATACACAGGCCGAGGCGCATGCCCTGCGTGAAGCGTCCGGCCAGGCGAACGTCAAGGTGCAGATGGATTTCTATCACGCGCAGATCGTCGAAGGCGACCTGAGCCGGACCTTCAAGAAACACGTCGACGGCATCGGCCACGTGCAGATTGCCAGCGTTCCTGCCCGCAACGAACCGGACGACGGCGAAGTGAATTACCCCTTCCTGTTCCGCCAGCTCGATGAACTCGGCTACCAAGGCTGGATCGGCTGCGAATACCGCCCGCGCGGCCTCACCGAAGACGGCCTCGGCTGGCTTGCCGCGGCAATCAAGCAAGGAGAACGAGCATGAAGGTCCTGATTACCGGCGGCGCCGGCTTCCTCGGCCAGCGCCTGGCGCGCGAACTGCTCGCACGCGGCGAACTGCGCGACAGCCAGGGCAGGGTGCGGCGCATCGACAAGCTGGTCCTGGCCGACGTCGTGCCGGCCAAGGACTTCGGCGATGAGCGGGTGCGCGTCGTCACCGGCGACATCGCCGACGGCGCCTTGCTGCGCCAGGCCATCGACACCGACACCACGTCGATTTTCCACCTGGCGGCGATCGTCAGCGGCCAGGCCGAAGCCGATTTCGAGCTCGGCATGCGCATCAACCTCGACGCCTCGCGCCTGCTGCTCGACATCTGCCGCGAACTGGGGCACGCGCCGAAGGTCGTCTTCACCAGCTCGGTCGCGGTGTACGGCGGCAAGCTGCCCGAGCTGGTGCGGGACGATACCGCGCTGAATCCGCGCTCGTCCTACGGGACTCAGAAGGCGATCGGCGAACTGTTGCTCAACGACTACAGCCGGCGCGGGTTCGTCGACGGCCGCGTGCTGCGCCTGCCGACCATCAGCGTGCGTCCCGGCAAGCCGAACAAGGCGGCGTCCTCCTTCGCCAGCGGGATCATCCGCGAACCGCTGAACGGCGAAGCGTCGGTCTGTCCGGTGTTGCCGGAAGCGCGGCTGTGGCTGCTGTCGCCGCGCGCCGCCGTCGAAGCGCTGATTGCCGGACACGAACTGCCGGCCGAGGTCCTGGGCGACAGCCGCATCGTCAACCTGCCGGGCCTGTCGATCAGCGTGGCGGAGATGGTCGCGGCCCTGGAAACGGTGGCGGGACCGGAAGCGGTCGCGCGCATCAGCTTCGCGCCCGATCCGGCGGTCGAACGGATCGTCAACAGCTGGCCGGCGGCGTGGGACGTGGGAAGGGCGAAGACGCTCGGCTTGTCGGCCGATGCAAACTTCGAAAGCATCGTCAGGGCCTACATGCAGGAAACCGCAAGCGCATGACTGGACCGACCCTGGCATGAGGCATGAAAGATGGGCGTGCAACGCGCCCGTCTGTCGAAGGCTGATGCCGAGTAAAGCAGAGCGGACAGGGTGTATGATGGTCGCCCCAAGAATTTTTCCGGTGAGGCAGGATGACGTTGCACTCCGTCCGCAAGCTGCGCCGTGGCTTGATGGCGCTCGTGATCGCCTTGCCGGCGCTCTATGTCTTGTTCGCCGGCATTGCCATCTGGCAGGATTACCATTCGACCATCAGGCAGGCAGAGTCCGATGTGCGC
The DNA here is from genome assembly GCF_000382345.1 of Massilia niastensis DSM 21313. Taxonomy (GTDB): domain Bacteria; phylum Pseudomonadota; class Gammaproteobacteria; order Burkholderiales; family Burkholderiaceae_D; genus Telluria; species Telluria niastensis. The sequence goes on from NZ_KB908149.1 coordinate 21,388, forward strand.
AATATCGCCACCACGCTCAGCGAGCATGCCCTGCGCACCTTCGGCGAAACCGATATTCGCCTGCGCGCGGTCATCAGCGAGATCGAGGGACGCGGCCTGACGCCCACCGCCGACCACGAGCGGGCCCTGCACCAGATCCTGGCCGTGGCGCTGCAGGACGCGCCCGAGGTCGGCGGCATGGGGATCCTGTCGCCCGACGGCTGGATGCGCGCCAGCGCCTCGGTCTACCCGATGCGGCCGGTCAACAGCCGCGACCGCGAGTATTACGCCTACCTGAGCTTGCACCCCGAACGCGGCATGCATATCTCCCGTTCGGTCCAGTCGCGTTCCAGCGGCAAGTGGAGCATTCCGGTGGCGCGCCGGCTCGACAATCCGGACGGTTCCCTCAGGATGATCGCCAGCTTCGGCGTCGACATGGCCTACTTCGACCGCGTCTACCGCCGCCTGCAACTGGGCGAGAGCAGCCGCCTGCTGCTGGTGCGGCGCGACGGCTGGGTGATCATGGAAACGCCCCTGACAGTCGAGGCCTTGAACCGTAACCTGGCCGCCACGCAGCTGTTCCGCTCGCTCCAACAGGCGCCGACCGGCGTCTTCCAGAACGAGCGCAGCATCGTCGACGGCAGCGCGCGCGTGGTCGGCTATGCGAGCCTCCCCGAGTCGCAGGTGATCGCCGTGGCGAGCGTCGCGCGCGACGAGATACTGAAGCCCTGGGTGACACACAGCCTGCAGATCGCCGGCATCGGCGCGCTGTCCACGCTGCTGCTGCTGGGATTGCTGCGCTCGCTGTGGCTGCGGCTGGACGACCTCGAGGCGACTCAGGAAGGCCTGGCAAGGCGCAACCAGGAGCTGGACGCCGCACGCCGCCGTTTCCAGGAGCTGGTCGACGGCATCGACGGCGTCGTCTGGGAGGCGACGCTGCCGAATTTCCACTTCACCTATGTCAGCGGCAACGCCGAAGCGATTACCGGCCATGGGGCCGAGCAATGGGTGGAAGATCCGCATTTCTGGCGCGACAAGCTATGTACCGGGCCGGACGGCAAGCAAGCCGAGCCGGCGCTGGTGATCGGCGGGCCGGGCCTGTTCAAGCCGGTCGAGCACCACATCCTGGCGCCGGACGGCAGGGAAATCTGGCTTCGAAGCAACATCATGCTGGCGGACGCCAGCGTGGGGAGGATGCATGTGCGCGGTGTCACGATCGACATCACGGGCCAGAAGGAGTCCGAGCAGCAGCTGTTCCAGGCCATCCACGTCGATTCCCTCACCAGGCTGCCGAACCGGCATGCGCTGGTCGACAGCGCCGGACACGCGCTGGCACTGGCGCAACACAACCAGTCGATCGTGGCAATCGTCCTGATCGACATCGACAATTTCAATACCCTCAACGACAGCCTCGGGCACGAGCCCGGCGACGAGGTGCTGGTCCAGGTCGCGCAGCGCCTGCAGGGCTGCCTGGGACCGACCGACATGCTGGCGCGGATGGGCGGCGACGAGTTCGCCGTCGTGATGGAGGAGGTCGACCGCGTCGCCCTCAAGGTGGAGCACCTGGCCGAACGCATCAATGCGGCATTCAAGCGCAAGATCCCGGTCGAGGGGCGCGAGCTGTACCTGACGGTCAGCATGGGCATTGCCCTGTTCCCGCAGGACGGGCTGGATTACCAGGCCCTGGTGCGCAACGCCGACACCGCCCTGTACCGCGCCAAGGCCGCCGGGCGCAACGGCTGGCAATTCTTCGATCATTCCATGGCGCGCCAGGTCGAGCATCGGCTGGACATGGAAACCGCCCTGCGGCAAGCCATCGAACACGAAGAGTTCCGCCTGTACTACCAGCCCCAGCTCTCGCTCCAGGATGGCGGCATCGTCGGGGCGGAAGCCCTGGTGCGCTGGGAGCGGCCGGGCGTGGGCAAGGTGCCGACCCAGGAGTTCATCGACCTGGCCGAGGAGAGCGGCTTCATCGTCGCACTGGGCAACTGGGTGCTGAGAACGGCCTGCAACCAGGCGGTGGCCTGGAGCAGGGCCGGCCTGAACCTGCGCATCGCCGTCAACGTGTCGGTGGTACAGCTGCGGCAACCCGATTTCGTGGACCAGGTGCGGTATGCGCTTGCACTGTCCGGCCTGTCCTCGCATCGGCTCGAACTGGAGATCACCGAGGGCGCATTCATCGCCGATATCCTGGGCACGCTCGACAAGCTGCACCAGATCAAGGCCATGGGGGTGGAGCTGGCCGTGGACGATTTCGGCACCGGCTATTCATCGCTGTCCTACCTGAAGCAGATGCCGGTCGACCGCCTGAAGATCGACCAGAGTTTTGTGCGCGACATCCCGCACAACCCCAACGACTGCGCCATCGTGCGCGCGATCCTGGCGATGGCGTCCAACCTGAACCTGCAAGTCATCGCCGAAGGGGTCGAATCGGAGGAGCAGCTGGAGTTCCTGCGCGCCGAAGGCTGTCAGGAAATCCAGGGCTATTTCCTGTCCCGGCCGCTCAGCCCCGAGAATTTTTCCTCGCGCTTTGTCGCCAGCGGCCGTGCGCCGGGCGGGCGCACCGTGGACGGCGCCAGCGCCAGCGCCGGCGGCACCAGGTAGTCAGGCAGCGTCAGGACGTGCTATCTTGCTGAGCGAATATAGTTGCGATCCTTATACGATTCTCTCCCATGAAGATTGATCCAATGCCTCCCTTGAACAGCCTCGTGGCGTTCGAGGCTGCGGCGCGGCACCTCAGTTTTACCCTGGCGGCAGAAGAACTCAACGTCACCCAAGGCGCCATCAGCCGCCAGGTGCGCCTGCTCGAGGAGTATCTCGGCAAGGCCCTGTTCGAGCGTACCACCCGGCGCATCGAGCTCAGTCCCACGGGCGCCCAGTACTTCGAGTCGGTCCACGAGGCGCTGATCCAGCTGGCGCGGGCGACCGGGACGATCAGGCACTGGAAGGGGGCGCAGCAAGTGACCGTGCTCACCAGCACCGCGCTGGCATCGCTGTGGCTGTTGCCGAAAGTCGCCGAATTCCAGCGCCAGAACGAAGAGATCGAGCTGCGCATCGTTGCGAGCGACAACGTGACGGACTTGTCGCGCCTGGATGGCGACCTGGCGGTCTTCTATTGCCGCACGCCGCCGAAAGGCGTCCAGGTCACACCGCTGTTTCCTGAAGAGATATTCCCGGTATGCAGTCCGGATTACCTGGCCAAACACCCCGACTTGCAGACGCCGGAACAACTGGCGTCGTGTACCTGGCTGTGGCTGGACGATCCGCAGAGCGACTGGATCGGCTGGCCCGAGTGGTTCCGGCAACTGGGTTGCGGCCCCGTGCAGCCGCGCCGCCGGATCAATATCAACAGCTACTCGATGCTGATCCAGTCCGCGCTGTCCGGACAGGGCGTGGCGCTGGCCTGGTCCAACCTCGTGGGCAATCACCTGGAGACCGGCACCCTGGTGCGGCCGGTCGACGCCGTGCTGAAGACCGATGCCCAGTTCTGCCTGATCGAGCCGGATCGCGGCGTCTGGCGGCAAAGCGTCAAGCGGTTCCGGGCCTGGCTGCTCGAGCAGTTGCCGGATGCACGGGCCGACGCCTGAGAGCCTCTAGCAAGAGCGTTCAAGGTATCGCCATCAATTGAATCCATAACCCACAGGGGACGTAGCCCTCCAGCGAGAAATGACTCCGCATTACCAAAAGAATGGTCGAGGTTGGAGTTCCCCGGATATCATTTTCGCGCCGTCGCGCAGGGCACGGCTGCACCGCCAGTGTTGCTCCGGCTGACATGAAGTCTTCATTACTTCGTACACCTTCTCAGCGTCTTCGTTAGCGATTTTTGCGCCAGCTTGCAGCAGTAGGAGAAGCGCTTCACTCCGGGAGGAGGCCGGTTCGACATGTTTGACGGCCGGCAGGATGTCGCAAAGGCACTTTCGAGCTTCGAAAATGTGGTCTCGTTCCGCTAGCGCAGCAATTTCCCATGCGCGAGCTGCGCTCTGTTTATAGTTGTCATCACATTCTGCCGCGGCTTTCGCTGCTTCTGACGCGATTGCAAGGACGTCGCCGTCCGTGAATCGCGCAACCCAGGACAGCGCCTGCGCGCGAAACCACGGATCGTTCACTTGGCGAGCCAGCTCAAGTGCTTCTTCAGGACGAGACTTCGCTAGACTGATCGCTTGATCCCGCTGCTTTGTGGCACTCATTGCTCGGGTATTCCTTTCCATGGCGGAATTACTGGTAGATATCTCCATGTCTGCTTTCACCAAAAGCTTCGAGACTGGCGATCACGACTTCAATCGACATTCCTTTCAACTCCTGCTTGGTGAAGGTGCGTGCTGTAAAGCCCGCTTTTGGCCGAGGGCAGTCCTGGGCCAAGGACTAGTGGAGCGGCTACCCACAATTTTCTCCAAAAGGTCTAACCTGACGGGTAAACCCTGTCAGGAGGCCATCGTGAACAAGAAGTATGTTGTGAAGCTGACAGCTGAAGAGCGCGCGCAGTTTGAACGCATTGCCCATACAGGCAAGTCGGCAGCGTGGAAGATTCTGCACGCCCAGGTGCTGCTCAAATTGGATGAGGGTGAACATGGCCCTGGCTGGGAGACCGCACAGATTGCCGAAGCGTTCGGCGTGACGATGCGCAGTATCGACAATTGGCGGCGGCAGGCCGTG
>NZ_KB908150.1 GCF_000382345.1 Massilia niastensis DSM 21313
AGCTGGCGCTCCGAACGAATGCCAAACAGGTAGCCGATGAACAGCATCTTGAACAGCGTCACAGGGTCCAGTGCTGGGCGACCATTATCGGCGCAGTACAAATGCGCGGTCTGTTCCCGGATGAAATCGAACTTGATGTGGCGGTCGATCAGACGCAGCAAATGGTCTTGCGGTACCAGCTGTTCCAGCGTGACCATCTCCAGCTCGTGCTGGAAGGGAGAAGGTGTCTTGAGCATGATGACATTAAATCAAAAGCCCCCGCCGTTGGCGAGGGCTTTTGACTTTGTCAGCAGTCTGGGGGACCTTGCGGTCCCCGTTTTCTCGCCGGCCAGCGCCCTGCCGCCAGCGGAGGGAAGGACGTGCTACTACATCAGGTGTTGTTCACCACCAGCCGCGGCTCGGTCGCCGAAAACCGCTGGCGGATCGAGGCCGCGATGCCCTTGGCATCCAGCCCCACCGACGCCAGCAGCGCCGCCGGGTCGCCCTGGTCGATGAACTTGTCGGGCAGGCCGAGCATCAGCACCTGCCTGGCGAGGCCTTCGGCGGCCAGCGCCTCGGCCACCGCAGCGCCGGCGCCGCCCATGATGCAGCCCTCTTCCACCGTCACGATGCAGGCATGGTCCTTCGCCAGGCGCTTGACCAGCTCGACGTCGAGCGGCTTCACGAAGCGCATGTTGGCGACCGTGGCGTTCAGCTCCTCGCCCGCCTTCAGGCTCGGCGCCACCATCGAACCGAAGGCCAGGATCGCGATGTCCTTGCCTTCGCGGCGCACTTCGCCCTTGCCGATCTCGATCGAGCCCAGCTCGGGCGCGATCGCCGCGCCCACGCCGGCGCCGCGCGGATAGCGCACCGCCGCCGGGCCGGGATAGTGGTAGGCCGTGGTCAGCATCTGGCGGCATTCGTTCTCGTCCGACGCCGCCATGACCACCATGTTCGGGATGCAGCGCAGGTAGGCCAGGTCGTAGTTGCCGGCGTGGGTCGCGCCATCGGCGCCCACCAGGCCCGCGCGGTCGAGCGCGAAGGTCACGTCCAGGTTCTGCAGCGCCACGTCGTGGATCAGCTGGTCGTAGGCGCGCTGCAGGAAGGTCGAGTAGATCGCCACCACCGGCTTCATGCCCTCGGTCGCGATGCCGGCGGCGAAGGTCACCGAATGCTGCTCGGCGATGCCGACGTCGAAGTAGCGCTCAGGGTGCTCCTGGTGGAAGCGCACCATGCCCGAGCCTTCGCGCATCGCCGGCGTGATGCCGACCAGGCGCTTGTCCACGGCCGCCATGTCGCACAGCCAGTTGCCGAACACCTCGGTGTAGGTGATCTTTCCCGGCGCCGCCGCCGGCTGGATGCCCTCGAGCGGATTGAACTTGCCGGTGCCGTGGTACAGGATGGGCTCGGCCTCGGCCAGCTTGTAGCCCTGGCCCTTCTTGGTCACCACGTGCAGGAACTGCGGACCCTTGAGCTTCTTGATGTTCTCGAGCGTCGGGATCAGGGATTCCAGGTCGTGGCCGTCGATCGGGCCGATGTAGTTGAAGCCGAATTCCTCGAACATCGTGGCCGGCACCACCATGCCCTTGGCATGCTCCTCGAGGCGGCGCGCCAGCTCGCGCACGGGGCCGGGCAGCACGCTCTTGCCGACGGTCTTGGCGGCGGCGTAGAACTGGCCCGACATCAGGCGCGCCAGGTAGCGGTTCAGCGCGCCCACCGGCGGCGAGATCGACATGTCGTTGTCGTTCAGGATCACCAGCAGGTTCACGTCTTCTTCGACACCGGCGTTGTTGAGCGCCTCGAAGGCCATGCCGGCGGTCATGGAGCCGTCGCCGATCACGGCGATGGCGTGGCGGTCCTCGCCCTTCAGCCTGGCAGCCTGGGCCATGCCCAGGGCCGCCGAGATCGAGGTCGACGAATGCGCGGTGCCGAAGGTGTCATACACGCTTTCGTCGCGCTTCGGGAAGCCCGACAGGCCGTTCAGCTGGCGCAGGGACGGCATGCGCTCGCGCCGGCCGGTCAGGATCTTGTGCGAATAGGTCTGGTGGCCGACGTCCCAGACGATGCGGTCGCGCGGCGTGTCGTAGACGTAGTGCAGCGCGATGGTCAGTTCGACCGTGCCGAGGTTGGACGACAGGTGGCCGCCGGTCTTCGAGACCGACTCCAGCAGGAACTGGCGCAGCTCGTGGGCGAGCGGCGTCAGTTGCGTGCGCGGCAGCTTGCGCAGGTCGGCGGGGTCGTTGATGGTTTCTAGCAGTTTCATTTAGGCCTTCCGCTGCACGATCAGGTCCGCGAGTTCGCGCAGCCGCTGTGCTTGTTCTCCAAATGGCGCCAGCGCCTCATGCGCTTCGCGCCGCAATTGCTCGGCCAGCGCCCGCGACGGCTCCAGCCCGAGGATCGACACATAGGTCGGCTTGTTGTCGGCCGCATCCTTGCCGGCGGTCTTGCCCAGGGTCGCCGAATCGGCGGTCGCGTCGAGCACGTCGTCGACCACCTGGAACGCCAGGCCGATCGCCTTCGAGTAGGCCGCCAGCGCTTCCAGTTCGCGCGGGGCCAGGTCACGGCCGGCCAGCGCGCCGAGGATCACCGACACGCGCAGCATGGCGCCGGTCTTGAGCTGGTGCATGCGCTCCAGTTCGTCGCGCGTGAGCGCCAGGCCCACGCTGTCCAGGTCGATCGCCTGGCCGCCGCACATGCCGGTCGAACCGGCCGCCTCGGCCAGCAGGCGCAGCATGGTCACCAGCCGCGCCGGAGGCACGGCGCCGGTATCGGTGTCGGCCAGCACCTGGAAGGCCTGGGCCTGCAGCGTGTCGCCGACCAGCAGCGCGGTCGCCTCGTCATAGGCGACATGCACGGTCGGCTTGCCGCGGCGCAGGTCGTCGTCGTCCATGCACGGCATGTCGTCGTGGACCAGCGAATACACGTGGATCATTTCCACCGCCGAGGCCACGCGCGCCAGCGCGCCGCGGTCGCCGCCGAACAGCGCGCCGCTGGCATAGGCCAGCAGCGGGCGCACGCGCTTGCCGCCGCCCAGCGCCGTGTAGCGCATCGCTTCGTGCAGCTTGTGCGGCACGCTCGCGGCAGCGGGCAGGAAGCTGTCGAGCGCTCCCTCGACCTCGGCCTGGACTTCCCTGGCCCAGGCGTCGAATGCCAGTTCCGTCATTGCACGCCCTCGTCGTCCGCCGCGAATGGCTTGAGCATGTCGCCTTCCAGGACCTTGACCTGCGCCTCGACCTTCTCGAGCTGGGCGGCGCAATACTTCACCAGTTCCGAGCCGCGCGCGTAGGCCGCGACCGATGCTTCCAGCGGCAACTGGCCGGATTCCATCTGCGTTACCAGTTGGGCCAGCTCGGCCATTGCCTGCTCAAAGGATAGTGTGGCGGTGCCAGCCGGCGCTGCGCCGTCGTCGACGGTTATGTTGTTTGCCATATCAGTTTCGTGAGGGCAGCGCATGTTGTGCGCCACGGGTCAGTCCAATCGCGTATTTTAGATCAATCCACCCCAGCAGGGGTGCGCACATTGCACCATCCACAACTTGCCGGCACTGTCACATTCTAGCCCCTCCCCTTCTCCCCTCATGAAAACAATGCCTTTTCGGCAATTTCTATGCACGAGAGCACCACAATCTCGCGCCGGCCCGAGACTGTAGAGCTCGTTCCACGGTATAATCTCCGGTTCTGTCCGAAATACCGTGTTTCCTCAACCAAAATACTGGTCTTTGGATTCTTTCTCTTCTTTGGCTTGACGCTTATTTAAAAGGGGGGTTGGGATGTCCGATCTGGCTACCCACGCCAAGCTGGCGCGTTCGTGCGCACAGCTTCCGGTAAATGTTTACTTTGAAGAAGCGCTGCTGCAGCGCGAGATGCAGCAACTGTTTCACAAGGGCCCGCGCTATATCGGGCACGAATTGATGGTGCCGGAGGTAGGCGATTTCGCGACACTCGCATCCGAACACGAAGGCCGCATGCTGGTGCGCAACGCCAGCGGCATCGAAGTGCTGTCCAACGTCTGCCGCCACCGCCAGGCGCTGATGTTCAATGGTCGCGGCAATGCGAAGAATATCGTGTGCCCGCTGCACCGCTGGACCTACGACCTGAAGGGCGAACTGATCGGCGCTCCGCATTTCGCGGAAACGCCGTGCCTGAACCTGTCCAAGACGCCGCTGCAGAACTGGAACGGCCTGCTGTTCGAGCAGAACGGCTACGACGTGATGGACAAGCTGGGCAAGATGGAGGTCACCAAGGACCTCGACTTCACGGGCTACATGTTCGACCACGTCGAGATCCACGAGTGCGACTACAACTGGAAGACCTTCATCGAGGTCTACCTGGAGGATTACCACGTCGAGCCCTTCCACCCGGGCCTGGGCAACTTCGTCAGCTGCGACGACCTGCGCTGGGAATTCGGGCGCGACTACAGCGTCCAGACCGTGGGCGTGAACCGGGCGCTGCAGAAGGCCGGCTCGCCCGCCTATAAAAAGTGGCAGGAACAGGTCCTGAAGTTCAACAACGGCCAGCCGCCGAAGCACGGCGCCATCTGGCTGACCCTGTACCCGAACATCATGGTCGAGTGGTACCCGAACGTGCTGGTCGTGTCCACCCTGTGGCCGGTCGGTCCGCAGAAGACGCGCAACGTGGTCGAGTTCTACTATCCCGAGGAATTCGTGCTGTTCGAGCGCGGATTCGTCGAGGCCGAGCGCGCCGCCTACATGGAAACCGCGGTCGAGGACGACGAGATCGCGCTGCGCATGGATGCCGGCCGCAAGATCCTGCTGGCGCGCGGGGTCAACGAGGTCGGCCCCTACCAGTCGCCGATGGAAGACGGCATGCAGCACTTCCATGAGTGGTACCGCAGCAAGCTCGAGCTGTAATGTCTGGAACCTGATGCCTTCACTTTTAATGCTGTTTGCCAGCTTCGCGTTCGCCGCCATGGGCGCGGCCGTGAAGCTGGCCTCCGAGTTCTACTCCACCTCCGAACTGCTGATGTACCGCGGCCTGATCGGCGCGACGATGCTGGCGCTGATGGTGCGCCACCAGGGCGGCACCACCTTCAGGACCCCCTTCCCCAAGGCCCACCTCTGGCGCAGCATCGTCGGCGTCACCTCGCTGTGGCTGTGGTTCTTCGCGCTCACCCGCCTGCCCCTGGCCACGGCCATGACGCTCAACTACATGTCGCCGATCTGGATCGCCGCCTGGATGTTTGCCCTCGGCTGGTGGACCAGGACCAAGCATGCCGAATGGCCGCTGGTGGTGGCGATCGGCATGAGCTTCCTTGGCGTGACCCTGGTGCTGCAGCCGGCGGTCGAGAGCCAGCAGTGGCTGGGCGGCCTGGCCGGCGTGGTGTCGGCGGTGATCTCGGCGATGGCCTATATGCAGGTGCGCAAGCTCGGCCAGATGGGAGAGCCCGAGTACCGAGTGGTGTTCTACTTCTCGCTGACCACCACCCTGGTCGGCCTGGCCGGCACCGTGGCGGGCGACGGCCCGAAGGACGCGGTCTTCCACTCGCATACCTGGTACAGCGGCGCGCTGCTGCTGGCGATCGGCTTCGCCGCCCTGATGGCGCAGATGGCGATGACGCGCGCCTACCGCGTCGGTAAGGTGCTGGTGGTGGCGAACCTGCAGTACACCGGCATCGTGTTTTCCAGCATGTGGGGACTGGTGCTGTGGGGCGACCGCTTCAACTGGTACGTGTGGCTGGGCATCGCCGTGATCCTGGTCTCCGGCATTGCCGCGACGTTCTACAATACCCGTGGCACGGCGCGCGGCGCCGTGACCGAGAAGACCGATCCGATCGCTAGCGAAACCTGAGGAGCGCCATGTATACAACCCTGATTTCCGCCGCCGACCTGGGCGCGCACATCGACGACCCGAACTGGGTCGTGGTGGACTGCCGCCACGACCTGATCAACCTGGCCGCCGGCCGCGAAGGCTATGCCATCGGCCATTTGCCGAATGCGGTGTTCGCCGACATCGAGACCGAGCTGTCGGGCGGGAAGCGTGGCGCCGACGGCACCTTCCGCGGCCGCCATCCGCTGCCCGAGAAGGAAGCGCTGGCCGAGACGCTGCGCGGATTCGGCGTGAGCGACGCTTCCCAGGTGGTGGCCTACGACGCCCACGGCGGCATGTTCGCGGCGCGCCTGTGGTGGCTGCTGCGCTGGCTCGGCCACGAGGCCGTGGCGGTGCTGGACGGCGGCATGGCGGCCTGGCAGGCGCTCGGCCGGCCGCTGGCGACCGGGGTTCCCTCGAAGCCGCGCGGTTCGCTGACGGTGCGGGCGCCGTTCGTGCCGACGGTGACGGTGGCGGACGTGATGGACAACCTGGACAAGGGCGAGCGCACCGTGATCGATGCGCGCGCGGCGGACCGCTTCCGCGGCGAGAACGAGACCATCGATCCGGTCGGCGGGCATATCCCGGGCGCGAGGAATCGCTTCTTCAAGGATAACCTGGCGGCGGACGGGCGCTTCAAGGATGCGGGGCAGCTGCGCGAGGAGTTCGCGGCGGTGGTCGACGATCCTTCGAAGGCGATCATGCAGTGCGGGTCGGGGGTGACGGCCTGCCACAACCTGCTGGCGATGGAAGTCGCCGGCTTGAGCGGCGCTGCCTTGTATCCGGGCTCGTGGAGCGAATGGGTCGGCGATCCGTCGCGGCCGGTCGCAAAAGGCGTGGACTAATCGGTAGGGTGGACGGCAGAGCCGTCCACCCTACGCCGTGTGGTTCAGCGCCAGCACAATCCCCACCCCGATCGCAATCAGCAGCACCTGCGGCACCGACTCGCGCACCGTCGCGCGGCGCTGCATCTGCGGCATCAGGTCGCTCACCGCGATATAGATGAAGCCCGACGACGCGAACACCAGCACGTAGGGAATCAGGCCGCTGGCCTGGCCCAGCGTGAAGTAGCCCAGCAGCCCCCCCGCCACCGCCATCAGGCTGCACAGCAGGTTGAATACATAGGCGCGCATGCGCGTGAAGCCGGCGTTGAGCAGCACGATGAAGTCGCCGATCTCCTGCGGGATCTCGTGGGCGACGATCGCCAGCGCGGTCATGATCCCGAGTTCCGGATTGGCCAGGAAGGCCGCCGCGATCAGGATGCCGTCGGTGAAGTTGTGCATCGAGTCGCCGAGCAGGATCATCCAGCCCGACTTGCCCGCCTCGCGCGCGTCATGGCCGTGGGCGTGGTGGTGCCCGTCACCCTCGTGGTGGTGCGAATGGCGCAGGATCGCCAGCTTTTCCAGCACGAAGAACGCCAGCAGGCCGCCCAGCAGGGTGGCGAACAGGCTGCGCGGGTCGGCGCCAGACTCGAAGGCCTCGGGCAGCGCGTGCAGCAGCGAGGTGGCGAGCATGATGCCGACCGACAGGCTGACCATCCGCTCCACCACCTTCGACAGCAGCGCGAACGAAAAAATGGCAGCCCCGGAGATGCTGACGACGCCGGCGATCACGGTCGCCAGCAGGATGGAGCTGAGAATCGGGTCGATTTGAAAGCCTCTTGTTCTGGTCTTGCGTCTGGCCGCAAACCGGACATTGTACCGTCCCCGGCGTGCGGCCGTGCAAGATCAGACGACGCCGTGCGTGCGGAACCAGTCGAGCGCGCGCTTCCAGCCATCCCTGGCGTCGGCTTCGTTGAAGCTCGGACGGTAATCGGCGTGGAAGGCATGTCCGGAGTTCGGGTAGACGTGGAAGGCCGACTTGCTGTTGCCCTTGGCGAGCGCCGCCCGCATCTTGTCGACCGACTCCAGCGGGATGCCGGTGTCCTTGCCGCCGTACAGGCCCAGCACCGGCACCTTCAGGTTCTGGGCGACGTCGACCGGATGCTTCGGCTGGTTGGGGTTCGACTCGCCCACCAGGCGGCCATACCAGGCCACGCCGGCCTTGACCTTCGGATTGTGGGCCGCGTACAGCCAGGTGATGCGCCCGCCCCAGCAGAAACCGGTGATGCCGAGCTTCTCGGTGTCGCCGCCGCGCTGCTTGGCCCAGTTCACCACCGTATCGAGGTCGGACATGACCTGCGCGTCCGGGGTCTTCGCGACGATGTCCTTCATCAGGTCGGCGATGTTCGCCACCTTGGTCGCATCGCCCTGGCGCACGAACAGGTCGGGCGCGATGGCCAGGTAGCCCTGCTTCGCGAAGCGGCGCGCGACGTCCTTGATGTACTCGTGCACCCCGAAGATCTCGGAGATGACGAGGATCACCGGCACCCCGGTCTTGCCCTCGGGCTGGGCGCGGTAGACGGGAACGTCCTGGCCGTTGATGACGATGGTGCTGTCGGCCGTGCTCAGGCCGTCGGTACCGGTCGTGACCACGGTCTGGGCCACCACCGGCAGCGTTGCCGCGGCAAAGCCGCTACCCACCGCCGCCTTCAGGAAATCGCGGCGGTCGACGCCGTCTTCGAATGCGCTGGCAGACACCAGGCTGCTTCCATCGCTTACGAGATCTTTCATGGACACCCTCCGGTCATATTGGACAGGCTTGCTATCTTAGCAAAGAGCCGGAGTTTGCACGCTTGAGTTTTCGCGTGTTTACGGGGTCAGGATGAAGTCCAGGTTCGAGCGGTTGGCGGCCTTGATGTCGACGCCGTCGACCGCCTTGCCGGCATGGCCGGCGGCGGCGGCCTCGACGCGGTACACGCCCGCCGCCGTGGCGCCGCTGGCGCTGAAGGCCAGCGGCAAGGCGGCGCTGTAGGTCGCGTACTGCGGCGCCGAGACCGGCAGGTTGGCCAGGGTGTAGGCGCCGCTCGCCAGGTCCGCGCCCTGGTACCGGATGGTGACGGTCGGCCCGGCGGCGAAGCTCTGCTTCGCCGAGACGTAGGCCGCTTCCTGGCTGGCCGGGCTCATGCTCACGGCGCCGCTGATCGAGCCGCCGATGCCCGGTGCGAGCATGATGGGCGCGCCGGCGGTGCTCAGGACCGTGGTGCTGGCGATCGACGCGACCGGCACGCCGGCGACCACGCTGGCCGCGCTGTTGTCGGCCGTGATCACGACGTCGTAGCTGCCCGGCGCCAGGCGCGAGAGCACGAATTCGCCGGTGGCCGGATTCGGGGAGGTGGCGCCGACGATGACGCCGTCCTGCTGCGCCGACACCTGCACGCTGCGCCCCAGCAGCGTGGTGCTGATGAAGCCCGCGATGCCGTTGGCGGCGGCCGGGACCAGCTTGACGGCCGGCCTGAGCGCGTAATTGCCCCTGCCGCGCGGAAGGACCGATTTGCAGGCGTCGAAGTCGAGCACCACGTCGGTCGTGATGCCGGCGATCACGTCGATACCGCCGACCAGCTTGATGCCGCTCTGGACCGCGGCGGGCGTCTCCAGCGGCTGTTCGTTCTTGCCGGCGGTCGGCACCACGGTATTGGCCGTGCCGCTTGCGTTCGCGTCCAGCACCAGGCGCAGCTGGGTGTAGCGGCCCGCTTCGAGCGGCGCCTGGCCCAGCGCCTCGAGCACGCCGTTGTTCAGGTCCAGCAGCTTGATCTTCCTGGCGGGATCGAGCGTGATGTCGGTCCAGCCCGCATCCCCTTCCGCCGCCGCTTCGCTGCGGTGCACGCGCACCTTGGTGACGGTCACGTTGACGGCGTCGAAGCCGCAGGCCGGGGCGTCGGTCAGCGACACCGCCAGCCTGCCCATCGTGCTGACCGGTGCGGCCGGCGCGGCCGGCGCCTTCTCGCCGCCTCCGCCGCCGCAGGCGACGAGGATGACGGCGGCAAGGCAGATGGCGCCGGGTACGGCAAGTTGGTCTTTGGTCGGGAACATGGAGATGGATTTCGTTTTCGCCACATGGCGACAGGTGAAATCCTAACATTCCGACAAGCAATTTAGTCCCTGCACACGCCCGCAGAAACGTTTGCTTACAGAGATTACAGTTGAGCCGCACCTCGTAGCAACAGGCGCGGCTCCACTGCGCGGAGGACTTAGTGCGCTTCTTCCCAGTTCTTGCCGACGCCGGTCTCGGCCAGCAGCGGCACCTTGAGCGTGGCCACGCCGGCCATCAGCTCCGGCAGCTTCACGCGCACCAGTTCCAGCTCGGTCTCGGGCACCTCGAGCACCAGTTCGTCGTGCACCTGCATGATCATGCGGGTGTCGAGCTTTTCGGTCTCGATCCACCCCTGCACCGCGATCATGGCCAGCTTGATCAGGTCGGCCGCCGTGCCCTGCATCGGCGCATTGATTGCCGCGCGTTCGGCGCCGGCGCGGCGCGGGCCGTTCGGCGAGTTAATCTCCGGCAGCCACAGGCGGCGGCCGAACACGGTCTCGACGTAGCCGCGCGCCTTGGCCTGCAGGCGGGTCTCGTCCATGTACTGCTTCACGCCCGAGAAGCGCGCGAAGTAGCGGTCGATGTAGCTGGCCGCCGCGGCGCGCTCGATGCCCAGGTTCTGGGCCAGGCCGAAGGCGCTCATGCCATAGATCAGGCCGAAGTTGATGACCTTGGCGTAGCGGCGCTGCTCGCCCTGCACCTCGGCGGGCGGGACGCCGAAGATCTCGGCGGCGGTGGCGCGGTGGATGTCCTCGCCTTCCGCGAAGGCCTTCAGCATCGCCTCGTCGCCCGAGATGTGCGCCATGATGCGCAGCTCGATCTGCGAGTAGTCGGCCGAGACGATCACCTTGCCCGGCGCCGCGATGAAGGCTTCGCGGATGCGGCGCCCTTCGCTGGTCCGCACCGGGATGTTCTGCAGGTTCGGCTCGTTCGACGACAGGCGGCCGGTGATCGCCACCGCCTGCGCGTAGTTGGTGTGCACGCGGCCGGTCTTCGGATTGACCATCTTCGGCAGCTTGTCGGTATAGGTCGACTTCAGCTTCGACATGCCACGGTGCTCCAGCAGGATCTTCGGCAGCGGATAGTCCTCGGCCAGCTTCTGCAGCACTTCCTCGTCGGTCGAGGGCGCGCCGGTGGCGGTCTTCTTGATGACCGGCAGCTGCAGCTTGCCGAAGAAGATCTCGCCGATCTGCTTGGGCGAACCGAGGTTGAACGGACCGCCGGCCAGTTCATAGGCCTGCTGCTCCAGTTCCTGCATGCGCTTGCCCAGCTCCGCCGACTGCACCTCCAGCAGGGCCGCATCGATCAGCACGCCGTTGCGCTCGATCTTCTGCAGCACTTCCATGGTCGGCATCTCGATGTTGCGGTAGATGTAGGACAGGCCCTTGTCGCTCTCGACATGGCCCAGCATCGCCTGGTGCAGGCGCAGGGTGATGTCGGAATCCTCGGCCGCGTACTCGGTTGCGCGCGCCAGCTCCACCTGGTCGAAGCAGATCTGGTTGGCGCCCTTGCCGCACACGTCGACATAGGGAATGGTGGTGTAGCCGAGGTGGCGCATCGCCATCGTGTCCATGTCGTGCGGCTTGTGCGACTCGAACACATAGGATTGCAGCAGGGTGTCGTGGACGATCCCGCGCAGCCGTACCCCATGGTTCTCGAAGATGTGCATGTCGTACTTCAGGTTCTGGCCCAGCTTGGGCTTGGCCGGGTTTTCCAGCCATGGGCGCATGCGCTCCAGCACGTGCTCGCGTCCGAGCTGGTCGGGCGCGCCGGCGTAGCGGTGCGCCAGCGGGATGTAGGCGCCCTTGCCCGCCTCCACCGACAGCGAGATGCCGACCATCTCGGCGTTCAGGGGGTCGAGCGAGGTGGTCTCGGTATCGACCGAGGTCAGGGCGGCGGCATCGACCAGCGCCAGCCACGTGTCGAGCTGCTCGCCGGTGAGCACGGTCTCGTACTCGCCCTTGATGACGGCCATGCCCGGCAGGGCGCCGGATACGCCTTCGGGCGAATTCAGCGCGGCGCCGTTCGGGCCGCTGCCGGCCGCCGGCGCCACGCCGGCGGCCGGCCTGGCGGCGCCGCCCAGTTCGCGCAGCATGGTCTTGAAGCCGTAGCGCTGGAAGAAGTCGCGCAGCCCTTCCGCGTTTTCGGGACGGCCGACCAGGGTCTCCTCGAACGAGATGATGTGGGCGGCCAGGTCGCAGTCGGTCTTCACCGTGATCAGCTCGCGGCCTTTCGGCAGCCATTCGAGCGCCGCGCGCAGGTTTTCGCCGACCGCGCCGCTGATGGTGTGCGCGTTCTCGACCACGCCGTCGAGCGAACCATGCAGGGTCAGCCACTTGAGCGCGGTCTTCGGACCGCACTTGGCCACGCCCGGCACGTTGTCGACCGTGTCGCCGATCAGGGTCAGGTAGTCGATGATGCGGTTCGGCGGCACGCCGAACTTGGCCAGCACGCCCGCCTCGTCCAGCTTGTCGTTGGTCATGGTATTGATCAGCATGACCTTGTCGTTGACCAGCTGGGCCAGGTCCTTGTCGCCGGTCGACACCACGGTGTTCATGCCGCGCGCGTAAGCCTGCACCGCCAGGGTGCCGATCACGTCGTCCGCTTCCACGCCCTCGACCATCAGGATCGGCCAGCCCATCAGGCGCACCACCTCGTGGATCGGCTCGATCTGCTTGCCCAGGTCTTCCGGCATTGAGGCGCGCGTGGCCTTGTATTCGGGGTACAGGTCGTCGCGGAAGGTCTTGCCCTTGGCATCGAACACGCAGGCGATGTAGGCGGCCGGGAAGTCGCTGCGCAGGCGGCGCAGCATGTTGACCATGCCGTGCATGGCGCCGGTCGGGAAACCGTCCGGGCTGCGCAGGTCGGGCAGCGCGTGGAAGGCGCGATAGAGATAACTGGAACCGTCAACGAGCAGAAGGGTATTGTCCATAGGGCGAAATCAAGGATGGGCGATGCGCCGCGCCGGCGGGCGCCGCGCGGAAGTGTCCGGCATTATCGCAGAATCCGGGTTGGGCAAAGCACAACTTCCCGGTCGGTAACATCCCCCGTATATGGGGCTTCGGCACACTTTTCACAGGGAACCGACGCTGTTTGTTAAAATGGACTAAACGACACAAGGTGATCATCATGCTGCGCACGCCCTACCGCCTCGCCCTCCTGACGCTGTGCCTGTCCGCCCCTGCCGGCTTCGCCGCCGCGCAGCAGCGTCCGCCCAGCCAGGAACCACCGAAACTCGAGCGCATCGAGCCGGGCAGCGATGTGCCGGCCACGACCATCCCGCCGCGCGAGCGCACCCGCATCACGGAAAAAAAGCAGGGTGGCCAGGTCACCGAAGTCGAAGTACAAAGCGGCCCCAGCCGCTACACCATGAAGCCCAACGTTCCAGCTGGCAACGCCCAACCGGGTGATGCCCAGAGCACCATGATCCGCGCCCCACAATGGACGGTGAAGGAATTCGACTTCGGCAATCCCAAAAAGCAGGGAGCGACCGAGCAGCCGGTCAGCCCGGCGCCGGCCAAGTCCGGCGTCCCGGCCCGCGCCGAAGCGCCGCCGCCCCCGCCGCTCGAACCGACCGGGAAACAATAATCCTGCCGCCCCAGGCTGCACGGCAGCCGGCGGCGCCGATCACCTCACCTATTTTGCTAGCACATGGCAGTTTTCACCGCGGTCTCGCTGGACGACCTTACCCAGTGGATCAAGCAGTTCCCCCTCGGCCAAGCCGTCGGGCTCGAAGGCATATCCTCCGGCATCGATAACAGCAACTTCTTCCTTACCACCGAGCGCGGCGAGTACGTGCTGACGATTTTCGAGAACCTCGGCTTCGAACAGCTGCCGTTCTACGTCCAGCTGATGCGCCACCTGTCCGAACGCGGCATCCCGGTGCCGGCGCCGGTCGCCAACGCCGATGGCGAGCTGGTGGTGCCGCTGCACGGCAAGCCGTCCATCATCGTCAGCCGCCTGAGCGGCGCTTCCCAGCTCGACCCGCAGCCGGTGCATTGCGCCGAAGTCGGCGCCATGCTCGCCAGGATGCACCTGGCGGCGCGCGACTTCCCGATGGCGCAGCCGAACTTGCGCGGCCTGGACTGGTGGGTGGCGACCGCGCCCCAGGTCCTGCCCTTCCTGGACGAGGCCAAGGCGGCGCTGCTGCGCACCGAGGTCGCCTACCAGAGCGGCTTCGCCGCCACCGGCACCTATGCGCAACTGGCGCGCGGCCCGGTCCACGCGGACCTGTTCCGCAACAACGTCATGTTCCAGGGCGAGCGCCTGACCGGCTGCTTCGACTTCTATTTCGCCGGCTGCGACACCTGGCTGTTCGACGTGGCCGTCACCGTCAACGACTGGTGCGTCGACCTGGCGTCAGGCAGGCTCGACGAGGCGCGGGTGCGCGCCCTGCAGGGCGCCTACCATGCGGTCCGGCCGTTCACGGCCGGCGAACAGGCGTCCTGGCAGCCGATGCTGCGCGCCGGGGCATTGCGTTTCTGGCTGTCGCGCCTGTACGATCTGCATTTACCCCGTGAGGCCGAATTGCTGACGCCGCACGATCCGACCCATTTTGAACGCATCCTGCGCGAACGCATCGACCATGCCGCGCCGGAGCTGCCTGTATGAACAATATGCCTGCAATCACCGGTTGGAATTGGCTCAAGCAAGGCGCCGGCCTGTTTCGACAACAGCCGGCGGCGCTGACCACGCTGCTGTTCGCGAATATCCTGATCAGCATCGGCATCAGTGCCGTGCCCCTGCTGGGGCCGATGATCGCGGTGATCCTGATTCCATCGTTCTCGATGGCTTTCATGCAGGCATGTTTAATGATCGAGAACGGCCAGCGCGTCACCCCGGCGGTGCTGCTGACGGGCTTCCGCAAGCCCGCGGTCGCGCAGCTGTGCAAGGTCGGGCTGATCTACCTGGGGGTGTCGCTGCTGCTGGCCCTGATCACGCGCCTGGCGATCGATCCGGGTTTCTGGGAAGAGGTCGCGCGCCAGAGCCGCGAAGGCGCCCAGCCGCAGGTGGCGGCCTCGGACGTGCTGTCGATGTTCGGGATCCTCGGCCTGGACGTGGCGGCGCTGATGGCGCTGTGCTTCGCCGCGCCGCTGGCCTACTGGCAGAAGATGGGGCCGGGCAAGGCCGTGTTCTACAGCTTCTTCGCGGTGCTGCGCAGCGCGCGCGTGTTCCTGGTGCTGCTGCTGGCATGGTTCGCGATCTTCTTCGCGATCTGCATGGTGGTGACCATGATCCTGGGGGGCAGCAATATCACGCGCGTGTTGATCATGTGGCTGATCTTCCTGTTCATCCTGCTGCTGCAGTGCGCGATGTATGCCGGGTACCGGGAGATTTTCGGGAAGCCGCAGGACGGCGCCGCCAAGGTCGACCTGACCAAGTAGGGTGGGGCGGGTTTCCCGCCCACGCGTCAACGGTCGCCGGCACATCCGCGACCGTCCAAACGTCAACGATCGCCGCGTGGACGGCAAAGCCGTCCACCCTACCGCGCAATCCGCTCCAGCTTCGCCACCGACAGGTCCAGCACCTTCATCCCGGCCGCGCCGAAATTGATCTGCGCCCGCGCCGCGCCGGCCCCGCCTTCGATATTGACGATCACGCCCTCGCCGAACTTGGCGTGCGCCACCGACTCGCCCACCCGCCAGCCGCTGCCATGGCCGGACTTCTGCGTGATCTTTTGCGCGATGCGGTTGTCGGTGCCGTTGCGGAATTCCGCATCGTCCCAGGCCGTCGTCGCCTTCCTGTTGGAGAACCAGTTGGTCTGCACGCGCGGCGACAGCCACTTGAGCGATTCTTCCGGCAACTCGTCGAAGAAGCGCGACTTCATGTTGAAGCGGGTCTGGCCGTGCAGCATGCGCTGCTGGGTAAAGCTCATGTACAGGCGGCGGCGCGCGCGCGTGATCGCCACGTACATCAGGCGCCGTTCCTCGTCCACGCCATCGAGTTCGCGCGCGCTGCTCTCGTGCGGGAACAGGCCTTCCTCGAGGCCGGTGATGAACACCGCGTCGAATTCCAGGCCCTTGGCCGAGTGCACCGTCATCAGCTGCAGCGCTTCCTGCCCGGCCTGGGCCTGGGCGTCGCCCGCCTCCAGCGAGGCATGGGTGAGGAAGGCCGACAGCGGCGACATCACCGCCGGCAGCGGCGCGCCGCCATCCAGCACTTCGATGCCGTCCTGGTCCAGCAGGGCTTCGCCCGCCTGCGCCTGGGCCGGCGGCCCCAGGTGGGCCGGGGCCTGGACGCCGAAACCTTCTTCCTGCACGAACTGGGTGGCCGCGTTGACCATCTGCTCCAGGTTCTCGATGCGGTCGGCGCCTTCCTTCTCGTTCTGGTAGTGCGCCAGCAGGCCGCTGCGCTCGAGCACCACGCGCACCAGTTCCGGCAGCGGCAGCTGCTGGGTCTCGAAGCGCGCGCCCTCGACCAGCTTCACGAAGCCGCCGAGCGAGGTGCCGGCCTTGCCGGTCATGTAGGGCACCGCGGCGTACAGCGAGACGCCGTAGGAGTCGGCCGCCATCTGCAGCTGCTCGATCGAACGCGCGCCGATGCCGCGCGTCGGGAAGTTCACCACGCGCAGGAAGGCCGAATCGTTGTGCGGATTGTCCATCAGCTGCAGGTAGGCGATCGCGTGCTTGACCTCGGCGCGCTGGAAGTAGCGCAGGCCGCCGTACACGGTGTACGGCAGGCCGGCCGCGAACAGCGCGTGCTCGATCACGCGGCTCTGCGCGTTCGAGCGGTACAGGATGGCGATCTCGCTGCGCGGCACGCCTTCGCCCATCAGGCTCTTGGCTTCCTCGATGATCCACTGCGCCTCTTCCAGGTCGGACGAGGCCTCGTAGATGCGCACCGGTTCGCCCTGCCCCGCGTCCGTGCGCAGGTTCTTGCCCAGGCGCTTGGCGTTGTTCGCGATCAGGAAGTTGGCGCTGTCGAGGATGTGGCCGTGCGAGCGGTAGTTCTGCTCCAGCTTGATCAGGTTCCTGACCTGGAAGTCGCGCTCGAAGGCCGTCATGTTGCCGACATTGGCGCCGCGGAAGGCGTAGATGCTCTGGTCGTCGTCGCCCACGGCGAACAGCGCGCCGCCGCCGCTTTCGCCCTGCCCCGCCAGCAGCTTGAGCAGGTTGTATTGCAGGTCGTTGGTATCCTGGAACTCGTCGACCAGGATGTGACGGAAACGCATCTGGTAGTGGTGGCGCAGCGGCTGGTTGCGCGCCAGCAGTTCGTACGAGCGCAGCAGCAGCTCGGCGAAATCGACCACGCCTTCGCGCTGGCATTGCTGGTCGTACAACTCGTACAGCTCGACCATGCGGCGCTCGATCGGGTCGTAGGCCTCGACCTGGGACGCGCGCAAGCCCTGCTCCTTGGAGTTGTTGATGAAGTACATCAGGTTCTTGGCCGGGTACTTCTCGTCGTCGACGTTGTGCGCCTTCAGCATGCGCTTGATCAGCGACAGCTGGTCCTGCGAATCGAGGATCTGGAAGGTCTGCGGCAGCGCCGCGTCGCGGTAGTGCGTGCGCAGCAGGCGGTTGCACAGGCCGTGGAAGGTGCCGATCCACATGCCGCGTGTGTTAATTGGTAACATCGCCGAGAGGCGGGTCAGCATCTCCTTCGCGGCCTTGTTCGTGAACGTCACCGCCATGATGCCGGCCGGCGACACCTGGCCGGTCTGGATCAGCCATGCGATGCGCGTGGTGAGGACGCGCGTTTTGCCGGAGCCCGCACCGGCGAGGATCAGCGCACTCTGCGAAGGCAGGGTGACGGCGGCAAGTTGTTCGGGATTGAGGTTATGGAGGAGATTCTGCATCCGGCCATTATACCGCCGGGGCCCGCGCCACCGCCTGCTGTTGCGCGCCGTTCAGCGCATGAAGGAACGCTTTCCTTGGCGAGCATTGCCACATCGACATCGCTGGCGATCTTCCCGGCGAAGCGCTGTCCGAGGCGGCCGACATGAACGGCTTCACTCCCGTTTCAATCGAATCGTCACTATGCACCCGCCCTGAATGCGTCTACCCTGACTGAATCGTTTCCCGGGCGCCGCACCCGACGGCGCCTACGATTAACCTTGCACATCAAGGAGGATGCCATGGCAAGCGTGAACGACTCCAACAATCCAGGGACGGGCAGCCGGGGCAGCGCATTCCCGGTCGATCGTCCGGTGGAGGCCCTGATTCGCGACCACAACCTGGTCCGCAAGCTGGCCGACAAATATCTCAACAGCGACCACCCCGAGGTGAAGAAGCAGTGCGCGACCCAGATCCTGCAGGCGCTGCACATGCACTCGCAGCTGGAAGAATCGGTGTTCTATCCCGCCGTGCGCGCCATCGACCCGGGCATGATCGCCCACTTCGAGCAGGATCACCAGCAGGTCGACGACATGCTGGCATCCTTGCGGGGCATGTCGCTGGACGACCAGCGCACCGACGGGCTGATGCGCGAACTGATCAAGATGGTGATGGACCACGTCCAGCAGGAAGAGAATGACTTCTTTCCGAAACTCGAACGCGCGGGCATGGACCTGACGCAGGTCGGCCTGCAGATGGCGGCCTTCGAAGCCAACCTGGTCCACATGCAGGCCCAGGCAAGCGACCAGGGCATGCGCCGCCGCTGATTGCGTTTCCCTTGCCCCGTCGGCCGCTTGGCGCGGCCGGTGTCGGCGGCCCCTTCATTCCTTGCCGGCCGCCCGCGTGGCCGGGTATTCCGGCAAGCCGTCGCACATCTTCATCCAGCCGAGACGGCTGCGCACATAGGTGTGGTCGGCGGGCGGCACCTGTTCGGGGTCGTCGAGGCTGGCCGTGGCGATGTCGATCTCGTCCGGCCAATGGTCGTCGTGGAAAGTCAGCGTGCTGCCGCAGGCCGGGCAGAAGCTGCGTTCGACGTGCCCGCTCGAGCGGAAGCGCACCGGCTCGCGGCCGGTCCAGCGCAACGCGTCCCTCCGGACACTGAACCAGGCCACCGCGGGCGCACCCGCCAGCTTGCGGCAATCGCTGCAGTGGCACAAGGTACTGTTGAAAGGACGGCCCTGCGCCTCGTAGCGCACCGCGCCGCAATAGCATCCACCCTGCAAGTTCATGGGTCCTCCCGGCCGCCGCGCCGGCGGCACATGATGGAATTCCGTGATGGAAGATCGCTGTATCGCGTGAAATAGCGTGCTCATCCATATCCAGGCAGCCTGGACAGCCCAGCCTTCCGCGCGCCACCCGATTGTCTTTTCGCTTATTTTAACCAGAGATTCGCGACACGTTCGCGGGGCCCGTCGTACCAACACCATGAAGCCAGACAACCCGCATGCAAAGGGTCGGGCCGATATTTATTGCGCATGCGGAGCGGCTTCCCTGCCCATAGGAGATCCAAAATGCTGAATCGCGTAGTTACCGTTGCTGCCCTCGCGGTGGGCGGCATGATGCTGTCGAAGCAAATGAAGAAAAACCGGGGCTCAGGCACCAGCTCGTCCATCGTCGAGACGATCGAAGTCAATGTCCCGGTCAGCACCGCGTACAACCAGTGGACCCAGTTCGAAGATTTCCCGCAATTCATGAAGAGCGTCCGCGAGATTCGCCAGCTGGACGACAAGCACCTGCACTGGCGCGCCAACGTGGCCGGTGAAGAGAAGGAATGGGATGCGGAAATCACCGAACAGATTCCTGACAAGCGCATCGCCTGGCGCAGCGTCACCGGCGTGAAGAACGGCGGCGTGGTCACCTTCCACAAGATCTCGGACAACTGCACCCGCATCGCGCTGCAGA
Source organism: Massilia niastensis DSM 21313 (assembly GCF_000382345.1). GTDB lineage: Bacteria > Pseudomonadota > Gammaproteobacteria > Burkholderiales > Burkholderiaceae_D > Telluria > Telluria niastensis. The sequence goes on from NZ_KB908150.1 coordinate 19,451, forward strand.
TGGATTACGAGCCCGACGGTCCCCTGGAAGCCATCGGCGACGCCTTCGGCGCAGTGCGCATGGAAGCGCGCTCCAACCTGTCGAACTTCAAGGACATGCTGGAGAAGCGCGGTTCCGAAACCGGTGCATGGCGGGGCAAGATCGCCCAGCACTGATCCGGTCCACTGACGACAACGCCACCTTGCGGTGGCGTTTTTTTTACATCGGCACGGCGCCGCGCCTGTCTCAGCCCGCGGCCGGCACCGGACGCGCCAGCCCCCTGGCGCGCGCGTCGCGGATCAGTGCGCGCACGGTCTTGTCCGCCGCCTTGCTCTCGCGCTCCATTTCCTTGCCGAGCACGCCCATCCGCTTGCCCAGCGCATCCATCGGCTTGCCGGCGACTTCCATCTTGCGCCCGAGTTCTTCCATGGTCGCATGCGCCTTGCGCATTTCCGGGCCGTTGTGCACCTCCGACATCCGGCGTCCCGCGGCGGCCATGCGCTCGCCGGTCTCTTCCATGCGGTCCTGGATGCGTTCGCGCTCGGCCTCGTCGCGCGCCCCGGCCAGCTGGCTGCCGAGCGCCTCCATCTGGCGCGAGAGCGCCTCCATTCCCTGCTCGATCGCGCGCGACTGGCCAGGATCGACCTGCACCTTCACCGAGGCGCGCTCCATCTCGCGCCCCAGCGCTTCCATCTTCTTGCCGTGCTGGTCCATCTCCTTGCCGTACACGTCCATCTGCGCGCTCAGCCTGTCGAGCGGCGCCCAGGCGGCGCGCGCCTTGGCCAGCACCTCCGGATCCTGGATGGCATAGGCGCGGCCGCCTTCGCGGAACCAGAGGAACTCGCCGCCGATGCGGTTCTTCGCGGCGCGCACCTCGTCCCAGTCGTCGCTGCTGCCGCTGATGTCCATGCCATCGGACTTCGCACGCACCAGCGCATAGGGTTCGCCGCGCGCGGCCTCGCGCACCACGCGCGCTTCGCTGCGGGCGGCGGGCGCATCCGCGGTCGCCGGCGCGGCAGCCGGCGCGGCGGCCTGCACCGGCGCCGCCCAGGCATACAGCGCGGCGCAGGTGGCCAGGCCGAGGATGGGCAGCGCCAGTTTCCAGTTCAGTGGCTCGGCTTCGGGGCGAACCAGGCGTTTGATGCGAGACATAAGATTTCCTCCGTGTGCCGCTGGGGCAAGTTGCGGGGTGAACTGGAACAGGTCCAGTTCGGACAATGCAAGCGCCAGGCGCCGCGGTTCGCCAAGCTCGCTTGCGGCTACATCGTCTGCAATCTGTTCGCGCTCGGCGCGGATCCGCGTCGACAGCCACCAGACCGCCGGGTGGTAGAACAGCAGGATCTCGATCGCGCCCTGCACGAGGTTGACCAGGTAATCGAAGCGCCGCACATGCGCCAGTTCGTGCGCCAGCAGCGCTTCCAGCAGCTGCGGCGGCATGCCCGTCACCAGCGCGGCGGGCACCAGCACCACCGGACGCCAGCAGCCGGCGGTCACCGGGCTGGCCAGGTCGTCGACCAGGCCCAGGGTGACGCGGCGCGCGATGCCGAAGCGCCGCGCCAGCGCATCCAGGCGCGCCTGCCAGTACGGGTCGCCACGCAGGCGTCCGGCGCGGCTGCGATTGCGCACCCACAGCAGGCCGAGCGCCATGCGCAAGGCCAGCAGCCCGGCGCCGCAGGACCAGAACAGCAGCACCAGCGGCAGGCGCTGCTGCAGCGCGCCTTCCCAGCCGGCCAGCCGGCCGGCGTCGAACGCCGCCACCGGCATGCCCGCGGCGGGCGCGCCGCCGGCCCCGGCCGCGGACAGCGGCAGCATGGTGGTCAGGGCTTCAGGCTCGCCCATGCGCTGCACCATGCCCGCCAGCGGCAAGGCCGCGCACAGCAGCAGGGCCGCACAGGCCAGCGCATGGCGCGCCTGCGGCCGCGCGCCGCGCATCAGCGCCAGCACGATCGCGGCCGAGCATCCGACCAGCACGCCCTGCCAGACGAAATCGAGCAGGGCCCAGGCCAGGCCGGCCGCCGCCGTCGCCAGCATCTCGTTCATCGCCATGCACTCTCCTCCAGGTCGGATCCAGAATAAAATGTCTAGATAATTTTGTCTAGAACTTTTTTTCTACTTTGAGCCGTACATCGGCCATTCGGCACTCTAGGGAGTTGGATGCGCACGGGCCAGCGCGGTGCGACAGGCCGCCGGATCGGCGGTACAGGCGGCAGGAGGAAGGCCGCGCGGCAGGACGCCGCGCGGGATGCAGTGCAGGGTTGCCGCGGACCGTCGCGGTCCGCCGGCGGAAAGGATCAGTAGACCACGACCGAGCGGATCGACTCGCCCGACTTCATCAGGTCGAAGCCTTCGTTGATGCGTTCGAGCGGCAGGTGGTGGGTGATCAGGTCGTCGATGTTGATCTTGTTTTCCATGTACCAGTCGACGATGCGCGGCACGTCGGTGCGGCCGCGCGCGCCGCCGAAGGCCGAGCCCTTCCAGACGCGGCCCGTGACCAGCTGGAACGGACGGGTCGAGATCTCCTGGCCGGCCGCCGCCACGCCGATGATGATCGACTGGCCCCAGCCCTTGTGGCAGCACTCCAGCGCCTGGCGCATGGTGTTGACGTTGCCCACGCACTCGAAGCTGTAGTCGGCGCCGCCGTCGGTCAGCTGGACGATGGTGTCGACCACGTTCTCGACCTTGGTCGGGTTGATGAAATGGGTCATGCCGAACTTGCGCGCCATGGCTTCGCGTTCCGGGTTCAGGTCCACGCCGATGATCCTGTCCGCCCCGACCATACGGGCCGCCTGGATCACATTCAGGCCGATGCCGCCCAGGCCGAACACCACCACGTTGGCGCCCGCCTCGACCTTGGCCGTGAAGATCACGGCGCCGATGCCGGTGGTGACGCCGCAGCCGATGTAGCAGATCTTGTCGAAGGGCGCGTCGGAACGCACCTTGGCCAGCGCGATCTCGGGCACCACGATGTAGTTCGAGAAGGTCGAAGTGCCCATGTAGTGGTAGATCGGCTTGCCGTCGAGCGAAAATCGGGAGGTAGCGTCAGGCATCAGGCCGCGGCCCTGGGTGCTGCGGATGGCCTGGCACAGGTTGGTCTTCTGCGACAGGCAGAACTTGCACTGGCGGCACTCCGGCGTGTACAACGGAATCACGTGGTCGTCCTTGCGCAGGCTGGTCACGCCCGGGCCGACGTCGACGACCACGCCGGCGCCTTCATGGCCCAGGATCGCCGGGAAGATGCCTTCCGGGTCCGCGCCCGAGAGCGTGTAGTAGTCGGTATGACAGATCCCGGTGGCCTTGACTTCAACCAGCACCTCGCCGGCCTTCGGGCCTTCAAGCTCGACTTCCTCGATCGTGAGCGGATGGCCCGCCTTCCATGCAATTGCTGCCTTGGTCTTCATGTTCTCTTCCTGTTACGCGAGTGGTAGGACACGGCGCGCGCGTGGCAGCGCCGGCAAGTTTGACATGATAACAAGGCATGGCCGCACGCGTGCGTCAGCGTGAGCGCATGCGCTCCGCGAGGGCTGCATGCACGGCGTTGAGGGTCTCCTCGGCCGCCAGCACCTGCTCGGCGACTTCACCCAGCTTGCGGCGCTGCGCGCGCGCATGGTCGCGCAGCACGTCGAAGGCCAGCTGGCGCCCGATGTGGAAGCGCGCCATCAGCACCCCCACCGCGATGCTGGTCTCGCGGCCCGCCGCCAGCGCCGAGCTGAGGCCCGCTTCGCTGCGCCGCAGGCGCCGGATGTCGTCGCCGCGCGCCAGCGCCGCCTCGAAGGCGGCCAGCAGGCGCGCCGCGTCGACCGGCTTGACCACGTAGCCGACCGCGCCGGCGTCCGCGGCTTCGCGCGCCGATGCGGCGTCCTCGTTGGCGGACAGGAACATGAAGGGAATGTCGGTTTCCTCGCGCAGCAGGCGCGCCAGCTCCAGGCCCGACATGCCGGGCAAGCCGATGTCGAGCATGGCCAGCGCCACGTCGCAGCCACGCTCCCCGATCGCGCGCAGCGCCTGCGCCGAGCTGCCGGCGTCGAGGGTGTCGTAGCCGGCATGGCGCAGCACTTCGCCCAGGAATTCGCGCAGCAGGGCGTCGTCGTCCACGACCAGCACCAGGCGCCGCGCCGCTGTGGAATCCATGCATCCTCCAGAGAAAGCCGGGCCCCTCGCACATGCCCGGCCCGCACGGTCGTCGACCGTCCAAAAAATATATCACGGCGTCAAAATGTTGCGCCTTGTCAAGAGTGTGTACGTTTTATGACACACCACGCGCACGATTGAAATTGATTGCTTGAGTAGAACTTTTCCAAATACACTGGATTTACACATATGCACATGTGTATGTGAAACATAAGAAGTCGCGGTCATAAGCTGCGGCACATTAATAAGTATCACTACGGAGAAGGTTCATGGTAAGCAAAGACACTCGCGCATCGACGTCCCTCAAGATTTGCCTCTCCGCCCTGGTGGCTGCCGGTATGTTCGGCAACGCCCAGGCGGCTGCTCCCGATACCACCCGCATCATCGTCAGTTTCAAACCCGGCGCCGCCGCCCTCCTGAAGTCCACGGTCGGCGCGCTCAAGGGCTCCGTCAAGCATGAAATCTTCGGCATGAACGCCATGGCCGTCGAAGTGCCGGCGGTCGCGCTCAAGGGACTGGAGAACAATCCCAACGTGGAATACATCGAAGAGGACGTGGTGCGCCGTCCCTTCGCGCTGACCTCCCCGTCGACCGGCACGCCCTACGCCAGCGGCCAGCTGGTCCCGTACGGCATCAAGCTGGTCCAGGCCGACCAGCTGTCGGATGCCGGCGCCGGCAACCGCAAGGTCTGCATCATCGACTCGGGCTACGACCGCAACCATGAAGACCTGTCCGCCAACAGCGTGACCGGCGAATACGACGCCGGCACCGGCTGGTGGTACACCGACGAGAACCACCACGGCACCCACGTGGCGGGCACCATCGCCGCGATCAACAACAGCGGCGTCGGCGTGGTCGGCGTCAACCCGAACAAGCAGCTCAAGCTGCACATCGTGAAGGTGTTCGGCAAGGACGGCTGGGCCTATTCCTCGACCCTGACCTCGGCCGCCAACAAGTGCGGCGCGGCGGGCGCGAACGTGATCAGCATGTCGCTGGGCGGCG
>NZ_KB908151.1 GCF_000382345.1 Massilia niastensis DSM 21313
CAAAGCATTGCTGTGCAATGTACATTCGCAGCATGCGCTCCAGTCCAACTGGCGGACGGCCCCGCCCATCACCCTTCGGATAGTGCGGCAGCAGCGCGGCGACCAATGTCGCCCACGGCGTCACGGCCTCGATCTCGGCGAGAAAGCGGTCGCGTCGTGTCTGCTTCTTCTTCTGGGCGAACTCGGCGTCGGAAAAGGTCGATTGCTTCATCAGGTACATGCCAACATTGGATGCGCTATTGTGCCAGCTGAGCTCGCTGCCGTGGAGTGGCGCCGATTAAATCAGTGCTTCCCTAACTTTGATAGGTCCTTTGGAGTCGTGAGCGTCATTTGGGGGCGCTGGCGATCTTAGCTAGTTTCGCTACCATGCTAATGTCGAGCGCTTCAGGCTTCGTCCTAGGAACCGCTACGGGCTTCTGTGAGGCGAATACGCCGGGGTCCGGCAAGGCCCAGTGTCGAGCTGCTGAGGCTGCTGGAGCTGCTGGAGCTGCTGTAGGGGCTGTCTGAGCTTCTGGTACTGGCTTCGCCTTACTGGCTGGTGCTGCATTACGCATTAGCGTTTGTTTCATGTTGTTCCTTGTCTGTGAATGTTTCCCCTTGCTTCGTTGGACCGATAGGACGGAAGGGAGAATGCCCTATCAGTTCTGCTAGGTTTTCGTTCCTCCCGACCTAGCTGCTTGTCAATTTCAGCCAGGGTGAGCCTTGGTGGCGCTGGGTGTTGGCTGGCGTAGTCGGGGAATCCGAACTGGGCCAGATCGTGCAGAATCTGATACGGCGTACGCTTTATCCCATCGGCCAGGAGCCGGAGCCGTAGGGCTTCAACGTCCAAGCCAGCATCTACCGCTGCTTCGTATTTCGCTGCAATGAACTTGTCTGCTGTTGAGGGCATCTCTTCTCCGGTTGTCTGGACTGGGGCCGAACAATCGGCCAATTGGGTTGCGTCCAGGGTTTTGCGCTTACGGTTAGGACGGGAGGCAGGGAAGATTTGTCCGTCTGCTTCTTCCTTCCTCGGCTTGCTACGGGCTTTAAAGGCGTAGGCGAGCCAATGTAGTGCGTCCTTCAAGCGCCTCTGGCCTTTGGCGGTTTGCTTGTTGCCTTTGCCAAGGAATGGCAGCGCCATGTACGTGTTCCTACCATGGATGCCCAGGTCATCCTTCGGGCTGAAGATAGAGAACTTGACACCGTGCTTTGCGCATAGCTGCTGTACCTGTCCGTCATCAAACTGGTTGAACACTTTGGCCGGGTTGATGTTTCTGGCGTCGATGATGACGAAAGCGTGAACGTGGGCCTTCTTCGTAAGGTCGGCTACTTCCCTGCAAGCAAACCACTCGCAAGGAATACCGGCTCTGTCTGCGATCTGTACCAGGCCGTTGAGCATCTTCATCTGTACTTTGTGCGACTGGCCTTCAAAGCACAGATGGTAGAGGCGGGATTCCTTGTAAGTGTGGAGGCATTCCATGATTGTTTCCACCGCGTTGCGGTAAGCACGCTTCCCTTTGGGATGCCATCCGCCATTGCCGTTCCGGCAGACGATGTTGTCAGGGTATTCAATTGTTGCCTTCGGCATAACTACTACTCCTTTATACTATCTTATATATTACTGTATTTATTAATATGTCTTCGACATACCTACTACCCTATACTATTGTAACGGTGATCGACTTTCCCTTTAAAATCAAGGGATTGAGGCGATTTCTCTATAAATCTTGATAGATTCTTGAGTGTAAAACGTTCAGAGTGTTTTAGCCGCAATCACCGCATTGTCAATGAGCCTACCGATGACTGCGGAAATTCGCATATCGTGCAGCGCCCCCAGGACCCGTAGGCGTTTCCATTGCTCGGTAGTCAGGAATACAAGTTGGCTTTCTAGGACGGTGCCGGAATCGAAAGTGCAGCGTGCTCGTGATGTTCCTGGGATGAATTCTTTCTTGATAATCATGGTTTCTTCTTTCGTTATAGTGAAACGCGCAAGCGCATAGGATCAGCGACCAGGGCGGAGCCAATGAGCTTGCGGTTCGGATTGTTGTAATGCTGGGGCCAGGGCTGGCCTTGATGCGCTTCCTACCGGAGGAAGGCCGGAGGATGGGTATTACTGAATCTTAGCGATAGCGGCGGCTGTGGCCTTCTCTAGAGCGGCAATGTCCTTCGCCTGCTGGGCCTTCATCGCGTCTACCTGTAGGCGTAGCTGCTCTTTCTTGTAGTCATCCAAGAGCATCTTGGCTCGGGCTTCTACGGCTCGTTCGTACGCGGATGCTTCCAGCATGAGGGCGTGTTCCGTAGCTTCGTTAGCCTTATTCACGGCGTTATGGTCGGGCGTACCCAGGACAAGCGTAAAGATGGCGTTACCGTTAGGTGTTAGTTCCACGGGCAGGTCCGGTGCGAACACGTAACCCGAACGGATCAATGCGCAGGCTTGCTGGAAAGCTGGGAATGCTGGCTCGATAATCTGGATCGAGAATGGCTTACGGGCTGGTAGTGTCATAGTTAATTTCCTTTGTAAATGTCGTTTGATTTCAGGTATGCGCTTAGGCGCTCTCTATTCCATTCTTTTCCGCTCGGCGTCTTAAAAAGCTGGGCGTTCAAGTGGTTAGAGATAACGCGAAGGGTACTGTGCTCGCGTAGTACACGAATAACACTGTTGACCTGTTCGTAGTATTCCGGCGATTTAAGTCGTCCGCCGAATTCTGGGCGTGCGTTTTCGATACGCATGATAATGCCTCCATTGTTGATTGGATCGTTAGTCTGTTTTCACACGGGGGTATGAAGCTGGAATGGAGACAGAGGAACAACGTTATCTCCACATACCGCTATTGTACTCTACAGTACCTTCCTTGTCAAGTTTTGAGCACACATCAGGATGTGCGTCAAGGGGTTTTGCGAGAAAAGTTGGATTCGTAAACACCGGAAGTCATGGGGGAATCTCCGAGTGCAGCCTAGGCGGTTTGCACCGGGTTTCGGGCGTGTTTTCCGTTGGCGAAAAGAGAAGGAACGCGTGTTCGTGCTTAGCCAAACCGGGGGGAACATGCGGGTATAAATCCAGGGTAGGTGCGTTGAAGGTACGTGCGCAGCCCTGTAGAGTTCTTATAGGTGCTTTCCATCCTGCGATTGCCATGGCTGGCAAGCCATTGGCGAGGTGGACTTCGACGCTGACGGCGGGGGCTTCCATGCCGGCGAGCGCGCGGCTGCGCAGGACTGCTAGACTCATGGGTGTCGTGGGTGGTAGAGGGGTCGCCACATCTTAGAGTGGCTGGGTTACCCCGGATTGAGCACGAACAGGCATTGGCCACCGCTGGCCGACGGCGAACAAGCTCGGCGATGATTGGCAATCGCAATCTGTCGACAACTTTTGAAAGACTCACCGTGGATGCAATCCATCGACTGACTATGTTTGCCGACTATTTCCAGTTCGTTGCCATGGACGTGGACTCGGGCGATGATTTCTCGGCCCTATGGACTGATGAGGCGCTCGAACGAATGGTCGCTGTAGGGAGCAGCGCCGTATCCTTGGGAACGCTGCGCAATGTGGACGTAGAGGTGGAGATTCACGTCGTCGACGAGTTGCCGAAGTTGCCGCTCGCCGAATACGATCACGTCGCTGAGGGATCGTTCGATACGCCGACAGGTTCGCTTGCAGTAATGGGTTGTACCGGCTTTCTTCCCGATGCATACCGCGTGGACGTACCGCCGGGCAGCTATCAATTCCTTTATCTGGTCCGTGGTGTTGGTTCCGTTACGGACGAGTCGAGTCCGGCCAACGATCTTTACATTCTCTACATCGCGCGCGGCGAAGAACGGCCGCCGACACTGATAAAACACTGGAAAGCGGCGATACAGCCCGAGCTGTTGCCATAGTACGGTGCAGTCGTACCAGTGCTGGCCATTGCCGGCAAGCCATTGGCGAGGTGGACTCCGACGCTGACGGCGGGCGCTTCCATGCCGGCGAGGGCCCGGCTGCGCAGGGCGGCGAGGCTCATGGGGCTCCTGGCGAGTGCTGGACTCGCCAGATGGTGCATCGTCGAGTAACCTCGCGATTGAGCGCTGCCAACCGTGTGCTGGCCTCTGGCGCTCGATGCCATCCGGTTGCAGCTTCGTGGTGCGTCCTTGGGTGACTGGTGCAAGGATCCGCATGCAAGCTGCCGTCCGACGTCAAGGACGAGGGAAACGGAACAGGTCGCGCTCCTGCCCATCCGGGAACATCCGCCTGTCGACCTTGTCCGCGCCCAGGCGCAGTACCAGTGCGCGGGCGGCGGCATTGTCATCCGCCATATAGGTTTCCACGGCACGCCAGCCGAATCCGTCGTAGGCCTGCGCGATCGCCGCCCGCGATGCCTCTTGCGCGTAGCCCTGTCCTCGCGCCTCCGGCACTAGCCACCAGGTCAGTTCGCGTGGCCATCCGCGTCCCTGCCAGAAGCCGCATGCGCCAAGCTGGACACCGTCCGCGCGCCGCTCCACGACCCAGACGCCGAAACCCTGCAGCTGCCAGCCACCGATGTCGGCCGCCAGGCGCGTCCAGGCGGCTTGCGGGCTCAAGGGGCCTCCATAGAAGGCGGAGGCCGCGGCATCCGTATAAAAGCGCTGGTACAGCTCATCCGCCGCCAGGCTGGGCGGGACGAGGCGCAGGCGTTCGGTCTCCAGGTATGGAATCATGTGTGCAGGAATAAAAGAGATCGGCCCGGATCTTGCGGCATCCGGGCTGCCGAAGGTACTAGTGGGTCACTTGGCAACCGATCGTGGCATAAAAGCGCGTCTTTTTGCGCCAGGCGTTGTTGCAAATCCTCGCGATAGCCAGCTATCGCTGCGGTTTGCGCCTAGCCTGGCGCAAAAATCCATCGCTTTTATTGGCCACTCCCGTTGCCAAGTGACCCACTAGTGCGCCGCGGGCTGGTCCGCTCCCGGACGCGTCGCCGCTTTCAGGGGATTGGACGCCACCAGTTCATAGGCCAGCGCGGCCTTGTTGGTGTCGGTGAACTCTTTGAATTTCGAGAATTTTCCGCCGGCGATGTGGAAGATGTGGCACCACTCGCAGCTGAACTCAGTCCCCGTCGGTTTCACCAGCCACGCATAGCGCCCGGTGACCACCACCCGGTCGCCTTGCGCGGTGAACTCTTCAGGCCGGAATTCGCGCAACTCCTGGAAGCTGCCCACCAGCGCGAAAAACTCACCGACCGCATTGCGTCCCTGGCGCTTGCCCGAGAAGGGGACGCCTTCCACCAGCGGCAATTCCCAATCGACGTCGTCCTTCATGTAGTTCAACAGCCGCTCGATATCTCCTTGTGCGAAGGCCTCGTAGCATTGCTTCACCAGCTCGATGTTCTCCTGCCCGCTCATGATTCCCTCCCTTGGTGCCGGACATCCGGCATACCATTCTTGCCTGTGCAGGACGGGACTTCAAGGACAGCGGCGCAATGCCGGAACAGTTCGTTGCGTGAGCACGCTTTTTCGCCAACACCCGCCACGCCCTGGAGGCAGTCCCACCTTGATTCCGGCCTGGCGCGGAGCGTCCCCCAAGCCCTGCCGTCGCAAATATTACATGCCCCAGCACATCTATTATTGACTAACAGACACTTTCGTGTGACGATTTGTTGTGGTTAAAAAATAACTCATGGTTATACAAACTGGATAATGCTGCCGCGTAGCCGGATGCATCGGCTGGACCGCGGAGGAAGGAACAGCGATGCACGCAAAAATCCGAACATGGTGGGGCGCCATGCTGCTGGCTACCGGACCGCTCTCCGAGTCTTATGCGGCGCCGCCACATCCGGTCGTGCAACTGGTGCACCAGAAGCGCTATGCCGAAGCGGTGCGCGCGATCACCGAGCGGCTTGCCGCCGATCCCACCGACGCCGGGGCGCTGGTCGGCACCATCGACCTGATCCTGGCCCAGGATCCGCCCGGGCGCCTGCCGGAAGCACGCAGTGCGGCCGAACGCTGCCTGGCGGCCCACCCGGACAACAGCACCTGCGCCGAAGCGCTCGGCAATGTGCTGGCGGCGCAGGCCGGCAGCGGCGGCATCGTCGCCTCGCTCGGGAATGCGCGCTCGATCCGCGCCGCGTTCGAGCGCGCGGTGCGCCTGGATCCGACCAACTACCGCGCGCGCCTGTCCCTGTTGCGCTTCCACCTGAAGGCGCCGTTCTTCCTGGGCGGGAGCATCGTCCGGGCGCGCGAGCTGGCGATGGAAGTGCAGCGCACCGACCCCGATATCACGCGCCTGATGCTGGCCCTGTGCGCCTTCGACGAAGACAAGCTGCTGGACGCCGAGCAGTACATCCTGGCCGCGAACCTGGAGGAGTACGAGCTGGCCGACAGCGCCCACCGCGACCTGCTGTACCGGCTCGCGGGAGCGCACCTGGAAGCCGGGCGCCATGCGGACAGCATTCGCCTGTTCAGCGAGCTGAATCGCCGCATCCCGGCCAGCGAGCACGGCAACTACGGACTGGCGCTGGTCGCGCGCGCCCAGGGCCGGCTGGCCGACGCCAGCGCCTTCCTGGACAAGGCCGCCGCCATCGCGCCCAAGCCCTATGTGTACAAGGCCATGGGCGAGGTCTACCAGGCCCGCAACAACGCGGAGCGCCGCAGCGCGGGCCCGGTCAGCCGATGACGAGCGGGTTCCTGGTCACCGCCACCGCGGCGATGTAGCCGAAGCAGGCCAGCGCCGCGACGAACGCGGCGGCGCGCACCTGCGGCGTGCGCCCGCGCTTGAGCGCGATCGTGCCAAGCACGATGTAGGCCACCAGCGCCACCACTTTGGCGCTCAGCCACGGCGCCTGGAACGGGTACTGGCTGCTCCACAGCGCCAGCCCGACCGCGCTCGCCAGGAGCAGGGTGTCGATCACGTGCGGGGCGATCCTGACCCAGCGCTGCTGCAGGCGCGCGGAGCCGGACAGCATCCACAGGCCGCGGACCAGGAAGAAGGCGCCGCTCAGGACGGCAAAGCCCATGTGGATGTGCTTGAGGGCGTAGTAGTTCATCGGGCCTGGATGGAAGTTCGCAATCCCGGCAGTATGCCCGAGTCGGCGCCGCCGCGGGAACCCCGCTGGAATCAGCCGCACTCGCCCACGTAGTGGCACTCGCCGCAGCGGGTGCAGCCGTCGACCTTGCGCAGCGCCCGCGCGCCGCATTCGGGACACTTCGCGCCCTGCACGGTGGGGAGCACGCCGGCCGGGGTGGCGGGCTGCGGTTCGGCCTCGATGGGCGCGGCGCCGCCGCGCGCCGCGAACTGGCGCGCCAGCTCCGTCACCGGCACCTGGTTGCCCCAGGCGTCGAGGAAGCCGCGCCGGATCAGGATCCGCTGCAGCATGAAGGCGATCGCCGCCACTTCCGAGTCGTGGTAGACCGGGACCTGGGCGCCATCCTCGCGGGTCAGGTAGCCGCAGCGCACCGGCCCCTTTTCCCACACCACTTCGCGCATGTCGGCCAGCGCCCGCGCGATCGGACCGCCGGCGCGCGCCACCATCGACAGCAGGCGCATCGAGGCCGTGATCCACTGGTGGCCGCCGGTGCGCTGGTTGCCCGGCATGAAGAACTCGAAGGGGCGCTCGATCGTCACGGGACTGCCTTCCCAGGCGCCTTCGGCGCGGATGAAGCTGACCGTGAGATAGGCGCTGGTGCGGCCTTCCTGGGTCGAGTACTCGATCTTCGAGGTGACCGACTCCAGCTCGCCCAGCGGACGCCGCTCGAAGCGCTTGACCAGCGGATCGTCGTCCGCCGCCGCCGCCGCCGCCGGGGCGGCCTGCGGCGCGCCATGCGACGCGCTATGCGACGCGCTATGCGACGCGCCGGTGGAGAGCACGCTGCCCAGCACCGTGTTGGGCCGGTAGGTCGCCAGTCCCTTCAGGCCGGCGCGCCAGGCGTCCAGGTAGAGGCTGCGGAAGTCGTCGTAGGGATAGTCTTCCGGCACGTTGACGGTCTTCGAGATCGCGGTGTCGACGAAGGGCTGGACCGCCTGCACCATGCGCAGGTGGTCGCTGGCGCGCATCTCGAGCGCGGTGACGAACTGCGGCGGCAGGCCTTCGGCCTCGATGTCGTGCCCGAGCCGGCGGTACAGGCGCCAGGCGTGGTCGGCCACCTCGTAGGCGCGCATCGAACCGTCCGCCATGCGCTTCCTGCGCTGGTAGGTCCAGGAGTAGGGCGGCTCGATGCCGTTCGAGGCATTGTCGGCGAAGGCCAGCGAGATGGTGCCGGTGGGAGCGATCGACAGCAGGTGCGAGTTGCGGATGCCGTGCACGCGGATCTCCTCGCGCAGGTGCTCTGGCAGGCGCTGCACGAACTGCCCGCGCAGGTAGCGCTCGGCGTCGAACAGCGGGAAGGCGCCCTTTTCGCGCGCCAGTTCGACCGATGCGGCATAGGCGGCGTCGCGCAGTTCTTCGGCGATGTTCGCCGCGAGGGTGCGGCCTTCGCCTGAATCGTAGCGCAGGCCGAGCATGACCAGCGCGCTGCCCAGGCCCAGGAAGCCGAGGCCGATGCGGCGCTTGGCGCGCGATTCGACCGCCTGCTGGTGCAGCGGCCATTCGGTGGCGTCCAGCACCAGGTCGAGCATGCGCACCGCCACCGCCGCCACCTCGCGCATGCGCTCGAGATCGAAGCGCGCGTGGCCGCTGAAGGGCTCCTCGACGAAGGCGGTCAGGTTCAGCGAGCCGAGGTCGCAGCAGCCGTAGGCGGGCAGGGGCTGTTCGCCGCAGGGATTGGTGGCGCGCAGTTCCTCGGCATACCAGAGGTTGTTTTCCGCGTTCATGCGGTCGACGAACAGCACGCCCGGCTCGGCGTGGTCGTAGGTCGAGAGCATGATCTTGTCCCACAGCGCGCGGGCCGCCACCCGCCGGTAGACCCACAGCCCGTCGTCGCGTCGATGCGCGCCCGCGGCCTGGTCTTCCAGGCCCGGCTCGGCCTTGTGCACCAGCTCGAAGGGGGCGTCGGCATCGACCGCCTCCATGAAGGCGTCGCTGACGCCGACCGAGATGTTGAAGTTGGTGAGCGCGCCCTGGTCCTTGGCGGCGATGAAGCGCTCGATGTCGGGATGGTCGATGCGCAGCACCCCCATCTGGGCGCCGCGCCGGGCCCCGGCCGATTCGACGGTGCGGCAGGAAGCGTCGAACACTTCCATATAAGAGACGGGACCGGAGGCGCGCGAGGCGGTGCCGCGTACCTTGCTGCCCATCGGGCGGATCGCGCTGAAGTCGTAGCCCACGCCGCCGCCGCGGCGCATGGTCTCGGCGGCTTCGCTGAGTGCGGTGTAGATGCCGGGCAGGCCGTCGTCGTTGCCGGAGATGGAATCGCCGACCGGCTGCACGAAGCAGTTGATCAGGGTGGCCTGCAGGCCCAGGCCGGCGGCGGAATTGATGCGGCCGGCGGGCACGAAGCCCTGTTCCTGCGCCCACAGGAAGCGCCGTTCCAGCTCGGCGCGCCTGGGGGCCGGTTCGAGCGCCGCGAGCGCGCGGGCGACCCGGCGGCGCACGTCGCCGATCTCGCGTTCTTCCCCCCGGGCGTATTTTTCACGCAGTACGTCGAGCGAGACTTCCTGCGGCGCCAGCGCATCGGTCGTCCCGTCTTTTGCATTCATGTGTCGCTCCCGCCCAAGCATGAATGCCGCCGCAGCAGCTTACTGCTTGTCGAGATTCGGCGGCGTGATGATGGTCGGAGCGGGCTCTGCGGGCGCCGCCGCGGACTGGGCCAGCAGGCGCGATTCCAGCTCGACCACGCGCAGTTCGAGCGCTTCGAGACGGGAGCGGGTCTTGGCCAGCACCTGGGCCTGGATATCGAATTCCTCCCGGGTCACCAGGTCGAGCTTGGAGAAGCCCTGGGTCATCATCGCCTTGACGTTGCGTTCGATGTCCTTGGCCGGCGAACTTTCCAGCGCCTGGTTGATCTTGCCTTGCAAATCATTAAAGAAATTATTGTTCATACCTGGGTTCCTCGTGTGTCGCAGCCTTATGCACCAGAACGGTGCATCACGGCCTGAATTGGTGCGTGGCGTCCTGCCGCCTGCGTGGCGGCCGGCCGTATAGGGCCATCCAGAGCTGAGGTGGGGCATTTGGACTAAAAAACAAGCCCATTTGCCTTGCTTAGGAGCTGGCACGCATCCTGCTAAATGAAAGAGAGAAGTGCAATGACAGGATTGTAAACCGCAACGGCAGTAACCGTTCAAACTGAGGGGGTTTGTTATGAAGTGCAATGCAAGCAATGCAGCAGCAGCAGTCAGTCTGGCCATGCTGGCCATCACCAGCATGCCGGTACTGGCGCAGGAACAACCCGCCGAACATCAGGTGAGCTTCAACGCGGCCGTGACCAGCGACTACCGTTACCGCGGCCTGTCGCAAACCCGCCTCGACCCGGCCGTGCAGGCCGGCGCCGATTACGTGCACGGCCCGACCGGCTGGTACGTGGGCACCTGGGCGTCCAGCATCAAATGGACCGAGGACCTGGGCGGAGATGGCAATGTCGAATGGGATGTCTACGGCGGCAAGCGCGGCCAGCTGACCGAGGCCGTCACCTATGACGTCGGCGGCCTGTACTACTGGTACCCGGACTACGGCCTGGACCCGAACGCCAACACCTTCGAACTCTACGCCAAGCTCGGCTTCGGCCCGGCCTATGTCAAGTATTCCCATTCCACCACCAACCTGTTCGGCACCACGAACAGCAAGCGCAGCGGCTACATCGACGTCGGCGCCGACCTCGAACTCGGCAGCGGCTTCATCCTGAACCTGCATGCCGGCCGCCAGCGCGTGCGCAACAACAGCCCGCTGTCCTACAACGACTACAAGGTGGGCGTGACCAAGGACTTCGGCGTCGCCGCCGTTTCGCTGGCCTGGTTCAAGGCGAACACCGATGCTTACCTCAGCCCGGAAGGCAAGAACCTCGGCAAGTCCGCCGCCGTGCTGACCGTGTCAAAAACTTTCTGATCGTTAAAGAGGCAAAACCATGAAAATGATTACCGCCATCATCAAGCCCTTCAAGCTCGACGAGGTGCGCGAAGCGCTGTCGGAAATCAACGTCCAGGGGATGACGGTGACCGAGGTGAAGGGCTTCGGTCGCCAGAAGGGTCATACCGAACTGTACCGCGGCGCCGAGTACGTGGTCGACTTCCTGCCGAAGATCAAGATCGAGGCGGCAGTCGATGAGGCGGTAGTCGACCAGGTGATCGACGCCATCCAGAACGCCGCCCGCACCGGCAAGATCGGCGACGGCAAGATCTTCGTCGCCGACCTGAACCAGGTCATCCGTATCCGTACCGGCGAGACCGGCAACGAAGCACTGTAAGGGGAAACCGAATGAACAAGACGATAACAAAGGCACTTGCCGCCCTGGCGGCCTTTGGCACGGCGCTGCCGGCCCTGGCCGCCCCGTCCATCAACAAGGGGGATACCGCGTGGATGCTCGTGGCCACCCTGCTGGTGATCATGATGTCGATCCCCGGCCTGGCGCTGTTCTACGGCGGCCTGGTGCGCGCCAAGAACATGCTGTCGGTGCTGGTCCAGGTGTTCACGATCTTCTCGCTGGTGATCGTGCTGTGGTGCCTGTACGGCTACTCGCTGGCTTTCACCCAGGGTAACGCCTTCATCGGCGGCTTCGACCGCCTGTTCCTGAACGGCATCTGGGATCCGGTCGCCGGCACCTTCAGCATGGCAGCGACCTTCAGCAAGGAGACGATGATTCCCGAATTCGTCTTCGTCGCCTTCCAGGGCACCTTCGCCGCCATCACCTGCGGCCTGATCGTCGGCGCCTTCGCCGAGCGTGCGCGCTTCGCGGCAGTGATGCTGTTCGTTGTCCTCTGGTTCACCTTCGGTTACCTGCCGGTGGCCCACATGGTCTGGTTCTGGGCCGGCCCGGACGCGATCACCGACGCCGCCTCGCTGGCTACCGTCACCGAGAACGCCGGTTACCTGTGGCAGCATGGCGCGCTCGACTTCGCGGGCGGCACCGTGGTGCACATCAATGCCGCCGTGGCGGGCCTGGTGGGCGCCTACGTGATCGGCAAGCGCATCGGCTACGGCCGTGAACACATGGCGCCGCATTCGCTGACCATGACCATGGTCGGCGCCTCGCTGCTGTGGGTCGGCTGGTTCGGTTTCAACGCCGGCTCGGCGCTGGAAGCGGGCGACATTGCCGCACTGGCCTTCATCAATACCCTGCTGGCAACCGCCGCCGCCACCGTGTCGTGGGTGGTCGGTGAATGGATCTTCAAGGGCAAGCCTTCGATGCTGGGCGCCGCCTCGGGCGCCGTCTCGGGCCTGGTGGCGATCACCCCGGCGGCCGGCTTCGTCGGTCCGATGGGCGGCTTGGTCATCGGCTTGCTGGCTGGTATCATCTGCCTGTGGGGCGTGAATGGCCTGAAGCGCATGCTCGGCGCGGACGATTCGCTCGACGTGTTCGGCGTGCACGGCGTCGGCGGCATCCTCGGCGCACTGCTGACCGGCGTGTTCGCTTCGCCGCAGCTCGGCGGCCAGGGCATCTGGGATTACACCATCAACGCGATGTCGAAGGCGGAGTACTCGATCGCCGGCCAGCTGTGGGTGCAGGCCCAGGCTGTCGGCATCACGATCGTCTGGTCGGCGCTGGTGGCCTTCGTCGCCTTCAAGCTGGTCGATATCGTGATCGGCCTGCGCGTGCCGGAAGACCAGGAACGCGAAGGTCTGGACGTTACCAGCCACGGAGAATCGGCGTACCATTCCTGACATCCGCGCAGCGTTGTCAGCCAAAGGCGCCTGCGGGCGCCTTTTTTTCGTCTTTGCAATTCGTGCGGTCTTTAAACCGGTCCGTTCGTCCCCACCTAACGACCGACATTTATTCAAGAAGCCCACCACAAGGACGTCCACTTTCATGGTTCCGCATCTCGTCACCGCCCTGACCGGCCCCTTGCTCGATCTGGAAAAGAAAATCCTCGAGGCCACGCCCGCCATCGAGCGCTGGTTCCGCCTCGAGTGGCAGGAGCATACGCCGCCGTTCTACTGCTCGGTCGACCTGCGCAACGCCGGCTACAAGCTGGCCCCGGTGGACACCAACCTGTTCCCGGGCGGCTTCAACAACCTGGCCACCGAGATGCTGCCGCTGACGGTGCAGGCCGCGATGGCCGCGATCGACAAGTATTGTCCGGACGCGCGCAACCTGCTCCTGATCCCGGAAACGCATACGCGCAACCCGATGTACCTGCAGAACGTCGCGCGCCTGATGCAGATCTTCCGCCAGACCGGCCTGCACGTGCGCTTCGGCTCGCTGTCGCCGGACATCACCGAGCCGACCCCGCTGGCGCTGCCCGACGGAAACATGCTGGTGATCGAGCCGCTGGTGCGCTCGCCCAACGGACGCCGCGTGGGCCTGGCCGACTTCGACCCCTGCACGATCCTGCTGAATAACGACTTGTCCGCCGGTATCCCGCCGATCCTGGAAAACATCCACGAGCAGTCGCTGCTGCCGCCGCTGCACGCCGGCTGGGCGCTGCGCCGCAAGAGCAACCATTTCAAGGCCTTCGACGAAGTCGCCAAGAAGTTCGGCAAGCTGATCGACATCGACCCCTGGATGGTCAATCCGCTGCACGCCAAGGTCGGCGAGATCGATTTGCAGGAAGACATCGGCACCGAGGCCCTGGCCGACAGCGTGTCGATGCTGTTGTCGAAGATTAAGAAAAAATACAAGGAATACGGCATGAAGGAGCAGAAGCCCTTCGTGATCCTGAAGCCGGACGCCGGCACCTACGGCATGGGCGTGCTGACCGTGAAGGACGCCAGCGAGGTGCGCGACCTGAGCCGCGCCCAGCGCAGCAAGCTGTCGGTGATCAAGGGCGGGGTGGCCGTGACCGACATGATCCTCCAGGAAGGCGTGCCGACTTTCGAAAGCATCAACGACGCGGTGGCCGAACCGGTGGTGTACATGATCGACCGCTACGTGGTGGGCGGCTTCTACCGCGTGCACGCCGAGCGCGGCGTCGACCAGAACCTGAACGCGCCGGGCTCGCAGTACGTGCCGCTGGCCTTCGCCCAGCAGCACGCGGTGCCGGACCTCAAGGCCAAGCCGGGCACGGCGGCGCCGAACCGCTTCTACGTGTACGGCGTCGTGGCCCGCCTGGGGCTGCTGGCGGCGTCGCTGGAGCTGGAACGCACCGATCCGCATCCGGAAGTGTATTGACAACAGCGCCCCTCAGGCATCTTTCCTGACCATATACAGGAAGTGCGAACGCAGCACCGGCGCCACGGCCGCCAGCAGTTCGCAGGCGAGGTAGGGCGTTCCCGCCAGCAGCCGGCTGATGGGCGGCGCCAGCAGCAGGCTGCGGTAGCGGCGCTGGCCGCCCGGCCACAGGCGCTCCAGTTCGCCCCGCGTCACCTTGCGCACGTGGCGGTTGCGCGGGTTGTCATAACGAAAATCGAAGATCAGGCACCAGCCGCCGGGACGCAGGGCGCGCCACATTTGCGCCGCCAGTTCGCGCCGCAGCGCGGCATCGAGGATCGAGGAAAACACGGCCTGCGCCGACACCAGGTCGTAACTGGCCTGGGGGACGCTGTCGGGCGGGCCCAGGCGCCAGGTGACGCCTTGTGCCGTGCGCGCGCGCGACTGCTCCAGGCGGTCGGCTTGCAGTTCGGTGCCGGTCAGATGGCACGGATGCGCACCCCAGTCGATCAGCTGGCGCAGGAAGCCCCCGGTGCCGCAGCCGACGTCCAGCACCCGCAGCCGCGACAGGTCGGCGCCCACGGTGCTCGAGAGCAGGGAAGCGAGGGCGCGCGAACGGCTTGCCTCCTGCTGCAGGATTTCTGGCCGGTGCCAGGCATAGCGCGCCAGCGCCGCGCCGCCATGCCAGGCACGATAGGCATGCTGGATACGTTGCTGTTCCGCCTTGTCGGGATGGATGTCCATGACGCCATGCTCGCCCGGGACGGACGGCGCGGGTTTGATGTTGCTCAAGGCTGTGCTGTGACATGCAGCAAATTGCCGGGTGGCATTTTCGTGTGAGCGCGGGCCTCGTCCGCGAGCTTCCGCGTTTCCAGCTAAAATCGATGCATCGACTCAATTGGACGCCCCATGAAAATCGCTTTTCTTGCCGACCCGCTATCCACTTTTAAGATTTACAAGGATTCGACCTTCGCCATGATGCGCGAAGCGGCGCGGCGCGGCCATGCCGTCTATGCCTTCGAGCAGCGCGACATGGTGCTGGAAGAGGGCGTCGTCACCGCCTGGGTCACACGCATCCACCTGACCGGCGAGCCGGACGCCTGGTACCGTCCCGAGCCCGCCGAGACCGTCAAGCTGTCGGAGTTCGACGCCGTCATCGAGCGCAAGGACCCGCCCTTCGACATGGAATACGTGTACGGCACCTACCTGCTGGAACTGGCCGAGCGCCAGGGCGCGCGCGTGTTCAACCGCCCGTCGGCGATCCGCGACCACAACGAGAAACTCTCGATCGGCCAGTTCAGCCAGTTCACCTCGCCGACCCTGGTCAGCTCGAACCCGGCCATGCTGCGCGCCTTCCATGAGAAACACGGCGACGTGATCCTCAAGCCGCTCGACGGCATGGGCGGGGCCGGGATCTTCCGCGTGCGCGACGACGGCATGAACCTGGGCTCGGTGATCGAGACGCTGACCGACAACGGCAAGCGCACCATCATGGCGCAAAAATTCATCCCGGCGATCGTCAAGGGCGACAAGCGCGTGCTCGTCATCGATGGCAAGCCGGTGCCGTTCGCGCTGGCGCGCATTCCACAGGGCAACGAGGTGCGGGGCAACCTGGCCGCCGGCGGCATCGGCGTGGCCCAGCCGCTGACCGAGCGCGACCGTGAAATCGCCGAAACCCTGGGGCCCGTACTGGCCGAGCGCGGCCTGTTGCTGGTAGGATTAGATGTGATTGGTGATTTCCTGACGGAAGTAAACGTGACGAGCCCGACCTGCTTCCAGGAGATTACCGACCAGACCGGCTTCGACGTGGCCGCGATGTTCATCGATGCCGTCGAGCAGCAGAGCCGCAAGGCTGCACAGAAAGAAAGCTGACATGGTAGGCATCCTGCTGATGACCCACGCACCGCTGGGCCAGGCATTCATCGCGGCGGTCGCGCACGTGTTTCGCGGCCCGACCGAGCGCTTCGAGGCGATCGACGTGACCGCGGACCAGGACCTGGCCGAGGTCAACTGCCTGGCCAAGGCTGCGATCGCGCGCCTGGACGAGGGCGACGGCGTGCTGGTCATCACCGACATCAAGGGCGGCACGCCGTCCAACTGCTGCAATTCGCTGGCCGATGCCGGCCATGTCGAGATCATCGCCGGCATCAGCCTGCCGATGCTGCTGCGCGCGATCACTTATCGGCGCGACACCCTCGATGTGGTGGTGGAGATGGCGCTGGCCGGGGCCCAGAACGGAGCGGTCAGGGTGGACAACAGGATCAGGGTAGGAGCGGGCTGAGCACAGCCCATGCATTGCGTGGCGCCATGGCGGAAAAGGCGCAGGTCTGACGAGTGAAACGACAACGAGAATATGATTCAACAGGAACTTGAGATCATCAACAAGCTGGGCCTGCATGCCCGCGCATCCGCCAAATTCACCCAGCTGGCCGCGAAATTCCAGAGCGACGTCTGGCTCACCCGTAACGGCCGCCGGATCAATGCCAAATCGATCATGGGCGTCATGATGCTCGCCGCCGGCAAGGGCGCCAGGGTTACGCTGGAGGCGGACGGTCCGGACGAGGGCGCCTGCGTCGCGGCCTTGAGCGGGCTGATCAACGACAAGTTCGGCGAAGGCGAGTAATGCCGCGCGAGCCGGGCATTGGCCGCCACACGGGAGCTTCGATGGCATCGTTCACGCTCCATGGTATTCCTGTATCGCGCGGGATCGCGATCGGCCGCGCGCACCTGCTCACGCCGGCCGCGCTCGACGTCAAGCACTACCTGGTCCCCGAGGAACAGGTCGAGGCCGAGGTGCGCCGGCTGCAGGACGCGATCGCCAAGGTGCACCGCGACCTGCAGGACCTCTGGACCGACCTGCCGAAGGACGCCCCCACGGAGCTGGGCGCCTTCATCGACGTGCATGCGCTGATCCTGTCCGATCCGATGATCTCGGAGGCGCCACTCGACATCATCCGCTCGCGCCACTACAACGCCGAATGGGCGCTGGTGACCCAGATCGACGAGCTGTCGGCGCAGTTCGACGAGATCGAGGACGAGTACCTGCGCGAACGCAAGCACGACATCCAGCAGGTGGCCGAGCGCGTGCTGAAGGTCCTGATGGGCACTGCGCTGAGCGTGCCGCCCCCGTTCACCGACGAGGACCAGGCGCCGCCGCAGATGATCGTGGTCGCGCACGACATCTCGCCGGCCGACATGCTGGGCTTCCGCGACCGCTCCTTCATCGGCTTCGTCACCGACGTCGGCGGCCAGAACTCGCATACCGCGATCGTCGCGCGCAGCCTCGACATCCCGGCGGCGGTCGGCCTGAGCCACGCGTCGCGCCTGATCGAGCAGGACGACTGGCTGATCATCGACGGCGACGCCGGCGTGGTGATCTGCAACCCGAGCCCGCTGGTGATGGGGCAGTACCGGGCGCGCCAGGCCGTCCTGATGAAGGCGCGCAAGCGCCTGCTCAAGCTCAAGAAGACCCCGGCGATCACCAAGGACGGGACCGCGATCAAGCTGATGGCCAACATCGAGCTGCCGGACGATTGCGCGGGCGCGCTCGAGGCCGGCGCCGTCGGCGTCGGCCTGTTCCGCTCCGAGTTCCTGTTCATGGGACGCGGCGCCCAGGGCCTGCAGATCCCGGGCGAGGACGAGCAGTTCGAGCAGTACCGCAAGGCCGTGGTCGCGATGAAGGGCCGGCCGGTGACGATCCGCACCCTCGACGTCGGCGCCGACAAGCCGCTCGACCAGACCGAGCACACGGCGCTGAATCCGGCGCTGGGCCTGCGCGCGATCCGCTACTGCCTGGCCGAGCCGCAGCTGTTCCTGACCCAGCTGCGCGCCATCCTGCGGGCGTCCGCGTTCGGCAAGGTGCGGATGCTGATCCCGATGCTGGCGCACGCCTTCGAGATCGACCAGACCCTGAACATGATCGAGCAGGCCAAGGCCCAGCTGCGCGACGAGCACATCAAGTACGACGAAGCGATCGAGGTCGGCGCGATGATCGAGATCCCGGCCGCGGCGCTGGCGCTGCCGATGTTCGTGCGGCGCATGGACTTCCTGTCGATCGGGACCAATGACCTGATCCAGTACACCCTGGCGATCGACCGTGTCGACTACGAGGTGGCGCACCTGTACAATCCGCTGCACCCGGCGGTGCTGCATTTGATCGCCTCGACCATCGCGACCGGCCAGAAGGCCGGGCTGGACGTGGCGGTGTGCGGCGAGATGGCCGGCGACGTCAAGCTGACCCGCCTGCTGCTGGGCATGGGCCTGCGCGAGTTCTCGATGCACCCGGCGCAGCTGCTGTCGGTGAAGCAGGAAATCCTGAACAGCGACCTGGGCGCGATCACGAGCCGCACCCGGCGCATCCTGCGCTCGATGGAACCGAGCGAGATCGCGACCGCCGTCGAGCAGCTGCAGGCGCTGTAGCCGGCTCCCGGGCAGGCCCCGCCGGAGCCCGGCCTGGCCTGCCCGTCTACCACCACATAGAACACACGAAGCTTCATGGGATCTCTTGGAATAGTCACACCTCAGGCGATGCACTTCCCTGAGCCGCTGCGCCTGCAAAGCGGGGCGCAGATCGGCGATTACACGCTGATGTACGAAACCTATGGCACGCTCAACGCCGACAAGTCGAACGCGGTGCTGGTCTGCCACGCGCTCAACGCCTCGCACCACGTGGCCGGCACCTATGCCGGCCCGAAGAGCACCGGCTGGTGGGACAACATGGTCGGCCCCGGCAAGCCGGTCGACACCAACCGCTTCTTCGTCATCGGGATCAACAACCTCGGTTCCTGCTTCGGCTCGACCGGGCCGATGCACACCAACCCGGCCACCGGCAAGCCGTATGGCGCCGCGTTCCCGGTGGTGACGGTGGAGGACTGGGTCGCGGCCCAGGCGCGCCTGGCCGACCGCCTCGGCATCGAGCAGTTCGCCGCCGTGATGGGCGGCTCGCTGGGCGGCATGCAGGCGCTCTCGTGGAGCATCATGTACCCCGGGCGCCTGCGCCACTGCATCGTGATCGCCTCCACGCCCAAGCTGTCGGCGCAGAACATCGCGTTCAACGACGTCGCGCGCCAGGCCATCCTGACCGACCCGGACTACCGCGGCGGCGACTTCTACGAGCACGGCGTGGTGCCGAAGAACGGGCTCAAGGTGGCGCGCATGGTCGGTCACATCACCTACCTGTCGAACGACGACATGGCCGAGAAGTTCGGCCGCAAGCTGCGCAACGCCGCCGAGAGTGACGACTACAAGTTCGACTTCGGGATCGACTTCGAGATCGAATCCTACCTGCGCTACCAGGGCGACAAGTTCTCGGAATACTTCGACGCCAACACCTATTTGCTGATCACCAAGGCGCTCGACTATTTCGACCCGGCGCGCGAGCACGGCGGCGACCTGGCCAAGGCGCTCGAGGGCACGCGCGCGCAGTTCCTGGTCGCCTCGTTCAGCACCGACTGGCGCTTCTCGCCCGAGCGCAGCCGCGAGATCGTCGAGGCCCTGGTCACCAACCGGCGCAAGGTGACGTATGCCGAGATCGACGCCCCGCACGGACACGACGCCTTCCTGCTGGAGGATCCGCGCTACATGAACGTGGTGCGCGCGTATTACGACCGCATCGCAGCCGATCTCGCAGTCGGAACCGCCGACGCGCCGGCACGG
The DNA here is from genome assembly GCF_000382345.1 of Massilia niastensis DSM 21313. Classification (GTDB taxonomy): domain Bacteria; phylum Pseudomonadota; class Gammaproteobacteria; order Burkholderiales; family Burkholderiaceae_D; genus Telluria; species Telluria niastensis. The sequence continues at coordinate 19,753 of NZ_KB908151.1, forward strand.
AAGGAGGCCGCATGAACTTCAGCGAACTGATCGCCCTGCGCCCCGACCTGGCCTTCATCGCGCACTGGATCAATGAGGGATCGCACGTGCTCGACGTCGGCTGCGGCGACGGCGCCATGATGCGCTACCTGGAACTGGACAAGCGCTGCACCGGCTACGGCATCGAGATCGCCGACGATAAGGTGCTCGAGAGCACCCGGCGCGGCATCAGCGTGATCCAGCACGACATGGAGCAGGGCCTTGGCCTGTTCGGCGACAACTCCTTCGACACCGTGCTGTGCCTGTCGTCGCTGCAGATGATGCAGCACGTCGAGGCGCTGCTGCGCGACATCGTGCGCGTCGGCCACGAAGCCATCGTGTCGTTCCCGAACTTCGCCCACTGGCCGCACCGGCTGGCGCTGCTCAAGGGCCGCATGCCGGTCTCGCGCACGCTGCCCTACCAGTGGTACGACACGCCGAACGTGCGCTGCGCCACGATCTACGACTTCCAGGAACTGGCGGAAGAGTGCGGCCTGGAGGTGCTGGAATGCGTCGCCCTGGCCGACGGCAAGCCGGTCAGCTTCCTGCCCAACCTGCGCGGCAGCCTGGCGGTGTTCCGCCTGCGCAAGAAAGTGCGGCACGCCCCCTGATCTTTTGCGCAAAACAGGCCTGGGTGAACACGTCCTTACACTTTATGTGCGTTGGCGGCTTGTTCCAGCTCAGGTCGTGCGGGATGATGGGGCCGTTTACCGTATTGCTCATCCCGATTACTTTCTGAGAGGATAGTGCTGCCAAAAACAGCCTATCGATGATGAAGATGAAGAAACTCAAGCAACTTGTCCTGTGCATGTCCCTGCTCGGCGTGGTCGGCTGCGCGCCGGCGCAGGACGCGGCCCAGACCGAAGTCCAGGACGGCATCCGCGTCAAGCCGCTGTCGCGCGTGCGCGTGCTGGCGCCGGAAGCGGCGGTCAACGAAGCCGCCGCCCAGCAGTACACGGCCATGATGAGCGAGGCGCAGCAGAAGGGCGTGCTGCTCCCGGCCACGCATCCCGAGGTCAAGCGCCTGCGCGCCATCGCGCAGCGCATCATCCCGCATGCGCCGCGCTGGAACCAGGTCGCCACCCAGTGGCAATGGCAGGTGAACGTGGTCCAGTCGGACCAGGTCAACGCCTTCTGCATGCCGGGCGGGCGGATCGGCTTCTTCACCGGCATCCTGACTTCGCTCAAGCTGACCGACGATGAAGTGGCGGCCGTGATGGGCCACGAGATCGCCCACGCGCTGCGCGAGCACGGCCGCGAGCGCATGGCCAAGTCGAACCTGACTTCGCTCGGCGCGCGCGTCGGCGGCGCGCTGCTGTCGGGGATCCTCGGGGTCGATCCGAACATCACCGGCACGGTCGCCAACACCGCGGGCCAGATGCTGGTGCTGAAGTTCTCGCGCGACGAGGAACGCGAGGCCGACCTGGTGGGCCTGGACATCTCCTCGCGCGCCGGCTACGACCCGCGCGCCGGCGTCGCGCTGTGGCGCAAGATGGCGGCCCTGAACAAGCGCACCCCGATCGAGCTGCTGTCGACCCACCCGGGCGGCGAAACCCGGATCCAGGACATCGAGTCGCACCTGAACGTGCTGCTCCCGCTGTACGCGCGCACCAAGGGCACCACCGCGGCCAAGCTGCCGCCTTACCGCACCAACGTGGCGCTGAACTGATGGGCCGCCAGGCTGAAGCCAACGCCTACGTCCCCCTGCCGATCCGCGACGGCGTCTCGCCCAGCTACCTGTGGCTGGCCGAGACGCGCGCCGGCGGCATGCTGCGCTTCCTGGCCGAGCGTTTCCCCGACGTGGCGCCCGCCTCGTGGGCGGCGCGCCTGGAGCGCGGCGAGATCGTCGACGCCAGGGGCCAGCCGCTGCGCGCCGACAGCCATGTGCGGCAGGGCATGCGCATCTGGTACTACCGCGAGCTGGAGCGGCCGGAAGCCCCGATCCCGTTCGAGGAACAGGTCCTGTTCCAGGACGAGCACCTGCTGATCGCCGACAAGCCGCACTTCCTGCCGACCATCCCCACCGGGCGCTTCCTGAAGGAGACGCTGCTGGTGCGCCTGAAGCGCCGCCATGACCTGCCGCACCTGACGCCGATCCACCGGCTCGACCGCGAGACCGCCGGCGTGGTGATCTTCTCGCACAACCCGGCGACGCGCGGCGCCTACCAGTCGCTGTTCCAGAAGCGGGCGGTGCGCAAGGTCTACGAGGCGCTGGCCGCGCCGCTCGAGGGCAGGAGCTTTCCGTTCACCTACCGCAGCCGGATGGTCGACGCCGAGCAGTTCTTCGTGAGCGAGGAAGTGGCGGGCGAACCGAATTCGGAAACCCTGGTCGAGCTGATCGAACGGCGCGGCGCGGTCGCGCGCTACCGGCTGCATCCGCACACCGGCCGCAAGCACCAGCTGCGCCTGCACATGTCCGCGCTCGGCGCGCCGATCCTGAACGACGCCTTCTATCCGGTGGCGCTGCCGTGCAAGGGCGACGACTTCAGCGCGCCGCTGCAGCTGCTGGCGCGCACCGTGTCCTTCCCCGATCCCCTGAGCGGCCGGGAGCGCAGCTTTTCCAGCGAACGCGCGCTGGACTGGCCGGCCCTGAAATGACAACGCCTCCCCTGCGACAGGGGAGGCGTGGCCCGGGGCGCGCGGATTACAGCGCGTAGTCGATGATCAGGGGCGCGTGGTCGGAGAAACGCTCGTCCTTGTAGATCGACACGGCCCTGGCGGTGGATGCGATGCCCGGGGTGGCGACGTGGTAGTCGATGCGCCAGCCCACGTTCTTGGCCCAGGCCTGGCCGCGGTTGCTCCACCAGGTGTACTGTTCCGCTTCCTGGTTGATGCCGCGGTGCACGTCGACGAGGCCGAGTTCGTCGAAGATGCGGGTCATCCATGCGCGCTCTTCCGGCAGGAAGCCCGAATTCTTCTGGTTGCTCTTCCAGTTCTTGAGGTCGATTTCCTTGTGGGCGATATTCCAGTCGCCGCAGATGACGACTTCGCGGCCCTCGGCCTTGAGTTCCTGCAGGTGCGGCAGGAAGACTTCCATGAAGCGGAACTTGGCGAGCTGGCGTTCCGGCGAGGACGAGCCGGACGGGCAATACACCGAGATGATGGTCAGGTTGCCGAAGTCACAACGGGTATAGCGGCCTTCGGCGTCGAATTCGAGGCAGCCGAAGCCGATGCGCTTGTTGTCCGGCGCGGTGCGGCTGTAGACGCCGGTGCCGGAATAGCCTTTCTTCTCGGCGTAGTGGAAATGGCCGTGGTAGCCGTGCGGGCGCAGGAACTCCTCGGTCATGTCGGCTTCCTGGGCCTTGAGCTCCTGGACGCAGACGAAGTCAGCGGACTGGTTGGCCAGCCAGGTGAAGAAGCCTTTCTTGTGGGCGGAGCGGATGCCGTTGAGGTTGGCGGAGATAATTCTTGGCATGGGAACGGATGGAAGAGCGGGGCGTGGCGATGGCGCTGGCCGGGCCCGCGGATTAAAATACGGCCACTTTTTATCTGAAGGGGTTAACCGTGAACAATTTGCGCCAAGAGTTTATCGCTTTTTCGGTCTCGACGGGAGTGCTGAGGTTCGGCGAGTTCACCACGAAGGCGGGGCGCCAGTCGCCGTACTTCTTCAACGCCGGCCTGTTCCATGACGGCGCGACGCTGGGCCAGCTGGCGCAGTTCTATGCGCAGACCCTGCTGGACTCGGGCGTACAGTTCGACATGCTGTTCGGCCCGGCCTACAAGGGCATCACCCTGGCCTCGGCGACGGCGGTAGCGCTGGCCGGCAAGGGCCGCAACACCTCGTTCGCCTTCAACCGCAAGGAAGCGAAGGACCACGGCGAGGGCGGCACGATCGTCGGCGCCAAGCTGGCGGGCAAGGTCGTGATCGTGGACGACGTGATCTCGGCCGGCACCTCGGTGCGCGAGTCGGTCGACATGATCCGCGCCGCCGGCGCCGAGCCGGCCGCCGTGCTGATCGCGCTGGACCGCATGGAGCGTTCCGGCAAGGACGGCGCCCTGTCCGACAACTCCGCCGTGCAAGAGGTGGCACGCGAATTCGGCATCCCCGTGATCTCGATCGCCAACCTGGACGACCTGTTCAGCTACCTGTCGGGCGAAGCCGCCGACCCGCAACTCGCCCAGCACAAGGACGCCGTCGCCGCCTACCGCACCCGCTACGGCATCTAAACAATTGGGGTCAGAGTCTAATGCCGTTAAGTTAGGGATGGCGGTCGTCGGAGTCGGCGTTCTGGATAGCGTTGCGGTTTGGCTTTGGTGACCCGGTCGAACTTTCGGCCGGGTCGATACACATTCAGTTCGATAATCAT